>JABDLJ010000030.1 GCA_013003075.1 Paracoccaceae bacterium
GGGCTCTGCCCCGGACCCCGCGATATTTCGAAATACTTGGATTGGTGCTGACACCGTGTTTGCCGGCTGCTTCGGTGATCGTGTTCAGCCGTCTGGCCCGTGCAAGAGCTGCTGGAGCGCTCCGGCGGCCACCAGGTAAATGGACGTGATCACCAGCCCCCAATGTGCCCAGCTTTGCGGGTCGAAATCGACCAAGGCGGCCCAGCCGGCAAATCCGGTCCAGGCAAAGGCCATCGGCAGGGTGAGGGGGCGCCAGCGCGCGGTGCGCACCGGGTGCACGAATTTGATCCGCAGGAACATTGCCGCGGCCAGTAACACTACGATGGCAAGGCTGATCCAGAAATTGGGCTCAAGCGCGAAGAGCACAAGGACGACCATGTTCCAGCAGCCGGGAAAGCCGGAAAAAGAGTAGTCGCGGGTTTTCATGCGCGTGTCGGCAAAATAGAGCGCGCTGGCATAGGTGATCACGATTATGGCGATCCAACCGGTCCAGCCGGGCAAAAGACCCGATTTGAAAAGCGCGTAGGCTGGGATGAACACATATGTCAGGTAGTCGATGATGAGATCCAGCAGGACGCCATCGAATTGCGGCGCGTTGCGGTCGACATCGTATCTGCGGGCCAGCGGTCCGTCGATGCCGTCCACCGCGAAGGCAACCACCAGCCACAGGAACATCAGGCTCCAATTTTGCTCGACGGCGGCCAGCATTGCCAGCATCGCGAAGACCGCCCCGGTGGCAGTCAGAAGGTGAACCCCAAGCGCTTTGAATTGCGGCGTCATGCTTTGGGATGCGCCTTCTCGTAGATCGCCATCAGATGCGCGGTGTCCACGGCGGTGTAGGTCTGGGTCGTTGAAAGAGACGCGTGTCCCAGCAACTCTTGGATAGCGCGCAGATCTCCGCCGGCTGACAAAAGATGCGTGGCAAAGGAATGGCGCATGGCATGCGGCGTCGCGCTTGCCGGCAGGCCGAGCTGCGCGCGTGCACCGGCCATCGCCTTCTGGATCGAACGTGCCGGCAGTTTGCCGCCGCGCACCCCGCGAAACAATGGAGCTTGGGGTTCCGGCTTGAACGGGCAGGCGGCGACATAAGCCGCGACGGCCCGCCGTGCCGGCGCAATTACCGGCACAAGCCGCTCTTTGCCGCCTTTGCCGGTGATGCGCAGAATGTCGCCCAGCGGGTAATCCTCACCCGTCAGCCCGAGCGCTTCGGATATCCGCATCCCGCAGCCGTAAAGCAGCGTGATCACGGCGGCGTCTCGGATGCCCACCCAGGAAGTCCGGGACTGGACCTGCGCGATCTCGATCACGGCCTGCGCGGCATCGGGGGCCAGCGGTCTTGGCAACTTTTTGTGAAATTTCGGAGCGCGCGCCGACAAGATCGGGGTGGCGTCGAACCGTTCTCGTTCGGCCAGCCAGCGCGTGAAGCCCTTGACTGCCGACAGCGCGCGCGCCAGCGACCGCGGCGCGATCCCACGTGCGCGTTCATGCGCCATCCATGCCCGCATGTCCGAAACGGTGAGCCGCCCGATCTGCGCCACGCCCGACTGCGCACCGTGATGCGATTGGATGAAGGCCAGGAAAGCCGTCACGTCTGCCCGGTAGGCGGCGACCGTCTTTGCGGATCCGCCTTTCGTTGCAGCCAGCGCCGATAACCAGCGCGCGACCGCATCGCGCAAGGCGGGCGACAGGATCTGATCCGCGGCCTTCGGGGTCACGCAAGCCAGCGCCGCATGGCGCGTTCGAAGACACCGGCGAAAAAGGTCAGCAGATCAGAGCCCTGGGTGGGCGCGAAGTGGTGCGGGTCCTCGGCGCCGAAGGCCAGCATTGCCGGCATCCGCCCCTCGCCGAGATCGACGCGGATACAGGCCTCGGAGCGCACGTAGATGCCGCGCGGCCCATAGAGCCCGTTGCTGTCAGAGCGGACTTGGCGCAGCGTCACCGGCCGCAGCGGCGCGTCACGGCCCTGGGTAAGATAATCCTGGATGAAGCCCGGCTCGGCCACCGCCACGACATCGCCCAATCCTTGCAGTGCAGCGCTACCCTCGTCGCTGTCGCTTTCCAGCACCAGTCGGGTGCAATCGACGCGCAGGATCTCTGCCACGTCGCTGCCGAGGATGCTTAGGAAGTCTGCGAACCCGGTTGGCTCCAGAAGGCGCAGGATCGCGCGGTGCACCTGGTTGGTGCCGGCCAGGTTTTCATATGCCGCCGCGATGACGCTGCGATGGGTATCCTCAAGGCGATCGAGCCGACGCTCCAGACGCTCCATCGCGATGCCGCGTAAGTCCACGATATTGCTGCCTAATGCCTTCTCGTTGGCATTGATCAGCGCGCGCATCACATCGGCGTCTTCTAGGATCACTTCCGGCTCTGCGATGATTATATCGCGTACGCCCGCCGTCATCTTGGCGATGTTCGTCATGCCTGCCCCTTCAGCTTTTCGGGGACTATAACCGACACCTACAGAATTTTCTGCCCTGTTTTTTCCCAGTCCTTCAAAAAGCCTTCGAGGCCCTTGTCGGTAAGAATATGCTCGGCCATCTGCTTGATCACGCCCGGCGGCGCGGTTGCCACGTCCGCGCCGATCTTGGCGGCTTCGGTCATGTGGTTGACCGTGCGGATCGAGGCAGCCAATATCTGCGTCTCGAACCCGTAATTGTCGTAGATCTCGCGGATGTCCGCGATCAGGTCCATCCCATCGAGGTTGATGTCATCCAAGCGCCCGATAAACGGCGAGATAAACGTCGCGCCCGCCTTGGCCGCCAGCAAGGCCTGGTTGGACGAGAAGCAAAGCGTCACGTTGACCATGCGTCCTTCGTCGGTCAGCGTCTTGCAGGCCTTGAGCCCGGCCCATGTTAGCGGAACCTTGATTGCGATGTTGGATGCGATCTTTGCCAGCTCGCGCCCTTCGGCGATCATGCCGTCGGCGTCAAGCGCCACGGTCTCGGCGCTGACCGGCCCCGGGATCATGTTGCAGATCTCTTTGGTGACTTCCTTGATGTCGCGCCCGGATTTCATGATGAGCGAGGGGTTGGTGGTCACGCCATCGACCATGCCAAGTTCGTTGAGTTCCGAGATTGCGTCGGTATCGGCTGTATCTACGAAGAATTTCATTTGGGCCTTCCTTGGAATTGCGCAAAGTGTTCGTGGGCGTTTTATCGCAAGCGGCGTTTGGCCGAAAGTACTTAACGGGGCACTGGTATGAGCGCGGGCGGATTTTACGCTGAAGGCGCGCTGGTGGCCGTTCTGACGACGCAGCCGCTGGACCGCTTGCTCGACTACAAGGCGCCCGAAGGCGGATGCCATCTTGGCGCCTTTGTCGAAGTTCCGCTTGGGCCTCGCAAGGTTCTTGGCGTGGTCTGGGGACCCGGCGAAGGCGGGTACGATCTGGGCAAGGTTCGCCCGGTGATCCGGGTTCTGGATGCAGAGCCGATGGACGAAACGATGCGCAGTTTTCTGACGCGGGCGGGCGAGTATACGCTGACGCCGATGCCGGCGATGCTGCGGCTGGCGACCCGATCGCCCGGCCTTGGCGATCCGCCATCGATGCGCACGATCTACCGGTTGGGAACCGGAACCCCGGAACGCGAGACAGACGCGCGCCGGCGCGTCATCGCGGCACTGCATGACTATGGCGGGCTGGCCTTCACCTTGCGTGAGCTTGCCGAGATGGCCGGTGTCTCGGCTTCGGTGGTCAAGGGGCTGGTCAAGCAAGGCGTCGTCTCTGAAGAGCAGTCGCCGCGCGATCTGCCCTATCCGCGGCTGGAGCCGGGCGCCAGCCAATACACCCTGACCGAAGAGCAAGGGGCCGCCGCCGAGCACTTGCGATCAGGTATCGCCGCGGAGCGCTATGGCACGACGCTGCTTCGCGGGATCACCGGGTCCGGCAAGACCGAGGTCTACCTGGAGGCCGTTGCCGCCTGCCTGAAGGCGGGCCGGCAGGCTTTGGTGCTCTTGCCCGAGATCGCGCTGACGGCCGAGTTTCTCACGCGGGTCGAGGCGCGCTTCGGCGCGCAGCCCGCCGAGTGGCATTCAGGCGTGACGATGACCGAGCGCCGACGTTGCTGGCGGATGGTCGGCGAGGGCGGTGCGCAGCTCGTCGTGGGCGCGCGCTCGGCGCTGTTCCTGCCATTTCGGGATCTGGGACTGATCGTCGTCGATGAAGAACACGACACGTCGTACAAGCAGGAAGACGGCGTTCTATACAACGCGCGGGACATGGCTGTTCTGCGCGCCTCGATTGTGGGCGCTCAGGTTGTTCTGGCCTCGGCCACGCCAAGCCTTGAAAGCTGGGCGAATGCCGAGGCGGGCAAATATACACGGATCGAACTGACCTCGCGTTTTGGCGCGGCTCGGCTTCCGAAGATGAGAGCCATCGACATGCGCGCCGAGACCCTGCCGGCGACGCGCTGGATTTCCGACACGCTGGCGCGCGAGGTGCGCGCGCGGTTTGCAGCGGGTGAGCAATCGCTGCTGTTTCTCAACCGCCGGGGCTATGCACCCATCACGATCTGCCGGACTTGCGGGCACCAGGTCGGCTGCGATCACTGCGACGCGCGCATGGTCGAGCACCGCTTCTTGAAGCGCCTTGTGTGCCATCAGTGCGGCGAGACCAAGCCCATCCCCGAGGCCTGCCCGTCCTGCAAGGCCGAGGGCAAGCTGGCGCCCGTGGGCCCGGGTGTCGAGCGGCTGGGCGAGGAGACCGCGTCACTTTTTCCCGAGGCGCGCATCGCGGTTCTGTCGTCGGACCTTTTTGGCAGCGCGCGCGCCATGAAGGCCCAGATCGCAGAAATCGCGCAAGGCGGGGCCGATATCATTATCGGCACGCAGCTGGTTGCCAAGGGGCACAATTTCCCGCTTCTGACGCTGGTTGGCGTGATCGATGCGGATCTCGGTTTGCAGGGTTCGGATCTGCGGGCGGCAGAGCGCACATTCCAACTGATGCGCCAGGTGGCCGGCCGTGCAGGTCGTGCAAGCAAGCCCGGCGCGGCGCTATTGCAGACCTATCAGCCCGAACATCCGGTCATACGGGCGATCATCGCCGGTGACGAAGAGGCGTTCTGGGCCGCCGAGGCTGCCGAGCGCAAGGCGGCCGGCGTTCCGCCCTACGGGCGCATGGCGGGCATCGTTCTTTCCTCGCCCGACGTCCAGGCAGTCTTCGATTTGGGTCGCGAGATGGCGCGGCGCACTGGGCCGCTGGCCCGGATCGGGGCGCAGGTCTTTGGCCCCGCGCCTGCGCCCATCGCGCGGATCCGCGGCCGGCACAGGGTGCGCCTTCTGGTCAAGGCCGACAAGTCCGCCCCGCTGCAACCGGCGCTGGCGGCCTGGGCCGGGCAGTTCCGCCTGAAGGGCGATCTGCGTCTTTCGATCGATATCGATCCGCAGAGTTTCTATTAGGGTCTTCATGCCTCCGGCGGAGGTATTTTTTGCCAGATGAAGCGAGCCTGTCCCACCGGCCCGCCCGAAGTCTGCAGCTTTCCTTTTGACCAGGTGCGGCGTAAGCCAGAAGATATGCGCCTTGTCCCCTTGCATATTGCGCGCGGCTATCCGTTCTGGCGCCGGCCGACCACGCTGCTTTTCCTGATGGCGGCGGCGATGCCGATCGCGTTCTCGACATGGTCGGCGCTTTTGAACAATTTCGTGATCGAGGCGGCGGGTTTCACCGGCGTGGAGATTGGTTGGCTGCACACGGTGCGCGAGATCCCCGGGTTCTTCGCCATCGGCGTCATCGGCATCATCATTTTCATGCGCGAGCAGGTCCTGGGGCTGGTGTCGCTCGTGCTGCTGGGGGTCGCGACGGCGATCACGGCGTGGTTCCCTTCGCTTGGCGGCCTTCTGACCATCACGATGCTGTCCTCGATCGGCTTTCACTACTACGAGACGGTCAACCAGTCGCTGCAGCTACAGTGGATCGAGAAGGACAAGGCGCCGCAGACGCTGGGCTGGATCCTGTCGGTTGGCTCGGGCGCGTCGCTTGTGGCCTACGGCCTGCTGGTCGTCACCTGGAAGACATTCGATCTCAGCTACAACTTCGTTTACATGACCGCGGGCGGCACCTGCGCCCTGATTGCGATATACTGCATGCTTGCCTTTCCGCAATTCGAAGCGCCCGATCCACAGGTCAAACAGCTGATCTTGCGGCGGCGCTATTGGCTATATTACCTGCTGCAATTTATGTCTGGCGCACGGCGCCAGATCTTCGTGGTCTTTGCCGCTTTCATGATGGTCGAACGGTTTGGCTTCGAGGTGCATGAAGTCACCGCGCTTTTTCTGATCAACTACGCTGCCAACATCGTCGCTGCGCCCTTGATGGGCAAGGCCGTGGCCGTCTGGGGCGAGCGGCGGGCGCTGATTTTCGAGTATATCGGTCTGATCCTTGTATTTCTCGCCTATGGCGGCATCTACTATCTTGGCTGGGGCGTCTTCATCGGCGCGTCGCTTTATGTGCTCAATCACCTGTTCTTCGCGCTGGCTTTCGCGATCAAGACCTACTTCCAGAAGATCGCCGATCCTCGAGACATCGCGCCGACAGCCGCCGTTGCCTTCACAATCAACCATATCGCGGCAGTGTTTCTGCCTGCGCTTCTGGGGTATCTGTGGATCTTCTCTCCGGGCTCCGTGTTTCTGTGCGCGGCCGGCATGGCCGGCACATCGCTGGCGCTGGCGCTTTTGATCCCGCGCCATCCCGGGCCGGGGAACGAAACCATCTTTGCGGGCCGCCTTGCCGCCCCGGCAGAGTAGTATTCCGCACTGCAAGCGCTATATCCTGCGGTGAACCCAGCCAAAGGAGGCCTGCGCATGTTTCTTTTTCAACGCAAGAAATCCCAGATGATCGGTGCCGACGATGCCCTGCCCGGACGGGCCGAGCCGATCGGTACCGCGGCCACGCATTTCGTAAACGGCAGACCCCTGACGCTTGACGTGCCCGAGGGGATGGAAGTCGCCATGTTCGGCATGGGCTGCTTCTGGGGGGTAGAGCGCATGTTCTGGAAGCTGGAGGGCGTTCATCTGACCATGGTCGGATACGCCGGCGGCCATACCGCCAATCCGACTTACCAGGAAGTGTGCAGCGCCCGCACCGCCCACAACGAGGTCGTGCGCGTGGTCTATGATCCGGCCGTGGTCAGCTACGAGGAACTTTTGCAGGTCTTCTGGGAGGGGCACGATCCGACCCAGGGGATGCGGCAAGGCAACGACGTTGGCACGCAGTATCGTTCGGGCATCTACACCTATTCCGAGGCGCAGAAAGACGCGGCTCAGGCTTCGAAGGCCGCTTTCCAGCCACGGCTTGAAGGCGCCGGCTACGGGACGATCACGACCGAGATCGTCGATGCGCCCGAGTTCTATTTCGCGGAGGACTATCACCAGCAATACCTGGCCAAGAACCCCGGGGGCTATTGCGGTATCGGTGGCACGGGCGTCAGCTGCCCGATCGGTACCGGCGTCGCCTGATCGCGGAGGAAAGACGGCGCAATGACCACATTCACGGCCCTGACCACCTTGCCGGGCAAACCGGCGGCCGAGGCGCTTGGCGCCGCAATGGAGGCATTGCATCCCGCGCCGACCGGCGTGGGCGTCTTCGAGGTCGAAGATGGCGCCGGGCTTTGGGAAGTGGGCGGCTATTTCACCGATCCGCCGGCAGACGTTGATTTGTCGCTACTGGCGGCGGCGTTCGGCGCAAGGCCCTTCGCGGTCTCTGAAGTGCCCGAAACCGACTGGGTGGCGAAGGTGCGGCGTGAGCTTTCGCCGGTCGAGGCGGGGCGGTTCTTTGTCTACGGTTCGCACGATGCCGATAAGGTGCCGGATGGCTGTGAGCCGCTTCTGATCGAGGCAGCGATGGCCTTTGGGACCGGCCACCACGGCACCACGCTGGGCTGTCTGCTGGCGTTCGAGCGGCTTCTCAACGAGGGTGTTCAGCCGGGCCGGGTCGCGGATATCGGCTGCGGCACGGCGGTTCTGGCGATGGCGGCGGCGCGCGTCTGGCCGGGCACAATGCTGGCCTGCGACATCGATCCCGTGGCGGTTGAAGTGGCCGCCGCAAACGTTGCGGCAAACGGCCTGAAAGGCCGCGTGCGCTGTTTTGAGGGCGCGGGATTTGACCATCCCGAGCTTGCAGGCGCGGCGCCATTCGACCTGGTATTCGCAAATATCCTTATGGGACCGCTGATTGATCTGGCGCCCGACATGGCCGCCGCAACAGGCCACGGATCCCATGTGATTCTGTCTGGGATCCTGAATGAACAGGCCGATGACGTTGTTCGGGTTTATTCAGAGAACGGGTTCAATGTTGTCCAAAGCGAAGAGATTGTTGACTGGACGACGCTGACTCTGGGCCGTTGAAGCCCTTTTCATGGCAAAAACACGCGTTTTGGGCTTCAGTGCCATCATAATGCCACAGTCTCTCAGAGAATAGAGACATCGGTAGGGTGTATTTGAAGGAGCCTGCTATGGCCGATGCCAATATGCAGAATTTTCATAGTCGCATGCGCGATATCAACCGAAAGCACGCGAAGCTTTCGCGCGGGTACGTAACTTCCGTTAATCACGACGGCCTGATCATTGCCAAGCCCCGCGCACGGGGCGGCAGATTTCCCTGGCGTGGGCTGTTGTTCTCGCTGGTTATCATGATGGCCTTCAAGATCCTGCTCTTCTCGCAGCTTGGCGCCGCCGCGTATGGCGAACGCGTTGAGAGCCTGAAAGCCGGATCGACACTGGAACGGGTCGGCGCGTTCGTGCTCGAGCCTGATCCGATCACCGTCTACCTGGGTGCCTTCATCCCGCAGGCCGTACCTGACTGAACCCATTCCGCGTGGCACGGGTCCTCTGCCACATTCCTTTGTGTTCAAAAGGAAAGGCCGCGGCAGATCAACTGTCGCGGCCTTAACCTTCCGGGGTGGCAGCGCCGGTTAGCGAAGGTTCCGATTTGCGATGACCTCGATGTCACTGCGCATGAGGCCGATGTCGTCCAGCTCCCGAGAGGTCAGGGCGCTCAGCGCCTTGCGGGTCTGGCGGGCTTCGTTCCAGGCCGCCAAACGAGAGACGAATGCCGCCAGGTGACCGTTGAGCGGGATGTTTGCATGCGCGGCGCGCGAGGTGTCGTATAGTGCCATTTCGGTCGTCCTTTCTGAGTTGCAGGTGCGATGTCTTGAACCCGCACCTAGTTGGCGCTTCTGAAGCAAACAAGGCGAGTTTTTGCATGGGTCCTATGCTCAAATTGCATATGTCGATTTCATGGCTAAGGCATTGTTAAAAATCGAATTTAACGCCCTTGTCGAGGTGCGGAATCGTCCTTTTGAGATCTGATTGCGACACGCTTGGCGCGCTTGCGTCGCACATCGCCCAAAAACGACATTTCCGGTAAATCCTTGGCAAATGTTCGCGTTTCGTGCTAGCCGTGCCTGAAAAGCAACAAGAGCAGGCGCCCACATGCGAATTCTGGGAATTGACCCGGGGCTGAGGCTTCTGGGATGGGGTGTGATCGACGTTGATGGGCCGCGGATTCGGCACGTGGCAAACGGTGTCTGCAAGACGTCGGGCAAAGCGGCTGACATGTGTATGGCAAGCCGGCTTCTCGATCTGTACAACCAGCTCACTTCTGTACAGGACCGGTACGCTCCCAGCCATGCGGCAGTAGAGCTGACCTTCGTCAACAAGGACGGCGCGGGGTCGCTGAAGCTTGGCCAGGCGCGGGGCATCGCGATGCTGGTTCCGGCCCAGGCCGGCATACCGGTGGGCGAGTATGCCCCCAATGCGGTGAAAAAGACCGTGGTGGGTGTCGGCCACGCCGACAAGGCGCAAGTTGCGCATATGGTGCAGATGCAGCTTCCGGGCGTGCAGATCGCGGGCTCCGACGCCGCCGACGCGCTTGCGATCGCGATCTGCCATGCCCATCACGCGCAATCGGCTGCGCGATACGATGCGGCCGTGCGGGCGGCATCATGATCGGGCGGCTCAGCGGGCGGATCGGCTATCGCGGGTCTGACCACGTCCTTCTGGACGTGGGCGGGGTCGGCTATGTCGTGCATGTCTCGGAGCGTACGTTGGCGGCTTTGCCCGGCGCCGGCGAAGCGGCGCAGCTTTTCACGGATCTTCTGGTGCGCGAGGATCTTCTACAGCTATTCGGATTCCCAACGCTGGCCGAAAAGGAATGGCACCGGCTTTTGATGAGCGTGCAGGGAATTGGCGCGAAGGCGTCAATGGCGATCCTCGGCACGCTGGGCCCCGACGGGGTTGCCCGCGCGATCGCGCTGGGCGACTGGAACGCGGTCAAGGCGGCGCCGGGGGTCGGCCCGAAGATCGCGCAGCGGGTTGTCAATGAGCTGAAAGACAAGGCGCCTGTGGTCATGGCGATGGGCGGCGTGGCCGAAGCCGCGGCGCCGGAGGTGCTGGACGACGAGGGTCGCGCTGCGCCGGCAGCACCGGTCGCAGGTGGCAACGCAACGGCGGCGCCGTCGCGCGCTGTTGCGCAAGCCGAGGCGCTGTCGGCGCTCGGCAACCTTGGCTATGCGCCCGGTGAAGCGGCAGGCGCTGTCGCGACTGCAGCCGGCGAAAGCGAGGGGGCCGATACCGAGACCCTTATCCGCCTTGCGCTTCGCGCGCTCGCGCCCAAAGGTTGACGCCATGGTGAGCGATGTCTGAGCCCGACCCGACCTTGCGGCCCGAGCCGCGCCCCGAGGATGCCGACCGGGCCTTGCGCCCGCAGCTTCTTGAGGAGTTCATCGGGCAGGCCGAGGCGCGTGCCAACCTGCGCGTTTTCATCGAAAGCGCCCGGCAACGCGGCGAGGCAATGGATCATACGTTGTTTCACGGCCCCCCGGGCCTGGGAAAGACGACGCTGGCGCAGATCATCGCGCGCGAGCTTGGCGTCGGCTTTAGGATGACGAGCGGCCCGGTTCTGGCCAAGGCGGGCGATCTTGCGGCGATCCTGACCAACCTTGAGCCGCGCGATGTGCTGTTCATCGACGAGATCCACCGGCTGAACCCGGCGGTGGAGGAAGTGCTCTACCCCGCGCTGGAGGATTTCGAGCTCGATCTGGTGATCGGCGAGGGGCCGGCGGCGCGTACCGTGCGCATCGAGCTGCAGCCTTTCACGCTGGTCGGCGCGACCACCCGGCTTGGGCTTCTGACCACTCCGCTGCGCGACCGGTTCGGCATCCCGACGCGCCTGCAATACTACAGCGAAAGCGAATTGCACCAGATCGTAAGCCGTGGCGCGCGGCTTCTGGACATCGACGCCGAAGAGGACGGCATCGCCGAGATTGCTCGCCGGGCCCGCGGCACGCCGCGGATCGCCGGGCGGCTCTTGCGGCGGGTGATCGATTTCGCGCTGGTCGAGGGCGATGGGCGGCTTGACCGTCCCATCGCCGATACCGCGCTGACCCGGCTTGGCGTCGATCACCTGGGGCTTGATGGCGCGGATCGGCGCTATCTGACCCTGCTTGCAGAGAATTACGGCGGCGGGCCGGTCGGGGTCGAGACGATCTCGGCCGCGCTGTCGGAAAGCCGCGATGCGCTTGAAGAGGTGATCGAGCCCTACCTTCTGCAGCAGGGGCTGTTGCAGCGCACGCCGCGGGGGCGGATGCTGGCGCAGAAGGCCTGGACGCATTTGGGGCTTGATGCGCCAAAGGGCGGGGTCGGTCTTTTCGGCCAGGCCTGAGCGCCGCAAAGGCTTTCATGCCTTCGGCGACGATATTTGGAACACTTGGATTGGGCCGGCATGGTCCCCGGGTTGCGCGTGCCGGCGACTTTGGCTAGCCAGCAGCCATGAGCCCCGAAGACGTCACCCGGCACTTCACAAGAAGCGATGGCAGCTTTGTCTTTGCCCGCTGGGGGCGGCCCATCGCGCCGGTGGTGTTCGGGGTCGACGACGCGACGCTTGGCGTTGTGAAGGGCGCCGTGGAAGCGGTGAGTGCGCTTGCCGGGCACCAGATGGCCGAGACCGATCCCGAGATCGGCGCCAACCTGATGTTCTTTTTCGTGCGCGACTGGTCCGACCTGGAGCAAACGCCGCATCTGGATCGCCTGATCCCCGACCTGGCGGCGCTTCTGACGCGGCTTCGGGCAGCCGATGCCAACCAGTACCGGATCTTCCGCTTTGATACTGCGGGCGCGATCATGGCCTGTTTCGTTTTTTTGCGTATGGACGGGAACCTGGCGGCTGTGCCGGCCGAGGCGCTGGCCTTGGGGCAAGTGGTTCAATCGATGCTGCTATGGTCCGACACGGCGTTTTCGGACGTCTCGCCGATGGCGCGCATCAAGGATGGGCGGGTGGTTCTGCGCGCGGAGATCGCAGAGCTTTTACGCGCGGCCTATGATCCGATTTTGCCGGCGGTGGCCGATGATGCCTCCTACGCGCTGCGGCTGCATGCGCGGATGGGAGATCTGCAATGATCCATCGCTTCGATCTGCGCGTCTATTACGAGGACACCGATCTGGCCGGGATCGTCTACTATGCCAATTACCTGAAGTATATCGAGCGGGCGCGCAGCGAATATGTCCGGGCGCTTGGGATCGACCAGGTGGCGCTGAAGGCCGAGGCGGATCTTGTCTTCGCGGTGCGGCGTCTAGAGGCCGACTATCTGCAGCCCGCGCGGTTTGACGACCGGTTGGTGGTCGAGACTTCGCAGGAAGGCGTCGGCGGGGTGCGGGTCGTGCTGCGCCAGCGAGTGCTGCGGGACGAGGCGGTACTATTCGACGCGCTGGTAACGCTGGTGGCCCTGTCCGGCGGCGGCGGCCCGGCGCGGCTTCCAGCGAATATCCGCCGAGCGTTGGCGGAAGAGGCCTGACGTTACGCCTATTTGTGGCCCACGGGCCGCGGTTCTATTGGCTTTCCCGTTTGGCTTGCGGTATCTTGCGCGCAATTGAGCCGTGGCAAATCGCGGCCGGTAGACAAAGAGCAGGCAGATGGAAACCGAAACCCTTGCGCTGGCGCAGGAGATTGATTTCTCCATGTGGTCGCTTTTCTTGCGCGCCACCTTCACCGTAAAACTCGTCATGCTGATCCTGATCATTGCCTCGGGCTGGGCCTGGGCAATTATCATCCAGAAGCATCTCGACTATCGCCGGGCGCGCGCCGAGGCGGATGCGTTCGATCGGGTGTTCTGGTCGGGCGAGCCGCTCGATGAGCTCTTCGACAGCATCGGAACGGACCCCGATGGCGCATCGGGCAAGATTTTTGCCACCGGCATGGCCGAATGGCGCCGCTCGCACCGCAACGATGGTGGGCTGATCCCCGGTGCTACAGCGCGCATCGACCGGTCGATGGACGTGGCGATCGCGAAGGAGAGCGAGACGCTGAACAAGGGGCTGGCGCTTCTGGCCACCGTGGGCTCGACCGCGCCCTTTATCGGGCTGTTCGGCACCGTCTGGGGCATCATGAACGCTTTCATCGAGATTGCGCGCGAGCAGAACACGAACCTGGCCGTGGTGGCCCCCGGCATCGCGGAGGCTCTTCTGGCCACGGGGCTGGGGCTTCTGGCGGCGATCCCGGCGGTGATTTTCTACAACAAGTTGAGCTCGGACAGCGATCGGATCGTCGCGGGCTACGAGGCTTTCGCGGACGAGTTCGCAACCATCCTCAGCCGCCAGTTGGACAGCTGAGATGGGCGCAGGTGTGGTTCACAAGGGCAGCGGCAAGGACGGCGGTACCGGGCGACGCCGGCGTCATGGGCGGTCGCGTCCGATGTCCGAGATAAACGTCACGCCCTTTGTCGATGTGATGCTTGTGCTGCTTATCATTTTCATGGTGGCAGCGCCGCTTCTGACGGTGGGCGTGCCGGTCGAGCTGCCCAAGACCGCCGCCCAGGCGCTTGCCACAGAGCAGGAAGAGCCGCTGACCGTCACGTTGACAGGCGATGGGCTGATCTTGATCCAACAGACCGAGGTTGCCGGCGATGCGCTGATCCCGCGACTGCGGGCGATTGCGGCCGAGCGGACGTCGGACAAGCTTTTCCTGCGTGCCGATGGCAGCATCTCCTACGCGCGCGTGATGGAGGTGATGGGTGCGCTCAACGCCGGGGGATTTGCCAATATCGGTCTTGTGACCGACACCGGCGGGCCGCGTCTCGACGGGCGGGACGGGTGAGGCGCGCGGGTGACGACAGGGGCGTATATCTCGAGCGCGGCGCACACGGCGTTCATCGCGTTCCTGCTGTTCGGCGGGCTCTTTTCGCGCGACCGGCTGCCGCCGGTTGAGGTGGCAGAGGTGTCGCTGATCTCGGCCGAGGAATTCGCGGCGCTCACGATGCCCGAAGACGCGCCGGATGCGGCGACCGATACCGCCGCGCTTGTTGCGCCGCCACCGGATGCCGAGCCAGAGCCCCAGGCCGAGCCCGAACCGATCGTCGAGGCCGCACTGGCGCCGCCGCCGCCCGAGCCGGACGTTCCCGCGCCGCCTTCTGCCCCCGAGCTGGATGTGATCGAGACACCGCCGCCGCCACCCCTGGCGGACACAAGCCCCGATGAGCCCGAGATCATCGCGCCCCCGACCGTCGAGGATGGCACCGATCTGCCGCAGGACGACACGCCCGCGCCGGCAGACCGCGTCGCCCCGGAACCTGCGGCCCCGGCAGAGCCGTCCGCGGAAGAGGCGCCCGAGGTCGTGGAAGAGACCGCGCCCGAAGAGACGCCCGAAGCGCCGGCAGAGCCGCAGGAAGCAGCCGCCCCCGAAGAGGCGACGACCGAAATCGTCACCGAGGCCGAAGAGCCGGAAGAGACCGCGCCGACGACATCCGTACGTCCGCGCAGCCGGCCCAAGCGCGCGCCTCGGGTTGCCGAAACGCCAACGCCAGAGCCAGAGCCCGAGACCGACAGCACCGCGGCCGCCGTTGCCGCCGCCGTCGCAGAGGCGGCCCAGACACCGGCCCCGAGCCAGCCTTCGGGACCGCCCCTGACGGCCGGTCAGAAGGATGCGTTGCGCGTCGCCGTTCAGCAGTGCTGGAACACCGGAAGCCTGTCGTCGGAAGCCTTGCGGATCACCGTGACGCTGACGGTGAACATGAACCCCGATGGCAAGCCCGACAACGGCTCGATCCGGATGCTGGGCTTCGAGGGTGGCAGCAATGGCGCGGCAAAACAAGCCTACGAGGCCGCCCGACGCGCCGTGATCCGCTGCGGCCTGAACGGCTATAATCTGCCGGTCGAGAAGTACGATCAGTGGAGCACCATTGAAATGACGTTCAATCCTGAAAGAATGAGGATCAAATGACCATTCTTCGTCTCATAGCTTTTTCGGTGGCGCTCATGCTTGCGCCCTTTGCCTCTGCGCAGCAAAGCGGCCCGTTGCGGATCGAGATCACCGAAGGTGTGATCGAGCCACTGCCGATCGCGGTTGCGCCCTTTGTGGCGGAAAATCCGGCAGCGGCCAACTTCGCGGGGCAAATCAGCCAGGTGATCGGCCAGAACCTTGCCGGCACCGGGCTTTTCCGCGAGATCGGCCGCGATGCATTCATCTCGCAGGTTTCAAGCTTTACCGCGCCGATCCGGTTTGCCGACTGGAAGGCGATCAATGCCCAGGCGCTGATCACCGGCGCCGTGAGTGTCGATGGCAATGGCCGGCTCGTCGTGAAGTTCCGCCTTTTCGACGTCTTTTCGGAGGCCGAGCTGGGCGAGGGGTTGCAGTTTGTCGGCGACCGCGAAAACTGGCGGCGCGTGGCGCACAAGGTGTCGGACCAGGTCTATAGCCGGATCACCGGCGAGACCGGGTATTTCGACAGCCGCATCGTGTTCGTTTCCGAAAGCGGGCCGAAGAACGCGCGGCAAAAGCGGCTGGCGATCATGGATTACGATGGCGCGAATATCCAATTCTTGACCGATACGTCCTCGATCGTTCTGGCGCCGCGGTTTTCGCCCACGGGCGACCGGGTGCTCTACACCAGCTACGAGACCGGCTTTCCGCAGATATACGAGCTGAGCGTCGGCAATGTGCAACGCCGCCAGCTTGATGTCCCGGCGGAAGCCATGACGTTTGCGCCGCGCTATGCGCCCGACGGTCGGACGGTCGTGTTCTCGCTGGCCCAGGGCGGCAATACCGACATCTTTACGCTGAACCTCGATACCGGGGCGCGGCAGCGGCTGACCTCTGCGCCGTCGATCGAGACCGCACCGAGTTTTTCGCCCGATGGCCGCCAGATCGTCTTCGAGAGCGACCGGTCAGCCACGCAGCAGCTTTACGTGATGGGCGCGGGCGGCGGCGAGCCGCGGCGGATCAGCTTCGGCCAGGGCCGCTACGGCACCCCGGTTTGGTCGCCGCGCGGCGATCTGGTCGCCTTCACCAAGCAAAACCAGGGGCGCTTTCATATCGGTGTGATGCGCACCGATGGCAGTGAAGAGCGGCTATTGACTGCATCTTTCCTTGACGAGGGGCCGACCTGGGCGCCCAACGGGCGGGTCATCATGTTCACCCGCGAGACCGCCGGTGCCTCCGGGGCGCCCTCGCTCTTTTCGGTGGATATCTCGGGACGCAACCTGCGGCGGGTTCCGGTGGACGGTTCGGCGTCCGATCCGGCGTGGTCGCCGCTGCTCCAATGATCGTGATTTTCAAAGATGCGGGCAGGTGGTATAACGCCCCGTAAAGAGCAGACAAACATAATAAACAGGAACACGGATATGGCATATCTCAACAAGGCTCTTCTGCTGACAGCGGCGATTGCGCTGGGCGCATGTTCGACCGACGCGGACCGGTTCGGCGATGGCAGCGGCACGCCGGCGGCGGGGCAATTCGACAATGGCGGTCTGGGCGACCCCAACGATCCCACGTCGCTTGCGTATTTCCAGCAAACGGTCGGCGACCGGGTGCTCTTCGTGGTCGACCAGTCCACGCTGACCCCACAGGCGATGGTCACGCTGGACGAGCAGGCGTCCTGGCTGGCCAACAATCCGGAGTTTACCGCGATCATCGAAGGTCACGCCGATGAGCGCGGCACGCGCGAATACAACCTTGCGCTGGGCGCGCGGCGCGCGAGCGCGGCGCAGGATTACCTGGTTTCGCGCGGCGTGGCACCGGGACGGCTGCGGACCGTGACCTACGGCAAGGAGCGCCCGCTCGAAATCTGTTCGGACGAGGCGTGCTACAGCCAGAACCGCCGGGCGGTGACCGTGCTGACGGCCGGGCTGACAGGCTGACGCGATGGCTGCGCTGATCCGCACACTTTCGGTTATTGCGCTTTTGGCGGCGTCATCGGGCGCCGCCCTTGCGCAAACGCGCGAGGAGACGCTTGCCGATATCCGGCAAGAGCTGTCGATGCTGTTTGTCGAGGTGCAGCGCCTGAAACGTGAACTCTCGACGACCGGCAGCCCGAGCCTCAACCTTTCGGGCACTTCGGCGCTGGATCGGATCAACGCCATCGAAGCGGAATTGCAACGGCTGACGGCCAATTCAGAGCGGCTTGAGAACCGGATCGACCGGATCGTCGCGGACGGCACCAACCGGATCGGCGATCTGGAGTTTCGGCTGGTCGAGCTGGAAGGCGGCGATCTCAGCCAACTTGGCGAGACCACGACGCTTGGCGGCGACGCAGGTCTGCCCGTGGCGGCGGCCCCGGCCCCGGCCCCGGCCGTGCCGCAAAACGACGGCGGTGCGCAGCTTGCAGTGGGCGAGCAATCCGATTTCGACCGCGCGAAAGGCGCCTTCGATGAGGGCGCGTTCGAAGACGCGGTCATTCAGTTCGCGACCTTTACCGAGACCTATATCGGCGGGCCCCTCACCGGGCAGGCGCATTTCTGGCGCGGTGAGGCCTTAAGCAAGCTGGGCGATGCGCGCGCTGCGGCCCGGGCGTATCTTGCCAGCTTCTCCGGCGATCCTGACGGGGTTGTTGCGCCGGATGCGCTTTTGCAGCTGGGCCGCGCGCTGGACAAGCTGGGGCAGTTCGATGAAAGCTGCGTGATGCTTGACGAGGTGGGCGTTCGCTTCCCCGGCTCGGCGGCAGCCCAAGAGGCGCAGACCGAGGCGCGCAGCATGGGCTGCGGGTGAGCACCCAAGACGCGTTTCTACACCATTTCGCGGAACATGCCTTCGGGCTGGACCGGCCCGGCAAAGTCGGCGTCGCCGTCTCGGGTGGCGGCGACAGCATGGCGGTATTGCACCTTCTGACGAAGTTCTGGGATGTCGAGGCGGTTACGGTCGATCACCGGCTGCGCGCCGAGGCCGCCGAAGAGGCCGAATTCGTTGCTGCCTCGTGCGCAAAGCTGGGCGTGCCGCACCATGTGCTTGTCTGGCGCCATGGCAAGATCACGGGCAATCTTCAGGATGCCGCGCGCCGTGCACGCTATGATCTGATCGCGAAATGGGCGAAGCGGCGCGGCTTGGCTCATGTCGCGCTAGGCCACACCGCCGACGATCAGGCCGAGACCTTCCTGATGCGGCTTGCGCGGCAATCGGGCGTTGACGGCCTGTCGGGGATGAAGCCGAGGCGCAAGATGGCTGGCATCACCTTCCACCGGCCGTTTCTGTCCTTTCAGCGTCAGGAACTGCGCAGCTACTTGCGGCGCCATGACATCGCGTGGATCGAAGATCCCTCCAACGCCGACGAACGATTTGACCGGATCAAGGCGCGCCGCGCTCTGGCGGCCCTGGCGCCCTTGGGGATCGGGCCGGATGAGCTTTCGGGCGTGGCCCATAATCTGCAGATGGAGCGCTCTGCATTGCGCCACTGCACGGCGGCGGAATTCGCAAGGATCGGGGCAGTGGATCGCGGAGATCTGGTTTTCGAGGCCCGCGAACTTGCGCGGCTGCACCCCGAGATCAACCGCCGTTTGCTGATTGCCGCACTGCGTTGGATCAGCGAAGCGGACTATGCGCCCCGCGCCGAGGCGCTGATCAAGCTGCAGACTGCGATCCGCCATGGCAAATCGCACACCCTTCACGGCTGCCGGATCCTGACCCAGAAGAAGACCGTCCGCATAACCCGCGAGGCCCGCGCGGTGCGAGATACCGAATGCGGGACGCGGCAGCTCTGGGATGGGCGCTGGAAGCTGCGCGGTCCGCATTCCAGAACGCTGAGGGTCCGGGCGCTTGGTGCGGCGGGCCTCGCGCAGTGCCCGGATCGCAAACGCAGCGGATTGCCGCGCGCCAGCCTGCTTGCCTCGCCCGGGATCTGGCACGACAATAACCTTGTCGCCGCGCCATTGGCCAATATGGGCGACATCTGGCGCGCCGAACTGGCTGGAAACCGCGACGATTTCGCGTCTTTCCTCTTATCGCATTGAAGATCGCGGTTTGTTGTCTATTTATTGATCAAGACGGATCGCCCCTCGGGGTAGGGTCCGGGTATCGTATTTGAAGGAGACTTGCCTTGGGCAACGCGCGCAACATCGCCTTTTGGGTCGTACTGTTTCTGCTGATCCTTGCATTGTTCAACCTCTTCAGTGGTGGGAACTCGACGATGTCGTCGCGCACCATCAGCTATTCAGAGTTCGTCAGCCTCGTCGAAGGCGGTGAGGTGGCGAACGTGACGCTCGATGGCGAGCGGATCCTGTTCGAGGGGCGCGATGGTACCGATTTCGTGACGATCCGGCCAGATGGCACGGATATCACCGAAAAGCTGATCGAGAACGAGATCACCGTGAATGCGCGCCCGCAAGAGCAGTCGGGCTTTGCAACCGTTCTGATGACCTTCCTGCCGTTCATCATCCTGATCGGTGTCTGGGTCTATTTCATGAACCGGATGCAGGGCGGTGGCCGCGGCGGCGCCATGGGATTTGGCAAGTCCAAGGCCAAGCTTCTGACCGAAAAGCATGGCCGGGTGACGTTCGATGACGTGGCCGGCATCGACGAGGCCAAGGAAGACCTCGAAGAGATCGTCGAATTCCTGCGCAACCCGCAGAAATTCTCGCGCCTTGGCGGCAAGATCCCCAAAGGCGCGCTGCTTGTGGGTCCGCCGGGTACCGGTAAAACGCTTCTGGCGCGCGCCGTGGCCGGTGAGGCCGGGGTGCCCTTCTTCACCATTTCGGGCTCTGACTTCGTCGAGATGTTCGTCGGCGTCGGCGCCTCTCGGGTGCGCGACATGTTCGAGCAGGCCAAGAAGAATGCGCCGTGCATCGTCTTTATCGACGAGATCGACGCGGTTGGCCGTTCACGCGGTGTGGGCTACGGCGGCGGCAACGACGAGCGCGAGCAGACCCTGAACCAGCTTTTGGTCGAGATGGACGGTTTTGAGGCCAACGAAGGTATCATCATCGTGGCCGCGACCAACCGCCCTGACGTTCTTGACCCGGCGCTGCTGCGTCCCGGTCGCTTCGACCGCCAGGTGCAGGTGCCCAATCCCGATATCAAGGGGCGCGAGAAGATCCTTGGGGTGCACGCCCGCAAGGTTCCGCTTGGCCCCGATGTGGACCTGCGGATCATCGCGCGCGGCACGCCCGGGTTTTCCGGCGCCGACCTTGCCAACCTTGTCAATGAAAGCGCGTTGACGGCGGCCCGCGTGGGGCGGCGTTTCGTGACGATGGAAGATTTCGAGAATGCCAAGGACAAGGTGATGATGGGCGCCGAGCGGCGGTCGATGGTCATGACCGAAGATGAAAAGAAGCTGACGGCCTATCACGAGGCGGGCCATGCGATTGTCGGCCTGAACGTGCCGCAGCACGACCCGATCCACAAAGCGACGATCATTCCGCGTGGTCGGGCCTTGGGCCTGGTGCTGTCTTTGCCGGAACGCGATCAGCTGTCGGTCAGCATAACCAAGTATAAATCCAAGATCGCCATGGCGATGGGTGGGCGCGTGGCCGAAGAACTGATCTTCGGGCCCGAGAACATCACCTCGGGCGCGGCATCGGACATCCAGCAAGTGTCGAGGATCGCGCGCGCGATGGTCACGCAGTTCGGCTTTGCCGAAGAGCTTGGCTATATCGACTACGCCAACGAGCAACAGTCCTACCTTGGCGCTTATGGCGCCGGCACCAATCACTCTGCGGCGACGCAGAAACTGATTGATGACAAGGTGAAGGAAATTGTCGACGAAGGCTACGATGTCGCTAAGCGTATCTTAACCGAAAAGCGCGATGACCTTGAGCGTCTGGCGCAGGGCCTTCTGGAGTATGAGACCCTCACCGGCAACGAGATCACGAAAGTGATCGCAGGAGAGCCCTTGGGCCGCGATGATGATGAGGACGACACCCCGGATCAGGGCAGTGCGCCGTCGGTCACCGCAATCCCCAAGACCAAACCGAAGTCGAAACCATCCTCGGATGGTGGGTTGGAACCGGAACCGAGTGCGTGAACAAAATAGCGACCGAGCAGGATTGGAAACCAGACGCTTATAACCGTTTTCAATCCGCCCGGTTGCGCCCCGCACTGGATCTGCTTGCTGCGGTCCCCGCGCTTCCAAATGGCGATATCGTCGATCTTGGTTGTGGCGGTGGCAGCGTCGGCACAACACTGAAGCGCCGCTTTTCGGGCTATCCAATCGTCGGGATCGATCGCGACGGCGAAGAGATCAAGAAGGCGCGCTACACCGGGGCCTATGATACGCTCAAGAACGAAAGCATCGTCAGCTGGCAGCCCGAGACGCCGCCGGCCCTGATCTTTGCCAATTCGGCCTGCCAGGATATTGGCGATCATGAAACGCTATTTCCGCATCTTGTGGATCTTCTGGCCCCCGGCGGCGTTCTGGCCGTGCAAATGCCGCGCCAGGACAGCGCCTCGTCACACGCCCTTTTGCGCGTGACGGCCGAAGCGCTGTTCCCGGATGTTTTCGATTTTTCCGATTGGGTCCCGCCGGTGGATCCGCCGATTGCATATCATCGGCTGCTGTCGGACATGGGCAGGTTGTCGGTCTGGGAGACCCATTATCTCAAGCATCTGCCGCCCGGAAAAATGGGCCATCCGGTTCTGGAATATACCGAAGAAACGGCGATGGTCCCCTATCTTGGCGCGCTCAACGACAGCCAGAAGGTCCAGTTCCTGGTGACATACGGCGAGTCGCTCAAGGACGCCTACCCCCTGGAGCCGGACGGCAGCGTCCTGATGCCGATGCAGCGGCTGTTCTTTGTGCTGAAAAAGCGCAAGTAGGCTACCCATCTTGAACTGCCTGGCAGGCTGATGCAGGGTGCGGCAAACATCCTGATCGAGGTCTTCTATGCCGGCGCTTCTGCCAACAGATATTTTCGGAACAATCACCTGGCTGGGCCGAATACCGGACCGGCAGGTCAGCCTGCGCTCGGAGGCGGTGCAAGAGTTGGATGCGCGGTTCTGGGGCGTGGACGGCGAGGCGCATGGCGGCCTGACGCGGCCCTCGTGCAGCCGGGTCGTGTCGCAATATCCGCGTGATACCGAGATCCGCAACACCCGGCAGTTGTCGATCGTTTCGGCCGAGGAACTGACCGAGATCGCGTCCGCAATGGGGCTGCCGCAGATGCGCCCCGACTGGATGGGCGCGACGATGGTGGTCTCGGGCATTGCCGATTTCACGCATATCCCGCCGTCTTCGCGGCTGCAGTCGCAAAGCGGCGCAACGCTTGTGGTGGACATGGAAAACCGCCCCTGCAAGTTGCCGGCCAAGGTCATTGATGAAGATGCGCCCGGACATGGGCACGCGATCAAGGACGCGGCCAGGGGCCGGCGCGGCGTGACCGCCTGGGTGGAGCGCGAGGGTCTCTTGCGCGTCGGCGACCAAGTACGCCTTCACATTCCCGATCAGCGCGCCTGGGCCGGACTGGGCGCGGCAAGGCAGGTACCGGCGGCCTGACCGCAAGGCCTTGCGATCTGCGGGGCATCTGCGACATTCGACGCATCCGGCGGCGCAAATGTCGGTATTCATCTGCACACCGTATCACGCGCGGCGTATAGGCGAGTTGACGCAACTCTATGCGCAGACACGAGGATGACGGTCATGGGTTACAAAAGCGATATCCAGATTGCCCGGGAGGCCCAGAAGCGCCCGATCCAGGAGATCGGCGACAAGCTGGGCATTCCCAGTGATGATCTTCTGCCGTTCGGGCACGACAAGGCGAAGGTTTCGGCCGAATTCATCGCCGCGCAAAGGGATAAGCCCGACGGCAAGCTGATCCTGGTCACCGCCATCAACCCGACCCCCGCGGGCGAAGGCAAGACGACCACGACCGTGGGTCTTGGCGACGGGCTGAACCGGATCGGCAAGAAGGCTGCGATCTGCATCCGCGAGGCCTCGCTTGGTCCCTGCTTTGGCATGAAGGGTGGCGCCGCTGGCGGTGGCTACGCCCAGGTGGTGCCGATGGAAGAGATGAACCTGCATTTCACGGGCGATTTTCATGCCATCACCTCGGCCCACAACCTGCTGAGCGCGATGATCGACAACCATATCTACTGGGGCAACGATCTGGAGATCGACCTGCGCCGGGTGACCTGGAAACGGGTTCTGGACATGAACGACAGGGCGCTGCGCGATACGGTGACCTCGTTGGGCGGGGTGGCCAACGGTTTTCCGCGGCAAACCGGCTTTGACATCACGGTTGCCTCGGAAGTGATGGCGATCCTATGCCTTGCCACCGATCTTGAGGATTTGCAGCGGCGGCTTGGCGACATTATCGTGGCCTACCGGCGCGACCGCAGCCCGGTCTACGCCCGCGACATCAAGGCCGATGGCGCCATGACGGTGCTCTTGCAGCAAGCGATGCAGCCGAATCTTGTGCAGACGCTTGAAAACAACCCCGCCTTCGTTCACGGCGGGCCGTTTGCCAATATCGCGCATGGCTGCAATTCGGTCGTCGCGACGACAACCGCTCTGAAGTTGGCCGATTACGTGGTGACCGAGGCCGGGTTCGGGGCCGATCTCGGCGCCGAGAAGTTCATGAATATCAAGTGCCGCAAGGCTGGTATTGCGCCCGATTGCGTGGTGATCGTGGCGACAGTGCGCGCTATGAAGATGAACGGCGGTGTGGCGAAGGCTGATCTGGGCGCTGAGAACGTGAAGGCCGTTCAGGACGGCTGCCCCAACCTGGGGCGCCATATCGGGAACGTCAAATCCTTCGGTGTTCCGGTGGTGGTTGCGATCAACCATTTCGTGACCGACACGGATGCCGAGGTGCAGGCGGTCAAGGACTATGTCGCAAGCCAGGGGGCCGAGGCCATCCTGTGCCGACACTGGGAGCTGGGCTCGGAAGGAACAGCGGACCTGGCCACCCGCGTGGCCGAGATCGCCGATAGCGGCGCTGCACAGTTCGCGCCGCTCTACGCCGACGATCTGAGCCTGATGCGCAAGATCGAGACTGTCGCGAGGCGCATCTATCACGCCGACGAAGTGCTGGCCGACAAGAAGATCCGCGAGCAGCTGCACCAATGGGAAGAAGCCGGCTATGGCCATTTGCCGGTCTGCATGGCCAAGACCCAGTACAGCTTTTCGACCGATCCCAACCTGCGCGGCGCACCGACGGGCCACAGCCTGCCGATCCGGGAAGTTCGGCTTGCCGCCGGTGCGGGGTTCGTCGTGGTGGTCTGCGGTGAGATCATGACGATGCCGGGCCTGCCGCGGGTGCCATCGGCCGAAGCGATCATGTTGAACGAAGAGGGCCAGATCGAGGGGCTGTTCTGATATAAAAGCGCGCGCTTCGGGCATCGAGCCCGGCGCGCGCGCGGCCTCCGGCGGAGGTATTTGGGGCCAGATGAAGACGGAGCAGGTGGATGGGTGCGACAATTATCGACGGAAAAAAGTCCGCAGAGCGGGTTCGGGCGCAGGTGGCGGGTCATGTCGAGCGACTGAAAAGCGTGCACGGCATCACGCCTGGATTGGCCGTGGTTCTGGTCGGCGAAGATCCCGCCAGCCAGGTTTACGTCAGATCGAAGGGAAAGATGACCGTCGAGGTGGGCATGAAGTCGATCGAGCATAGACTTGAAGCGTCCACCGGCGAGACGGATCTTCTGGCGCTGATCTCTCGGCTCAATGCGGATCCGGAAATCCATGGGATCCTGGTTCAGTTGCCGCTGCCGGATCATCTTGACGAGGATCTCGTAATCAACGCGATCGATCCTGTGAAGGATGTGGACGGATTTCATATCCTCAATGTCGGGCTTCTGGGGACCGGGCAGAAATCGATGGTGCCGTGCACGCCGCTTGGATGCCTGATGATGCTGCGCGAACATCACGGCGAGTTGTCCGGTCTTAATGCGGTGGTGATAGGGCGCTCGAATATCGTCGGAAAACCGATGGCGCAGCTTCTTCTGGGTGATAGTTGCACGGTGACGATTGCTCATAGCCGGACGCGGGATCTGCCGGATGTCGTGCGCCGCGCCGATATCGTGGTGGCCGCGGTCGGCCGGCCGCAAATGGTGCCCGGTGACTGGATCAAGCCTGGCGCGACGGTGATCGATGTGGGGATCAATCGCATCGACGCGCCCGAGAAGGGCGACGGAAGGACCCGGCTTGTGGGCGATGTCGATTTTGCCAGCGCTGCGGCGGTCGCGGGCGCGATCACGCCGGTACCGGGCGGTGTCGGGCCGATGACGATCGCGTGTCTTCTGGCCAATACCGTGATCGCGTGTTGCCGGGCCAACGGGCTTGCCGAGCCGGAAGGCCTCACGGCCTAGGTCCGCAGGAGCGGCTTGACCCACGTGGTGCGGATTGCCCGACGCCATGCGCAATGCTTGATTATTGAGCACTTGTCTATTTTTTTGATCGCCAGTCTTGGCTGAGGGCTGCAGATCGATGAAGTTGATAGGGCACGTATTTCAGGATGTCCGCACGGTCTTTGGCGCGAGGATCACGATTGTCAGTCTTGGCGCGAGCATCGGCGCGATGACCGCAATCTGACCATTCGGCACCTTCACAAGCATGGGGGGCGAAATACGCGCGCTTTACTGAAGCGCCGTCATTTCGGTTTCGGTTCTTATCGCTTTTTCGGTGCGCGCCCTCATCCGTTCAACCCGGCTCGAGCTTGAGGAATGGCCAGGAACGCTTGTCGCCGCGACGGCGTTCACTGCGGTCTTCGCGCCGGTCCTCGCATTTTTCAATGAGAAGGTCTCGTCCTTCCGGGGGTCCGGTCCGCTGGCCATGGACCTTTCGCAATTAGCGGCTGTCATATTCCTTGTGGCTGTCCTGGTGACGGTGATGCAGCGTTCAATGCGCCCAGATCTTCTGCGCCGTTTGCATCTGCATGCGCCGCATCGCCCGCGTCTTCTGGATCGGCTGGAAGACAAGACCGCATCGACGGTTCGATACATGAGGGTGCGCGATCACTATGTCGCGCTTTCACCGATCGGGGCGCAGACCCGCTTTTGATGCGGTTTTTCGACGCGATCGGAGAGCTCGACACGGTGACGGGCTTTCAGGTTCACCGCTCGCATTGGGTCGCCCCAGAGGCGATCAGCCAGGTGGAGCAGGATCGGAAACGGATGTTCCTGCGCCTCGATTGCGGCCGGCGCGTGCCAGTCAGTCGCGCCGATCACCCGGTTATGAAGGCGCAGGACTGCCTTGGGCCTGCAGCGACCGCTCGATCGGCATCGGCAACGGATGAAGCGTCTGGCCGAGCAGTATTGCCTGCGCCTTGGGGGCCATGAGGCGCTGAAGCTCAGGCGCGCTCCAGCGCAGGCCGCCAGTGTAGGTGCCGAATGCCGGAAGGATCATCCGGACCTCACCGACTAGAAAACACGGCCGTGAGATTGCCCGGCCCTTCACCGATACCTGCGCCTTTGGATGGTAGTGGCCGGACACTTCGCCTGCTGCGCCGGGGTCAGCGATATGGCGGAAGACCAGCGGGCCGACCGACATCTCTTTCAGGTGCCGCCCGCCAAGCTCTACCGGGCCGGGATCATGATTGCCCTCGATCCAGATCCAGTCCCTGCCTGCCTGCAGGCGCGCGATCCAGAGGCGCGTTTCCTCGGGCAGGCTGCGCGCGGCTGCGGTGTCGTCGAAACTGTCGCCAAGGCAGATGACCGTGCGCGCCTGAGTGGCAAGGATGTCCGCCTCGAGCCGCTGAAGCGTGTCACGCACTTCGTAGGGGGGCAGCAAGGAGCCGTTGCGCCGCGCAATCCGGTCCGATTTTCCCAGGTGCAGATCAGAGACGCAAAGCAGCCGTTGATCAGGCCACCAGACCGAGCCACTTGGCAAGGGGGCCAGCTTCGCGCCGTGCAGGATGACCTGTAAAGAGTTCATGCTTCGTTCTTGGCGCAGATTTGCGGGACGCGCAAGATCGCAGGTGGCGCGTGTCAGGCCTGAAGACCGGCGGTCTCCATGATGCGCGACACCTCGCTTGCCAGCAGGCGCTCGGACGCGTCGCCCTGGACGGCCACGCGGCCGGCCTCCAGAAAGAGCGGCGCAGCGAGTGGCGTCACCCTTGAAAGCACAAGGTGGTCGATGCGGCCGGCTGTCCGGGCAAGCATTTCTTCGATCCGCCCGAAATCGACAAGACCGCGCAGCGCTTCTTCGCGGGTGATCTGCAGCATCAAATGGCCGGGATCGTATTTCAGCAATGTCTCGTACAATATGTCCGAGGAAAACGTGGCCTGCCGCCCGGACTTGCGCTGGCCCATCGAGTTACGCTCCAGCAGGCCAGCAATCGTCGCGGTCGCGCGAAAGCTGCGTTTCATCACCGCGTTGCCGCCCATCCAGTCTTCAAAGGCGGCGCGCAGGCTGACCGGATCGAAAAGCGGGGCCGGATCGCGAACGGGGTCGATCCCCCAGATCAGCACGGCGTAGTCGGTGGACACGAACCCCATCGGGCTAAGGCCCTCGGCCTCCATCCGCTGGGTCAGCAACAGCCCAAGGGTTTGCATCGCATTGCGCCCTGCAAAGCCGTAAACGCAGGTGTGCTCGCGTCCGTCATGGGGAAAGCTTTCAACCAGGATGCGGTTCGCCTCCGGAAGCTTGGACCGCTCGCGTTGCAGGGCCAGCCATTCGGCGGTGTGCCCGGGCAGATCTGGCCAGCTTGGCTGGCGGAACATGCGCAGGATGCGGCTTGAAAGCTGCGTCGAAGTGGCGAATTTCGTGCCCATGAAAGTCGCGATCTTCGGCGGCTTGTCGGCGCGGCGGGTAACTTCCACCGTCATCTCGCGCAGGCCCTCGTACCGGACGACCTGGCCGCCAATCAAGAAGGTGTCGCCCGGTGTAAGCGTCGCGGCAAAGCCTTCCTCGACTTCCCCCAGGGGCTTGCCGCCATAGCGGGTCTTCAAGCGGACCTTCAGGGTATCGGTGTCCTGGATCGTGCCTATGTTCATTCGGATGCGCTGTGCGGCGCGCGGGTCGCGCAGCTGCCAGCGCCCATCCGGCCGCTGCAGAAGGCGCTGCCAGCGATCGTAGGAACGCAAGGCGTAGCCGCCTGTCGCCACGAAATCCAGGCAGTCGTCGAATTCGCTTCGGCGAAGGCCGGCATAGGCGCCGGCTGTGCAAACCTCATCGTACAGCGCATCGGCCGAGAATGGTCCCGAGCAGGCGGTGATCAGGATTTGCTGGCACAGCACGTCTCGGGGGCCGGGGCCACGCGGCTCACCATCCAGATCGTTTTCGCGGACCGCCTGCAGCGCGGCAACGCATTCGACCACCTCGAAGCGGTTGGCCGGGACCAGAAGCGCTTTGGAGGGCGCGTTGTAGCGGTGATTTGCGCGCCCGATCCGTTGCACCAGTCGTTTGACGTTCTTGGGCGCGCCGATCTGGATCACGAGGTCCACATCGCCCCAATCGATACCAAGATCGAGCGATCCAGTGCAGACGATGGCGCGCAAATCACCGGCCACCATCGCGGCCTCGACCCGCTCTCGTTGATCGCGCGACAGGCTTCCATGATGAATTCCGATGGGCAGGCTGTCATCGTTGGCCAGCCACAGGTTGTGGAAGAAGATCTCGGCCTGCGCGCGGGTGTTGTGGAATATCAGCGTCGTGCGGTGCTGGCGCACCTGATCGAGCACCGCGGCAATGGCGTAGCCAGCGCCGCCACCCGACCACGGCGGACGTTCTTCGGTGGTCAGCATCGCGATATCCGGGGCCGGGCCGGGATCGGCATAGAGGATCTCGCACGGGTCGGGATGCCGCGCGAGGTAGCCGGCGATACCGGCAGGATCCTCGACTGTGGCCGACAGGCCGACCCGGCGCAGATCGGGGCAGAGCGTTTGCAGGCGGGCAAGCCCCAGCATCAACTGATCGCCACGTTTGCTTTCCGCAAGTGCGTGGATCTCGTCCACGACCACCCGTTTCAGGCCGGCGAACATGCGCGGCGCGTCTTCGTACGACAAGAGCAGCGCCAGGCTTTCGGGCGTCGTCAGCAGGATATGCGGCGGGTCGGCGCGCTGGCGGCGCTTTGCGGTGGCCGATGTATCGCCGGTGCGGTCCTCGACCCGGATCGGTAGCCCCATTTCGTCGATCGGCGTGCGCAGATTGCGGCGTATGTCAGCGGCCAGCGCTTTGAGGGGCGAGATATAGAGCGTATGCAGCCCGGCATGGGTGCCATCGGCCAGATCGGCCAGGGTCGGCAGGAACCCTGCAAGCGTCTTGCCGCCGCCGGTGGGGGCGATCATTAACAGGGCGGGGGCACCCGCCCGATCGGCCATCTCCTGCTGGTGGGGATGGATGTGCCAGCCGCGACTTTCAAACCAGCGCCCGAAGATGTCCGGTAGCACCGTCATGCGCGCTTGGCCCCGCGTTTCGAAACCCATTGCCAACTGTCTGACATTCAGAAAGAAAATCCCGCCCTGGTGGTGATCAGAGCGGGAGTATATCTTGCTGCAGGTTTGGGCGCGAGCCTGCAACACGGGCCTGCGCGCGAATGGCGCAGCGCGTCAGTGCACGATGATCTCGTCCTTGACGAACATGTTTGCCCATGCGCGGTCCAGAAGCTCTGGCGACATCTGGTAGGGGATGCCCTCGAATTCGCAGATAGAGATCATCTGGTCGATCAGGAAGATCGGCTGGTAGTTTGCATAGATGTTGTCGATTGTAGGGTATTTCGACTTCATCAGGTAGACGAGGGTCGCCTCATCCAGCGGCATCTGGCGCTTTTTGGCGACCATAGCGAAGATCTTCAGGTAGTCTTCCTGGTTCGGACCGTCGATCTTGATCTTGAAGAAGATCCGGCGCAGGGCCGCTTTGTCGAAGATCTCGTTGGGATGGAAGTTGGTGGAGAAGATCACAAGCGTGTCGAACGGCACGGTGAATTTCTCACCTGATTGCAGTGCCAGGATGTCGCGGCTTTCTTCCAGCGGGACGATCCAGCGGTTGATCAGCGCCTGAGGTGGTTCTTCCTGACGGCCAAGGTCGTCCACGATGAAGACGCCGCCGGTGGACTTCAACTGCAACGGCGCCTGGTAGGTGCGTGCGGTCGGGTTGTAGACCAGATCGAGCATCGAGAGCGACAGCTCACCACCGGTGACAACGGTCGGGCGGTCGCAAAGAACGTAACGGGTGTCGAACCGTCCCGAGGTGCGGCGCAGCGCGTTGGGATCGTCGACCTGCTCTTCGGCGGCGGTATGCACGATCGGGTCGTAGACCGTGATGACCTGACCGGCATATTCAAGCGCGCGGGGCACATAGATCTTGTCGCCGATGGCATCGCGGATACCGTTCGAGATCGATGATTTACCGTTACCCGGCGGTCCGTACATAAGGATCGAGCGGCCAGCGCCCACGGCGGGGCCGAGGTGATCGAGCAGATCGTCGGGCAGGATCAGGTGTCCCATCGCCCCGGTCAGCTGGTCACGTGTGATCTGGATGTTGCGGATCGACTGGCGATCAACCTGTTCCTTGTAGACCGAAAGCGGGACCGGCATTGCGCCGTAATATTCGGACTGCGACAGCGCGTCTAGCGCCCGGGCCTTGCCGCCGTCGGTCAGCTGGTAGCCCATCTCGCCGCCAGAGTTGGCGTGCAGCGAACCGGTGGCTTCAAGAAGCCGCTGTTCGCGGGCCAGATCGACAAGCTCTTGCGTCACAGGAATAGGCAGGCAAATGGCTTGCGCGATCTCGGTTACGACTTCGAGGTTCTTGCGGAAGATCGTTTTGAGAAGGATATCGCGCATCAGCACGATCGGAAGCCGCATCTGCGAAAGGCCGCGTGGGGCCGGAGGGGCAATCACGTTATTGGAGATCATATTCATCGATGCGGTCCTGATCTTGCTCACACAAAGCTGCAGCGGTTTTGCTCCATCGCCCAAAAATGGCCATCAAGCATTGCCAACTGCGTTTCACGACTGAGTTTTACCGGTTAATGTGGCCAAAAAATGAAAGAAGGTTGGGATGAGCAGACCTAATCCCGCGTTTTTGGCGGTATTTTTGTCGTATGTGGTGATTTCCACCGCCGCGGCGGCGCTTTTGAAGGGTGGTCTCTACCTGGGCCAGCACGAAGGCGATACGCTTCATCTAATTGATATCATTAATAGATTGGCATCCGGAGAGCGGATCCACCAGGACTTCATGACGCCGCTCGGAATACTGGCATTCTGGCCGATCGAGGTCTTTGTGGGCTTGGGTTTCGGCTATGGAATGGCGATGCATTTTGCCCAGGCGCTGGTGGCTGCGGTGCTGCTGCCGGCGATCTGGTGGGTCAGCTATTCGCGCATGACGCGGCTGTGGGCCTACACCTTTGGCGGCATAACGCTGGTGATGGTGACGGCGCTCGTTCATGGCACGGGCGAGCTGACCACATCGATGTCGATGCATTACAATCGCTGGGCGTGGGCGCTGACCTTCATCGCCATCCCACTGGCGCTTCTGCCGCCCAAAGGCACCGTGCGGCCGATGCTCGATGGCGTCCTGATCGGGCTCGCCCTGGCCGGAATGGCACTGATCAAGGCGACGTATTTCTTGTCTTTCATGCCCGTCATCGCAATCGTCCTTTTGGCAAAGCGGGGCTTCGCGACACTGCTCGCAGCCGTGCTGGCTGGCCTTGTGGTCGCGATCGGCACGGTTCTTGTCGGCGGTATGGGATATGTCGAGGGATACATCCAGGACCTGATCGCGGTTTCGCAATCGACGATCCGGGGTGATCCGGGGCTGCCGGTCGCGGCGCTGATCGTCTCACCAAACTACCTTGGCGGCACGCTTCTGGCGATTGCGGGGCTCATCTTTCTGCGCCAGAGCGGCGCCTCCGTTGCCGGGCTGGCCGTGATCCTGCTGCTGCCGGGGTTCATATTCGTGACCTATCAGAATTTCGGTAACGATCGGGTCTGGCTCTTTCTGCTGGCGGTGGTGCTGTTGATGTTGCGCCCTGATCCGGGCGTGCTGAACAGCCGCGGCTGGGATCTGCGCACGGCTCTCACCTTGACAGCGGTCGCAGGGCTCGCGATCATATTCCCCTCGCTGACCAACCTGACGACCAGTTCCCTGCGCCATCTCGGAACGCCGAACAATGGCAAGGTTGCGCTTTTGGACGGGCCGGCAAAGCGCCCCGACGTCTTCGTGCCGGTGATGCGCGGTGAAGACATTCTGGTCCGGACATCGGCCGCGCTTGGGCAGACCGACGGCGAGGCGATTGATCCGAAGTTCGGCTCTTTCGTTCCGGTGGCCTTCGGCGAGGATCGCTATGCGCCATGCCTGCTTCTGAGCGGCACCCGCACCTGGTTTTCCACCATCGCCGAGGATATGCAGGCGCATGGCCTGACAGACGGACGCCTTGTCTTCACTGCCGACACGCTGTCGCCCCTGCCGCTATACTCGGACGTTCCGATCCTGCCGGGCGGGGCGCCCTGGTACTATGGTGGCCTGTCTGGCTTTGAGAATGCCGATATCATGGTCGTGCCGCGTTGCGCGCTCGATCTCGATGTGCGCAATGGGGTGCTCAAGGATCTTGCGGACCGCGCCGGTCAGATGACCAAGCTGCGCGACACCCAGCACTACGTGGCCTACCTGATAGGTCGCTAGCGGCCGAAAAAGGCGCCGAATCCCAGATAGAAGATCAGGGCGCTTCCCAGCGCATAGCCCATCGGAAAATCGCGCCGCTGCCAGCTTTCCCAATCGGGTGCCGTCCGTTGAATATACGGGACCCTTTTCGCAACTCGGTGCGTGACGAAGGCCGCGAGCAGGGTGATCGCCAGGATTTGCAGGAAAGGCCCCAAATCGTTCAGCGGCAGAAAGAGAACCATTGCCGCTCCGAATTTGGCATCGCCTGCGCCGAAGAGGCGCAAAAGGTTGCCGACGAACCCGATGCCCAGCACGATGGCGAATTGAACATACCGTCGAAGGTATTCGTCAAACGGCAGCGCGATCAGTCCGACGCCGGCGAACACGATAAACGTGGCGATAACCGCCACGTTCGGGATCTTCATGAATTTCAGATCGCTCCACGCGACCCAGATCGTGATAGGGGCGAGGAACGGAAGGAACCAGAGCGCCGAGGCTGACGTGATGTGCATCGGCGCCCCGGGGGTCAGTTCACGACGTTGGCTTCCAGCGCACGGAGGCTGCGCACGGCGGCTTCGAAGTGCTGGGGATGACTGTCGATCGCCTCGCGCAGAAGGCCCTTGCCGGTTGCCACATCGCCTTGCTTGATGGCTGAAAGGGCCAGCGTGTGCAGAAGTTGGGCGCGCTCGATCTGCGACATCTCGACGACCGGCAAATCGTACTTGCGCTGAGCGCCGCGGGCCAGAACGAGGTTGTTCTTGGCGGTGAAGAGCGACGAGTCATATGTCACGGCTTCGGTGAACAGTTTTTCCGCGTCCGGATAGGCGCCGCGGCTCAGCTTGGAGTAGCCCCAGTTGTTCAAGACGCCCGAAGGCGTCGTGGTCAGGCCAAGGGCGGTCTCGTAAAAGCTGTCGGCCTTGTCCCATTCCTTGTTGCTGTCCGCGACCATCGCTTCCAGCCGGTAGCGGCGATAGGTCTCGTAGGTCGGCGGGATCGAATCCAGCGTGATTTCGGCGCTTTTCCACTCGCCCGAGCGGATCTGCGCGTCTGCCAGACCCACCTTGTCTTCAGGGGTGCTGTCATCGGCGGCCACCACAAGCTCCCAGGCCTGGACGGCCTCGGTCGGGCGCTTGGCCCGGATCAGCGACATCGCCAGACCACGCTTGATGTCGGTGCGGTCGGGGTTGTCGATCATGGTCTTGCGGAAGTAATTGACCGCCTCGACCGGATCGGCCGAAGTCAGCATAAGCTCGTTCAGATTGCTTTCGTCGATGACGTTTACGGATTTCAGTGCTTCTGCGACATCGGCGTCGGTGTTTTGCTCACAAGCGGACAGAAGTACTGCACTGCCAAGGCAGAGGGTCAAAATAACTGAGTGGCGCATGGTGCCTGCGTCCTTTTTCCTGCTCTCATTCCCCGCTTATGGTGTGGGCAGAAGCAGGTATTCCCCTGTGCCGCGCCGCACCAATGCGAAGTTTATGTTATCGTCAGGAGAATAGTCGGGCTCTTCCAGTTTGGCGAGCGCGAGCCGCAAATTGTTCCGGATTTCGACACTTTCGCCACTATCGAGCGCGAAGGCGACGCGAAAGACACGGCTCGCCTCGCCGAATTTGCCCTGTTCCATCAAAACGACGCCCAGATTGTTCCAGGCGGGGGCGAATTCCTCGTCTTTTTCGATGGCGCGGCGCAAGAGGCGCTCTGCCTGGCCAAGCCGGCCAAGCTTGAGATTGGCCGAGCCAAGGGCCGAAAGCACATCTGCCGTCTGGCCCTGAACGGCGGCGGCACGGAAATAGGCCTTGATCGCCAGCTCGTACTCGCCGGCTGCCATCAGTCGGTGGCCGACGATCAAACCATCGACCGCGTCCTCCATCTCTGCCCGGCCGGTCGGCGCAAAAGGGCTGTCAGGGGCGGACGTGCCAAGGCCGCCGGCATTGTCGCAGGCGGCCAGAAGGCTCAATGCAAGGCCGAAGCCCAACCATATTTTCGGCATGGTGCCCTAGAAGAATGTTGCCGTGCCCAAGGTTACCGAGATCTCATAGACCGAGGGTCCGATAAGGATGATCAGAAGTGGCGGGACGGTCAATCCCATAGTTGCCAATGTCATCTTCGTGGGCAGTTTGTTGGCGGCTTCTTCAGCTCGCATCACGCGCTTGTCGCGCATCTCGGAGGCGTAGACCCGCAAGGCTTCGGCAATCGATGTACCGAAGGTCGCCGACTGGATCAGCACGGTGACGAAGGACGACACGTCGGGCACCCCGGCGCGCTCGGACATGTCGCGCAGAACGGCGGTCTTGTCCTTGCCGGCTTTCATCTCATGCGCGACGATCTCGTACTCGTCCGCAAGCGCGGGATAGCCAGAACGGATCTCTGTGCTGACGCGGATGATCGACTGGTCCAGCGACTGGCCGGCCTCCACGCAGACCAGCATCAAATCGAGACTGTCGGGAAAGCCGTTGATAATCTCTTCCTGGCGTGCCTGCTGGCGCCGGGTGATCCAGTATTTCGGCAACATATAGCCGCAGGCACCGGGGATCAGCACCGACAACATCAGCGATTGCGTCGACGGATCGCCGCTTGTGCTTTGCAGGATGGCGTAGATCGCGCCGAAGATCAGAAAGGTGATGCCAAGCGCGAATTGCATGAAGTGATAGGTGCGCACGGCGGTCTTCGACCGGTATCCCGCCTGCAAGAGCTTCAGGCGGATGGCAGAATACTCTTCCTCGTCCGTCGGCTCCAGAAAACCCGAGAACTTCTCAAGCGAGTTGTTGCTCTTCTGGCGCAGCGCTTTTTTGGGGTCGCCGGCGCGCGCCTTGTCCAGCTCGCGGCTGTTCTGTCGCAGTTTGTCCAACGGATCCTTCTCGCGCTTCAAAAGCACGGGAAGCGTCAGCAGTATCAGGAACATGCCCAGCACGCCGACCACCAGAAGCGGGCCGAACTCGCCGAAGTTATCCGTCAGAAGAGTATTGATCTGTTCAAGCATTTTGCCGCCTCAGACTTTGATGTTCACAAGGGCGCGCATCACGAAAATATTCGCAACAAGAAAGCCCGCGACAACGAAACAGGCCGGGATGAAGTACTCGGTCTCTTTGACGTCGTCGTAGTAGTTCGGCTCGAGCATGTTGATGACGATCAGCGCCCCGATGGGGAAGATCGACAGGAACATGCCGGAAAATTTTGCCTCGGAGGTGATCGCCTTGACACGGCGGAAGAGCTTGAAGCGTGCACGGATCACTTGGGCTAGCCCATGTAGGATTTCGGCCAGGTTACCACCCGATTGCTGCTGGATGGTCACGGCCACCGCAAGAAAGCGCAAATCCTGCATATCCATTCGCTCGGCCATGCTTTTGAGCGCCTCGCCGACGTCGCGGCCATAGGCGCTTTCGTCCGAAATGATGCCCATTTCCGAGCCGAGCGGGTCGGGCACTTCCTTTGATACGATCTGCAGCGCCGAGGTGAAGGGGTGGCCGACACGCAAGCTGCGCACCATCAGTTCCACCGCATCGGGCAATTGTTCTTCGATCATTCCAAGGCGTTTTTTGGCCTTGTTGTTTACCCAGACGAAGATGCCGCCAACGCCCATGACGAGGGAAACAGCGATACGCAAGGCCAGCGCTGCACCGGTGCCGTAAGTCAGCGCGCCGAAGGAGACGACCGCCAGAACCCCCATCAGCATCACAAGCTGTCCGGGGGTGAAGGCAATCGCGGCCTTCTGCGCCTTGTCCGCAAGGATCGCGTAGAGCGGGATCGAACGCGATTTCATGTGCTGCGACATCTCCTTGCGGAGTTGTTCCAGCACCTGTTCGCGCCCGGCGCCTTTCTCGAGCATCTCAAGGCGGCGGTTGATCCGGTTGTTCAGGCTGATCGACTTGCCGAAAACGGTCAGGTAGATGCCTTCCACAAGGACCAGGACGCCCACGAAGATCAGGGCGTAGATAAGCGGTTCTGCACTGATGGTCATCTGGCTTTACTCCGCCGCGAAGGGTTCAAAGATGTTGGATGGCAGATCGTAGCCCCACATCCGGAAACGTTCCGAATAGGCGCTGCGGATGCCGGTGGCCGTGAAGTGGCCGATGATCTTGTTGTCCGGTGTCAGGCCGACGCGCTGGTAACGGAAGACCTCTTGCATCGAGATCACGTCGCCTTCCATGCCGGTCACTTCGGTGATCGAGGTCATGCGGCGAGAGCCGTCCTGCAGGCGCGATGCCTGCACGATGAGGTTCACAGCCGATGCGATCTGGCTGCGGACCGCCTTGATCGGCATCTCGATGCCGGCCATCGCGATCATGTTCTCAAGACGAGAGACACCATCGCGTGCGCTGTTGGCGTGGATCGTGGTCATCGATCCGTCGTGGCCGGTGTTCATGGCCTGCAGCATGTCGATGACTTCCTCGCCGCGCGTCTCGCCGACGATGATGCGGTCGGGGCGCATCCGCAGGGCGTTCTTAAGACAGTCGCGCTGGCTGACCGCACCTTTGCCTTCGACGTTCGCGGGGCGGCTTTCCATTCGTCCCACGTGGGTCTGTTGCAATTGAAGTTCCGCCGTATCCTCGATCGTCAGGATCCGCTCTGAGTTGTCGATGAACGACGACAGCGCGTTCAGCGTCGTCGTTTTACCAGAGCCCGTACCACCGGAGACGATCACGTTCAGCCGGCAGGCAACCGCGGCCTGAAGATAGGCGGCCATCTCCTCGGTGAAGGCGCCAAAGCGCACCAGATCATCAATCGCCAGTTTCTCTTTCTTGAACTTACGAATGGAGACCAGCGAGCCATCGACCGCGATCGGCGGGACCATCGCGTTGAAACGCGAGCCATCCTTCAAGCGCGCGTCGACATATGGGTTCGATTCATCAACCCGCCGGCCAACGGCCGAAACGATCTTGTCGATGATCCGCAGAAGGTGTCTTTCGTCCTTGAAGGTCGTGTCGGTCAGCTCAAGCTTGCCAGCGCGTTCCACGAAGACCTGTTGCGGGCCGTTCACCAGAATATCGTTGACCGAGTCGTCTTTCAAAAGCGGCTCTAGCGGGCCAAGGCCCGTCACTTCGTCATAAAGATCCTGGTTGAGCGTTGCGCGCTCTTCGCGGTTGAGAACAACGCCCATTTCTTCAAGCGCTTCGCCGGAGATCGCGACGATCTCGGCCCGAAGATCAGCCTCGGCGGCGGTTTCGAGCGCCCCCAGGTTGAGGTTTTCCAAAAGGCGCTTGTGCAGCTCCAGCTTGATCTCGGACAGACGTTCCTTGCGCTTGCGCTCTTTGTCGACCGGTCCCGCCTGGGCCGACGATTTTGCCGACTGGCTAGGCTTGCGCTTCACTGCGTTGTCAATTGAAGCGGTCTCGACCGGTGCGGCGCCGCCGTCAATCGATTTCAGTGCCGGCGTGCCAGAAGGTTTGTCTCCTCCAGGTTTTTTGTACTTCGAGAACACTGTCTCACCCCTCCCTTAAATCAACCCGTCGCGGCTTCGGACACGGTCAGTTCGTGCAGCGAAGTTGCGAGTTTCTGAATTTCTTTGCGTACGACGTTCTTTGCGGCCATTTCGGCTAGCGGCACGCCGTGGTCGTTGGCCTGGACGATCTGCTTGCCGCCGTCCGGGATCTGGACCTCGATCTGGATATCGAGGCTTTCGGCCATCCGCTTGACCCGGCTCTTGCCGGTCAGGTCGGTGAATTTCGGTGCGCGGTTGAGAATATAGCGCAGCTTTTCGTAAGGCAGCTCTTCACCCTTGAGCGCGCGCGTCAGCCGCAGCGTGTTCTGCGCCGAGCGCATATCAAGCTCCATCAGTCCGAAATACACATGCGCTGCGTGAAGTGCGGTTTCGGTCCAGTGCACGACGCTTGTCGGCATGTCGATCACGACATAGTCGAAGTTCGTGCGTGCGGTTTCGATGATGCGCTCGATGTCTTCCTGGCCGACGATATCCAGCGGAAGCATTTCCGCCGGGGCCGTCAGCACATGCAGCTTTTCGTTGAAGGTCAAAAGCGCCTGCATGAAGCTTTCGTTGTCCATCGAGGATGTGTCGGACAAAAGCTCGTAGACCGCCTCGCGTCGGGGCAGGTCAAGATAGGTCGATGTGGATCCAAATTGCAGATCGAGATCCAGAAGGCAGACGCGCGGCGGCTCGTCGCCGGACATGTTCGCCAGCTCCCAGGCCAGGTTCACCGCAAACGTGGTCGAGCCTGTACCCCCGGCCATGCCTTGGACGGGAAGTACGACGCCGTCACGGTCGCCGGTCGCCTTCAGCTTGTTGACCAGTTCTTCGGGAACGTCGGCCGCCCGCTGCGGCGGGTTGCGCATCCGGTCGATCGCCTCGTGCAGCGCGCCGTCGGGAAGCGGGTAGGGCACGAATTCCTCGGCCCCCAGCTTCAGAAGCTGGTGCAACGCGATCGGGCTGACGTCTTCGGCGATCACAAGCACCTTGATGCTCTTGTCGACCGCCAGCTTGATCACGTCGGCGACGCGGCCGATATCGTCCTCGTCTTCTTCCTCGATCGCGATCGCTACGAATTCAAGAGAGTTGCTGTCGGGCTGCGCCAGAAAAACTGTCGCGTCTTCAAACGAAAGGTCGCCCCACGTCTCGCCGAATTCCGTCTCCATGTCTTCGATCAGAAGATCGAAGTTCTGCACGTCCCGACTGATCGTGCATGCCACGATGGGTGCCGGTTCGGGCTGTAATGCCGCTGTGCTCGTCATGTTGCCTCTCGTCCTTCCTTTGGAGAACGCAAGGCGGTTGAATGACGATGTCCCGGATAGTATCCCCCGGGCGGTTCGTCCCGCCTGCGTCCCGTGCGCGCGAACCTGAGATTCGCGCGCACGTGTCCCTAGGGATGAAGGTTGCCGCTAATATTGGCGACATTGAGGCTAAAAAACCGTAATTATTCGGTTTATCGATACGAATTAGCTTCCGCCGGCATCGATCGTCGCAAGGCCGCCGGCTTCGGCTGGAACCTCGGTCGCGCTCTGCACGTATTCGCGGAAAATGATCTGCGCATACTTGCCGTTCAGAACGGTCGGGTGCCTTGCCACGAGGCCGGACACTTCGGTTACCGTACGGCGGTTGCGACGCTCTTCCTGCTCGGTCGCGACCAGGGGTTGCGTCTCGCCGAACGAGACCAGCGCTTCGAGCCGCGATTTGCTAATTCCCTGACTTGAAAGGAAATTCACAACCGCATTGGCACGAGCCCGGCCCAGCGACTTATTGTAGGCATCAGAGCCGACAAGGTCGGTGTGGCCATAGACGCGGAACTTGACCTCCGGGAACTGCTTGATCCAGTTGGCCTGGGTCATCAGGGCCGCGCGGGCATCTGCGTCCAGAACCGCGCTGTCGAAGGCGAAGTTGACCGTGGACGGTACCTCTTCGCTGAAGCGACGGTTCAAATTGATCGCAAAATCCATCTGGCCCGTCTGAACAAGCATGTTGTTCATCGTCGGGTTTCCGAAGTTGCCGGCGTCAATCGAGGCGCCGGCTTCATTGTCCATTCCTGCGCACCCGGCAAGAAGCCCCATGCATGATGTCGCAATCAGAAGTGTTTTGGTGTGTCGAGCCATCTGCCTTACTCCATCACGTAGCCAAAGGAACCCGAGAAGTCCTGCTTGGCAACTTCGCCAGCGGCGCCCTCGGTCGGGGCCGTGCTGGACCCGGTGCTTCCCGTCAGGAAGAGTTCGCTCTCGGTCGGCGGGCGGACCCGGTCGGTCGGAAGCGCAAGAGCTTCACCGCGGGTCGGCGTCACCAGGTGAGGTGTCACGATGATCACCAGCTCGGATTGCTGACGCTCGTACTCCGAGCTGCGGAACAGGGCGCCCAGAACCGGGATGTCGCCAAGCCAGGGAACCTGACCCACCAGATCCTGGAAGTCGTCTTCCAGCAGGCCGGCGATTGCAAAGCTCTCGCCATCGCGCATCTCGACCGTGGTGGACGTTTCGCGACGACGGAAACCGTTTACCGAGAAGCCCGCGTTCTGCGTGACGACCGTCGGGTCAAGGCCCGAGACGGCTGTCTTGAGCTGAAGGTTGATGACATCGCCGTCCAGCACCCGCGGTGTGAAGCTGAGCTGAACACCGAAGGGTTTGTATTCGATCTTCACGCCGCCATCTTCGTCGACGACCGGGATCGGATACTCGCCGCCCGCCAGGAACTCTGCCTGCTGCCCCGAAAGGGCGGTCAGGTTCGGCTCTGACAGCGTGCGGATCATGCCCTTGGTTTCAAGTGCCTCAAGAAGAACGCCCAGTTCCACATCGCCAATCGTCAGACCGGCGGCCAGTTGGCCGATGGTGTTGGGGTTGAGGTTCAACTCGACATTGCCGAAGGCGCCCGGTAGCACCTCACCGGCGCCAAGGCCAAGATCGACCGCACCGTCGGTGCCGATCGAGGTGCCGATCAAGCCGCCCTGAAGCTGCTTGGACACCGACCGCTGCATTTCTGCAAAGCGGACTTTCAGCATGACCTGCTGTGTGCCGCCCACCGTCATCAGGTTCGAGACCCGGCCAGGTGCGTAGCGGCTTGCAAGATCAAGCGCACGATCGAGCTTCACGATCGACGACACGGTGCCAGACAGGACGATCCCGTCATTGGCCGTGCGCACTTCGATGGGCTCGCCCGGCAGGATCTGCCGCAGACGCTCTTTGAATTCGGCGACATCGGGGGTCACCTGAACCTCGACGTTCGTGATCAGGCCGCCATCGGGGCCCAGAAGCGTCAGGGTTGTACGTCCGGGCGCGCGGCCCAGAACATAGATTGTCCGATCCGACAGGGTCGAGATGTCCGCGATGCCCGGGTTTGCAATCGAAAGTTCAGCAAAGGGTGCCTCGGCTTCCACCACGACGGCTCGGTTGATGGGAACATTCAGCGTACTGGATGCCTCCCCGCGCAAAACGCGCAGGGTCTGCGCGTCAGCTGTTGGTGCGTTAGTTACTGCAACGGCGAAGCCCAAAAGGGCCGCCTTCATAAAGCGATCGATTTTCATGTGACCTGCCTCTCCGATCACGCCTCGTTTCGGGTCTTGGTTGCCCGTCATTTCGAGCCTGAATAGCCCGTCATTGGCCGAACCATGCGTCAAGGCGGGTTTATTTGCAAGAATCAATCATTTGTGCGACAGGCTTTATGTGGACAAGTCGCAACACAAGGCAAATTGTGGGGGCTCATGGCAAAAGGCACCCCACATACAGGGGGTGCCTTATTTCGTGCGGCCAGGGCTTGCGTGTCAGTTCGAGCAGTCGATCGGGATCTCGACGACTTCGGCGCCGCGCCGCGTCTTGACGGTGCAGACCTTCTCTTTCTCTTTGACCTCGACGATCCGCTCTTCAATTCCCAGCAGCAGACGCTGGTCGATCTCGACCTCGCCGCTGACCGTTTCGTCCTCTGCGCCGACCAGCGACAACTGGAGACGGCCGGTGGCCTGGGCCTGTGCCAGCGCTGCAACCTGCAGCGGTGTGGCCTCAACCGTCACGGTGCGCGCCACTGTGGGGTTCGAGCGATCTTCGTCGGCCGACTGGTCGACGGCGATCAGCTTGATGCCGGGTTCGATCAGGCGGGTGACTTCATTGGACCCTGCGGAAGCGTTCTCGGTGCGGCCGGTCCAGTAGACGTCCACGCGGTCGCCAGGGCGCAGAAAGCCCGACACACCCGAGGCAACGTCGACGCGCAGCGCGAAGGCGCGCATGCCGGCCCCCAGACGCGATGACACACCGGCATCGTCGCCGGGGTCGGTAACCTTGACCTTCAACAAAGCTTCGCCGCGTTCCATCGCCCTGAGGATCGTGCGCAGCTCTTTTTCACCTTCGGGAAACAGTGCGGCCTCTTTCTGGAACGCGCCTTCCGGCACGGCGTTGACCGGCCACTTTACCGCTTTCACGTCCTTGCGCCTCAAGCGTTCACCATAGCGCATCGGGCGCGTTAAGATGAACACATCCGTGGTGGGAACGATCGAGGCGCGCGCGGCGCGTTCTTGTGCCAATTCCTGTTCGTTCGCAGTGATATATTGCTGCGCCATATATACAGCGCCGCCCGCCAGTCCCAGCCCTAGGAGAAGGACCAAACCAAACACCAAACGCATGACGTATCCTTTCCAAATATACCGCGCCCAGCCAATTCCGCCGAGGCGGCGCATGCTTCTCCACCGCTTTCAATCGACGCCAAATGTGGCATCAGCATGGACAGAAAGGGTTGATCGCGTGCAATCCGGGATAATTACCGTGATTGTTTTCGACATTCCCAAAGAACTATTGAAGAAAAATGAAAGCCCGCCATGCGGGCGGGCATATTCTTGACACGTCCCTGCGAAACACTTCGGCAAGGTGAATATGTGCCTGGCTTTGCGCTGAAAGTCGGCGCGGATCAGTCGAGAAGGTCGGTCCGATCTTCGACATAAGTGCCGATGCCCTCTGACTTGTCGGTCAGGGCGTTTTGAAGCAGGCCGATTAGACCGAGGCTGATCCCAACAATCGCTGCGGTCAGGACGACCCAATCGACAGTCACGGCGCCGGCTTCCTCGCGCTTGAACCTTTTGATCAATCTCAGCATGATCGGAACTCCTGTATCACGAAAATAACTTTGTTGTGCTGGAACTGTTTGTGCGATCAGACCCAGGGTGGCTCGTGGGAAATGCAACACCTATTGTCACTTGAAAAAAGGGGCCACGTCCAGTTCGGAAGCGGCCCCTGTCTTTTCAGATTGATTGGGCAATGCGCCAAGGCGTTCCCTGGCGCGCCCGATCAACTGGCGCTTTTAGCCGCCGACAGCCTGAGTAGCAACGGCATCAGAGATCGCCCCACCCAGAGTCTCGGTACCTGCGCGAACCGAGGCGATAACGGCAATGCCGAGGCCCACGATCGCTGCGGTCAGCACAACCCAGTCAACCGTGACTGCGCCGTCTTCGTCTTTCTTGAACTTTTTAGCAAGCTTAAGGAAATCCATAGTTTTTCTCCGTTCCATCATTCGCTCTGTTTCACTTTAACCTTGAAGGATCACCTCGGGCTGTCCTCTTAAGACCCGATCACCGCCTTGGCATGACGAGGAAATTGCTGTTCAAATTGGGCGAGAGTTTGGCGGGGGTCTGACGTTTTTGCAGTCACATCGTTAATTCGTTAAAAATCCTCTAAGCATCTGATAACGAAGCGTAAATTCCCCGGAATTCCAGCTTTTCGCGCCAATGGAGGATTTGTTTTAGGGTCTATTAGATACCACTTGGTTAACAATACCGCGGTTAATGCTGGTTATTGTTGCGCCAATTTGCGATGTTTGCCGAAAACAGAGCAGTGGCAAATCATGATCAGGCAGCCCATCGCGCTTATCATCGCGGGTCTCATCGCGCTTCCCTCCTATGCAGTACCGGCTTTTGCAGAGGATCCGCCGCCGTTTCCTGAATTCAGCGCCCGCCGCGTAGGCGTTCCGAAGGCCGGGGGCGGTCCTCGCATCAATGTATCGATCGAGCCGAAGGCAGATATCGTTGCCGCGCAACCCACCCCGGACGAAGATGCCGATGGCGCGCCGCGTCCCTATGATTGGTTCTGGTCCGACGTCTCGCCTCAGCTAGCACAGGCCAGCGCGGGGCGCCTGGAGGCCACCATGACAGCGCTGCAGGACGGCGAGCGTGACAAGCGGGTCACCGCACCGCGGCTGGGCGATATGCGCAAGATCACCGACGCCTATGGCAAGGACATCCTGCTGGCGACCATCGGGACCCGCGTCTCGCCGGCTTTGGTCGCCGCCATTATCCACGTGGAATCGGGCGGGCGCGCCGACGCGCTCAGCAGCGCAGGCGCCAGCGGCCTGATGCAGCTGATCCCCGCAACCGCCGAGCGGTTCGGAGTCGAGGACGCCGATGATCCGGCGGACAACATCAAGGGCGGTGTGGCGTATCTCGATTGGCTGATGGGCGAGTTCGATCACGACCCGGTCATGATCCTGGCGGGCTACAACGCTGGTGAGAATGCGGTGAAGTCGCACAAGGGCGTGCCGCCCTATGCCGAAACGCGCGCCTACGTGCCCAAGGTGCTGGCGGCCTGGCGCGTTGCAAGCGGTCTTTGCCAGACGCCGCCGCAGCTTATCACTGACGGGTGCGCCTTCGTCCAAATTCCGCGCTAGCGCCTAGATCGACATCTTCTTGAATATGCGCTCCGGTATCGAGCGGATGATCAGCATGATGAAGCGCCAGAAGAAGGGCGTATATATAGTGTCGCGCTTCCTGGCGACGGCTTTTAGGATGTCGCTGGCCACCGCCTCGGGTGCGGCAACCAGGAACATCCCCGGAATGCCCCAGGTCATGGCGGTGTCGACAAAGCCGGGCTTTACCGTCACCACGTGGCCGCCCGAGCGCGTCAGGCGGTTGCGCAGCCCCGACAGGTAGGTGTGAAAGCCCGCCTTGGCCGAGCCGTAGACGTAGTTGCCGATCCGGCCACGGTCACCCGCGACAGAGCCTACGCCCACAACGCATCCCGCGCCGCGCGCCTCGATGATCGGCGCCAGCATGTGCAACATGCGGGCCGGGCCTGCGTGACTGTCGGTGACAACGCCGTCCAGCAACGATGGATCGGCATCGATGTCGGCCTGGGGCGGCATCGAGCCGACGAAGACCGCCGCGTTGACAGTGCCTTCCGCCGCCTCGGCCTTTGCGGCGATCGGGCCGAAGGTCTCGGGCTTGCGGGCGTCGAATTCCAGCACCTCTGCATGGGCTGCGCCGCGCAGGCTGCAATCTGTGGCAAGCGCGCCGATATCGGCAAGGTCGCGGCCGGCCAGCCAGACCGCGTCGCCTCGTTCCGAGACCGCCCGCGCGAAGGCCCGCGCCATCGACGAGGTGGCGCCGAAGATGATCCATGTCTCGTTCATGCGACACCCCTCAGATCAAGACGGCGCACCAGATCGGTCTGAAGCGCCCGCTCGGGATCGAGCTTGGCCACGGCTTTGACCCACTTCGCCTGCTCGGGATACATCCCGGCAATCAGTTCGGGCGTCGCTACGCTGTCCTTGGCGAAATAGATCCGCCCGCCAGCATCTCTAGCCGCTTCGGTCAGCCCCTCGACGATGTGCCTGGCGCGGCCGCGGTTCGGAAAGTCGACGGCAAGCGTGTAGCCCTCCATCGGAAAGCTCATATAGCCTGCGCGTCCCGGTCCCATCCGTTTGAGCACGGCAAGCGGCGAGGCAAGGCCCGACTTGGCGATCGTCTCCAGCATCTGCCGCAGCGCCGGGGCCTGATCCAGCGGCACGACGCACTGGAACTGGTGAAAGCCGGCCTTGCCATAAAGCCGGTTCCAGTCATGGATCTTGTCGAGCGGGAAGAAGAAATCGTCGATCGGCTTGACGACGGTGCGACCGCGCTGCGGGATGCGCCGCCAATAGGCGGCATTGAAAAGGCGCACGATGGGGCTCGACAGCGCAAAGGATGGCGCATCGAAGGGCACCCGGCGCCCGCGCTTGGCCGGCGGTACGAGCCCCGCGCCGGTCTCGCCCTCTTCCAGAACGCCGCGGCCGAGATTGCGGCCCGTGGCCGTCGCGTCGATCCAGCCGACGGTATAAGTTGCCTCGGATGCGTCGAGAAGACCGAGGTGTTCGTCCCAGTCGCCGATCCGCCGTTCGGTCACCATCATCACATCACCCTTGCAGCGCAAAAGCTGCATTTCGGCCGAGGCGATGGCGCCGGTCTGCCCCAGCCCGCCGACAGTTGCCTTGAAAAGCTCGCTTCCGGTCTTTGCGGTCTTTCTTCCTTTCGGGGTGACAAGCGCCAGGGCCGTTACATGCTGACCGAAAGAGCCCGCGTGGTGATGGTTCTTGCCGTGCACGTCCATTGCAACAGAGCCGCCCACGGTGGCAAAGCCCGTGCCCGGCATCACCGGGGGGAGCCAACCCAGCGGCGCAAGGCGGCGAACCAGATCGCCGATCCGCACGCCGGGCTCGGCCGTCAGAAGGCCGGTGTCCGCATCAAAGGCGGTGACCCGGTCCAGCCGCACCGTGCTGATGGCGGGCTTTGCATCGTTGAGGCACGCATCGCCATACGAACGCAGCGACCCCAGCGGCGGCGCTGGCATGCTGTCCATGGCGGCGGCCAAGCTGCTCTGGCGCTCGGGCCGCGCGGTATCGCTTGTTGCCGAAAGCGTCCGGCCCCAGCCGGTGTATTCAACGGGTTTTGTGCGCATGGAAGGCCTTCAGTGACAGCCGCTCGGCTATGGGAAAGACAACAAGCCCCAGCCCGATGGCGAACCAGAGTGTTGTGACGCGGATGATCAGCGTCGCGGGGATCGAGGTTTCAAGCGGAACGCCTTGCGCGGTCAGAAGCCCGATCATGACGGCCTCGGCGCCGCCGACGCCGCCAGGCGCGCCCGTCAGGCCACCGGCCAGCGTGGAAAAGACGAAGATCGCCACGGCGGACCACAGTCCGACATCGGCGCCCATCCAGACCAGCAGCAGATGAAAGGCAACCCCTTCGGCCATCCAGCCCGCCAGTCCAAGGGCGCCCGCGATCATCAGTACGGCTGGAGAGCGGAAATGCGCCAGCGACACCGAAGCACGGCGGACACCCACAAAGAGCCGCTTGAATGCACCCGTGATCCGATAGCCGTAGCCCGCCGCGCGGCTTAGAAGCGCCGGGTGCGTTGCGACATAGGCCACCGCAAGCGCCAGGGCGATCACCGGAAGCGCACCGGCGATGCCGCCGGCCGAAAACCCAAGCGCGAGGGCCAGAAGCACCGCCATGGCGGTCAGGTCCGAGGCGCGGTCGATCAGCACCAGGGGCGCTGTGCGCTCGAACGCCCAACCGGTCTCGCGCTCGATCCAGCGCATGCGGACAAGCTCGCCCACGCGGCCGGGGGTGGCCGACATCGCAAACCCGCCGATGAAATGGCGCAGATCCTGCATCAGCCCTGTGGCAAGGCCAAGCCGATTGGCAAACAGGTGCCACCGAAGGCCGCGCAGGGCGTAATTGACCAGGCTCAACAGCAGCAAAAGCGCAACCTGGCCAAGCCCAAGGCTGGCGAAGCTTTGCAGCGTCTGCCGCCAGCCGGTCGCGGCGGCAAGCGCGGCGAGGCCCGCCAGCATCAGCGCAAAGAGGCCGGCCAGTATCCAAAGATCACGCCGGCGGCGCGCCGCTGCCGGATCGCGCCCGGACGGAGGTAGGGGGGCTGTACTGCTCATTATCATTGTCCGAGCGCCTAGCGCGGAATTTGGGCTACATTATGAAGAGCCTGTGGGTGATAATCGACCTGCCGGGATAATTGCCGCCCAAGCTGGTGCCTCTGCCCCACACTATCCCCCCCCCGCATTGCGACGGTTCAGACGTTGAACGCATCCGCCCAGTCGGGGTGCTTGCGCCGCTCGGCATTCACGAACGGGCAAAGCGGCACGATGCGAAAGCCCTCTGCGCGGGCATCTTCGACAAGCCGCGCCACCAGCCTCTGGCCAGCGCCGGTGCCGCGAAAGGCGTCCGGCACATCGGTGTGGTCGGCGATGACCATCGTCGGCGAGGCGATAGAGTATGTCAGCTCGGCAGTGGCGCCCCCAAGGTGCATCACGTAGCGCCCCTTCGAGCCATCGATTTCGCGCTCGATCCGCGGTTCAGACAATCCGCGCCTCGGTTGCGGCGACGATTTGTTCGTGCGTGACGCCCGGGGCCAGTTCGACGACCTGCAGGCCCTTGTGCGCGACATCGAGCACGGCAAGGTTGGTGATGATCCGGTCGACCACGGCCTTGCCGGTCAGCGGCAGGGTGCATTCCTTCAGGATCTTCGATTCACCGTGCTTGTTGGTGTGGTCCATCACGACGACCACCCGACCGACACCGGCCACAAGGTCCATCGCGCCGCCCATGCCCTTGACCAGCTTGCCGGGGATCATCCAGTTCGCCAGATCGCCGGTTTCGGACACTTCCATCGCGCCCAGGATCGCCATGGCGATCTTGCCGCCGCGGATCATGCCGAAGCTGGTTGCGCTGTCGAAATAGGCGGTCTGCGGCAGCTCGGTGATCGTCTGCTTGCCCGCGTTGATCAGATCGGCGTCGATCTCGCCCTCGGTCGGGAAGGGGCCCATACCCAGCATCCCGTTTTCCGACTGCAGCGTCACCTCGATCCCGTCGGGAATATAGTTGGACACCATCGTCGGGATGCCGATGCCGAGGTTCACGTACCAGCCGTCCTGCAGTTCCTGCGCGGCGCGCGCCGCCATTTCGTTGCGATCCCAGGGCATTTCATGCCTCTCCGTCGTTAAGAGCTTGCGTCATCCGGTCCTGCGCATCGGCCATGATGTGCCCGGCTTCAAGGTTGGCCATCGCCGCGGCCAAAGAGATCACGGCGGTGTTGTGGTCATGCGCGGCCTCGGGGCCGAACAGGTCGAGGACCATGCGCTTGGCGGCGTGCACATAAATCTCCACCCTGTTTTCTACTTCCTTGGCGCGTACTTCTGGATCGATCTCGGTCATGGAAAATCCCTCAGGCTGCGCGCACGGTGCGCTGTTCGATCCGCTTTTCGTGCTCGCCCTGGATCAGGCGGTGCACGTAGATCCCGGGAAGATGGATGCTATCGGGATCTAGGCTGCCGGTCGGCACGATTTCTTCAACCTCGGCGACGCAGACCTGGCCGCACATCGCGGCAGGAGGGTTGAAGTTCCGCGCGGTCTTGCGGAACACCAGGTTACCGGTCGGATCAGCCTTCCAGGCCTTCACGATGGACAGGTCCGCAAAAATCCCGTGCTCCAGGATATATGTCTCGCCGTCGAACTCTTTGTGCTCTTTGCCATCGGCAATCACGGTACCGACGCCGGTCTTGGTGTAAAAGCCGGGAATGCCGCAGCCGCCGGCGCGCATGCGCTCGGCCAAGGTGCCTTGCGGGTTGAACTCAAGCTCCAGCTCGCCCGAAAGATACTGCCGCATGAACTCGGCGTTCTCTCCTACATAAGAGCTGATCATCTTCTTGACCTGCCGGGTCTGCAGCAGGATGCCGATCCCGAAATCGTCGACGCCGGCATTGTTGGACGCGAAGGTCAGGTCCTTGGTGCCGGCTTCCTTGATCGCCTGAAGCAGAAGTTCGGGAATGCCGCAAAGCCCGAAGCCGCCGGCGGCGATGAACATCCCGTCACGCAAAAGCCCGTCCAGAGCGTCCTGTGCCGAGCTATAGATTTTTTTCATGGAAATTTTCCCTCGCAAAAAGGTCAGTTCTTTAGTGCCGCTGGTGGATCAGAGAGTCAATCGCCGCAGCGCGGCATTTCGAAGATAGCCAAAAGACGCGAAAAGGGCGACAGCTTGCGCCGCCCCTCCGCCATTCGCTTTTCTTCTCTCACGAGGGACGTTCGAGAATTAATTCAGCGAATAGACCAGTGACAGACCGAAGGTGTTGTCGGTGCTGCGGAAGCCCGCTTCGGGGTCGGTGTGATGCTCTGTCAGAACGCTGGCGCGCAGCGCCAGGGTATCCGTCATCGACACGTTCAGGGCGAGATCGTTCAGCGTCACGGTGTCCGAGCTCGACGTGATGACGTCGGTGTCGTTGGTCACGAACAGCGTGTCGGTCAGCTTGTTGGAGTAGTCCGACGCAAAGCTGAACGCGGCTTCGCTGACATCAGCCGATGCGACATCACCCAGTTCGGCGAAGCGGTAGCCGGGGCCGGCCTGAACCGACCATTGAACCGACGGCGTATTCACGACGCGGTAGCCTGCGCCAAGACCGACGAAAGTGTCGCTTTCGAACGACGAGAACTCATCGACCGAGCCCTGAATCTTGGCAAAGCCAAAGACGCGCGTGTTGATGTCGCGGGTGTACTCAAGCCCGTAGTAGAGGCTCTCTTCGTTCTTGGAGCCGTCGTCTTCGCCGTAGCTGTAGCTCAGCTGCAGTTCATAGCCGTTCGGGCCGTCGACATAGTTGAGGTCCGTACCAATGCCGACATCGAAGCTGTCGGTGTTGCCGCTTTTGGCAATGCCGCGCAGGGCCACGTTGCCCGAAAAGCCTTGGGCACGGCCTTCATTGCCGAATTCGTCGATATCGCGCTCGGCATCTTCCTCGATCGCCTCAAGCAGGTCTTCGTTCAGATCTTCGGCGATATTCGTGCCGGTGAAGGCGTTCTGAGCAGAGACGGTGCCTGCAACCAGTACGGACGACAGGGCTGCTGCGCCAACGGTAAGCCAGAGTTGGTTTCTCATAGTATTTTATCCTTAAAAAAGGACCGGGTCATTCCGGACGGTGGGTACATACGCCCTTATTTTTCAGGCGCAAGTGGCGCCTGTAGCGATGGCGGTCAACTGTGCAGCGCGAGCACAGGCAACTCGCCGAAAACGCGAAAAATTTGAACTGAATCGCGAACCGGTCGGACCGCGGCCATCATCACCGGGATTATTTTTCGCAGGGCATTGAAAACGGTATTTGGGCTACATCGAATGCAGGGTGTTCGGCGCTGTCATCTGGCGATCCATAACCCCCGGTTCGCGCAGTATTCAGCCTGGCGCAAGGGTGATCCGATTCGCCTTCAAGTTTCCTGGCCGCGCGGCCAGAAGCACTGACTTCGATGCGTTTTCCCGGCCCGCAAGACGCCGACCGATCCGGCCCTATTTCTTGGCCGCGACCTTCTTCTTCGGCGCCGCCTTCTTGCGCTTGCCGCCCTTTTGGGACGCTTTCGCGGCGATCAGCTCGACGGCCATGCCCATCGTCACATCCGCGGGCTCTGTCCCCTTGGGCAAGGTGGCATTGACCTTTTCCCATTTCACGTACGGACCATAGCGCCCGTCCATGACATTGACCGGGCCACCGTGTTCGGGATGCTCGCCCAGCTCGTGCAGGGGTTTCGCCGCCGCCCCGCGGCCGCCGCGGCTGGCCTTCTGCGCCAGAAGCTCGACTGCCCGGTTCATCCCGATCGAGAATACCTCGTCGACCTCGGGCAGGGTGGCGTAGATGCGGCCATGCTTGACGAAGGGGCCATAGCGGCCGATGCCGGCTTCAACCAGCTCGCCGTCTTCGGGATGCTGGCCGATCTCGCGCGGCAGGCTAAGCAGCATCAGCGCCTTTTCAAGACCGATATCTTCGGGCGCCCAGCCCTTGGGCAGGCTGGCGCGGGGCGGCTTGGGTGCCTCCTCGGTGGGCTCGCCGCGTTGCACATAGGGGCCAAAGCGGCCCTTGAGCAACTTGATGGTGTCGCCGGCATCTTCTCCCAGCACCTTGCCGTCCGGGCCAATGGCATCGCCATCGTCCATGCCCGGCGGACCGAAAGCGCGAGTGTAGCGGCATTCGGGATAGTTCGAGCAGCCGATGAAGGCGCCGCCCGACCGCGCGGTGCGCATTGAAAGCCGTCCCTCACCGCAATTGGGGCACAGCCTTGGATCGCTGCCGTCGGCGGTGGGCGGGAAAAGATGCGGCTCGAGCACCTCGTTGATCTTTTCCAGCACCTCGGTGATGCGCAATTCGGACGTCTCGGTGATCGCGGCCGAAAAATCGCGCCAGAAATTGCTCAGCACATCCTTGTAGTGCTTCTCGCCGTTGGTGATATCGTCAAGCGCCTCTTCGAGGTTGGCGGTGAATTCATAACCCACATAGCGCCGGAAATAGTTCGTCAGGAACGCGGTCACCAGCCGGCCCTTGTCTTCAGGGATCAGGCGGTTCTTCTCCTTGCGGACATATTCGCGGTCCTGGATCGTGGTCACGATCGAGGCATAGGTCGACGGCCGGCCGATCCCAAGCTCTTCCATGCGCTTGACAAGCGTTGCCTCGGTATAACGCGGCGGCGGCTGGGTGAAGTGCTGGTCGGGCGTGATCTTGCGCTTTTCGGCCGCTTCGCCTTGCGTGATCTGCGGCAGGCGGCCGTCATCATCGCCGCTGTCGTCAAGCGGGTCCACGTCGTCGCGGCCCTCGGTATAGACCTTGATGAAGCCGTCGAACAAAATCACCTGTCCGGTCGACCGCAACCCGACCTGGCCGTCGTCGCTGGCGATATCGACGGTAGTGCGCTCCAGCCGGGCGGCTGCCATCTGGCTGGCCAGCGTGCGCTTCCAGACCAGATCGTAAAGCTTGCGCTGGTCGGCATCGGTCAGCTTCAGCGCGGCGGCATCGGCGCTCATGTCGGTGGGGCGGATGCACTCATGCGCTTCCTGGGCGTTTTTCGCCTTGTTTTTATACATCCGCGGGCTGTCCGGCACGTAGTCGGCGCCGTAGCGGTCCTTGATCGCGTCGCGCGCGGCCATCACGGCCTCGGGCGCCATATCGATGCCGTCGGTTCGCATATAGGTGATGTGGCCCGCCTCGTAGAGACGCTGGGCGACCTGCATCGTCTGGCGGGCGCCGAAGCCGAACTTGCGGCTGGCTTCCTGCTGCAAGGTCGAGGTCATGAACGGCGCCGAGGGGTTGCGGGTGCCGGGCTTGGCCTCGACGGAGGCGACCTTGAGATTGCGGCTGGTGACGGCCTGCACGGCAAGCTCTGCGGCGGTCTCGTTCTCGATATCGAACTTGTCGAGCTTCTTGCCGCCCAGAACGGTCAACCGGGCTTCGTATTCCTGGCCGCGCGGGGCGGCAAGCAGCGCCTTGACGGTCCAGTATTCCTGCGCGCGGAAGACCTCGATCTCCATCTCGCGCTCGACGATCAGCCGCAGGCACACCGATTGCACGCGCCCGGCGGACTTCGCCCCGGGAAGCTTGCGCCACAGAACGGGCGAAAGGTTGAACCCGACCAGATAATCGAGCGCCCGGCGTGCCAGATACGCCTCGACCAGATCGACATCGACCTGGCGCGGCTTTTGCATCGCCTCGGTCACGGCGGACTTTGTGATCGCGTTGAACACGACCCGGCTGACCGGCGTGTCCTTCTTGATGGCCTTGCGGTTGCGCAGCGCTTCCTCAAGGTGCCAGCTGATCGCTTCGCCCTCGCGGTCGGGGTCGGTGGCGAGGATCAACTCGCCATCCTCTTTCAGCGCATCGGCGATCGCCTTGACGTGCTTCTTGCTGTCGCTCGCGATCTCCCATTTCATCTCGAAACCGTGCTCGGTGTCGACCGATCCGTCTTTCGCAGGCAGGTCCCGCACATGGCCAAAGGACGCCAGAACCGTATAATCAGAGCCCAGATACTTGTTGATTGTCTTGGCTTTAGCAGGAGACTCGACAACGACGACTGGCATGAATTTCCTTCCGACTCGGTGCCCGGGAATGGCCGCGCTAGATGTGGGGTGGGTGGTTGGTTTGTCAACGCCTCATGATCAGAGCCGGGCTTCTTGCGGGTTTTTCGCCGCACAAGGCGGCCGGCCGGGACGGCTGAGAAAACTAGGCGTCGATCCGTGACAAAAGCCCGCCGGCATCGCGCGCGATCCTGCCCTCAAGCTCCAGCGTCAGGATTTCAGGCGCGACCTCTCCGGCGGGCTGGCCAAGATCGCGGATCAGCTGGTCCTCGGCAAGCGGGCTGGGACCGAGCTGACCGAGGATCTGGGTGTGCAGGCGATGGATCTCGGCAGGATCGCGCGCCGGCCGCTCTGGCGGCAGCGTCGGCGCCGGACCGGCCACCCCGGCCGGCGCGCCGGGCGGGTCCGCGAGCGCTTCGGCGACATCGGCGGCCGAGCGCGCGAGCGTCGCGCCATCACGGATCAGCATGTTGCAGCCGGCAGCGCGCGCGTCGAAGGGATGGCCCGGCACGGCCAGCACATCGCGCCCTTGGTCGAGCGCGTTGCGGGCGGTAATCAGGCTGCCGGACTTGGCCGCCGCCTCGACCACGATGACAGCGCGGCACAGCCCCGAGATGATCCGGTTGCGCATCGGAAAGTGCCGCGCCTGCGGTGTCATGTGCATCGGCTGCTCGGCCAGGCGCAGGCCGGTTTCTGAAATTTCCTGAGCTAAAACAGTGTTTTGTGCCGGGTAGACCACATCGACGCCGCCAGCCATCACCGCGATGGTGCCGCCCTGAAGCGCAGCTTTGTGCGCCTCGGTGTCGATGCCACGCGCCAGGCCCGAGACGACCACGAAACCGCTGCCCGAAAGCTCGGCCGCCAGCTTGCGCGCCATGCGGATGCCAAGGCTGGAGGCGCTGCGGGCGCCGACCATGGCGACCATCGGGCGGGCCAGAAGCGACAGATCGCCCATCGCCCATAAAAGCGGAGGGGCATCCGGCAGCTCGCGCAGAAGCGGGGGATAGTCTGCTTCGGTGCAGGCAACCAGCCTCGCGCCGGCCCTTGCGCCGGAAAGCAACTCGTCCTCAGCGGCTTGCAGGGTGCAGGGCTGGTACTTTGCCACGCCTGCGGCGTGCGCGATATCGGGTAAGGCCGCTAGCGCTGCGGCGGCGCTGCCATGTTCGCTGAGTAGTCTGTGGAAGGTTGTGGGACCCACGCGGCGGGATCGCAAGAGACGGAGCCAGTCCAGCTTCACTTCCTCGGTGAGGGGTGGGGTGAGGGGGGGTGGGGAAGGGGAAAAATCCTTAGCCATCCTGCCTCCGTCTGCTTGCAGGACCGGTATGGATTCGAATCGGTTAATGCAGGGTTAAATATAAAATTCTTCGTACTCGCTATTTCTGGGGAGGGCGCTTTTGCTTGGCGGACACAGCAAGAGGGGTGGCTGCATCCTGTCTGCCTTCTGGCGTCATTTGGCGGGCCCCGGCGCGCGGTCTGCAAGGGCTTTGTCCCGCCGGCGGGCTTTCTTCAGGCGGCGGGCCTGGGGATCGGGATCGGCACGCCAGAGAGCTCGATCGCGCCCGCGGCCCGGCGCCGCGGCGGGCGAACCCCAATTGCCAGAGCGCCAGCCGGGCAGACGTCGGGCCTGCCAGCCGGGCAGACGTCGGGCTTGCCAGCTTGGAAGACGCGCCGGAAAAGCCAGGACCGCGTTCCTGGGCGATACGCAGCCCGGCGCCGCGCGCCGGTCAGGCGGCCGAGCCGCCGACTGTCAGACCTGAGATCATCAGGCTGGGCTGGCCGACGCCCACCGGCACCCATTGGCCCGCCTTGCCGCAATTGCCGATGCCGGGATCGAGCGCCATGTCGTTGCCGATGGCGCGGATCTTCTGCAGCGCGGTTGGGCCGTCGCCGATCAGCGTCGCGCCTTTCACCGGCGCGCCGAGCTTGCCGTTTTGCACCCGGTAGGCCTCGGTGCAGGAAAAGACGAACTTGCCGTTGGTGATATCGACCTGCCCGCCGCCGAAGCCCACGGCGTAGATGCCGTCCTTGAGATCGGTCAGGATGTCGGCGGGATCGGCCGTGCCCGACAGCATGTAGGTGTTGGTCATGCGCGGCATCGGCGGGTGCGCATAGCTTTGCCGGCGCCCGTTGCCGGTCGGCTCGACCCCCATCAGGCGGGCGTTCTGCCGGTCCTGCATGAAGCCGACGAGAATGCCGTCCTCGATCAGGACGTTCTTGCCCGACGGCGTGCCCTCGTCATCGACCGAAAGCGAGCCGCGCCGGTCGGGGATCGTGCCGTCGTCAAGCACCGTGACCCCCGGCGAGGCGACGCGCTGGCCCATCAGGCCGGCGAAGGCGGAACTTTTCTTGCGGTTGAAATCGCCTTCAAGCCCGTGGCCGACCGCCTCGTGCAAAAGGATGCCGGGCCATCCGGGGCCAAGCACCACGTCCATCACGCCGGCGGGTGCAGGCTCGGCGGCGAGGTTGACCAGCGCGATGCGCAGCGCCTCCTGGGTGGCGGACTTCCAGTGCGTGGGCTCCAGCAGGTCGGTCAGCGCGCCGCGCCCGCCGCCACCGGCCATGCCGCTTTCGCGGCGGCCGTCCTGCTCGACGATGACCGACACGTTAAGCCGGGTCATCGGGCGGATATCCGACACGCGCGTGCCTTCGGGGCGCAGGATCTCGACCTCCTGGATCGAGGCGGCCAGTGTGGCCGAGACCTGCACCACGCGTTTATCAAGGCCGCGGGCGAAGGCGTCGATCTCGCGTAGGGTGTCGATCTTCACCGGAAAGCTGGCCGCTTCCATCGGGTCGGCATCGGAATATAGCTTGCGGTTGGTGGCGTGCGGCGCGGCTGCCAGCGTGCCGCCGCCATCGCCGACGGCCAGCCGTGTGGTTTGCACCGCGCGCTTCAGGGCCGCGGCCGAGATTTCGGTCGAATGGGCATAGCCCGCCGTCTCGCCGCGCACCGCGCGCAGCCCGAACCCTTCGGAGGCGTCATAGCTGGCGGTCTTGACGCGGCCATCGTCGAAACTTAGCACTTCGGAGCGCCGACGTTCCAGAAAAAGCTCGCCATCGTCGGCCCCGGCGGTGGCCGCACTGAGAAGCAGTTGCGCGTCCTCCTGGGCGATCAGGGTTTCGAACGGGCGGAACGGGGCGGAGTGTGACATCTAAGATCCTTGTCTGCGGCGGAATTTCCGCGAAAAGCGGCTCTTTGCCGCGCATGAACGCCTTGTTGCTCGCTCTCTAATATGATTTCACATGGCGCGGATACAACGCCCAGCGGCCATCTGTGCCGGATCAGGGCTTTCGGGGGCCCCCGGGCCGACTTGAGAACAGGACAATAGAATGCATCTGAAACATCTGCTGACCGCCGCAGGCACCGCGTTCACAAGCCTTTACTTGACGACGGTTGCGCACGCGCAAACCTTTGAGGGGCTTGAAGTAATCGGAAGCCCGATCGATCGCGCGACGGGCTTTCAGCCGGCTGCGACGCAGCTGGCCGAAGAGCTTCAATGGCTGGACGGGATGCTGAACATCATCATCGGCCTGATCACGCTGTTTGTGGTGGCGCTGATGGCCATCGTGATTCTGCGCTACAATCGCAAGGCCAACCCCAACCCGGCGCGGTTCACCCACAACACGCCGATCGAGGTCACCTGGACGATCGTTCCGATCATCATCCTGGTGTTCATCGGGGCATTTTCGCTGCCGGTTCTGTTCAACCAGCAGGAAATTCCCGAAGGCGACGTGACGATCAAGGTGACCGGCTACCAGTGGTATTGGGGCTATGAATATGTCGATCACGATTTCGCGTTCGACAGCTTCCTTCTGGGCAAGGACGAGCTTGCCGAGTTCGGCTATGCAGAGGACGAGTACCTCCTGGCCACCGACACCGCTGTGGTGGTGCCCACCGGCAAGAAGATCGTGATGCAAATGACCGGCGGCGACGTGATCCACTCGTGGACGATCCCGGCCTTCGGCGTGAAGCAGGACGCGGTTCCGGGCCGGCTGGCCGAGCTGTGGTTCGAGGTCACGCCGGGCATGGAGGGTGTATATTTCGGCCAGTGCTCCGAGCTTTGCGGCAAAGACCACGCCTACATGCCGATCACCGTGAAGGCGGTGACGCAGGCCGAGTACGACGCCTGGCTGCAACAGGCCGTAGCCGAATATAACGGAACGCCCGCAACGGTTTCCGTCGCGTCGGCGGACTAAGGATCGGACTGACCCCAAAGATGGCTGATACAGGCGTAGATAGCGGTACGTTCGCAGGCGAATACGAGGCCGGCTTCGGCGATTACTTCGCCCTCTTGAAGCCGCGCGTGATGTCGCTTGTGGTGTTCACCGCGATGGTCGGCCTCCTGGTCGCTCCGGTGGGCGTGCATCCGATGATCGGCTTTGCCTCGATCCTGTTCATCGCGTTGGGGGCCGGGGCCTCGGGCGCGCTGAACATGTGGTGGGACGCCGATATCGATGCCGCGATGCGCCGCACCGCCAAGCGCCCGGTCCCCTCGGGCCGGGTCGAGGCGGGCGAGGCGCTGGCGATCGGCGTCGCGCTGTCGGTGCTGGCCACGGTGATGCTGGCGCTTGCCGCCAACTGGGTGGCGGCGGGTCTTCTGGGCTTCACGATCTTCTTCTACGCCGTCATCTACACGATGTGGCTGAAGCGCTGGACGCCGCAGAACATCGTGATCGGCGGCGCCGCGGGCGCGTTTCCCCCGATGATCGGCTGGGCCGTGGCGACGGGCGGTGTGTCGCTGGAAAGCGCCTTGATGTTTGCGCTGATCTTCATGTGGACGCCGCCGCATTTCTGGGCGCTGGCGCTGTTCATGAAGTCCGACTACGACGATGCCGGGGTGCCGATGCTGACGGTCACGCATGGCCGGAAGGTCACGCGGACGCATATCCTGGCCTATACCGCGCTTCTGGCGCCGCTGGCGGTCTGGCTGGGCCTGACGTCGATCGGCGGGCCGGTCTACCTGGTGGTGGCGATTGCGATGAACGCCTGGTTCGTGAAGGGCGCGATCGAGATCTGGCGCCGCGACGAGGTCCGGGCCGAGGCCGACAAGTACCGGACCGAGAAAGCCTTCTTCCGCTTTTCGCTGTGGTATCTTTTTTTGCATTTCGGCGCGCTTCTGGTCGATGCGACGCTGCGCATGGGCGGGGTGATCTGATGGCGTTGCGCGCAGAGCATGAGATCCACGGCCGGCGCAAGTCGCGCAATGTGGGTGTCGGGATCGCGCTGGCGGTTCTGATCGCGATCGTTTTCGGGCTGACCGTGGTCAAGGTGCAGCAGCTTGGCGCGGTGCAGGGGTTCGACCACGTGGTCCGCCCCGAACTGATCGAGGCCGCCGAATGAGCCATAGCGCCAGCAACCGTACCGCGTTTCAGCTTGTCGGCGTCGTTGTCGTGATGGGCGCGATGGCCTGGGCGGCCGTGCCGCTTTACGATCTTTTCTGCCGGGTGACGGGCTTCGGCGGCACGCCGTCGGTGTCCGACGTCGCGTCGGAGGAAGTTCTGGACGAGACCATCAAGATCCGCTTCGACGCCTCGCTGGAGCGCGACATGCCCTGGGAGTTCAAGCCGGTCGAGCGGCAGATGGAAATCCGCATCGGCGAGACCGGGCTGGCCTATTACGAGGCCTACAACCCGACCGACCGGGCCATTGCCGGCACCGCGAGCTATAACGTCGCGCCGCTGACCGCCGGCGGGTTTTTCACCAAGATTGACTGCTTCTGCTTCGAGCTTCAGGTCTTGCAGCCGGGCGAGCGCGTTCTGATGCCGGTCAGCTTCTACGTCGATCCGGCCATCGTCGAGGACCGCGAAGCGCGGTTTGCACAACACATCACCTTGTCTTACACATTCCACGTGACGGACATGCCTGAAG
>JABDLJ010000031.1 GCA_013003075.1 Paracoccaceae bacterium
GTGCACGACCGTCGAGCCTGCAAAGTCCAGAAAGCCCATCTCGTCCAGGAAACCGCCGCCCCACTTCCACGACGCCTGAAGCGGGTAGATGATGGATGTCAGGATTACGGTGAAGATCAGGAACGGCCAAAGCTTGATACGCTCGGCCAGCGCGCCCGATACGATCGAGGCGGTGGCAGCGCAGAACATCAGCTGGAAGAAGAAGTCCGAGCCGGTCGAAGCATAGCTGTAGTCGTCGACCGCATCGGCGCCGACGCCGACACCCTCAAGCACCGCCACGGCCGGGAACAGGGCCGAGAAATAGCCCTCGATCGCCCAGTCTCCCAGCGGGTACATCAGGTTGTAGCCGATCAGGTAGTAGAACACCGACGCCAGCGAGAAGAGCGCGATGTTCTTGGTCAGCTGCATCGTGACGTTCTTGGAGCGGACCAGCCCGGCTTCCAGCATCGCGAAGCCGGCTGCCATCCAGAACACCAGGAACCCGCCCACCAGGAAGAGGACCGAGTTCAAAATCCAGACCACGTCGGTCGGAACGGCTGCGGGCACTTCGGCGTCTTGCGCCAAGCCCATCATTGGCAGCGCCGCGAGGCCTGCTGCAATGGAAAGTGTCTTAAGCATCTTCATCTTTCTCATTCCCTATCCGTCACGCCGCTCAGACAGCGTCTTCGTTTGTTTCGCCAGTCCTGACCCGAACCGCGCTCTCAACGTCGAGCACGAAGATCTTGCCGTCGCCGATCTTGTCGGTCTTGGCGGTAGACGTGATCGTATCGACGACCTGATCGGCCATCGCATCGGCGACGACGATTTCCAGTTTGACCTTCGGCACGAAATTCACGGCGTATTCGGCGCCGCGGTATATCTCGGTGTGTCCGGACTGAGAGCCGAAGCCCTTGATCTCGGTCACCATCATGCCGCCCACCCCGATAGAGGTCAGTGCTTCACGGACCTCCTCAAGCTTGAACGGTTTGATTGCTGCAATGATGAGTTTCATACGCATTCCCTCGTCTGGCGCCGGTCCACCCCGCGCTTTCACGGGTCAAAAGGAACGCATGGCTGACCGACTTCAAGCGCACGGGGCCGGAATCAGGCTTGGATTCCCGGCGCATTTGCACAATTTTTGCACAATATGTGTAATTTGCACGAATTTTAGGCATTATAGCAACCGGTGGAGAGAGTGAATCGGCTCCACAATGCCGGGCAACCGGCGTATCGTTTGGAAAAAGAGCAGGCTTCGGGTTGTTGAACACATGAGCGGGTCAAACGGCAAGCGCCCCACACTTGTGGCGGACAAACGCTATGCGTCGGCGAGAAAGCCCGCCGCGAAGAAGCCGGCTGCGCGCAAGGCGAAACCCAAGCGCCGCCGCGCCCGCACGGCGCCTCGGCGCGGGCTTGTGGCGCGGTTCTTTTTCTGGCTGGTCGGCGGGATCTTCGGCTGGATTTTGCGAACCTTGTGGAGAGTTGGCTGGCGGGTCGGTGCGCTCGGCGCGATCGTTCTTGCGCTGGCCGTTGGCTATTTCGCGCTTACCATGCCGCCGGCGTCTACGCTGCTCGACGCGCGCGCGCGTGGATCGGTCACCTTGCTGGATCGCAACGGCGAGGTCTTTGCGTGGCGAGGAGAGCAATTCGGCGGGCAGATCACGACAGATACCGTCGCGCCCGAACTGAAGAACGCCATCATCGCCACCGAAGACAAGCGGTTTTATCGGCATTTCGGCATCTCTCCGCGCGGCGTCGCCAGTGCCATACGGATCAACCTGCGCGAAGGGCGCGGGCCGCTGCAGGGCCATGGCGGATCGACGATTACACAGCAGGTCGCCAAGCTTTTGTGCATCGGCGCGCCCTTCGATCCCGACGGCGCCATGACCGAGGCCGAATACGAGGCCGACTGCCGCCGCTCTACGGTGACGCGCAAGGCAAAAGAAGCGATCTACGCCATGGCGCTCGAGCTGCGCTATTCCAAGGACGAGATCCTGACGATCTACCTCAACCGGGCCTATCTGGGTGCCGGCTCGCGCGGGTTCGAAGCCGCGGCGCAGCGCTACTTCGGAAAATCGGCCGCAGAGGTCAGCGCCGCCGAGGGCGCGATGCTGGCCGGCCTTCTGGTTGCCCCGTCGCGCTTTGCGCCGACAGCCAACCTTGAGCGCTCGCAGAACCGCGCCAACCTGATCATCGGATTGATGGAAGACCAGGGCTATCTCACCACGTCAGCGGCCCGCGCGGCACGGGACAACCCGGCGGTCCTGTCGGTCGCCGCAGAGGCCCGCGCAGGCGGCTACTTTGCCGATTGGGTGATGGACCTTGGACCGGCGTTTCTGACCCGCGAGACCACCGAAGACGTGATCGTCAGAACGACTTTCGACCAGGATATCCAGACCGCCGCCGAAGTGGCCCTGCAAGAGGTCTTCGACACCCAGGTGCGCGCCGGGTCCGAGGCGCAGGCCGCCATCGTGGTGATGAGCGCAGATGGCGCCGTGCGCGCCATGGTCGGGGGGCGCAAGTTCCGCGGTGTCTCGGGCCAGTTCAACCGCGCCATCCAGGCCAAACGGCAGACCGGATCGGCCTTCAAGCCTTTCATCTACGCCGCCGCGCTTGATCTGGGATATACGCCCAACAACCTTGTGCGCGACGAGCCGCTGACGATCGATGTGCCGGGCTCCGGCCCCTGGAGCCCGCAGAACTATGACCGCCAGTTCCGCGGCCCGGTCACCCTGACGTCCGCGCTCAAGCATTCGCTCAACATCCCCGCCGTACGCGTCTCTGAAACCGTGGGGCGCGAGAACGTGCGCACCGTGGCCGAGAACTTCGGCGTGCGCTCGGACCTGGCCGATGGCCCTGCGCTGGCGCTTGGGGTATCGGAATCGACACTGCTGGAGATGACGGGCGCCTATGCCGGCATCCTGAACGGCGGCTCATCGGTGATGCCGTACGGGCTGCTCGATCTGCGCATCAAGGGCGATGACGTCCCGATCATCGGCCAGGAAGGCGGCATGGGCGAGCGCGTGATCACGCAAGCCGCCGCGCAACAGCTTGTCTACATGATGAGCGAGGTCATCAATTCGGGCACAGGTCAGCGCGCCCGGCTGCCCGGCCGGCCCGCTGCCGGCAAGACCGGCACCACGCAAGCAGCGCGCGACGCCTGGTTTCTGGGCTTTACCGCCGATTACGTGGCGGGCGTCTGGATGGGCTATGACGACAATACGCCTCTGACCGGCGTGACGGGTGGCGGGCTGCCGGCGGCGATCTGGCGCGAGACGATGGTGGGGGTTCATGAAGGGCTTCCCGCGCGCGCGCTGCCCATGCTGGTTCCGCAACCCAGCGCGTCAGAGCTTCAGGCCGAACGCCGCCGGCAACGCACGCAAGGCAGCAATCCCATCGAGCAGATCATCCTCGATGTACTGGACGCGATCGGAAACTGAAAAAGCCGGTTGGGCCTAGCCGGCCCTGGCAAGATCCTTGATCAGCCGATCCAGATCACCGCGGCGCGCATCCAGCATCGCCCCGATCTCTGTCCGTTCGGTCTTGCCGAGGCTGATGCCCTCGATCACGATGTCGAAGAACCGATCCTGGCCGCTGCGGTCGGAGACCCGGAAGACAACGAGAAACGGCGGCTGACCGCGCAAGTTGGCGACCGTCTCGACCTCGTAGTAGGACTTGATCTTGCGCGTGTCCTGCACGGTGATCTTGCTGCCGATGAATTCGCGGAACCGGGCGCCGTACTTGCGCGCCAGGTACGATCCGAACGCATCGGAAAACTGCGCCATTTGCCGCTCGCTGGCAGTCCGCGCATCCGGCCCCAGAGTAGAGCGGGCGATGATCGGCACATCGCCGTAGCGATCAAAGATCTTCTCGAATTCGGCGTACATCGCCTGCTCGGACTTCCCCGAGTTGATGACCCTGTTGATGTCACCCACGACGGCATTGATAAGCGCCGTTGCGCGTTTGGTGTCCAGTGCAAGGGCGGGCGCCGCGGCAAGCGCCACGGCAGAGCCCATAAAAAGCGAAAGTAGATTGCGACGGTTCATGTCATTCCTCGAAATCGGCATAGGGATCGAACAGGAAGTCTTCTTCATCCTCACCTAGCTCAAATCTTCGGTTTTGCAGGTAGAGGCTTCGCGCCTGCGCGTAGCTGTCGGCGCTGTTGTAGATCGACGCGATGGTACTGTCGAACTGGTAACGGGTGTTCAGCCCGTCGGTGATCGTGGCGGCGGTGAAGACCCAGTCTTCGTCAGCGGGAACCACCGCCCGCAGCGGGTTGCTGACGAAATCCACCGCGCGCCCGAACGCATCACGCTCGTTCGAGGGGCCGAGGACGGGAAGCTCGATATACGCACCCTCCTGCACACCCCAGACATGGAGCGTCTCACCAAACCCGGTCGGCGCCCGTTCAAGACCGATGGATTCGGCAAAGTCGAAAAGCCCGCCGATGCCCACGGTGCTGTTGAGCAGGAAGCGGAAGGTGTTCAACCCGGCATCCTCGACATTGCCTTGCAGGATGTTGTTCAAGAGAAAGCGAGGCGTGTCGAGATTGTTGGCGACCTTGGAAAAGCCGCTGCGCAGAGGCCGCGGAACGACGGTTCCGTAGACGGTTGCCGTAGGATCCAGCGCAGCCCGGTCGATCGCCCTGTTGAAGGCGTGCACCTTGCGGTTCGCGCCCTCGTAAGGATCATGGATTTCCACTGGCTCGTCCGGCACCGAGCAGCCGGCAAGGGCTGCAAACGCTGCGAAACTCATTGTGACCAGCACGGGTGTCCGGCGCATCATTCTCAAACCAGTGTTCTTGCTCTGCGTTGCTAGGACATAATCAGTCCACGAAAAATACACACCCGCAACGGTGTGGTCATCCCGAATTTGTGACCAATTGGAAACATGAAATGGCACCGACCGGCAAGACCTCGCGCATCTGGCCGCGTCTGGCTGCGGCTTGTTTCGGGATATAGCGCGGATTTGGGAAACATTGCCTCTTTCCGCGCCAGATTTGCGCAGCTAGCGTACGTACGTGTAATCCGGAGAGATGCGATGCCCAACCAGATCGAGACCAGACTTGCAGAGCTTGGGGTCAGCCTGCCAGAGGCAAAACCGGCCTTGGCCAACTACGTTCCCTATCTTCAGATCGGTTCGACCGTCTATGTCTCGGGCCAGGTGTCGGTGACCGCGGACGGGTTCGTGACCGGCAAGCTGGGCGACACGATGACCGCCGAAGAGGGTGCAAAGGCGGCCAAAATATGCGCCATCAATCTTCTGGCGCAGGTCAAGGCGGCCTGCGGGGGGGATCTGACCCGGCTCAAGAACGTTGTGAAGCTGACCGGTTTTGTCAATTCGACCCAGGATTTCACCGATCAGCCTGCCGTCGTGAACGGCGCGTCGGATTTCCTCGTCGAGGTTCTGGGCGATGCCGGACGGCACACACGCTCTGCCGTTAGCGCTGCATCCTTGCCGTTCGGTGTGGCAATCGAAATCGAAGGCATCTTCGAGATCGCATGAAGACGCCGCTTGCCCCTGGCTTCGGCGCACGCCCCTTTTCGCATCGCGGATTGCATGACCGCAAGGCGGGACGGCCGGAAAACAGCCCCGCGGCTATCCGGGCCGCCGTCGCGGCAGGCTACGGGATCGAGATTGACATTCAGGCAAGCGCCGATGGCCAGGCGATCGTGTTTCACGACTATGACTTAGAACGCCTGACCGGACAGGCCGGAGAGGTACGGCAGCGCACCGCGGACGAGCTTGGACAGATCACGCTTATCGGAGGTTCCGATGCCGTGCCAACCCTGCGGGAATGCCTCGATATCGTCGCGGGCGCCGTTCCGCTGCTGATCGAGATAAAAGACCAGGACGGCAAAATGGGCGCGAATGTCGGCGTGCTGGAAGAGGCGGTTGCAAAGGCCCTGACCGGCTATGACGGGCCGGTCGCCTTGATGTCCTCCAATCCGCATTCCGTTGCCGCCCTTTCCACGCTGGCACCAAAGCTTCCCCGCGGGCTGACGACAAGCGCCTACAGCGCCAAGGGTTGGCCGAAACTGCCTGACGACGCGCGCGACAAGCTGCGCGGGATCCCGGACTTCGCGCATACCGGATCGGTCTTCATCAGCCACGAGGCAGCCGATCTGGACCGCCCGCGCGTGGCGGCCTTGAAGTCGCAGGGTGCTGCGATCTTCTGCTGGACGATCCGCTCGGCCGCGCAGGAAGACCTTGCCCGGCGTGTCGCCGACCAGATCACCTTCGAAGGCTACCTGCCCCCGACCCCGACACCCTGAGCCCGATCGCCCCCTCCACAGCTTGACCCGGCGCGCCGCGATGCCAAGTAAAGGGCAACGCAAAGGTAGACCATGTCCGACACCCAAATAGAGATCGAAGCGCTTGGCACGCTGTCCGATATCGCGCCCGAGGACTGGGATGCCTGCGCCTGCCCGGAGGTTGCCGATGGCGGCCGGCCGCATGATCCCTTCACCACTTATCGATTTATGAAGGCGTTGGAAGACAGCGGCTCGGTCGGCACCGGGACCGGCTGGCAGCCGCGCTACCTGGTCGCCCGGCAAGAGCGGCAGGTGATCGCCGTGGCGCCGCTTTATGCCAAGGGTCACAGCCAGGGCGAGTATATCTTCGACCGCAACTGGGCCCACGCCTACGAGCAGGCCGGCGGGCGCTATTACCCCAAGCTTCAGATCGCCGTGCCCTTCACGCCTGCAACGGGCCGGCGCCTGCTGACCCGTCCCGGGTTCGAAACGGCGGGGGCCTCGGCTCTGGTGCAGGGCGCGGTTCACATCGCCGCCGAAAATCGCCTGTCGTCGCTGCACATCACCTTTTGCACCGAGCAAGAGGCACTCGCGGGCAAGCAAATGGGCCTGATGCACCGAACGACGCAACAGTTTCACTGGATCAATGACGGCTATGCGGATTTCGGCGCCTTCCTGGCCGGCCTGTCGTCCCGCAAGCGCAAGAATATCCGCAAGGAGCGTGCCACCGCCCAAACCTTCGGCGGCGAAATCGTGGCGCTGACCGGCGATGCGCTTGAGCCCGGACATTGGGACGCCTTCTGGCACTTCTACCAGGACACAGGCGCTCGAAAGTGGGGCACTCCCTACCTGACCCGCCGGTTCTTCGACATCGCCCAGGACACCATGCGCGACGACATGCTTTTGGTGCTTGCCATGCGAAACGGCGCACCCGTCGCCGGAGCGCTGAACTTCATCGGGCGCGATGTGCTCTACGGCCGCTACTGGGGCGCAATCGAGGATCATCCCTGCTTGCATTTCGAGCTGTGCTACTATCAGGCGCTCGACTACGCCATCGCGCATCGGCTGGCGCGGGTCGAAGCCGGCGCGCAAGGCGGGCACAAGCTGGCGCGCGGCTATATGCCGGTCGCCACGCACTCACTGCACTGGGTGGCCGATGACGGCTTTGCCCGCGCCATCGCGCAATACCTTGAAGCCGAGCGCGATGCGCTAGATGAAGAGATTGAGGTTCTGACCAGCTACGGTCCGTTCCGCAAAGTAATGTCGGAGGACTGATGGCCGAGAAACTGAACGACGCAGAGCGCGAGACGTTGCTGCAGCCACTGCTAGGGACCGGCTGGGTGCACGAACCCAGGCGCGATGCGCTGCTGAAAACCTTTACCTTCGCGAACTTCGTCGAAGCCTTCGGCTGGATGACACAGATCGCCATTCGCGCCGAGAAGCTGAACCATCACCCCGAATGGTCCAACGTCTACAAGACCGTTGACGTCACGTTGACAACGCATGATGCAGGCGGTCTGACCGAGCTCGACATCCAACTCGCTTCGCTGATGGACAAGACATGGAAATGATGAACGAAGTCCTGAGCTACGAGGTGGCCGGCAAGTCACTGAGAGAGCTCATCTCGCTGGAACTTGTGGCGGGGCTTTTGGGCAACGTGCTTAGTGCGTTTGCCATCGTCATCCTCGGTTTCATTGTCGGCGGGTGGGTCGCGCGGCGCATTCGCGGCATCGGCGGGCGCTATGAGCACCTTGATGTCACTCTTTTCAACTTTTTGGGCAACATCGCGCGCTACGCGGTTCTTGCCTTCGCCGGGCTTTTCGTTCTCAACACCTTCGGCGTCCAGACCACCTCTGTCATTGCTGTTATCGGTGCGGCCGGTCTGGCCATCGGCCTTGCGCTGCAGGGCACGCTTTCGAATGTCGCCGCCGGCGTCATGATCGTGCTCTTTCGCCCAATCAAGGTGGGCGATTTCGCCGATATCGGCGGCCAGATGGGCACGGTCAAGGACATCACGCTGAACTTCACCGAATTGGCGACGGTTGCCAACGTGCAGGTGATCATTCCCAACAGCAAGGTCTGGGGAAACACCATCGTCAACTACTCTGCCTATCCCACGCGGCGCGCTGAATGGACGTTCGGTGTGTCATACGGGGCGGACCTGAAGAAAGCCGAAGATATCATCCGCGAGACGATCATGTCCGATCCGCGCGCGCATACCGACCCCGAGCCCTTCCTGCAGGTCAACAACCTCGGCGATTTCTCGGTCGATATCCTGGTGCGCGTCTGGTGCAATGCGTCCGACTATTTCGCCTTCAGCACCGACATGAAACGCAAGGTGAAGGAAGCGCTGGACGCGGGCGGGGTCGAGATCCCGTTCCCCACCAGAACCGTCTATACCGCGGCGGCAAACGGCGACTAAACATCGCCGCCTTTGCCTATAGCGCGTCCAGAAGGCTTTCCCCGGCCGTCAAATCGCAGATGCCGGGGCCTGCCTCTTCATGCATGACGGTGATCTTTCCGTTCTCGGCCACAAGGGCGAAGCGCCGGATACGTCCCAGCATCCCGTGCGGTGCAAAGTCGAAGTCGCGCCCCATCGCACGCGCAAGCGCCGAGCCTGCGTCTGACAACATCTCGATGCCTGCCTCGGTCGCGCCGGTCGCCTCGCCGAACGCGCCCATCACGAACGGGTCGTTGGCGGCCACGCCGTAGATCGCGTCGACCCCCTTTTCCGCAAACGCATCCTTGGTGCGAATGAAGCTTGGGACATGCGCCGTGGTGCAGGTGCCGGTAAAGGCGCCCGGAAGGCCAAAGAGCACGATCTCGCGGCCCTTGGTCAGATCGCTCAAGGAGACCGGCTCGGGGCCGTCCTCTCCATTCCTGAGCAGCTCTACATCAGGTAGCATATCCCCTGTCGTCGTTGTCATCCGGTGCCATCCCTTCGGCAATTGCGTTTACGCTCGGGCACGATATAGGGTGCGGCCACCCCTCTGACCACTTTGGAAGGCAACCCCATGGGCGGCATCGTAATCATCGGCGGCGGGCAGGCCGGATCGTCGCTGGCCAGCAAGCTGCGCAACCTCGGCTGCGATGGCGAGATCACGTTGATTTGCGGCGAGCCCGTACCGCCGTACCAGCGTCCGCCCCTATCCAAGCAGTACCTGCTTGGCGAGATGGAAAAAGAGCGGCTCTATTTGCGGCCGCAGTCCTTCTATGACGAGCAGAACATCACCCTGATGCTCGACACGCAGGTTTCGTCGATCGATCCGGCGGCAAGGAGCATCCATGCAAACGGGCAGGACATCGCATATGACCAGCTTGCCCTGACGACGGGCTCTGACCCCAGAATGCTGCCGGATGAGATCGGCGGCGCTTTGAAAGGCGTCTTCGCGGTGCGCACGTTGGCCGATGTCGATGCGATGGCAGCGGCGTTCACCCCCGGCAAACGCGTTCTGATCGTCGGCGGCGGCTATATCGGGCTGGAGGCGGCGGCGGTCGCCTCGAAACTGGGCCTGTCGGTAACGCTGATCGAACTGGCGCCCAGGATCCTGCAACGTGTCGCCTGCCCCGAGACGTCTGATTATTTTCGCGATCTGCACAAAGGCCAGGGCGTCGATCTGCGCGAGGGCGTTGGCTTGAAGCGCCTGACCGGCGAGGCCCATGTCGACGGGGCAGAGCTTGGCGATGGAAGCATGCTCGATCTCGATTTCGTCGTGGTCGGGGTTGGCATCACGCCGGCAACCGGCCTTGCCGAAGCGGCCGGGCTGACCATCGACAACGGCATAGCGGTGGATGGCGAGGGACGCACCAGCGATGCGCATATCTGGGCTGCCGGAGACTGCGCCTCGTTTCCCTACAAAGGTGGCCGCATCCGCCTTGAGAGCGTGCAGAACGCCATCGACCAGGCCGAATGCGTGGCCGAAAACATGCTCGGCGCGGGCAAAACCTATTTCCCGCAGCCCTGGTTCTGGTCCGATCAGTACGACATCAAGCTTCAGATCGCCGGGCTCAGCACCGGTTATGACGGCATCGTGCTGCGGCCCGGCACCCAGCCTGGCATGCAAAGCCATTGGTACTACAAGGGCGACCGCCTTCTGGCCGTGGACGCAATGAACGACACGCGCGGCTACATGGTGGGCAAGCGCCTGATCGAAGCGGGCAAAAGCCCGGACCGGGATGTTATCGCCAACCCCGAAACCGATCTCAAAGCGCTTTTGCGGGCGTGAGGATTATCGGTGGCACCTGGCGCGGCCTGACCCTTGCCTCGCTTGGCAAAGGAGACAGTGCCGCGCATCTGCGGCCAACCTCGGACCGGGTGCGCGAAAGTCTTTTCAACCTTCTCCAGAATGGCCCCTACGACGATCCGGTAGAGGGCGCCCGCGTGCTGGACCTGTTCGCCGGCACCGGGGCGCTTGGGCTTGAAGCCCTGTCACGCGAGGCGAGATGTGCCTGTTTCGTCGATAGCGGCGCGAAAGCCGGCGCGCTGCTGGCCGAGAATATCGCCAGAACCCGCAGCGGCGACCGCGCCCGCGCCCTGCGCCGCGATGCCCTGAAGCTTGGCCCCAACCCCGAAGAGCCCTTCGGTCTGATCTTTGTCGATCCGCCCTATGGCAAGGGCCTGGGCGAGCGGGCGCTTCTGGCCGCGGCAAGGGGCGGCTGGATCGCCGACGGGGCGCTGATCGTATTCGAAGAAGGCAAGTTGATCGCCGCCCCGGACGGCTTCACCCTGCTGGATCACCGCCGCTATGGCGACACCCACATCCATATCCTGAGGTACGCTGCATGACCCCAAAGGCGGTGCTTTTCGATTGTGACGGCGTACTGGTGGATTCCGAGCCGCAGGCAGAGACCGTGATCCTGGGGCGGCTCGCGGCTATCGGGCTGGACCTGACGCCTGCTGACCTCAAGGAGATGTTTCTTGGCGGCACCATGCGCGGGATCGCCGAGCAAGCCGCCGCGATGGGCGCAGACGTGCCGGAAGACTGGATCGACCTGACATATGAAGCCCTTTTTGCGTCGCTGCGCGAAGGCGTGCCGCCGATCGTGGGCGCGCACCAGGTGCTGGACGCCCTCGATGCAAATCGCATCCCCTATGCGGTCGGCTCGAACGGGCCGCCGGCCAAGATGGACATCACGCTTGCCAAGACCGGGCTTCTGGAGCGGTTTTCAGGGCGGATCTATTCAGGCCATGTGCACGGCCGGCCCAAGCCGGAGCCCGACATCTATCTGCGCGCGGCCAGCGATCTTGGCATCGGACCAGAGCATTGCACCGTGGTCGAAGACAGCGCGACAGGCGCGCGCGCCGCGGCCCGGGCGGGCATGCGCTGCATCGGTTTTGCGGCGGCGGGCGGGGCCGAAAAGCTTCTGGCGGAGGGCGCCGAGATCGCCATGACCATGGCCGAAGTGCGGGTTCGGCTTGGGCTATGAGAAACTTCAGCAGAACGTGACTAGGCAATTGGACCGGCGTTGCCCTATCATCGCGGCATGTCTGAAACCCGCACCGCACCTTTGGGATTATTCGACGCCTGGGAAGCCGACACCGCCCGGCCTTCGTCCTCGCCAAAGCCAAGCTGGCCACTGATGGGCGATATCGTCGCCAGCCGGGGCGGCGTGCCCGAGCACCTGATCCAGTGGCGCCGCACCCAAGGCGAGGATGATCCCGCGCCGCAGCTGGACCCCGGCAAGAGCCGCGAAAAGCGGCGTTAGCCCCAGGTGGGGTGGAACTTGCCCGCCTCCGACAACGTGAAGATATCGCAGCCTTCTGCCGTGACGCCGACCGAATGCTCGAACTGCGCCGAAAGCGATTTGTCGCGCGTCACCGCTGTCCAGTCGTCAGCCAGGACCTTGGTCTCGGGCCGGCCCAGATTGACCATCGGCTCGATGGTGAAGAACATGCCCTCTTCCAGAACCGCCCCGGTGCCGGCGCGGCCATAGTGCAGAACGTTGGGCGGGGCATGAAACACCCGGCCCAGCCCATGACCGCAGAAATCGCGCACAACCGACATGCGGTTGCTTTCGACGTATTTCTGGATGGCGTGGCCGATGTCGCCGAAGGTGTTGCCCGGCTTCACCGCCGCAATCCCCGCAATCAGCGCATCATGCGTGACCTGGATCAGCCGTTCGGCCTTGCGCGACAAGGAGCCTGCGACATACATCCGGCTTGTATCGCCGAACCATCCATCGACGATCACCGTTACATCGACATTCAGGATATCGCCGTCTTTCAGCAGTTTCGGCCCCGGAATGCCGTGGCAGACGACATGGTTCACGCTGATACAGCTTGCGTGCTGATAGCCCTTGTAGCCGATCGTCGCGGATTTCGCCCCGGCATCCTCGACCATCCGGGTGATCATGCGATCGATCTCGGCCGTGGTCTGGCCGGGGACGATTGATGGCGCGATCTCGTCCAGGATGCGGCTTGCCAGCGCACCTGCGGTATGCATGCCCGCAAAGTCTTCGGGCTCGTATATGCGGATGCCGTCCTTTGTCAGCCGCCCGCGCTTGGTCTCGTCCAAGGCCATCTCCATCGTTTTCAGGCCCTAAATAGGCAAATGTTTCGGCTTCTGCCAGTGCTAGTCGGAGCCCTGCGCCTCTAGCGCGCCCCCGATGTGCAAACCATCCGGTGTGATCTGGGCTTCGTGGCAAAGAACCTCCACCCCTTCTGCGGTCGCCCTGGCGAAGGCTTCGGCGTAGGCCGGATCAAGATCGGCGGCCAGTCGGAACCGCGCGCAATCAGTGCGCTGGATGAGATAGAGCATAACGGCGCGATGACCATCGGCGACCATCCGGGCCAGATCCTCCAGGTGCCGCGCCCCGCGGGCGGTCACGCTGTCGGGAAACTCGGCCCAATCGGCCTCACGGCACAAGGTCACGCTTTTGACCTCGACATACGCGTCAGGCCGGCCGGCTTCGGTCAATAGAAAATCAACGCGGCTCTTCTCGCCAAAGCGCACCTCGGCGCGGTGCGTGCCATAGCCGGCCAGCGCGGGAATAGCGCGCGCAGCAAGGGCTTCGGCCACCACGCGATTGGCCAGCCCTGTATCGACGCAAGCCAGGTGCCCGCCCGCAAGCTCGGCCAGCCGCCAGCCGAATTTCAGCTTCTTGCGGGGATCGTCGTTCGGCTCCACCCATACCAGGCTGCCGGGTTCGGCCAGCCCCATCATGCTGCCTGGGTTCGGGCAATGGGCCACATGAACCGATCCATCCGGCAGCTCGATATCGCTTAGGAAGCGTTTGTAGCGCCGCAGCAGCCGCGCCTGCACAAGAGGGGTTGGAAACTTCATGCCGCGCGACCTATACCGCAGGCAAAGCAACCTCAACCCGGAGCGCCAAGATGCCAAACCCAACCGCCGCCCTTCTGGTCATCGGGGACGAAATCTTGTCGGGCCGCACGCGGGACGCCAACATGTACCACCTGGCGCAAGAGCTGACAAAGCACGGCATCGACCTGAAAGAGGTTCGGGTCGTATCGGATGACGCCGATGCGATCACCGCGGCGGTGAAGGCGCTTTCGGCGGGCTATGAGCATGTGTTCACCTCGGGCGGTATCGGCCCGACCCATGACGATATCACCGCCGACTGCGTGGCCGCGGCGTTCGGCGCGCCCATCGACGTGCGCGATGATGCCCGCGCGGTGCTTGAGGCTCACTACGACAAGCAGGGCATCGAGCTGAACGACGCCCGGTTGCGCATGGCCCGCATTCCCCAGGGCGCTACGCTCATCGACAACCCCGTCTCGGCCGCGCCGGGCTTCAGCCTGCAAAACGTCCACGTGATGGCCGGCGTGCCGAGCATCTTCCAGGCGATGGTTGAGAGCCTTCTGCCCACACTGACCGGCGGCGCGCCGATCCAGAGTGTCACCTTGCGCATCACCCGCGGCGAGGGCGATATCGCCGGCCCCCTGGGTAGGCTCGCCTCCGAATATCCAGATCTCAGCTTCGGCTCTTATCCTTTCATCCAGAACGGCGCCTATGGCGCCAATGTCGTGATCCGCGGTCCCGATGCAGCCGCGCTTGAGACCGCACGCGGCAAACTGGCTGCCCTTTTCGAAGGCGATACCGCGTGACACCGCTCAGCCCGGCACAGCTGCGGGCGGTGATCGATACGACATGGCCGCCCGCCCGGATCAGCCAGCAGGATCCGTGGACGCTGCGGGTCGGCGACGGCGGCGGCAAACGGGTCTCGGCTGCGACGACAACGACCAAAGTGTCCCAGACCGATGTGCGAGCGGCCGAGGACGCCATGCGCGGGTTCGGGCAAACGCCGCTATTTCAGCTTTATGGAACAGAGCCAGGCCTCGACGACATGCTTGCCGCGCAAGGCTACCTGCATCTGGACCGGACCATCCTTTATCTCTGCGCGCTGGCCGAACTCGACACAAAAGCGCCCTCGCCGCTTACGACACTTCGCGGCGATACCCCGCTGCCGATCATGCGCGAGATCTGGGCGGCTGGCGGGATCGGCCCGGCACGGGTTGCGATAATGGAACGCGCCCCCGGACCCAAAACCATGATCCTGGGACGGCTTGGCGACCGGCCGGTCGGGGCGGCCTTCGTTGCAGCCTCGGGTCCGATCGCGATGATCCACGCCATCGAGGTGCTTTGCGAACACCGGCGGCGCGGCGCGGGGCGCAACATGCTGGCGCGGGCGGCCGTCTGGGCACGCGATGCGGGCTGCACCCACCTGTCGCTTCTTGTCACCGAAGCGAACGTTTCTGCCAACGCGCTTTATCGCTCGCTTGGAATGGTCCAAGCGGGCAGCTATCACTATCGTATGAAACCCGGAACCCAGAACAGATGAGCGCCGCGGACCGCAGCCGCCCCGTTTGGGGTCGGGCCGCATTCAAGCTTGCCTGCGGGATCCTGGTGTGCGCCGGCCTGCCTGCCTGGGCGATTTCGCTGGACTTGCCGCTGCCGCAGACAGCCAGGATGACCGCAAGCGATGCCGATCCCGCTGCGTCCTTCGTCTTTCCACTGGCCCCGGTGACCGCCGTGCAGCCGGCGCCGGCGCCGCTTGAGGGCGCGGGTACACGGCAGGCCTGGATTGCCGCAGATGCCGCGCTGACGACAATGCAGATCCTCGATCCGATCCGCGCTTCTCTGGTGGATCAAGGCTTCGCCGTTGCGTTCGAATGTGCCGATATAGAGTGTGGCGGCTTCGATTTCCGCTACGCTTTACGCCTTCTGCCAGAGCCTGAAATGCACGTCGATCTGGGCGATTTCCGTTACCTCTATGCCAGATCGCCCGATGAGATCGAACATGTCGCAGTCGTGGTCAGCCGCAGCGATGGCGCTGCGAACATCCACATCTCGCGGCTTGGTCCTTCCAATGGCAATGGTTTCGCCGCGGCCCTTCCGGCGGCAAGTGCGGCCACCGCCGACGCGCCGGAGCTTGCCCTTCCGGAAACCGGCCCTGGAGCCACAGGTACCACGGTCCTGGAAGATGTCGCGTTCGAAACCGGGTCCGCCACGCTGGGCGGGCCGGACTATCCCTCACTGGAAACACTTGCCGCCTTTCTGGCCGAAAACCCGCTGGCAACCGTGGTTTTCGTGGGCCACACCGACGCCGTGGGAGACCTCGACTCAAACGTCGCCTTGTCACGGCGCCGCGCCGAAGCCGTAGCCGAACAATTGATCGGTTTCTACGCGATCCCGGCAAGCCGGGTCAGCGCCGAAGGGGTCGGCTATCTTGCGCCGCGCGCCAGTAACCAGACGCCCGAAGGCCGCGCGGCAAATCGCCGGGTCGAGGCATTGATCCTGCTTCCCGGCGGCGGCTGAGCACCAATACCGTCCTCATCCTAAATCCATGATTGAAAACGAAAAAGCGCCCCACGAGGGAGCGCGTTTTCAATCAGTAGGTTCCCCGGAGCTTACCAGGCGTCGGGGCCCTTTTCGGCAAACGCATGAACCAGGAAGTCGATGAAGGCGCGGACCTTGGGCTGGGTGAACCGTCCCGGCGGGTAGACCGCATAGATGCCCTGGCTTTCCACCGGCAGATCGGGGATCGCCTCTTCAACGAGGCCCTGCTCCAACGCTTCGCCATAAAGGAAGCTGGGCAGATATGCGATGCCGAGACCCGAGATCGCGGCGTTCAGCAGGGACTGACCATCGTTGACCGTAAGCCAGCCCGCGGTGCGGACCTGGCGCTTTTCGCCCGAGGGGGCGGTCAGCTTCCAGACATTGCCGGACGACTGGTTCGAGTAGTGCAGAAGCTTGTGCTCGTTCAGATCATCGATCTTGGTCGGCCGGCCATAGGTCTCGAAATAGGACGGCGCTGCGATCATGCGCTTGGTGGTCTCGCACAGCTTGCGCGCCCGCAGCGTCGAGTCTTCCAGCTCGCCGATCCGGATCGCCATGTCGAAGCCTTCCGAGATCAGCTCTACATAGCGGTTGTTCAGCACCATGTTGACGGTGATGTCCGGAAACTCCTGCAGGAAGTCCCCAAGCACCGGCGACAAGTGATTGACCCCGAAATCGGTGGCGACCGAAATGCGCAGAAGACCCGATGGAGCAGATTGCATCGAGGTCACAAGTGCGTCGGCTTCGCCAGCGTCGTTCAGAACGCGGCGCGCGCGGTCATAATAAGCCAGTCCGATCTCGGTCGGGCTGACCCGGCGGGTCGTCCTGTTCAGAAGACGCGCGCCCAAGCGTGCCTCCAGAGACGATACATGTTTGGAAACAGCGGATTTTGAAATTCCCATTTTCTTGGCAGCATCCGTGAACCCCCCCTGGTCCACGACCATTGCGAAGGCTTCCATCTCGGTCAAACGGTCCATTTAATAACCTTCTTTTACCGTTACCCTCCAGCGGTTTTCCTTTTCATTGCCAATTCGGGCGACAATGCGGACTGAGGCCGACAATAGTTAGGTTTCTTCAGGATCGTATGATGCGCGGAAACATGCGGACTGGCCCACCCTTACGGCGCACACAGCCCGGAGCTTGTGATATCTGTAGTTATAATTTCGCGATATCAGATACTTGCAGCCAGTCTCGTCCCCTGATCGATGGCCCGCTTGGCATCAAGCTCGGTCGCCACATCGGCGCCACCGATGACATGCACAATTCTTCCTTTTTCGGCCATTTCATCCGCCAGTGACCTGTCAGAGACCTGGCCCGCGCACAAAATGACGCTTTGTGCCTCAATCAGCCGAGGGTTTTCCCGTGCTTCGCCGAAACTGACATGAAGGCCGTTTGCATCGATCTTCTCGTAGTTGACGCCGCCGATCATCTCGACATTTTTCATCTGCAGCGCGGCGCGATGGATCCAGCCGGTGGTCTTGCCAAGCCCGCGGCCCAGCTTTTGCGCCTTGCGTTGCAGCAAGGTGATTTGCCGTGCCGGCGGCTCGGGCCTGGGGCCCTGCGGGCTGATGCCGCCACGGTCAGCCTCAGGGTCGCTGACGCCCCACTCGCGCTTCCAAAGCTCCAGGTCCTCGGTCGGGCTCTCGCCCTCGTGCGCCAGGAACTCGGCGACATCAAAGCCGATGCCGCCGGCGCCAATGATCGCAACGGTCTTGCCGACAGGAACGCCGCCGCGCAGCACGTCGATATAGCTCAGAACGTTCGGACCCTCCTGCCCGGGGATCTGCGGATCGCGCGGCATGACGCCTGTGGCGATGATGACCTCGTCGAAATCCGCCAGCTTGTCGGCCGTCACCGCTTGGCCCAGCGCGACCGTGATGCCGCTTTGCGCCACCATGGTTTCGAAGTACTGTACCAGCCCGTGGAATTCTTCCTTGCCGGGAATGACCCGCGCCATGTTGAGTTGCCCGCCTAGCATCTCTGCCTTGTCAAAAAGCGTCACCGCATGGCCGCGCCCCGCCGCCGTCAATGCGGCCGACAAGCCCGCCGGACCCGCGCCCACCACAGCGATCGACTTGCGCGTTTCGGCCGGCGTGATCACGATCTCGGTCTCAAAGCAGGCGCGCGGGTTCACCAGACAGCTGGAAATCTTGCCGCTGAAGGTATGATCGAGGCAGGCCTGGTTGCAGGCAATGCACGGCGCGATCTGCTCGGCCTTGCCCGCGCGCGCCTTGGCGACGAAATCCGCATCGGCCAGGAACGGACGCGCCATCGAGACCATGTCGGCGCAGCCATCTGCTAATACCGCTTCGGCCACCTGGGGTGTGTTGATCCGGTTGGAGGTGATCACCGGGATGCCGACCTGGCCCATCAGCTTTTTGGTAACCCAGGAAAATGCCCGGCGCGGCACCGAGGTCGCAATCGTCGGGATCCGTGCCTCGTGCCAGCCGATCCCGGTGTTGATGATCGTAGCGCCCGCAGCCTCGATCGCGCGGGCCAGCGTCACCACTTCGTCCCAGGTGGAACCGTTCGGCACCAGATCGATCATCGACAGCCGGTAGATCACGATGAAGTCATCGCCAACGGCCGCACGCACCCGGCGCACAACCTCGACCGGCAGGCGCATCCGGTTGTCGTAAGCGCCGCCCCAGCGGTCGGTCCGCTTGTTTGTATGGGTGACGAGGAACTGGTTGATGAAGTATCCCTCCGACCCCATCACCTCGACCCCGTCATAGCCTGCCTCGCGCGCCCGCGCCGCGGCGGTCACGATATCGGCGATCTGCTTTTCGATCCCATCCTCGTCCAGCTCTTTCGGCGGGAACGGAGAGATCGGCGACTTGATCGCGCTCGGCGCCACGCAATCCGGCGAATAGGCATAGCGGCCGGCATGCAGGATCTGCATCGCGATCTTGCCGCCGGCGCCATGAACCCTGTCCGTCACGACCCGGTGATTGGCGATGTCTTCCGGCGAATAGAGCCCTGCCGCCCCCGGAAACACCCCGCCCTCGGGGTTGGGCGCCATGCCGCCCGTGACCATCAGCGCCACATCGCCGCGTGCCCGCTCGGCATAGAACTCAGCGACCCGGTTCCAATCCTTGGTTTCTTCCAGCCCGGTATGCATCGACCCCATCAGCACGCGGTTCTTCAGCGTCGTGAACCCCAGATCGAGCGGGGCCAGAAGGTGCGGGTATTGGGTCATGGGGCACAGATCCTTGCAACTTTGCAGAACCCTTGCCGAATGCGCGCGGACTTGTCACCCCCGACGCGGCGTTACGGACCGGCAAACGGGCCGCGCCTGCATTCTGCTATGCTGGGGTTGCGCGCACTCCGGTGCCAGGCGCGCTCGGCAATGGAGGTTTGCCCATGATCATGCGTATTTTCCAGGTTTCCGTCCGCCCCGGTAAAGAGCAGGAGTTCAGTACCTTCTTTCACGAAACGGCCATTCCGCTCATGCAGTCCACCGACGGGATCGTGTCGGTGTTCCCCGGGGCCGCGCGGCCCGAAAGCCCAGGCGAGTTCAGTTTCGTGATGATCTGGCGCGACCTCGATGCGCTGATAGCCTTCGTCGGCGAGGACTACGCCAACCCGCATATCGATCCGGCCGAGGCAAAACTTGTCGCCAGCCGCACCATCAAGCACTACGATCTGGTGCAGGCATAGCAGCGGGCGCGTCAGCCCGGCAGCTTGCCCGTCAGCACGTAACGCAGAATTTCGACCACCTGCCTCGGCTCTTCGGCCACGGCCAGCGCTGCGGCGTCGACCTCTTTGAGGGGATGCTGATGCTCGGGCCCGTGCAGGACGATCAGCGACTTGCCAAGCGCGCTTGCATAGCCGGCATCGAAAGCCGCGTTCCACTGCTTGTACTTCTCGCCAAAGCGCACCACCACGACATCTGCATCGGCAATTCCCTTGCGCGTGCGGATCGCGTTGACCATCGCGCCCTTGTGGTCGTGCCAGTACTTGTTCGGCTCTTCGCCAAGGATGGCAACACCGCAATCGTCCGAGGCTTCGTGATCGGTCACCGGCGAATTGAAGGCCACGCCAAGCCCCTTCGATCCGTCAATGATCTGCTCTCGCCAGTCGGTGTGGATTTCACCAGAAAGATAAACGTTGAGGGTCATTGGCGCGTTCTCCTTGTGTGACATCAAAGACCTAGAGCGTCGGCGGCGCCAGACAAACCGCCACTGCCATTCCTGTCCGGGGCGGCGGTATCGCCGCCTCAGCCGCGCAGCACGCCGCCTGTCGCCTTGCCGACCTTGTCGACGATCTTGGCGGAAACCGCCTCGATGTCCTTGTCGGTGAGCGTGCTGTCGGTGGGCTGCAACCGGACCGTGATGGCCAGCGATTTCTTGCCTTCGCCAAGCGATCCGCCAATGAACTCGTCGAAAAGGCGCACCCCGTCGATCAGCGTCTTGTCAGCGCCGGCCGCTGCATTGACCAGCGCGAGCGCCTCGACATCGGCGTCCACCACGAAGGCGAAGTCCCGCTCGACCGCCTGCAGATCATTGAGCGCCAGCGCATCGCGCGTCGCAGAGCTTGATCTGCGCTGCGGCACCTCCTCCGGCCAGATGGTAAAGCCCATGGCCGGTCCTTTCACGTCCATCGCCGAAAGAACCCTGGGATGGATCTCGCCGAAGACGGCCAATACCTTTTTCGGCCCAAGACAGATCATTCCGTGCCGCTCGGGGTGCCACCACTCGCTGGTGCCGCGCAGGATCTGCGCCTTGGCGGGCGCGCCGATGGCGGCAAGGATCGCCTCGGCGTCGGCCTTGACGTCAAAGACATCCACGGACCGCGAAGCGCCATGCACGTCCTTTGGCCCCGTGCGCCCGACCAGAAGGCCCGACACGAGCGTGTGCTGCTCTTCGGGCTCACCGCCATGAAAGACCGCGCCCACTTCGAACAGCGCCATGTCGGCAAAGCCCCGCGCCTGATTGCGAGCGGCCGCCTGCAAGAGCCCCGGAAGAAGCGCCGGGCGCATGTGGCTCATCTCTGACGAGATCGGGTTCTCCAACCGGGTGGCGTCGGTGCCGCCCGAGAACAGCCTGGCCGCCGCCTCGTCGATGAAACTGTAGGTGACGCATTCGTTGTAGCCCAGCGCCGCCGCCGTCCGCTTGGCGATCTGTTCGCGCTTCTGCATCGGCGTCAGGATCGGCTTTGGCACGCCAACCTGGGTGCGGCGCATCGGCTTGGCCTCCAGCTTGGTCAAGGAGGCGATCCGCGCCACCTCTTCCACCAGATCGGCCGGGCCCTGGATATCGGGCCGCCAGCTTGGCGGATGCGCCATGTCGCCCTTCATCGTGAAGCCGAGATCGCTCAGCGTCTGGCGCTGCCGATCGGCGGGGATACTCATCCCCACCAGCGACTGCACGTGATCGGTATCCAGCCGGAATGCGCGCGTGTCGCCGGGCACCGCGCCAGCAGTCACGACCTCGGACGGCTCACCGCCGCACAGTTCGATAATCATGCGGGTTGCGTGCTCTAGCCCCACCGGGGTGAAGGCCGGATCGACGCCGCGCTCGAACCGGTATTTGGCATCCGAGTTGATCTTCAGCTTGCGCGCGGTCAGGGCAATCGTGATCGGTTTCCAATAAGCGCTCTCGACGAACACGTTCACCGTGTCCGCGGTCACGCCGCTTTCCTCGCCGCCCATGATGCCGGCAAGGCTTTCCGGCGCGCGGTCGTCCGAGATCACCATCATGCCCGGCTCCAGCGTGTAGGTCTTCTCATCAAGCGCCAGAAGCTGCTCGCCGCCCTTGGCCAGATGCACCCGCAGATCGCCCTCTACCTTGTCTGCGTCAAAGACGTGCAGCGGGCGATTGCGGTCGTAGGTGAAGAAGTTGGTGATATCGACAAGCGCCGAGATCGGGCGCAGGCCGATGGCCTTCAGAAGATCCCGCAGCCACTCTGGCGAGGGGCCGTTCTTCACGCCCCGGATCACGCGCCCGACGAACAGCGGGCAACCGTCCAGTGTATCGGCGTCGATCGACACACCGATCGGGCTGGGGAAGGTGCCGGGAACAGGGTCGGTCTCGGTCGCTTTCAGCGTGCCAAGCCCCCGCGCCGCCAGATCGCGGGCGATGCCCTGAACGCCCAGCGCGTCGGGGCGGTTCGGCGTGATCGCGATCTCGATCACCGGATCGGTCTTGGCCGGATCGTTCTCGGCCAGCCAGTCGATGAAACGCGCGCCAACCTTGCCCGAGGGCAATTCGATAATGCCCTCATGCTCGTCCGACAGCTCCATCTCGCGTTCAGAGCACATCATCCCCTGGCTTTCGACGCCGCGGATCTTGCCGACCTGAATAGTGGTGTCGATGCCGGGGATATAGGTGCCGGGATGCGCCACGACGACGGTAATGCCCGCGCGCGCATTGGGCGCGCCGCAGATGATCTGGCGGGTGCCCTGATCGGTCTCGACCTCGCAGACGCGCAGCTTGTCGGCGTCGGGATGCTTTTCAGCCTTCAGCACTTTGCCGATAGTGAAATCCGCCAGCCGCGCGGCCGGGTTCTCGATCCCTTCGACCTCGAGCCCCAGATCGGTGAGCGTCTCGGCGATCTCGTCCACGCTCGCGGTGGTCTCAAGGTGATGTTTCAACCAGGACAGAGTGAATTTCATAAGTCCGTCTCCAAATCGGGTAACGTGGCAGACGCGCTGACCGCGCTATTCAATGAGCAAAGGCCATCGCCTGACCCGAGGGGTGGACGCAAAGCGCCCGCCCCGTTTGGGCGGATCGGGCGCTGCCCGGCCGAACGGCTGGGCGAGACGCCGCGCAAGCTCAAACGCTGGAAGGAGTGGGCAGCAAACCGCATCAAATGGCCCGCCCATTCAGATCCTCGACCACCTCGAAATGCTCAAAGACCAGCATCATCTCGGGATCAAAGCCGCCGTTGCGCTCGAAATACCGCTTGTGCCCGTCCTGCCAGCCCTCAAGGGTCTCATTCTCACCCTCAGCCAGCGCCATCTCTTCGGTGACGTCGCAAAACCGCAGCGTGTCCACCTTCAGCGTGCGGATCACCACGGCAGGGGTTCCGTCCCACTCGGTCGCAATGTCGCAGCGGCCAACCACGGGCATCGCCTCCGGCTCATCCTCGAAATCGCGCAGCGCGCCGCAGGTCGCCACTTTCTTGCCCGCCCGCACCAGCGCGATCAGCTCGTCCGACAGCGCCTTGCTGTCGCCGAACCGGAACGTGCCGGCGCCTGGATAGGTGTCTTGCAGGTCTTCGTACTCGGCCTCGCTCATCGCGACAGGCCCTGATGCAGCGTCGGCACATCGAGCGCCGAAAAGCCGTAATGCCGCAGCCAGCGCAGATCGCTGTCGAAGAAGGCGCGCAGGTCGGGGATGCCGTATTTCAGCATCGCGATCCGGTCGATGCCCATGCCGAAGGCAAAGCCCTGGTATTTCGCAGGGTCGATCTTGCCGGCCTCCAGTACCTTGGGATGCACCATGCCAGAGCCCAGGATCTCCATCCAGTCATCGCCCTCGCCCACCTTCAGCTGGCCACCCTCCCAAGAGCAGCGCAGATCGACCTCGGCCGACGGCTCTGTGAAGGGAAAGTGCGAGGCCCGGAAGCGCAGCTCGACAGTGTCGACCTCGAAATAGGCGCGCACGAATTCCTCGAGCACCCATTTGAGGTTCGCCATCGAGATATCGGTATCAATCGCAAGCCCCTCGACCTGGTTGAACATCGGCGTATGCGTCTGGTCATAATCGGCGCGGTAGACCCGTCCCGGCGCGATCACCCGCAAGGGTGCGCCCTGCACCTCCATAGTCCGGATCTGCACCGGCGAGGTATGCGTGCGCAGCACGTGGGGCGGCCGGTTGTCGCTTTCGTCGCGGTGCATGTAGAACGTGTCCATCTCGCCGCGTGCGGGGTGATGCTCGGGGATGTTCAGCGCGTCGAAATTGTACCAGTCGCTGTCGATTTGCGGCCCCTCGGCCACCGAAAAACCCATATCGGCGAAGATCGCGGTGACCTCTTCCATCACCTGGCTGATGGGGTGGATCGTGCCCTGGGGGCGGGCGCGCCCTGGCAGCGTCACATCCAGCCACTCGGTCCGCAGCCGCGCATCCAGCGCAGCATCGGCAAGCGCGGCCTTCTTCGCGGCAAGCGCCGAATTGATCTCGTCCTTGAGCGCGTTAAGCGCGGGGCCCGCCACCTGACGCTCTTCGGGGGTCATCTTGCCCAGTTCGCGCATTTTCAGGCTGATCTCGCCCTTCTTGCCGACCGCCTGTACGCGCAGATACTCCAGCGCGGCCTCGTCGGCCACCTCGGAAATGGCGCCCAGATATTTTTGTCTCAGTTCGTCCATTCGGACCCCCTAGAGTTTGCCCCCGTCCTGCTACCGCGGCGGGGCCCTGAAACACAAGAAGCCGCAAGACCCGTCAAGGTCCGCGGCTTCCAGAAAACTGACCCTTACGGGTGATTTACGCGAGCGCGGCCTTCGCCTTATCGACGATGGCCGTAAACGCCTCGGGCTCGTTCACGGCGAGATCGGCCAGAACCTTGCGGTCCACCTCGATCCCGGCCAGCGACAAGCCGTTGATGAAACGGCTGTAGGTCAAAGCCTCGTCATGGTTGCGCACGGCGGCGTTGATCCGCTGGATCCACAGTGCGCGGAAATTGCGCTTGCGGTTCTTGCGGTCGCGCGTGGCGTACTGGTTGGCCTTGTCGACGGCCTGCGTTGCGGTTTTGAAGGCGTTCTTGCGACGGCCATAATAGCCCTTCGCCGCCTTGATGACTTTCTTGTGACGCGCGTGCGTGACTTTTCCGCTGGTAACTCTCGACATATCTCAGCTCTCCTTAGCGGTCGTAGGGCATGTAGGATTTGACAATCTTCGCATCGGGGGCCGACAGGGTCGTCGTGCCGCGTGCGTCGCGGATGAATTTCTTGGTCCGCTTGATCATCCCGTGCCGCTTGCCGGCCTGAGCTGACATGACCTTGCCGGTCGCAGTCACCTTGAAGCGCTTCTTGGCGCTCGATTTGGTCTTCATCTTGGGCATTTCCGTCTCCATCTGTCTGGTCGGTGAGCGCGCGACTCGGCATGCCACTTAGGCCGGCCGCGCGGATCTAGAAGCGCTCGTATAGAAGCGCATCACGTTCTGTGCAAGTGGATTTATCTCAGCCCAGCAGGTCGCCGAAGACTTCCAGGATCAGTCCCGGCAACTCGTCCACCGTATAACCGCTGGGGTTCAGGATCAGCGCGGCGACCATCATGCCGCCGCCGACAAGCACAAGAACCGTTGCCGATCGAAGCGTCCGTCCGCTGGTCGAGAAATAGCTGATCACCGCCGGGATCGCGCACAGCGCGATCAGAAAGCCGAAAACCATCAAGACGTCTGGGTTCATGACCGAAGAGCTCTTGTGAAATACAGGGAACAGTTAGTCCCCTTCGGTGCTGAAAATCAACCTTTCTGCGCAAGGCGCAACTCTGAGGATATTGGTGGATCCCGGTACGTTGAACGGCACGCCCGCAGTCACGACGATGTGGTCGGTTTCTTCGGCAAAGCCATCCGCCAGCGCGGCCCGTGCGGCGTTCACAACCGCCTGCTTGAAGCGCTCCAGCTCGCCAGTGATCACGCAATGCAGACCCCAGATCAGTGCAAGCCTCCGGGCCGCCGGGTCGCCATGGGTCATCGCGATGATCGGAACGCGGGGGCGTTCGCGCGCCACGAGACGCGCCGTGGTACCCGACTGGGAAAAGCAGCAGATCGCCTTGATATCCGTCGTCTCTGCGATCTCACGCGCGGCCGACACGATCCCGTCCGCCACGGTATCCTTGGGCCCGCCCCGGCTGGCATCGATCACTTCGCGGTAGGTTGGGTCGCTTTCGACCTCGATCGCGACCGCGTTCATCGTGGCGACTGCCTCTACAGGATAGTCGCCGGCCGCCGATTCGGCAGACAGCATCACGGCATCTGCGCCTTCGTAGATGGCGGCAGCCACATCGGAGACCTCTGCGCGGGTCGGGATCGGGCTTTCGATCATCGATTCCATCATCTGGGTCGCCACGATGACCGGCTTGGCGGCCGTCCGGGCCTTGCGCACCAGGCGCTTCTGGATCGGCGGTACGTTCTGCACCGGAAGTTCGACCCCAAGATCGCCGCGCGCCACCATGATGCCGTCGGACACTTTCAGGATTTCATCGAATTCCTTCACCGCGGCCGGCTTTTCGATCTTCGACATGATGGCGGCGCGGCCATTGGCCAGCTCGCGCGCCTCCCAGACATCCTTGGGCCGCTGGACAAACGACAACGCCAGCCAGTCAACGCCCAGCTCGCACACGTATTCCAGATCGCTTCGGTCCTTTTCCGACAAGGCGGCAAGCGGCAGAACCACGTCAGGAACGTTCACCCCCTTGCGGTTCGAGATCGTCCCACCGACTTGGACGGTGCAGCTTGCATGGCTGGTGTCGCACCGATCGACCACCAGCCGGATCTTGCCGTCGTTCACCAACAGATGCGAGCCGGGCTCGAGCGCGGCGAAAATCTCGGGATGCGGTAGTTGAACACGGCTTGCATCGCCCTCGGCATCATCGAGATCAAGACGGAATGTCTGCCCCGCCTCCAGGTCTTCGGCCCCTTTGGCAAAGACACCAACCCGCAGCTTGGGGCCCTGAAGGTCGGCCAGAATGCCGATCGGCCGTCCGGTCTCGGCCTCGACAGTCCGGATTATCTTGTGGCGCTTGGCAATTTCTTCATGCGAGCCGTGGCTCATGTTCAGGCGAAACACGTCCGCACCGGCATCGAACAAGGCGCGGATGGTCTTGTGGTCGCTGGATGCCGGCCCAAGCGTTGCAACGATCTTGACGTTCCGAAGGCGTCTCATATGCCTCGTCCCCTACTTTCTGGTCATTTTTTCGATGGGCCGAGCGCGTTATGACCCAAAAGTTAGCGTATGACAACTGGCGCTTTGCGATCGAGTGCCATAGATCAGGATCGCAGAAAAAGTGAAGGTTTCATGACAATCGAAGCGTTTGAAATTCTGGGGCGGGATCGACCTGAAAACTGGCTGGTTGCCTGCGATCACGCCACCAATCGGGTTCCTTACGAGATTTGCGGCGGCTCTCTGGGGCTGTCTGACGAGCAGATGCAGAGGCACATCGCCTACGACATCGGGGCCGAGGGCGTATCGCGCCAGCTTGGCCAGCTCTTGTCTGCGCCGGCGATCTTGTCGCGGTTCTCGCGTCTGGTGATCGATCCCAACCGCGGCGAGGACGATCCGACCCTTATCATGAAGGTCTACGACCAGACGATCGTTCCCGAGAACCGGCATATCAGCCCGGCCGAACGCGAACGCCGGCTGAACAGCTATTACCGCCCCTATCACGACGCCTATGCCGAGCTTGCCGCGCGCCAGGACGACACCATCATTGTGGCGGTGCACAGCTACACACCCCAACTGGCCGGGCGGCGCTTGCGCCCTTGGCATGTCGGCCTGCTTTTCGGGCAAGACGAGCGACTGGCGCTGCCGCTTCTGGAGCGGCTCGAAAATGAGCCCGACCTCTGTATCGGGCGCAACCAGCCCTATGCCGGACACCTGCCCGGAGATTCGGTTCATCGGCACGGGCTTCTGACCGGCCGCGCCAACATATTGATAGAGCTGCGCCATGACCTGATTGAAACCGAAGCGCAGCAAGAGGCCTGGGCCAAGCGGCTTGCCCCGTTCCTGATCGAGGCCCGCGCCGCTGCGAACCTTTAGACCAACCTGAATGGAGTCTGACCAATGGATGACCAAACCCGTACTGAACTTGAGGCCGCCGCGTTTCGCCGCATGCGCGACCACCTTGCAGAACGCACGGACGTACAGAATATCGACATGATGACCCTGACCGGCTTTTGCCGGAACTGCCTGAGCCGCTGGTACCAGGAGGCCGCCGCCGCGCGCGGGATCGAGATGACAAAGGACGAAGGCCGCGAGGCGGTCTACAAAATGCCCTACACCGAATGGCGCGACAAATATCAGACCGAAGCGACGGCCGAGCAAAAAGCCGCGTTCGAGGCCGCACCGAAAGCGCACTGACAGGGGCGGGCCCGCCGCGTTGTGCCTACCTGCTGCGCTAGGTGCCCGATCTGCGCGCGCCCAGGCGGGTTCCGCGCGGAAGCAGGTGCGCATTTCCCGATAGCGGCTGCGGCTTGCCGAAGAAGTAGCCCTGTAGCGTGTCGCACCCCATCCTGGTCAGCAGGTCGGCCTGCTCTTCGGTTTCGACGCCTTCCGCCGTGATCCCTGTGTTAAGCGAGCGGCCGATCTCGACTATCGCTTGCACCAGATCACGGGATTCCTTGCTTTGCGGGATCGGTGCAATGAGCCGGCCGTCGATCTTCAGCCGGGTCGGCCCGATTTGCATGAGCGCGATCAGCGAGGCTCGCCCGCTTCCGAAATCGTCCATCTCAAAGCCAATCCCAAGTTCGCGAAGGGCATCCAGGCGGTACCAGAATTCCTCGGCCTCTTCTTCGAAAAAGATTGATTCCAATAGCTCGAAGGCCACCTCGCCGGGATAGGTTTTCAGCCAGTCAGAGACTTGCAGGATGGTATCGTCCATGATCCGGGGCGAGCTGACATTGAAGGACAGCTTGGGCGGCCGCTCCAGCCCGCCGAACGCTTCGTTGCACTCGCTCAGGGCTTTTTCGAAGATGATGCGGTCGATCTCTCCGACGACGCCCAGATCATCCGCCACGCCCAAAAAGACATGCGGGCCTAGAAGGCCGCGTTCGGGGTGCTGCCAGCGGGCCAGCGTCTCAAACCCCACAAGCGCGCGATCCTTTGCTGCGACCTGCGGCTGGTAGACCGGAACGAACTCGTTCGCATCCAGCGCCCGTAGGATATCATCTGCAAGGCGTTTGTTTTCCTGCATCCGGTGCAGCATGGCGGCGCTGAATGTCGCGATGCGCGCGCGGCCCCTATTCTTCGCCTCGAAAAGAGCGACATCGGAATTCACCAAAAGCTCTGCCTCGTCCGCCAAAGGCGTGCTGGCGATACCGACGCTGGCGCCGAACCGGCAGGGCCTGCCTTCGAACATCACCGGTCGCCCCAGTGACGTGACGACGCGTTGGGCGATGGCTTCGGGCAGCACGCTGCCGGTATTGGACAAAACGACGGCCAAGAACTCGTCCCCGCCGATCCGTGCGATGGCGTCGTCCTTGCGAAAGATCGACCGCAGGCGCTCTGCGACGACCTCAAGCACATGGTCGCCCGCCTTGTGACCCATCGTGTCGTTGATCTGCTTGAACCGGTCGAGATCGATGTTCAGGACCGCAATCTCACAGCCTTTTTGCGCGCGTGCCTCACGGGCTGCGTCCAGCGCAAGTTCCAGATAGCGGCGATTGCCGAGCCCGGTCAGCTCGTCATGCGTGGCCTTGTACTCGATATCTGCATTCACCCGTTCCAGCCGTTCGGCATACCGCTTCACCTCTTCCTCGCGGCTGCTAAGCTCGGTCACGTCGACACGCAGGATCACCACATCCCCATTGGGCGCCGATGACCGGTAGACCTGGTAGCGGCGTCCGGCGATCGCCTCCTGTTTCATCGGCTCGCGCGGCCCCGGCTCGTCCGGCGGTGCGTCGAAAAACCATTTATACGCCGCTGCGCTGTCCTCCGGGATACGGCCCAGCTCGATGGCAACCTGCATGATTTCTTCGTGCGCCATGCCGTCGTAGATTGCGTCAGCATCGTCGCACATCAGCTTGGAATAGGCCGCGTTCCACGTGCGGATCATTCCATTTTTGTTGAAGATCGCGAAGGGATCGGGGATCGTGTTGATTGCAGCGATCAGGCGCGACTGGCTGCCTTCCAGCCGGGAATAAAGCCGCTCACGCTCTTGCAGAGCATCTTCGGCCGACAACTCGCGCCGCCTGAGATCGCTGATATCCCTGTAGACCGCAGTTGTGTACCGCCCCCCGGTTTCGGGATCGGGCACCACGAAGAATGACAAGCTGGCCCAAAGTTTGCTGCCATCAGCCCGGATGCATCCTGTCTCGATGGTGAAATTTCTCTCGCCGGCGGCAAATTTCGGAACCACTTCCGCAAGAAAGTCGTCCCAGTAGTCAGGATCGTTGGTGATCTCAACCGGACCGCCAAGGATCGCTTCGCGCTGAAAGCCGAAGATCCTGGTATAGGCATCGTTGACATAAATCATCGTGCCCGTGGGATCGCCGGGGCCACGATAGCCCACCGCAATCGCATCCGAGGACACGGCCGGGAAGTCGGCGATTATCTGGTCAAGCTTCATTCTGCAGGGCGCCACCGAAAGTCAATCAACGCGACCCTAGCCCGCAGGGCTTTCCGGACCCTGAAGAATGCCCACGGCCAAAGCAGGCAAATCGTCAAACTCCGTTCAAATTTTACCAGATTGGATCGTGTCAGATCGCCGTTTTGCGGCTCTCGTCCAGATAAACCTCGCGCAAGCGCCGGGCGATCGGCCCGGGCGTGCCATCGCCAAGCTGCACGCCGTCGATCTCCACCACCGGCATCACGAAGGCCGAGGCCGAGGTGGTGAACGCCTCATCGGCCGCTTTCGCCTCATCGATGGTAAAGGTGCGCTCTTCCACTTCCATCTGCGCTTCCCTGGCCAGGCGCAGAACCGCGGCACGCGTGATCCCGTGCAGAATATCGTGCGACAGGTTCCGCGTGAAGATCTTGCGACCCTTCACGATATAAGCGTTGTTCGAGGTGCCCTCGGTCACCGCGCCGTCCTCGACCATCCAGGCATCGTCGCATCCGGCCTTCTTGGCCATCATCTTGCCCATCGAGGGATAAAGCAGTTGCACCGTCTTGATGTCGCGCCGGCCCCAGCGGATATCGGGGATCGAAATCACCCGCGCGCCCTTTCGGGACGCCGGACTATCGGCCATCCCCGGTTTTGCCTGGGTGAAAAGCACCAGTGTCGGGGTGGCATCCTCGGGGTAGGCGAAATCCCGGTCCGCGGCTCCGCGGGTCACCTGCAGATAGATCAGCCCGTCCTCGATCCCGTTGCGCACCACCAGTTCGCGGTGGATCTGCAAAAGCGTCTCCTCGTCCACCGGCGCCGGCATCTCAAGCTCGCCCAGCGATCGCTGCAACCGCCGGGCGTGACCGGCAAAATCGATCAGCTTGCCGTCCAGAACGCTGGTCACCTCGTAGACCGCATCGGCAAAGAGAAATCCCCGGTCGAACACCGAAACCCGCGCCTCGCTTTCAGGCACGTAGTCGCCGTTGACATATACGATCCGGTCCATGTGCGCTCTCCTATCCCCACAGTTCGGGCCGGGGCGGATGCACCCCGGCCGCGTCAAATATCAAAGGTACCGGCCGGTCTTCGGCCAGAAGCAGCGGGCCGTCAAGGTCCGTAACGGCGGCGCCTTGCGCAACCAGTACCGCCGGCGCCATCGCCAGCGACGAGCCCACCATGCATCCGACCATCACCCCGTAGCCTTCGGCACGCGCCGCATCCCGCAGCGCCAGCGCCTCGGTCAATCCGCCGGTCTTGTCCAGCTTGATATTCACCATGTCGTACTTGCCGCGCAGTCCGGCCAACGAGGCACGGTCATGGCATGCCTCATCGGCGCATACCGGTACCGGCCGCTCGATCTCCAAAAGCAAATCGTCCGCATCCGCCGGCAGCGGCTGCTCGACAAGCGCCACGCCCAGCCGCGCAAGATGCGGCGCTAGCTCCGAATAAACCTCGGCGCTCCAGCCCTCGTTGGCATCGACGATGATCCTCGCATCCGGGGCGCCCCGCCGCACGGCCTCCAGCCGCGCCATGTCGTCCGGTGTACCCAGCTTGATCTTCAATAGCGGGCGAAAGGCATGGCGTGCAGCCGCGGCCTCCATGCGCTCAGGTGCATCCAGTGAAAGGGTATAGGTCGTCACCTGGGGGGCTGGCGCCGGAAGGCCGGCAAGCTCCCACACGCGCCGACCGGCAAGCTTGGCTTCCAGGTCCCATAGCGCGCAATCCACCGCGTTTCGGGCAGCGCCCGCCGGCAGCACCGCGGGCAAATCGGCGCGGCGCACATGCCCTGGCAGGGCGGCAATCTGCGCCTCGACACTCTGCGGCGTCTCGCCATAGCGCGCATAGGGCACGCACTCGCCCCAGCCCGACGCGCCGCCTTGCGTCGCCCGCACGGTCAGCACCTGCGCCTCGGTTCGCGAGCCGCGCGAGATCGTGAAGACCTCGCGAAGCCGGAACCGATCCCGCGTGACCCTGAGTTTCAAGACAGCCTCCTTCATCTGGCCGGAAATACCTCCGCCGGAGGCTCCCTAAAAATCGGACCGGGCGCGTCTCAGATGCCTGCCAGCGCGTCGACCAGCCGACCCGCGCCCTGCCGGAAAGGATCGACGGTCGGCAAACCCATCCGCGCCTCCGTCTTTTGCAGGTAATCCATCGCCGCGTCTTCGCCAAGCTTCTGGGTGTTGACCGAGATCCCCACGATCTCGGCCGCCGGGTTGGCGATCCGGGCGATCGGCAGCACCATGTCGCGCAGTGCCTCCAAGCTCGGAACCCCGTAGTCGGGCAGCCCGCGCATGTGGGTGCGTGTCGGCTCGTGGCTCAGGATCAGGGCATCAGGCTGGCCGCCGTGGATCAGCGCCATCGTCACTCCTGAAAAGGACACGTGAAAAAGGCTCCCCTGCCCTTCGATCAGATCCCAGTGATCGGGATCGTTGTCCGGGGTCAGCGCCTCGACCGCGCCGGCCATGAAATCGGCCACCACGGCGTCAAGCGGTACACCATGCCCGGTGATCAGGATCCCGGTCTGCCCGGTAGGGCGGAAAGTGGCCTTGATCCCGCGCTCGCGCATCTCGGCATCCATCGCCAGGCCCGTGTACATCTTGCCAGCCGAGCAATCGGTGCCCACCGCAAGACAGCGCTTGCCGCTGCGCTTGACACCATTTGCAATCGGAAAGGCGGTCGATGGGACCCGCACATCGTGCAGCGTGCCGCCGTAGATATTCGCAGCGCTCATCAAATCGTCTTCGTTTCGCAGCAGATTGTGCAGCCCGCTGGCCAGATCGAAGCCCTTCTCCAGCGCCTCGATCAGCACCGCCTTCCAGGCCGCCGAGATCACGCCACCCCGGTTGGCCACCCCGATCACCAGCGTCCTCGCGCCCGCGGCCAGGCCCTCTTCCAGCGACATGTCCGCAAGCCCCACATCGGCGCCGCAGCCGTCGAGCCGAAGCTGGCCGACGGCGTTTTCGGGCCGCCAGTCGCGGATCCCCTGCGCGACCTTCGCAGCAAGCTGATCCGGCGCATCGCCAAGAAACAAAAGATATGGTGTCTGTATCATCGCAGCCCCCCGTTTCGCATTTGGCCTTGAATGCGACAAACCCCACAGACATGGATCGCAAATTCGGGCGCCAAATTGGCTGGATTTGCAATATTCTTCTAGAATATCGACCGAGTGCGCAGAATTTTTGCGCCAGAATGCCGCCTGAAGACGCAAACCTCCAGGCCGCGCCGCATCAAGGCACGCCGCGATGCACCACGCCGATGCTGCGCCTGCGAATTTGCACTTGCAGCATATTGCGCAATTTAATAACTCAAAGCAGACCAAAACCGTAATTTCGTTGCCGAGGCCAACCAGATGTCTTTCCGCGTTCAACCCAGCCCGCCTGTGCGTCCCAATCGCTGCCAGCTTTTCGGCCCTGGCTCGCGCCCCGCGATCTTCGAAAAGATGGCCGCAAGCGCGGCGGACGTGATCAACCTTGATCTTGAAGACAGCGTCGCCCCCGATGACAAGCCGCAGGCGCGCAAGAACATCATCGAGGCGATCGACGACATCGACTGGGGTACCAAGACCCTCTCGGTGCGCATCAACGGGCTCGACACTCCCTTCTGGTACCGCGACGTGGTGGATGTGCTGGAACAGGCCGGCGACCGGATCGACCAGATCATGATCCCCAAGGTCGGCAACGCCGCCGACATCTATGCGGTCGATGCGCTGGTGACCGGGATCGAGGCCGCAAAGGGCCGCACCAAACCGATCACGCTGGAAGTGATCATCGAAACCGCCGCCGGCATCGCCCATGTCGAAGAGATCGCCGCCGCCAGTCCGCGCCTTGCCGCGATGAGCCTGGGCGCCGCCGATTTCGCCGCCTCGATGGGAATGCAGACCACCGGGATCGGCGGCACGCAGGAGAATTACTACATGATCCGCGAAGGCCAGAAATACTGGCCCGATCCCTGGCATTGGGCTCAGACCGCCATCGTTGCCGCCTGCCGCACCCATGGCGTGCTGCCGGTCGATGGCCCGTTCGGAGATTTCTCCGACGATGCGGGGTTCGAGGCGCAGGCCCGCCGCTCGGCCACGCTTGGCATGGTCGGAAAATGGGCGATCCATCCAAAGCAGGTTGCGCTGGCCAACATGGTCTTCACCCCGTCCCAAGAGCAGATCCTAGAGGCGCGCGAGATCCTCGCCGCGATGGAAGAGGCCAAGTCCAGCGGCGCGGGCGCCGCGGTTTACAAGGGCCGCCTCGTCGATCTGGCTTCGGTCCGGCAAGCGGAGGTCATCGTGCGCCAGTCGGAAATGATCTCGGGCTAGCGGCCGGCGCCGCACGTCAGAATAGAAAATCCGCCGCATCCAGATTGGCCAAGAGCACGCCCTCCAGCGTGATGGAATTGCCTCCGCCTGCGTCGATCAGCACATCGGCGCCGCTTTGCACCATGTGATCGGCGACAAGATCGGCAAAATCGGTGATCGCCGCCACACCGCGCAGATCCAGCATCTCGAAATCGTTCAGCGCCTCGAAATCCGTCACCCGGTCCTGGCCGAACCCGTCGGTGAAGACGAAGACATCGGCGTTGAAGTTTCCGGTCAGAAGGTCGTCCCCCGCCCCGCCGCGCAGAAGATCGAAGCCCGCGCCGCCGAGCAGAGTGTCATTGCCGTCGCCGCCGAACATCCGGTCGTCGCCGGTGCCGCCAAGCAAGCGATCATTGCCGATCCCGGCCTCAATCCGATCGTCGCCGGCCTCGCCCAGAAGCACATCACCGCCCGAGCCACCGTTCAGCCAGTCGCCGCCATCGCCGCCCTCCAGCCGGTCGCGCCCGCCTTCCCCGATCAGCCGATCGTTGCCAGGCCCGCCGAGGATCAGATCGCCCTGTCCGCCGCCATTCAGCCGGTCATTGCCGCCGCCGCCGAACAGCCGGTCGAGCCCGGCATCGCCCAGAAGCAGATCATCCCCGATATCGCCGTAGAGCGCATCGTTCTGCAGCCCGCCGCGCAGGATGTCGTCGTCCCAGCCGCCTGTCAGCGCATCCGCGCCATCGCCGCCATAGAGGCTATCGTCGCCGAACTCGCCCCAGATCCGGTCATCGCCATCCTCGCCATCGACGAGGTCAGCGCCGTCACCGCCGCGGATCACGTCGTCGCCTGCGCCGCCCGACAGCGTGTCGGCCCCATCCCCCCCGAACAGCGTATCAAGCCCATCCCCGCCATCGATGACGTCCGCGCCGGCACCGCCATAGACGACATCCGCCTGCGCGCCTCCCAAAATCGTATCCGCCCCGGCGCCGCCATAAAGCAGGTCGTACCCCGCGTCCCCATAGAGCGTATCATCGCCGTCGTGGCCGAAAATCGTGTCCTCACCCGTGCCGCCGCGCAGCACATCGGCGCCGGCGCGGCCGTCGAGGACATCGCTGCCAGCACCGCCGTCGCCCTGGTCGTTGCCCAGCCCGCCCGTCAGACGATCGTTACCCGCACCGCCGGTCTTGGTCTGATCGGCCGTAAAGAAGGGCGGGCGGTCAGCGTTCAGGATCATCGCGTCAGTCAGATCCGCCTCGGTGATCGAGCCGCCGCCGGCGCGGTTCAGCACCAAAAGCTCGCCGCCATAGCGGATCTCGGCGCCGGTGGCGGTCGCGGTGATATCCAACTGACCCACACCGTATAGCAGCCACTGCTCCGACAGATCGATGCGGTCGATGCCAAGCTCGAAATCGAGCACGGTGTCCGCCCGGCCGTCCCGGCTCAGCACGAAAAGATCCGCGCCCGCGCCGCCGGTCAGCGTGTCGTTGCCGTCGCCATCGATCACGATGTCGTTCCCTGCGCCTCCCGCCAGGGCGTTATCGGCCGCATCACCGGTGACCACGTCGCCAAGCTGCGCCAGATCCCAGGTCAGGCGACCCAACCCAGCCTCTGCTCCCGACAGCGCGGTGATCTGAAGCTGCCCGCCGGCGACGAAAAGCCCCAGCGCCGCGATATTCTGAAGCGACGCGTCGTTGCTGTCGGCAAGCGAGGCAAGGTGCACCAGCCGCCCGTCCTGCGTCACGGTGAACAGGCTGAGCCCGTCATCGCTGCCCCCGGCCACGACGAAAAGATGCCCATCCGCTTCGGCGGTCGCCATCGCGGTGATGCCGCCGAACCGAGTCGCAAGCCCGTCGATCACGTGGTCGGCGACATCCAGCGTCCCGTCGCTGGCGACGGTCAAGACGCTGAGCGCGCCGTCGCTGGCCACGATCAGGTAGGCGTTGCCGCCGATCTCGGCAAATGCCAGCGCAGAGGGCGCCGCCATGCCCAGCCCGTCGGCCGCCCCGACCCACCCGCTGGGCTCCAGCCTGCCATCTGCGCCGATCTGCAAACTTGTGACCGCATTTTCTGTAAAGGACGCCGCAAAGAGGAAATCGTTGCCGGCAACGCTGCCGAAGCCCAGCGCGCTGACGGCATACAGTTTCAGATCGCTGGTGTCGGCAACACCCGGCACCGCGCCGGCAAGACCGTCCCCCAGCAGTTCGAACCCGGCAAGACCGCCTGCTTCCCCGGAATAGACGTAGTCCGCGCCGCCCACACTTACCTGCAGCGGCGCAATCAGGGCACCCGAGACGCCGCTCAGATCTTCCGGCGCGGCAAAGCGCCCGTCCGGCTGCAACGCCATCACCCCGGTGCCGTCGGCCTCGAGCCCCGAAACCAGCAATACCGGCCCGTCCGGACCCGCGCCCACCGACAGGGACGGCGTTGCGCCCACTTGAAACGGCTCGGCGATGGCGCGCTGATCGAGAAGGCTGAGGCTGCCATCCGCGCCCGCCAGGAAGGCCGTCAACCCGCCGCCGGTTCCGCCGGCCGTGTAAACGACGGTCTCGCCGCCGATGCTGGCCACGGTCAGCGCCCGCGCGCCTGGCACGTAGGCAAGCTCGCCATCATCCAGCAATTGCGCAGATAAGATGCCCATCACCGTCCCTCGTTTAACCCGGCTATGGTTCTAGGCCGGCCGCGTTAACTAAGTCTTTTGACGCGCCGCCCAAGATGTCTGCGAATTGGCGAAAATTGTCGGCGCCGCGATCCCGCCTCAGGGCGGCGGATGATAACACCGCGTTAACCATCCCCGCCCTAGTCTGCCGGCGATGCTGATCGACAATCTCTTTATCGGCGCGGGCGCCATGAAGGCGGGCACGACCTGGGCCTACTCGGTGCTGGCGACGCATCCCGAGATCTATTTTTCCTTCGAAAAAGAAATCCACTACTTCTATGCCGCGCATGTCGATCCCGGCATCCTGTCCGCCCCGCGGCGGATCGAAAATGTCGATCAGAAATACCTATCGCCGGCCCGGACAGGCTGCGCGGCAGCGGCCTATCGCGACCGTCTGCGCTGGTGTGCCAATTACCTCGACAGCCCGGTGGACGATCACTGGTACCGGTCGCTTTTCGCGCTGCGCGGCGGGCAACGCTGGGCGGCCGATTTCTCGAACCTCTACGCGCTGCTTCCTTCTGCGGCCTGGCAGCGCATGGCGCGCCAATGTGGTAGTCTACGCGTCCTTTTCACCCTGCGCGACCCGGCCGACCGGCTGTGGAGCCACATTCGCTTTCACCTGGTCCATACCGGACGGCTGGAGCGGCTTGACCGCTGGGATCGGGCAGAGCTTGCAGGCTTCATCGAGCAGCCCTTCATCCGCGATCACGCGGAATATGGCGCGGCGGTGCGGCGGATGCGCGAGGGTCTGCCAGAAGATGCTTTGCTGGTCGCATGGTACGAACAAACGCTTGCCGACCCCGACGCGCATCTGGCGCGCATCCACCGGTTGCTGGGAATCGCGGAGCATCGCTACCCGCACGCGCTCGTTCACCGCACGGTGAATGCCAGCCCCGCGCGGCCCGAGCCGGCCTATTTCCGCGATCTGGTCGCAGAGCGGTCTGCCCGGATCCGGGCCGAACTCGTCGCCGAGGGTCTGACGCCGCCGGCAAGCTGGGGAGAGCTGCCCGCCCTGGCAGCGGGATAAGCCGGGCGGCCGGAGCAGGCCCGAAAGCCGCAGCACCGGTACAATCTGCGGCTGCGATCTTGCCCTGTGGGACGCGATCGGCTCGGCTGGGCCCAAATCGCGTGAGCGCGATGCAAAATCCGCCAAAGTGAAAGCCGCGTCGCCAACTTGCCGAGTTGGCCGCAGAGCTATGGCGCTGTCAGGCTCCACGCCGGATCGCCATACGCTCGCCCGGGCGAAACCGCGGATGCAAGGCGCATGAACTGGTCCGCCTGATCGCAAAGCGCGCGCACCGCGACCGGCGCCGCCGGGCGCAGCGGGCGGTGCACGATGCGCGACAAAGCCTCGGTCACGTCGCCTGGCCCGGCGTCCGGCGAAAGGATCGTCGCAAGGCCCGCGCCGCCGTGCTCGGCCGCGCCGCCGACCCCGGTCTGCACCACGCGCACGCCCCGCGCCAGCGCCTCACGCACCACAAGCCCGTAGGTCTCGGGCCATTGCGACAAGAAGAGCAGCACGTCGATCCTGGCAAAGACCCGGTCGAGATCGTGTGGCTCGAACCTCGGCTCGATCTGCCAGACGCCCGGCAGCCGCTCCAGGTCGGCCGGCCGCCACCAGGAGCCGTCAAGGCTGCCGTCCACGACCAGCCCGCGGATATCGCGCGGCCCCAGCCCGATGATCGCATCGCGGCAGAGAGGCCATCCTTTCATCGCGGACGGACCGCCCAGAAACCCCAGCGTCCAGCGCCCGTCACGCGCCCTTCGCGCGGCCTGAAGCGCGGCGAACCCGGGCCCAGGCAGCCGCACCCCGTTTTCCCACAGGACCGAGGTTTCCGGTGCAAACCCGCTCGCCACGCCCAGCCGCAGCGCGTGCGCGCTGGGATAAGTGACCAGATCGGCCTGGGCCAGCGCCGTGCGAAGAGCGTCGCGCCGTGCCCGCGTGCGCGCCAAGTCGTCGACGCATGTGCCGCAGCCCGCCAGTCGAACCGGGTTTTGCCCGCATGCCCGGCCATCGGGGCGCAGCATGAACTGGCGCTCGCACAGCCACCAGTGATCGTGGACGCTGACGATCACCGGCAACCCAAGCTCTTTCACCGCGCCGATAGCGCCCGCACCAAGCTCTTGTATGCAATGCAGATGCGCCAGGTCGGGCTCTGCAAACGCCGCGATGCGAGCAATCGCGGCATCGACCGCGGGGTTCTGGTAGTGTTCGGCAAAACTGCGGCCCGCAGGCAGGTTGATCAGGTAGGATGGTATTCCGCCCAGCGCGTGCGCCGGGGCATCGATGAAATTGCGCCGCAACCAGATCGGCCGCGCCGTGAAGCCCGCCAGGTGCTCGGCCAGCCCAGGTGTCGCCACGCTGACCGCGTCCGCCATGCTTAGGGCTGAAAGATAAAGCGGCGCTTGCGCCACCGCATGGGCCAGCGCATCCTGCCCCAGGGCGTGGATGTTGCTGTAGCCCGCAAGCGCCGAGGCCGAGAAGATCGGATCGTCGATGTCATAGGCCACCGGCAGTTTCAGTCGCCGCGCCTCGTAGAGATACATGTGCAAGAAATCGGACGCCTGCAGCCGGTACAGCACCACGTGGCTGGCGTCCTGCAGGATATCGAGGCAGCGCGGGACATCCTCGACATGGGCATAGCGATAGGCGACACCCAGCTGCGACCAGATCTCGACCATCTGCTCGACGCGGTACTTGCGGCATTGCGGCAGGTTCAGATCGCCGATCAGCGCGACCGACCGGCGGCGCGACAGAACCGCAGGCGCAGCACTGGCGTGAAACGCCTCGCCCTTGGCCAGATCGGCCCACAATGCGGTTCGCGCGAACCGGCCGCCAACCGTGGCGCTGAGATAGGGCACCGAACTCGTACCCTGCCCCGAACGGATAAGCCGGACATGGGCCCGCGCCTTGCCAAGAGCACGCGGCAATCCCTCGCGGCGCGCCACATCGACAAATCGCGATAGCCGGTCGCGCCGCAGGGCCTGCCGCCAGATGCTCATGTCTTGTTAACCATGCGTTCCCATAAAGGCTGCGTCTTGCCGGGGACCATCGCAGTGAAGTCTTACCCTTTCGTTTACCAAGATCAGAGGCCCGCGGAGGTCGCGATCCTGCTGGGGCTCTGCAACGGGGCGCAATACCTGCGCGCCCAGCTTGCCAGCCTTGCGGCGCAGTCGCATGGCGCGTGGTCGCTTCTGGTCTCCGACGATGGCAAAGACGATGGCAGCGTCGGGATCATCCGGGATTTCGCCCTTGGCCACCCCGCACGCAGCATCCGGATCGTAGCCGGCCCGCAAGCGGGGTTCTCCCGCAACTTCCTAGGCCTGCTGGAACGCTGCCCCGACAAGGCGCCCTTTGCCGCCTTCTGCGACCAGGATGATGTGTGGCTACCTGGCAAACTGACCCGCGCGATCGCGGCTCTGGCGCCTGTGGGTGACGCTCCGGCGCTGTATTGCGGGCGCACGTTCATAACCGACGCAGGGCTGCGCATCAACGGCCTCTCGCCGCGATTTGGCCGCCCGCCGGGTTTTGCCAACGCGCTTGTGCAAAGCATCGCGGGCGGCAACACCATGGTGCTGAATCGCGCCGCGATCGTGTTGCTGCGGCGCGCCGCTGCCGGCGTGGGCCCGGTTCCCTCGCATGACTGGTGGGCCTACCAGATCGTCACCGGCGCAGGAGGCCGCGTGATCTATGATGCTATGCCGATGGTGCTTTACCGTCAGCACGCTGGCAATCTGGTGGGCGCCAACACCGGGTGTGGGGCTCGCGCGGCGCGGCTTAGGCGGCTTTTGTCGGGCGACATGGCACGGTGGAGCGATCAGAACATCGCTGCCCTGCACCACGCCTGGCCGCTTTTGACGCCTCAGGCCCAAGGCGATCTTGCCGGCTTTGCCCAGATACGAAAACGCCCCGTCCTGACGCGCCTTGGCAGGCTGGCAGGATCGGGACTTTACCGGCAAACCGGGGCCGGTACCGGGGCGCTCTGGCTCGCCTCGGCGCTCGGCCGGCTCTAGGCGTCAGGCCAAATGGGCGCGCAGCATCCAGGCGAATTTCTCATGCACCTGGCCGCGCGCGATGCTGAGATCTTCGGTCAGGCTGTCGCCCCGGTCGGCCGCCAGCTCGCCCAGATCTGCCAGGGTCTTGGCCAGGGTTTCCTGGGCCACCGCCAGCGCTTCGACCATCTCGGTGTCCTTGGCGTGGCCGTCATGCTCGGCCACTTTGGACCGCTTGATCATGCTCGACAGATGTCCCTCGGCATGACCGCCCAGCGCTCGCACCCGCTCGGCCAGGTCATCTTGGGCCACAAAATGATCCTCGTAGACCTGCTGGAACAGCGCATGCAAAGATCCAAAGGCCATCCCCTTGACGTTCCAGTGAAAATTCTGCGCCAGAGCGGTCGTAATGGTAGTTTCGGCAAGCGCTTGGTTCAGCGCGTCCACGATGGCGTCCTTCGAGTTTGCACTCAGGTTCGCTGCAGTCTCGGTCATGATACATCCTTTCATTTTCGGCGCCCGGTCACAGAATGTCCGCAACGGGATCCTCCATCCATAGATTAGAACGATTCTAAAAACTTTCAATGCGCGTTTGCGATGATCCTTTGGATCGCGCCCAGACCATAGATGGCGCCATGCACGTCGTTGCCTGGGGCCAACGGCGCAACCCCTGCCGAAGTTCCCGTCACGAGGACATTCGCCGGCGCGAGGGCAACGCATTTGAACAACAAACCGATAGTGCCCGGCCACCGGCCGTATCCGTTCGAACATCTCGCCGTCCGCGCGACATGATCGTTGCCTGGCAGACCGGCAGAGCCGCATTCAATTATTGGGATATCGGCCATCGGGGACAGAACGCCTATCGGCGGGAACGGACCGAAGCCACCGGCCATGACCCGGCGCCGCCTTGGCCGCCATGGACACGGACTGAAGAGCGCGCCGCGTCACATCGGAGGCCACGGTAAATCTGCCCGGCACGACTGATCGCGCGCAGCGCAAAAGGCCCGCCACCTGTCGCCCGAACGGATGGCTGAACAGGGCCCTCGTTGCCCAAATCCACGACGTATCTCCTTATTTCTCTGCCATAAATCATCCGCGCACCGCACGGCGCCAGCATCGCGCCCGCCCCGAAGGCGGCACGCGCTGGACCTAAGGCCAGCAGAAACTGGCAATAGAACGCACCATCGGGCTGGCCTATTGCTGGCAGGGAAGGTTAGACAAGAGCCATGACCCAGCAGCCCCAAATCGACACATCACCGCACGTCTCGGACGAGGTGCGCAAAACAACCTGTTACATGTGCGCCTGCCGCTGCGGCATCAACGTGCACATGAAGGACGGCCCCGACGGCAAAAGGCAGGCCGCCTATATCGAGGGCAACCGCGACCACCCGGTCAACCGCGGCGTTCTGTGCGCCAAAGGCTCGGCCGGCATCATGCAGGTGAACGCGCCCTCGCGCCTGCGCGCCCCGATGAAACGCACGGGGCCGCGCGGATCGGGCACTTTCGAAGAGATCAGCTGGGACGAGGCCTATGATATCGCCGCAAGCTGGCTGAAGCCGCTACGCGAGACCGCCCCCGAGAAGCTCGCCTTCTTTACCGGACGCGACCAGTCGCAAAGCTTCACCAGCTACTGGGCGCAGGCCTTCGGGACCCCGAACTATGCAGCGCATGGCGGCTTTTGTTCGGTCAACATGGCCGCAGCAGGCATCTACACGATGGGCGGCGCGTTCTGGGAATTCGGCCAGCCCGATTGGGAGCGTACCAAGCTCTTCATGCTCTTTGGCGTTGCCGAAGACCACGACAGCAACCCCATCAAGATGGGGCTCGGGCGGCTGAAAGCGCGCGGCGCGCGGGTGATCGGCGTCAACCCGATCCGCACCGGCTACAATGCGGTCGCCGACAACTGGGTCGGCATCACACCGGGCACTGACGGGCTGTTCATCCTGTCGCTGATCCACTGTCTTTTGAAGGCCGGCAAGGTCGATCTCGATTACCTTGCGCGCTACACCAACGCCGCGTGTCTTGTGAACGAAGATCCCGCTTCGCCGGAATTCGGGCTGATCCTGAAGGATGACGATGGCCGTGATCTGGTCTGGGACCGCAAGGAAAAGCGCCCGCGCTGCTTCGACAAACCCGACGTCACGCCGGATCTGTCCGGCTCGTGGCGCAACGCAGGCTACTCGCACCGCACCGTCTTCCAGCACATCGCCGAGAAGTACCTCTCGGACGATTTCGCCCCCGAGGCCGTGGCCGAGACCTGCGGCATCCCCGCCAAGCGTATTCACGAGCTGGCCGCCCTGATCGCGCACACCGCCTTCGAAGAGGCGATCGAGATCGACCAGCCCTGGACCGATTTCCGCGGCGTGAAACATGACAAGATGATCGGCCGCCCGGTCAGCTTCCACGCGATGCGCGGTATCTCGGCCCATTCCAACGGCTTTCAGACCTGCCGCGCCCTGCACCTTCTGCAAATCCTTCTGGGCAGCGTCGAAGTGCCTGGCGGCTTCCGCTTCAAGCCGCCCTATCCCAAGCCAGCCACGATCCACCCCAAGCCGCATTACGGCGTGAAACCCGGCCAGCCGCTCGACGGCCCGCATCTGGGCTTCGTCCACGGGCCGGACGATCTGGCGCTGAAAGACGATGGCACGCCGGCGCGCATCGACAAGGCGTTCTCGTGGGACAACCCGATGAGCGCCCATGGCCTGATGCACATGGTGATCTCCAACGCCCATGCCGGCGATCCCTACAAGATCGACACGCTTTTTCTCTACATGGCGAACATGGCGTGGAACTCGTCAATGAACACCGCCGGCACCATGAAGATGCTGACCGACACCGATGAGAGCGGCGAATACGTGATCCCGCGCATTATCTATTCGGACGCCTATTCATCCGAAATGGTCGCCTATGCCGACCTCATTCTGCCCGACACCACCTATCTTGAACGCCACGATTGCATCAGCCTGCTGGACCGCCCGATCTCCGAGGCCGAGGCCGCCGCCGACGCGATCCGCTGGCCGGTGGTAGAGCCTGACCGCAACGTCAAGGGCTTCCAGTCCGCGCTCTGCGATCTTGGTGCCAAGCTGGGCCTGCCGGGTTTCGTGAACGACGATGGCAGCCAGAAATACGCCGATTACGGCGACTATATCCAAAGCCACGAACGCAAGCCGGGCATCGGCCCGCTTGCCGGCTTTCGCGGCGCCGGCGGCACCAAGGGCGGCCGGGGCGACCCCAACCCGGATCAGATTAAGGCCTATATCGACAATGGCGGCTTCTGGCTCAGCCACATTCCGCAAGAGGCGCAGTTCTTCAAACCCTGGAATATGGCCTATCAGAACTGGGCGGTCGATTTGGGTCTCTTCGACAAGCCCAGCCCCTACATCTTCTCGCTCTGGTCCGAGCCGATGCGCCGCTTCCAGCTCGCCGCAGAAGGCCACGGCGACCGCCAGCCGCCCGAACATCTGCGCCAACGGATAAGGGACACGATGGACCCGCTTCCGATCTGGTATCCGCCGTTCGAAGATACGCTGGTGGACACCGCCGAATACCCCATCCACGCGCTCACCCAGCGCCCGATGGCGATGTACCATTCCTGGGGCAGCCAGAACGCCTGGCTGCGCCAGATCCACGGCCGCAACCCGCTCTATGTGCCGACCAGGATCTGGCAGGAAAACGGCTTTACGGACGGCGACTGGGGCAAGCTGACCTCGGCCCACGGAACCATCACGGTCCCGGTGGCGCATATGGCCGCCTTGAACGAGAACACCGTCTGGACCTGGAACGCCATCGGCAAGCGCAAGGGCGCCTGGGCACTGGACAAGGATGCGCCCGAGGCCACCAGGGGCTTCCTGCTCAACCACCTCATCCACGAGCTTCTGCCGCCCAAGGGCGATGGCCTCAGATGGTCCAACTCCGACCCGATTACCGGACAAGCGGCATGGTTCGATTTGCGCGTGAAGATCGAACGCGTGGCCGCCCCCGCCGAAGCGCAGCCCGCCTTCCCGCCGATCAAGTCCCCGGTCCCCAAGGCGCCCGCCAACGTCACCCAGAAGGTGCGCCAATGATCGCTCTTTGGTCGGAAAATATGCCCGCCGGAGGCATTTGCACGGCGCAGCCGGCAAACCGGCGCGCCCCGCGCGCCGCGCCGGCATCGCGCGCGAGCGGTAGCCAAAAGGCAGACAAGATGCAGACAGGGTGCAGACACCGAAAATGACCACGCTTCCCAACCAAACCGAGAAGAAACTCGGCCTCGTCATCGACCTCGATATCTGCGTCGGATGCCATGCCTGCGTGACCGCCTGCAAGGGCTGGAACACCGAAAATTACGGCGCGCCACTCGCCGACAAGGACGCCTACGGGGCAGAGCCCGTCGGCTCGTTCCTCAACCGCATTCACAGCTTCGAAGTGCAGCCCGAAACCGGTCCCGCCCAGCTGATCCACTTCCCCAAATCCTGCCTGCATTGCGAGGACGCGCCCTGCGTCACCGTCTGCCCCACCGGCGCCAGCTACAAGCGCACCGAGGATGGCATCGTTCTGGTGAACGAAACCGACTGCATTGGCTGCGGGCTTTGCGCCTGGGCCTGCCCCTACGGCGCACGAGAGATGGATCCCGTTGAAAAGGTCATGAAGAAATGCACGCTTTGCGTGGACCGGATCTATAATGACAACCTGCCCGAAGAAGACCGCCAGCCGGCCTGCGTGCGCACCTGCCCCTCGAATGCCCGGCATTTCGGCGATCTCGGCGACCCGGGAAGCGATGTGTCGAAACTCGTGGCTGCGCGCGGCGGCGTGGACCTGATGCCAGAGCAGGGTACCAAACCCGTCAACCAGTATCTGCCGCCCCGGCCCAAGGATGAAGAAATCGACGTGCTCGCCCCGTTCCTTGCGCCGGTGACCGAAGACCCCAAGGGCTTTCTCGGCTGGCTCGGCAAGACGCTTGAAAGGCTCGGCTGATGCATCCGGCACGCTCGATTATCATTTTCACGACGCTCTCGGGCCTAGGCTTCGGGATGCTGGTCTTTCTCGGGCTCGGAATGCCGCGGGTCACCGGTGGCACCGCCTTTGCCTTCTTCGCCATCGCCTATCTTCTGGCCGTCGGCGGGCTTCTGGCCTCTACGCTGCATCTCGGCCATCCCGAACGCGCGCTCAAGGCGTTCTCGCAATGGCGCTCGTCCTGGCTCAGCCGCGAGGGCTGCCTCGCGGTCGCCACGCTGCTGGTGATGGCGCTCTACGGCGCGGCGCTGGTCTTTGCCGGCACCCGCATCGCACCGCTCGGCTGGCTTGGCGCGGCGCTGTCGCTTGGCACCGTCTACGCGACCTCTATGATCTACGCACAGTTGAAAACCGTACCGCGCTGGAATCATTGGACAACGCCGGCGCTTTTCATCGGGTACGCGCTGACCGGGGGGTCGCTGCTTTGCGGCCAGATCTCGCTGGCCGTGCCGTTTCTGGTGGTGCTCGGCGCCGCGCAACTTGCGGTCTGGCAGATGGGTGACAAGCGCTTTGCCCATAGCGGCACGACAATGGCAACCGCCACGCAACTGGGCGGCATCGGCGCCGTGCGCGCCTTCGAGCCGCCCCACACGGGCACCAACTACCTGATGACCGAGATGATCCATATCGTTGCGCGCCGCCATGTCGGCCCGCTCCGGATCATCGCCTTCGCGCTGATGACGATCCTGCCCTGGCTTTTGCTGTTCGTGCTGCCGTTCCACCATCTGCTGGCCGCGCTGGCGGTGCTGTCGCACCTGGCCGGAGTTCTGGTCTCGCGCTGGCTCTTCTTCGCCGAAGCCGAGCACGTGGTCGGGCTTTACTACGGCAAGCGCTAGCGCGCCGCGCGCCGCGCCAGCACCGGTCCCAGCATGACCGCCACCACGTAGATCAGCGTCGCCGCCGAGACGATAGACGGACCTGCCGGGCTATCGAAGCGAAGCGAGCCCTGCAGCCCCGCGATGACCGCCAAGAGCCCAAGAAGCGCCGCTACCAGCGCCATCCGCTCGGGCGTGCGGGCAAAGCTGCGCGCCGCTGCCGCGGGGATGATCAGCATCGCGGCCACCAGAAGCGCGCCGACGACCTTGAGCGACAGCGCCACCGTCAGCGCCAGCGTCACTGTCATCACAAGGCTCTCGCGCCGTGGATCGATGCCCGACGACACCGCAAGCTCGGGGTTCAGGATCGCTGTCAGGATCCGCGACCAGCGCCACCAGATCAACGCCAGCACAAGCGCCGCGCCGGCCCAGATCACCGCCAGATCGCCGCGCGACACCGCAAGGATATCGCCGAAAAGATAAGCCTGCAGATCGACCGTCACACCGGGCACGAAGCTGATCGCCACGAGGCCCAGCGCCAACGAGCCATGCGCCAGCACCCCAAGCGTGGCATCTTCCGAATGACCGCGCGAGCCAAGCCCGGAAACCGTCAGCGCCATCGCCAGCGTTACGGCCACGGTGCCGAGGATTATCGAGACATCAAAGGCCAGGGCCAGCGCCACGCCAAGGATGGCTGCATGTGCGGTTGCATCTCCGAAATAGGCCATGCGCCGCCAGACAACGAGACATCCCAGGGGCCCCGCTATCAGGGCAATGCCCGCGCCCGCCAGCGCGGCGCGGATCAAGAAGTCATCCAGCATGGTCGTTGTCATGGTCGTGGTCATGGTAGTGCGCATGCTGGTGGCCGTGGTCGTGCCCGTGACCCTCGCCTTGATCGTGGCTGTGATCATGATGGTGCTGATAAAGCGCGAATGCGCCCCGCGTGCCGTCGCCGAACAACGCGCGATATTCCGGCGCCTCCAGCACCGCGTCGGGTGCGCCCTCGCAGCAGACATGCCCGTTGAGGCAGATCACCCGGTCGGTGGCGCGCATGACGACGTGCAGATCGTGGCTCACCATCAAGACCGCGCAGCCGCGCTCTTTCCGGACCTCCTCGATCAATTTGTAGAATGCCGCGATCCCCGGCTGGTCCAGCCCCTGCGTCGGCTCGTCGAGGATCAGGATCTGCGGATTCGCCAGAAGCGCCCGCGCCAGAAGTACCCGCTGGAACTGCCCGCCCGAGAGATCCGCCATCTGCTTGCTCTGGGCGCCCGGCACGCCCACCCGCTCAAGCATCGCCGCGGTGGTCCCGGCGCTGTGCCGTACGGGCAGAGACAAAAAGCGCGCGACCGTCATCGGAAGGTTGGCATCGATGGCCAGGTTTTGCGGCACATAGCCGATGGTCAGCCCGGGCGCCCGTTCGATCGATCCGCCCTGGGGCTCGATCAGCCCCAGAAGCGCCTTGATCAGCGTCGATTTGCCAGACCCGTTGGGGCCGATCACGGTAACGATCTCGCCTTTCGCGATCTGCAGACTGACGCCCTTCAGCGCCACCAGACCCGCATAGCCGATATCGATCTGCCGCGTCCGGATCAGCGGCGCGGCGGCCGGGGCCTTGGCTTGGACCGCGACGTTCATGACACCGCCCTGCCGCCGGGGCGCTGGCAGGCCGGGCAAAGACCGGTGACCTCGACATTGACCCGTGCCACCTTGAACCCGATGCTCCCCGCCGCCTGATCCACGGCCACCCGCACATCCTGCGCGGGCGCCTCGGCAACGCAATCGCAACCTTCACAGATGAAAAAGGCCGGCGAATGCTCGGTGCCGGGATGCATGCAGGCGGTATAGGCATTGAGGCGCCGGATCCGGTGCGCAAAGCCGTGTTCGACAAGAAAATCCAGCGCCCGGTAGGCAACCGGCGGCTGGCTGCCAAAACCCGAGGCGGCAAGCCCGTCCAGCACATCGTAGGCGCCGACGGCTTCGTGCTTGGCCAGAAGGATCTCTAGCGCACGCTTGCGCACGGGCGTCATGCGCAAGCCGCGCGCCTTTGCAACCTCGGCCGCATGCGACAACGCCGCAGCCGTGCAGCCGGAATGATCGTGGTCGTGAAACGCCGGGGTGGTGGTCATCGGGATGCCGTGGATTATGTCTTGTTATGTTATAACATATCAGTCTATATCCACAGGCCCCGCCTCTCGCAAGAACGGAATCGCTGTTGAAACTGTTTGTATCCCTGTTGGTCTTTGCCCTGACCGCTGGCGCCGCCCGCGCCGAGCCGCCCCGCGTGATCACCGATATCGCCCCCGTCCATGCGCTTGTGTCGCAGGTCATGGGCGATCTGGGGGGGCCGCAGATCCTGATCGGGCCAAACGCCGACCCGCATCACTTCCAGATGAAACCCTCGCAGGCCCGGGCTTTATCGACTGCCGATATCGCGATCTGGGTCGGTCCGTCGCTGACACCTGGTCTTGCGGGTGTGATTGCCGACGCAGACGCAACAAGCGTCGCGTTGGCAAGCGACGATCACGCGCACGATGAGGGTCACGCAGACCCGCACGCTTGGCTGGATCCGGACGCCGCCATCGCCTGGCTGGATCGGATCGCAGAAGAGCTTTCCGGGGCCGATCCCGAAAACGCCGAAACCTACATGCAGAATAGCCGCGCTGCGCAGGATCGGTTGCGCGCCCTTTCGGCCAAGATCGACGCGCGGTTCGCAACGCTGGAAGATCGGCAGATCGTCGTCCTGCACGATGCCTATGACGCCTTCGCGGACCGGTTCGGGATCACCATCGCCGCCGCGCTGACCGACAGCGATGCGCATAGCCCCAGCGCCGCCCGCGTTGCGGACGTCGACCGGCTTTTGAAGGCCGGCAAAATCCGCTGCTGGTTCGGCGAAGTGGGCAAAAGCGACGCGCTTCTCATAGCCGTGTCCGAAGGCACTGAGACCCGCGCCGGTGTCCTTGACCCGACCGGAGCGCAGATCCCCCCAGGCCCGGCACTTTACGAGACGCTGATCCGCCAGATGGCGGACACGATCCACAGCTGCCTTGCCGGGGCGTCCGGCTAGCGGATGCGCAGCTCTGACTGGCGGTCGAAAACCATCGCCCGGCTCGGTTCGAACTTGACGCCGACGCGCGCGCCGGATCCTGAACGGTCGTCGCCACGCTCTTCGACGATCATCTTCTCGCCGTTGTCGCTGACCAGATAGGCATAGGACACACCGCCCAGCGCCTCGGTCAGCTCCACGGTGTGGGTGTCGCCGCTCATGTCCAATTCCAGATGCTCGGGCCGCACACCGATCGTCAGCTCGGTGCCATCCGCCGGGACCTGCACCGGAACCGGAACCGAGGTCCTGAGCGCGGGCGTCTCCACCTGCCCGCCACTCGCCGTGGCATCAAGAAAATTCATCGCCGGAGAGCCGATGAAGCCGGCCACGAAACGGTTGTCGGGATCGCGGTAGAGATCCAGCGGCGCGCCGACCTGTTCGATATAGCCCGCCCGCAGCACCACGATCTTGTCGGCAAGCGTCATCGCCTCGACCTGGTCGTGGGTGACGTAGATCATCGTGGCGCCGATTTCCTTGTGCAAACGCGCGATCTCGACCCGCATTTCGACCCGCAACTCGGCATCGAGGTTCGACAGGGGCTCGTCGAAGAGAAACACGTCCGGGCCGCGCACGATGGCCCGCCCGATCGCCACCCGCTGGCGCTGGCCGCCCGACAAGGCGGCAGGCTTGCGGGCCAGGTATTCATCCAGCTTCAGGATCCGGCTCGCCTCGTCCACCTTTGTCTTGATCTCGGCGGCGGGATGGCCGTTCATCTTCAGACCGAAGCCCATGTTCTCCTGCACCGTCATGTGCGGATAAAGCGCGTAGGTCTGAAACACCATCGCCACGCCGCGATCCGACGGATCGAGCCGGGTGACATCGCGCGGGCCGATATTGATCTGTCCGCCGGTGGTCTCTTCCAGTCCGGCGACCATGCGCAGAAGCGTGGATTTGCCACAGCCGGACGGACCAACGAACACACAGAACTCGCCATCTTCGATCTCAAGGTCGACCCCGTGGATCACCTGGGTCTCACCGTAGCGTTTGATTACTTTCTGAAGCGTCACGCCCGCCATTTATGCCATCCCTATTTTTTCTGGTTTTGATGTCTGGTCCGGGAACCGCCAACTTTGCGCCTCCCGTGCGATGTTGTCCGCCGCCTGCTGCGCTGCCGGTACATGGGCCTCAAGCGCATCCAGGGTCTTGCGGCTGGTCGATGTGGTCACCGACAAGGCGCCAAGCACGCGCCCGCTTTCGGTAAGGATCGGGACCGCCACGCAGATGATGCCCGGCTCGTGCTCTTCGCGGTCATAGGCAAAGCCGCGTTGCCGGATCTCGCCCAGCTCGGTCCGCAGCTTTTGCTCGGTGTTCAGAGTATTCGGCGTGAAGGCATGGAAGGACTGCTGCGCCAACACGCGCGACAATGCCGGCTCGTCGAGGTAGGCAAGCATCGCCTTGCCGACGCCGGTGCAATAGGCCGGACCGACTTTGCCGGCCTGGCTGTACATCTCGATCGGCTCAACGGCGTTGCGCTTGTCGACGTACAGAACCTGCCCGTGATCGAGCTGTGCAAGATGCACGGTCTCGCCGACTTGCGATGACAAGGCCTCGATGAAGGGTCGCGCAACAGGGGCCAGCGACGATTGCTGCCAGGCGGCATGCGCCAGCCGCACAAGCCGGATGCCGGGCGCATAGGTCTGCCGCTCGGGATCGAAAGACAGCATGCCTTGCGATGTCAGGGTTTGAACGAAACGGTAAAGCGTGGCCTTGGGATACTTGCTTCCCGTCAACAGCTCGGAAAACCGGACCGGGCGGCCGAATGCCGCAACCTGATCCAGCACCTCCAGTGCTTTTCCAACAGTGCCGTCGCCCGATTGAGGTGCGGCCATGTATACCTCCCTGTTCCGGCGAACTTGTGCTTCAGTGGTCGCGTCAGAACTGTTGACAAGTCTTAACGATTCGAGTTTAGATTTCAATATACAAAACCGAGTTCCGAATAATGGAACTCAATACATAGTGAAACGCTCAGGGAGGACAACCATGCGTTCCATGCTTAAAGCGCCCATTGCGGCGCTCGCAACGACTGTCGCAATGGCAGGCGGTGCATTTGCAGCTGGACATTCATTGTCAGGCGATCTCAAGATTTTCTCGGACATGTCAAACCCGGCGCCGCGCGCCGTGATGGAAGGCATGGTCGAGCGTTTTGGTGAAATGCATCCCGATCTTAACATCGAGCTGACGGTCATCGAACGCGAAGCCTACAAGACCCAGATCCGCAACTTCCTGTCGGCCAACCCGCCGGACGTCGCCAACTGGTATGCCGCCAATCGCATGAAACCTTATGTCGAGGCTGGCCTCTTCGAAGACATCTCGGACATGTGGACCGGCGAGATCGGCGAAAACCTGGCTTCCACCAAGGGCGCGATGACGATCGACGGCAAGCAGTGGGGCGTGCCCTACACCTACTACCAGTGGGGCGTCTATTATCGCAAAGACCTCTATGAACAGTACGGTCTCAGCGAGCCTGCGACCTGGGAAGAAGAGAAGGCCAACTGCCAGACGCTGCTGGACAACGGCGTCAAGTGCTACACGATCGGCACCAAGTTCCTTTGGACCGCCGGCGGCTGGTTCGACTATCTGAACATGCGCACCAACGGATATGACTTCCACTCGGCGCTTCTGGGCGGTGAAATCCCGTGGACCGACGACCGCGTGAAGCAAACGTTCGCCAACTGGCGCGAGCTGATCGACATGGGCGCCTATATCGACAACCACCAGACCTACAGCTGGCAGGAAGCGCTGCCCTTCATGGCCAACGGCGAGGCCGCGGCCTACCTGATGGGTAACTTCGCGGTGGCGCCGCTGCGCCAGGCGGGTCTCGATGACAGCAAGCTGGACTTCTACCAGTTCCCGGTCATCAACCCCGCTGTCGAGCTGGCCGAGGACGCGCCGACCGATACCTTCCACATTCCGTCAGGTGCCTCGAACAAGGAAGCCGCCAAGGCATTCCTGGAGTTCGTGGTCTCGGCGGAAAACCAGACCCTGATCAACAACGGCTCGAACCTTGGTCAACTTCCGGTCAACGCGAAATCCGGCGTCGATGACGACAAGTTCCTCAAGGAAGGCTTCGCCATGCTGTCCGGCAACAGCCCCGGCGGCGTTGCCCAGTTCTTCGACCGTGACGCGCCGGCTGAAATGGCAGCTGTCGGCATGGAGGGCCTGCAAGAATTCATGGTCCTTCCCGACAACCTGGATGACATCCTCCAGCGTCTGGAAGCTGCACGTCAACGGATTTACTGATCTGATCTTCCGGGTGGGCGTTCGCGCCCGCCCGGCCTTCGCCGCCTGACTTGCCGCTTACCTGACAGCCCAGACCCGTCGTGCCCGGGCTGTCACGTGCGCAGCAACACTTCATGAGGGTGCCAATGTCGAACGCCGCGATACCTGTAACAGAGTACTCGACGCCGCAGCGAGGCTGGTACAAGCGCAACGAGATCGCCATCACCCCGTGGCTCTTTCTGGCGCCGGGAGTATTCTTTTTTCTGGTCTACGTGATCTTCCCGATCTTCCAGAGCTTCAACCTGTCGCTTTATCGCTGGGACGGGCTGGGTCAGGCAGAGTTCATCGGCATGGCCAACTACCAGGAACTGGTCAGTGACCGCGCCTTCGAAGTGTCGCTCTGGAACAACCTCAAATGGCTGATCCTCTATCTTCTGGCGATCCCGGCCGGTCTTTTCATCGCCCTGTTCCTAAACCAGACGGTCACCGGCATCCGGCTTTACAAGTCGCTCTTCTTCTTTCCCTTCGTCATCAGCCAGATCGTTGTCGGCCTTGTGTTCACGTGGTTCTACGATCCCACCTTCGGCCTTTTGAACGTAATGCTGGGCTGGGTCGGGCTGGGCCCGATCAATGTGCTGGGCGACCCGTCGATCGTCACCTATGGCATCATCGCGGCGGGCCTTTGGCCACAGACCGCCTATTGCATGATCCTTTATCTGACGGGTCTCAACGCCGTGGACCCCGAACAGATCGAGGCCGCACGGCTTGATGGCGCAAGAGGCTGGCGCATGCTGTGGTATGTTATCGTGCCGCAATTGAAACCCGCGACCTTCATCGCCTTCGTTGTGACCATCATCGGCGCGCTGCGCAGCTTCGATCTGATCTCGATCATGACGAACGGCGGCCCTTTCGGAACAAGCCGGGTTCTGTCCTTCTACATGTTCGAGAAGGCCCTGTCGGAATATGGGTTCCGCATGGGATACGGCGCCGCGATCGCCGTGGTCCTGTTCCTGATCATGCTGATCTTCATCGCCTACTTCCTGTGGTCGATGTTCCAAGAAGAGCGGGGGCGCTGAGATGTTTCCTACACCGATCGAAAAGACCTCGCGCACCTGGCAAATTACCTACCAGACATTCCTGCCGCTGGCCTTGCTGCTCTGGCTGATGCCGCTTCTGGCGGTGGCGCTGTTCTCGATCAAGCCCGAGGCCGATTTCGTCAGCGGCGGATACTGGTCGCTGCCAACCTATTTCGCGGGGCTTGAGAATTATGGCCGCGTGTTCTTCCAGTCGGACATGCCGCGCTATCTTCTGAACTCGGTCCTGATCACGATCCCCACGGTGATCGGCTGCGTGATCCTGTCATCCATGACGGGGTTCGCGCTTGGGATCTACCGGTTCAGGTCAAACATCTGGATCTTCTTCATGTTCGTGGCCGGCAACTTCGTGCCCTTCCAGATCCTGATGGTGCCAGTGCGCGACCTGACGCTGGACCTCGGCCTTTACAACACCAAGACGGGCCTTGTGCTCTTTCACATCGCGTTCCAGACCGGGTTCTGCACGCTCTTCATGCGGAACTTCATCCGCGCCCTGCCCTTCGCCCTGATCGAGGCGGCGCGTGTCGAAGGCATCGCAGAGTGGCGCATCTTCTGGTACGTTGTACTGCCGCTGATGAAACCTGCAATGGCTGCGCTGGCCGTGCTGATCTTCACCTTTATCTGGAACGACTATTTCTGGGCCGTGGTACTGACCCAGGGCGCAGAGAGCCAGCCTGTCACCGCTGGGATCACCTCGTTCAACGCTCAGTACCGAGCCGCCTACCACCTGATGAGCGCAGGCTCGATCGTAGCGGCCCTGCCGCCGGTCGCGATGTTCTTTCTTATGCAGAAGCACTTCATCGCCGGCCTGACCCTGGGCGCCGTGAAGTGAAAAAATGGGACCGGTGAAGTGATGACGCAAAGCTGGCGTCTTGACGATGGACGCCAGACGATTGTTCTGGCCGCCATCCGTGAACGGCTTCCCCAGGTGATCTACTGGGGGGCGCCGCTGCCAGCCACCGAGGATCCCGGCACGCTCTTTGCTGCACATGCGCTCGATGTCACTGGTGGGATGCTGGACGAGAACCCCGATCTGTCGATCTGCCCGGAGGCCGTGCGCAGTTTTCCCGGCCAGCCCGGCCTGATCCTGCGCGGCCAAGACGGCACGCCGCTGCTGCCGAAATTCTGTTTTGCAGCTGAGATGAGCGAAGCGAATGCCCTGGCGCTCGATTATGACGACGCCGAGAACGGCCTGCGCTACAGCGCCGAGATCGCGCTCGATCCCGACACGCATGTCCTGACCCTGCGCTCGCGGATCAAAGCGTCGGAACCGGTGCATCTGCACTGGCTCTCGGCGCCGGTCCTGCCGGCACCGCAGCTTTGCGACGAGATGATCGACGTCGCCGGCCGCTGGTGCGGCGAGTTTCAGCTGAACCGGACCCCCTGGTCGCCCGGCATCCGGTACCGCGAGAACCGCACCGGCCGCACCGGGCACGAGCATTTCCCTGGCCTGATCGTACCCGTGCGCGGCGCCACGAACGCGCAAGGCGAAGCATATGCCTTCCATTATGGCTGGTCGGGCGGGCACAGGATGATCGCCGAAGAACTGCCCGACGGACGGCGTCAGGTACAGTTCGGTCACGCCGCCCGGATGGAGACCACAGCCGCCACCGAGTTCCAGACCGCGCCGCTTTACGCGGTCTACTCCTCGGACGGATTGAACGGTTGCGCGGTCTCGTTTCAGCGTCATCTCCGCGACCGGATCGTCACCTGGGCCAAGCCGGACCGGCCGCGCCCGGTACACTACAACTGCTGGGAGGCGGTCTATTTCGACCACCAGCTTCCGGTCCTGAAGGACATCGCCGACCGCGCTGCGGCGCTGGGGGCCGAGCGGTTCGTGCTGGACGATGGCTGGTTCGGGCGGCGCGACGACGACACCTCGTCGCTATCGGACTGGGAGGTGGATGCGCGAAAATACCCCGATGGGCTCGACCCGCTGATCCGCCATATCCACCGGCTTGGCATGTCGTTCGGCATCTGGTTCGAGCCCGAGATGATCTATCCCGACAGCGATCTGCACCGGCTGCATCCCGAATGGGCGCTCGGCAGCGAGGACCAGATCCTCGGCCGCCAGCAAAAAGCGCTTAACATGGCGCTGCCCGAAGTGCGCGATTTCATCTTCGGGCGGATTAGCGCAATTCTGGCAAAGCACGACATCGATTACGTAAAATGGGACCACAACCGGGTTCTTCCGATGCCCGACGCAGGGCAGACGCGTGGCTCTTACGCGCTGATCGACCGGCTGCGCGCGGCCTTTCCCGGGGTCGAGATCGAAAGCTGCGCCTCGGGCGGCGGGCGCATAGATTTCGGCATCCTGTCGCGCACGCAGAGGGTCTGGCTATCGGACAGCAACGACGCGCTGGAGCGGCTGAAGATGCAGTCGGCGGCGGCGCTCTTTTTGCCGGCAGCGATTACCGGAAGTCATGTGGGGCCGCGGCGGTGCCATACGTCTGGACGGACGCTCGATATCGGGTTTCGCGCCTGGGTCGCGGCGCAGCGGCACATGGGCTTCGAGATGGACCCGCGCGAGCTGACCGAGCGCGAAGAGACCGTCCTGCGCGAGGTCACGGCTTGGTGGAAGGCCAACCGCGACTGGATGATGGCCGCCGACATCCTTCGGCTCGACAGTGCCGATCCGGCCGTGATCGCCGAGCAGCAGCAAGCGCGTGACGGAAGTCAGTTCGTTGTTTTTGCAGGAAAATCAGCAACATCGGCACAGATCGCGCCGCGCCCTTTGCGCCTGACCCGGCTTGAGCCGGACGCGCGGTATGCGGTCGAGCTGCGCAACCGCAGCGATGCCTCGCAACTGGCGCGCGGCGCTCCGGCATTGAAGACACGGACCATCGAAGTCTCGGGAAACTGGCTTATGCATCACGGCATTGTCCTACCCTGGAGCTTTCCCGAAACCATGTGGGTGATCGAAGGGCGCCGGCTATGACCGAGGCCATGATCCGCGAAGCCGGCCAGAAAACCCGCACGGTGCGGCGCCTTGTCCAAAGGCTCTGCCTGTCCCTGCCAGGCGGGCATTTGTACGCGCGGTACAGCGCCCGACCCGCCCAAACTCAACTTTGTACAGCCTGAGGAATGCCCATGTCGCAATTCGTACACTACGACGATCTGAAGGATGCCTCGGTCTTCATCACCGGCGGCGGCTCTGGCATCGGCGCCTATCTGACCGAAGGCTTCGTGGCCCAGGGCGCGAAGGTCGCCTTCGTACAGCGCTCTGACAGCACTGCCTTTTGCGACGAGATCGAAGAGCGTCACGGCGCGCGCCCGCTGTTCATCCCCTGCGATGTCACCGACATCCCGGCGTTGACCCGCGCCATCGGTCAGGCCGCCGAGACGCACGGGCCTGTCTCGGTGCTTGTCAACAACGCCGCCAACGACAAGCGCCACAGCACCGAAGAGGTCACAGAAGAATTCTGGGACTGGGCACAGGCGATCAATCTCAAAGCCTACTTCTTCGCCTGCCAGGCGGTGCTGGAGGGTATGAAGAAAGCCGGGGGCGGGTCGATCATCAACTTCACCTCGATCAGCTACATGATGGGCAATGCAGGCTACCCCGCCTACACGACCGCCAACTCGGGGATCAACGGAATGACACGCTCGCTGGCGCGCGAGTTCGGCCGTGACGGCATCCGGGTCAACGCGCTGGCGCCGGGCTGGGTGCTGACCGAGAAACAGCTTGAGAAATGGACCACGCCCGAGGCGCTGGCCGCCCACATGGACCGGATGTGCCTCAAAGAGCACCTGAAACCCGAAGACATCGTCGGACCGACGCTGTTTCTGGCCTCGCGTACCAGCGGCGCGATGACCGGGCAGGCGCTGGTCGTAGATGGCGGCGTGGTGGTGACCGGCTGATGAGCGCCAATTCACGATATGCCGACTGGATCGCCGTCGACTGGGGCACGTCGAACTGCCGCGCCTGGGCGATGTCGGCGGCCGGCGAAGCGCTGGCCACCGCGCAATCGGGCCGCGGTATGGGCACGCTTGCCCCAGCCGAGTTCGAGCCGGCGCTGCTGGAGATGATCGAGCCGTGGCTGGGCGCAGAGCGCATGACCGTCGTGGCCTGCGGCATGGTGGGCTCTCGCCAGGGATGGACCGAGGCGCCCTACCGGACCGCACCCTGCGCACCGCTGGGCCGCGATCCGGTCCGCGCCCCTGCCAGCGACCCGCGCATCGAGGTGCACATCGTCGCCGGGGTCAAGCAGACAAACCCCGCCGACGTGATGCGCGGCGAGGAAACCCAGATTGCCGGTTTTCTGCATCACACCCCCGATTTCGACGGCGTGCTGTGCCTGCCGGGCACGCACACAAAGTGGGCGCAGATCTCGGCCGGCGAGATCGTGAGTTTTGCGACTTTCATGACGGGTGAGATGCTCTCTAGCCTGTCCAAGCACACGGTTCTGCGCCACTCGGTCGGCAAGGGATGGGATGACGATGCATTTGCCGAGGCGGTGTCGGCAGTGATCAGCAAACCCGAGACACTCGCACGGCGGCTTTTCAGCCTGCGCGCCGAGGGGCTTTTGTCGGGCCTTGGCGGCGCGGCGGCGCGGGCGGGCCTGTCGGGCAGCCTGATCGGCGCGGAACTGGCGGCCTCGCGCCCCTACTGGCTGGGCCAGAAGATCGCCCTTATCGGCGCGCCCGCTTTGTGCGACATCTACCAGCGTGCGCTGGCGCTTCAGGGCGCCCCGGCAGAGGTCGCCGATGGCGCGGACATGACCCTGAGCGGCCTTAAGGCCGCCTACGCCCAACTTAAGGAGACCGCCACATGAGCCGTCCGTTGATTGCGATCCTGCGCGGCATTCAGCCCCACGAGGCCGCCGATCATTGCAGCGCGCTGATCGACGCCGGGATCACCCGGATCGAGGTGCCGTTGAACTCTCCGCAGCCGTTCAAGAGCATCGAGGCGATGGCGCGGACGCACGGCGAGGCGGCCCTGATCGGCGCGGGTACCGTGCTGACGGCGGCCGACGTGGCAGAGCTGGCGCGTTGCGGCGGCGGGCTGGTGGTGTCGCCCAATTGCGATGTCGAGGTGATCGGCGCGGCCAAGGGGCTGGGACTGCAAAGCTTTCCGGGCGTTCTGACCCCGACCGAGTGCTTCACCGCGCTGCATGCAGGCGCTGACGGCCTGAAGATCTTTCCCGCCTTCCTGATGGGGACCGCAGGGCTGAAGGCGGTGCGCGCGGTGCTGCCCGCCGGCACGCAGGTCTATGCGGTGGGCGGCGTCGGGCCGGAGAATTTCGCCGAGTGGGTGGCGGCTGGCGCGGACGGGTTCGGGCTTGGCTCATCGCTTTACAAGCCGGGCGACAGCGCTGCCGAGGTCGGCGCGCGCGCGGCGGATATGGTTGCCGCCTGGGACGCGCTGGCCTGATGCAGGGCGCGGTATACGACGACACGGTGTGCGCGCTGGGCGAGGGCCCGCTTTGGCATCCCGGGCGCGGGCAGCTTTTCTGGTTCGACATCATCAGGCACCGGCTTTTGACGCGCGGCGCGACCGGCACGCATATCGTTCAGTTCGACGAGCATGTCTCGGCCGCGGGCTGGGTCGACGACCGGCGGCTTCTGGTGGCCTCGGAGACCAGGCTCTTCCTGTTCGATGTCGAGACCGAGGTCTCGGCCGATGTCTGCCCGCTGGAGGCCGGCAGCCCTATGACCCGGTCCAATGACGGGCGGGCCGACCCCTGGGGCGGCTTCTGGATCGGCACGATGGGCAAGGCCGCCGAGGACGGGGCGGGCGCGATCTATCGCTATTATCGCGGCGAGCTGCGCCAGCTCTACGCGCCGATCTCGATCAGCAACGCGATCTGTTTCTCGCCCGATCGCCGGTTCGCCTATTTCACCGATACGCCGACGCAGAAGATCATGCGGCAGGCGCTTGGCGAAAAGGATGGCTGGCCGGTGGGCGATCCCGAGTTGTGGCTTGATCTGTCCGACACCGAGTGGCGCCCGGACGGCGCGGTGGTCGATGCGGCTGGCAATTTCTGGAACGCGCAATGGGGCGGCTACCGGGTCGCGGCCTATGGCCCGGGCGGCGCGTTCCTGGCGGCGGTGGCGTTTCCGGCGGCCCATACCTCTTGCCCGGCGTTTGGCGGCGACGATCTGACGACGCTTTTTTGCACCTCGGCGCGCAATGGCGTTTCGGCAGAGGACGCCGCGAAGCTGCATGGCCACGGCATGACCTGCTTTGCCGAGAACGCCGGCCAGGGCCAGGCTGAACACCAGGTGATCCTATGAAACGCACGCTGGGCGTCTGCTATTATCCCGAGCACTGGCCGGAAGAGATCTGGCCCCAGGACGCCACCCGCATGGTGGCCGCCGGGCTAAGCTGGGTTCGGATCGGTGAGTTCGCGTGGTCACGGCTGGAGCCGGCCGAGGGACATTATGACTTTGGCTGGCTCGATCGCGCGATCGAGGTGCTGGGCGCTGCCGGGCTGAAGGTGATCCTTGGCACGCCAACGGCGACACCGCCGCGCTGGGTGGTGGACAAGCATCCGGGTATGCTGGCAATCGACGCCGAGGGACGCCCGCGCGGGTTTGGCTCACGCCGGCACTACTGCTTTTCGCACCATGGCTACCTGACGGAATGCCGCCGGATCGTCACCGCGCTGGCCTATCGCTATGGCCGGAACCCGCATGTGCAGGCTTGGCAGACCGACAACGAGTATGGCTGCCACGACACGGTCTTGTCTTACTCGCCCGCCGCGCTTGCCGGCTTTCGCGACTGGCTGGCGCAGCGCTACCAGTCGGTGGATGCGCTGAACCGGGCCTGGGGCAACGTCTTCTGGTCGATGGAGTATCACACATTTGACCAGATCGGACTGCCGCACCTGACCGTGACCGAGCCCAACCCGGCGCATGTGATGGCGTTCAGGCGCTACAGCTCGGATCAGGTGGTGCGCTTCAACGCCGCGCAGACCGAGATCCTGCGCGCTCATACCGACGCGCCACTGATCCACAACTACATGGGCCGGGTGCTGGAGTTCGACCATTTCGACGTGGGCGCGGATCTCGATATCGCAAGCTGGGACAGCTATCCGCTGGGCTTTCTGGAGGACCGGCTGGAGTTTCCGCCCGACCACAAGCTGCGCTTCCTGCGCCAGGGCGATCCCGATTGCCAGGCCTTCCACCATGATCTTTACCGCTCTGTCGGGGCGGCGGGCGCGGACCGCGATGCCGCCACCGGGCGCTGGTGGGTGATGGAGCAACAGCCCGGCCCGGTGAACTGGGCGCCCTTCAATCCCGCGCCGCTGCCGGGCATGGCGCGTCTTTGGGCCTGGGAGGCCTTCGCCCACGGCGCCGAGACGGTGTGCTATTTCCGCTGGCGGCAGGCGCCCTTTGCGCAAGAGCAGATGCATGCCGGGCTATTGCGCCCCGACAGTGCCGATGCGCCGGGACTTGCCGAGGCGGCCGAAGTCGGGCGCGAGCTTGCCGGCATGGCCGACGTGTCGCATCGCCGCGCGCCAGTGGCGCTGGTCTTCGACTATGGCTCGGCCTGGGCATGGCAAACCCAGCCGCAGGGGCGCAATTTCGACTATTTCTGGCTGGTTTTCTCGGCCTACCGGGCGCTGCGGCGCGCCGGGCTGTCGGTGGATATCCTGCCGCCCGATGGCGAGGGAATTGAAAAGTACGGACTGGTGTTTGCGCCGGGACTGGCCACGCTGAGCGATGCACTTATGGCACGGATCGCCACGCATTCCGGGCAGGTGATCCTGGGTCCGCGCAGCAATTCCAAGACCACCGAGATGTCCATCCCGGTGCCGCTTCCGCCGGCCCTGCCCTTTCTCGACGCGGCGGTGTCGCTGGTTGAAAGCCTGCCGCGCCTGGCGCCGGTGGCCATCGAAGGCGGCGGCGCGTTCGAGGCATGGGCCGAGACGCTGGAGGGCTCTGCCGAGATCGTACTGACCCGCAGCGACGGCGTCCCGGCGATGATGCGCGCGGGCGCGGTCAGCTACCTGGGCGGCTGGCCGGATGACGCCCTGTGGGACCGGATCGTGCGCGACGCCTGCACCGCGCAAGCGACCGAATTCGCCGATCTGCCGAACGGGCTGCGCCTGCGCGACACCGGCCAGCACCGCTTTGCCTTCAACTACGGACCCAAGCCGGCGGTCTGGGACGGCGTTGAAATTCCCCCTGCCGGCGTGCATTGGTGGACGCTATGACGGTCTTTGGCACATTGGAGGATGGCCGCGAGGTGCGGTCGGTGGTTCTGCGCTCGGGCGCGGTGGAAGCCGAGATCGTGACCTTTGGCGCCCGGCTGCATCGCTGGCAGATCGGCGGCGGGCCGAACATAACGGGCAAGATCGCCACGCTGGAGGACTATGCGGGCAGGATGATCTATTTCGGCGCGATTGTGGCGCCGGTAATAAACCGGCTGCGCGATGCGCGGGCGGCGTTTCAGGGCCAGGTTCTGCAGCTTGAGCCAAACCAGGGCGGACGCCATTGCCTGCACTCCGGCAGTATCGGCACGCACGCCAGGATCTGGGATATTACCGCGCAGTCGGACGACATGGTAGAGCTGAGCGTGACGCTGGCCGATGGCGAGGGCGGCTTTCCCGGCAACCGGCAGATCGGGGTGCGCTACGAGCTGGATGAGGGCGCTCTGCGCTGCATTATTTCGGCCACGACCGACGCGCCGACGCTGATGAACCCCGCCCAGCACGGCAATTTCGAGCTGAGTGGCACGGGCGTCCGCGCCGGGCAACGGCTTCAGGTCAACACCGATCGCTTCTTGCCGATCGACAAGGATGTGCTGCCCACCGGCGAGATCGCGGATGTGGGCGGCACGCCCTTCGATCTGCGCGCGCCGGTCGAGCCAGGCACGCATATCGATCACAACTATTGCTTCGAGCCCACCGGCGCGCCGGTGCTGATGGCATCGCTGTCCGGCGCGGGGCGGACGCTGGAGATCTGGTCGGCCTCGCCCGGGCTTCAGGTGTTCACCGGGCTGGGCAACACCATCGCTCTGGAGCCGCAGCACTGGCCGGACGCACCGAACCAGCCGGGCTTTCCCTCCATCGAGCTGGCGCCCGGGACCAGTTTCGAGCGATGGAGCGAATACCGGATCAGATGACCGCGCGCTCGATGAACGGTCGGCCCGCGGCGATCCTGTCATAGCCGAAGGCGGACAGATCGAGGCTGCGGTATTCGCCATAGGCGATCAGCTCTGCCACGCCGCGCCCCATCGCCGGGGATTGCTGAAAGCCGTGGCCCGAAAAACCATTCACGAAGATGAAGTTGCCGATTTCGCAATGCGGACCGACGATCGCGTTCTGATCGAGCGTGTTGTAGTCGTAATGCCCGACCCAGGAGTTGATCAGGCGGATTGCCTCGAACCGGGGTATGCGGTGGGCCAGCGCGGGCCAGACCTTGTCTTCCCAAAGCGTGTGATCGGCAGTGAAGTCATCGGGCGCCACGGCCGGATCGTCATTCGGTGGGCAGCCGGCCATGTAATAGCGCCCGTCGCTGCGCATGTGCACGCCAGAGGGATCGATGGTCAGGGGCAGATCGCGGTCCAGAGGCTGCTCGGCGGAAAAGATGAAGGTGTAGCGTTTGCGCGGCTCGATCGGCAACGCGATCCCGGCCATCGCGGCAACATTTGGCGCGCGGGTTCCGGCGGCGTTGACCAGCGTGCCGCAAGATATCGTCTGCCCGCTTGCCAGCGTCACGCTGTCGATGCGGCGGCCATTAGGGCCAAGCGTCAGAACGGCTGCCTCATTGGCGATGAATTCGGCGCCGCGCTCGCGTGCGCTGCGCTTCCACCAGTCAAAGAGCGTGCCACCGTCGAAATAGCCCTCGTCGGTCAGGTTGTGATTGGCGCCGGTAATGTCCGTCAGATTGTAGAACGGGTAGGCCTCGTCGATCTCGCCTGGCGTCAGGAACCGTGTGCCAGCCCCGGCGCGCGCTTGCAGCTTTTGCAGATCGCGCAGGCCTGCGGCGGCGGCGCGGGTTGCGGCCATGTACATGTAGCCGAAGCTGTGCAGCACTGGTTGCGGCACGCGGGGATCGCCGCCCATGTATGTGCGGAAGTTATTCACGAAATCGGCGGCAAATTGCGAGATGCGCACGTTGATTTCCTGGCTGAACTGCTGGCGCATGCAGCTGTTGGTCAGGGAGGTGGCGGCGCTTTGATAGGTGGGATCGCGCTCGATCACCAGAATGCGGCCGTCAAAGCCGGGCGTATCGGTCAGAAACCAGGCAACCGAAGCGCCAAGCATGGCGCCGCCGACGATCACGACGTCATAGTGGCTGTGCTTGGGTACCGGCGGATAGATCACGTGTTGCCCTGATGACCGAATGGCGCTTGTCGGTCACGTTGGAGCACGATCCGGCGGCTGTCCAGCGCCCCCGTTGCGCGGCGCGGTACCTCCCCGCAGTCAGGCGCTGAGCGACATCGACGCGGCGCCCTCGGAATGCAGGCTGTGCAAGGTGCCGTTCTTGGGCAGCGTGACGCGGATGGCCGTGCCCCGTTCGCCTTGCAGAAACTGCAGATCGACCTCACCGCCGTAAAACTCGGCGATCTTGCGGACGCTGGCGAGCCCCATGCCGCTGCCTTCGACCTCGTCGCGCGGCCGCAGGGTCTTCATCGGCTCGAACACGGTCTCGCGGAACTTCACCGGGATGCCGGGGCCTTCGTCGGTGACCGAGATCTCGATGCTGTCGCCAAGATCGCGAGAGCCGACGGTGATCTTGCCGCCGTCATGGTCGCAATGCTTCACCGCATTGGACACAAGAGCGGTCAGCAAGGTCATGATATCGCGGTTGCCGATCTCGATCTGCGGGCAATCGAGCCGTCGCTCGAGCGTGAAACCCGAAGGCACGCGCACATCCGACAGCACCGCATCCAGGGCCCCGTCGAGCGCGACCTGCTCAACCTCCTGCATCCGGCCGACGCGGGAATAGATCAAAAGATCGATCATCATCCGGTCGATGCGGCGTGTCTGCTGCGTCATCATGGCGATATGTTCATCCACCGGGCCAGGGACCTGGACGCCGGACTTTTCAAGATCTTCCTTGATCCAAAGCGGCAGCTCGGTCAGCGCGCGGACCGAGTTGCGCAGATCGTGGCTGATCAGGTAGATGAAATCCTCCAGCGGCTTCTGGCCACTGGCGCTTTCGGCCCGGCCTGCCCTCGCAGACCCGTTTTTTTCGGTTGAAATATCCATCCCGGTCCTCATCACTGCCCCGCCCAAAGCCGTAATGCGAGCGCCTTAAAAACGCATTAACAGCGCGCCGACATGGGACCCGAACCGGTCAGTCATAGCGCAGAAGCGAGCGCACAGTCGCGGGATATTTCTTTTGCAGAAACCGCCACCTGCGGATCTGCGCATCGCGCCCAATGCGGCGGGTGATCAGGTCCCACTTTTCGGCGGCGCGGCGCATCGCGACGTCCGCGGTCACCTCGCGGTTCAGCGCCAACAGGATCATGTCGGACAGCGCACTGAGATAGTCGCCCTGCCCAGCGAGGTAGAGATCGGGGATCGCCTCTTCGAGGCTGGCGCGATGCACGTCCAGAAAGGCTTCGGAATAGGCAGAGACAATGCCGGGATCGCGGTAATGCTCGGGCCGGATCGGATCGAAATAGCCATCCGCCTGTCGCACCGCCAGCGTCGACATCTCGGGGCTGGAAGCGAAAAGCGAGAACAGATAGGCGATCTCGGGCATCTGACTGGAGGACGTGACGACATAGTCCCAACCCCAGTTGAAATAGGGCGTTGCGATAAAACTGTCGTCGACAAAGCCGCCGGGGGTCGGGCCGAAAACGATCCGGTCCTTGATCCTCGATTGCGGCTTGTTGAAGTGCTTCTGCGAGCCACCCCAGCCGATGTTGCAGAACGTATTTCCTTCCGCGAACCGCGCCATATTGCCGAAAAGCCCCAGGTGGCTGGTATCGGGATGAAGGTATTGCGTCGCGGCGATCATGTCCTCCAGCACGGCCACGCCAGTCGGGGTGGCGATCAGCGGCTCCACATCGGGGGTGAAAGGCCACATCCCCTGCGCGTGAAACCGCACCCACCACTCCCAGACGATATAACCAGGCGTGCGAAACAGCAGCCCGCCCCAGAGGCCGTCGTCGGGGCGGTGGAAGTAGGCCATCTGGCGATCGAGCTCTTGCCAGGTGCGAGCCGGTTTCAGAGCCACGCCAAAGCGGTCGGCATAACGCGCCTGCTCTGCCCCGCTGGTCAGCAGATCCATGTGGTAGAACATCACATAGGCATCGCCATCGGCCTGAAAGCCATAGGTCTTTTCGTCGAAACTGTCGCCGACGCGGTAGAGGATCCCGTCTCGGAAGCCGGGCGGCTCGTAGCGCCGAGCATAGGCACTGACATCGCGGATGGCGCCGGCCGAGACCAGGTCCGGCAGGCCGAACGTCGCCGGAAGCGCCACGTCGAAACGGCTTTTCCCGGAAAACTGCTCCAGTATCAGGTCGGCGTTGATGTTGTCGACTTCCGACAGCTCGATCCTGAAATCGATCCCGGTCGCCTCTTTGAAGGCGCGCGCAACGGGCAGTACATTCGCCTGCGAGCCATTGGGCAAAAGGATACTCAGCAGCCGCGGAGCACCCTGCGCCAGGGCGCGTGCCGCGTCTGCCGCGATCAGGTGCACATCGCCGTTCGCACGTGCAGCGGCGGG
>JABDLJ010000006.1 GCA_013003075.1 Paracoccaceae bacterium
GTCGTTCAGCACATCCATGGCCTGCGCCAGCAATTCGCGGCGCACTGTAAGTTCGTCCTTGGCCTCGTAATCGGCGGCCTGGTTGGCATCTTCGTCTTCCAGCCAGTCCTGCCATTCCGTGGCGCTGTCGCCGTCGGAACCGACCATCGCATTCAGTGACGCATCGCCGCCCGAAAGTCGCCGGTTCATCGAAATTACTTCGTCTTCGGTCACGCCCAGGTCATGGGCGATTTTCTTGACCTTATCGGGGTGCAGATCGCCGTCTTCGAGCGCGCCGATCTTGGCCTTCGCCTTGCGCAGGTTGAAGAACAGCTTCTTCTGCGCCGAGGTCGTGCCGAGTTTCACCAATGACCACGAGCGCAGGATGTATTCCTGGATCGAGGCGCGGATCCACCACATCGCATAGGTCGCAAGGCGGAAGCCCTTTTCGGGATCGAACCGCTTGACGGCCTGCATCAGTCCGACATTGGCCTCCGAGATCACCTCGGCCTGCGGCAGTCCATAGCCGCGATAGCCCATGGCAATCTTTGCCGCCAGGCGCAGGTGCGAGGTCACCATCTTGTGGGCGGACTCGGTGTCCTGATCTTCGACCCAGCGTTTGGCCAGCATGTACTCTTCGTCCGGCTCCAGCATCGGAAACTTCCGGATTTCCTGAAGATAACGGTTCAGTCCCTGTTCGGGGCTGGGAGCCGGCAATTGGGTATAATTCGCCATATGTTCCTATCCCTGTGTTCCCTCATGTATCGAGGCTTAACATTACATAGTGAACTCATCGGTTCACTTCAAGGGCCCGATACGGAGAAAGTGATAACGCTAACTTAACATTGCCGGGCGCATGCGAAAGATTTGTGACAACCTTCTCACGCCGAGTTGTGGTTTGTTGCGCCCGTTTTTGCCGGACTGGGCGGTCTCTGGCCGCATTCCTTGGCGGCAGATTGCGTACAATCGCATACCGGCATACATTGAAATACATTGAAAACATGCGCTTTTTTCCGTTGAATTTGCAGGTTCTAGCCCTATTTTCACCGCTAGTGAAGAACCGGCAGGCAAAGGACCTCTCATGCCCCAGTACAACACGAAGTTCGATCTGAATCTTGAGGACATGGATCTGATCGAAACCGCGCTGCGCACCACGGCGAAAGTCGCCGATGACGTCAGTGTCGATCCGCGGGCGCTGCATGACCTTCTGGGCCGCCTTCACAACCAAAAGACCTTCTTTCGCCCCAGCAAGGGCGTCTATGTCTCTGGCTAGGCTGCCCTGGCTCGAACGGCCGGCGCGCTGGCGCATCATGGCCGGCCTGCCGGACTGACGTGCCGGACCCGGCAAGCCTGCCTTACCCACGCAGCCGGCGCGCCCGTGTTGATGCGCGTCAAATCGGCGGCCTTGGCTCTTTGCTAGGTGGTGGGGCGAAAGGAGGGCACCATGAAGATCCTCACAGCCTATGGCACCACCGAGGGCCAGACCGGCAAGATCGCCCGGTTCTGCGCCGATCAGCTTACCGGGGCCGGCCACTCAGTAGAGCTTTTGAATGTCGCAGACGCGGCCGAGGTCGATGTCTCGGGGTTCGGCGCGGCGATCCTGGCCGGATCGGTCCATGCCGGCAAGTACCAGGCCGAGCTTTCTCAGTTCATTGCGGCGAACCTCGCCGCGCTGAAGCCGCTGCCGACGCTATTTCTGTCGGTCTCGCTGTCCGCGGCGGGCGACGATCCGCAGGATTGGGCCGGCCTTGAAAGCGGCCTTGCGGCGTTCACACAGGATACCGGCTGGACCCCGGGCCGGACCGAGCATGTCGCGGGCGCTTTGCGGTTCACCGAATATGATTTCTTCCGCTACTGGGCGATGCGCTGGATCGCCGCGCAAAAGGACGAAACCGTCGATCCGCACAAGGACAAGGAATATACCGACTGGGACAAGCTGAGCGCGGTTCTGCACGACTGGAGCGGTGGGCTGAAGACCTGACCGGCGGGACTGCGCCCAAGCCTGCCTGTGCGCCGGTGGGATCTCAGCTGTCGCAGCTCAGATCGCCCTGAAACGCATCGATCCACGCCCGCAGGGCAGTGTGCTGCGGCCCGCAGGCCTGCAGCGCCCGATCTGCCACTTTGCAAGCGGTCGCTCTCTTGCCTTGCGCGGCGAATACCGCGGCATGCAAATAGGCCAGCCGCGCCGGCAAGAGGCCAAGACGCCCTGCGGCGAACTCTAGGTCGAAGACCACGCGCGTCCAGCTATCGGAGAATTGCTCGAGGCTGGCCGTGCCGGAAAACCAAGCGTCCAGAGGATCCGCCAAAAGCTCCGTGATCTCGTCCAAATCAGAAGAGGACAGGCGATCGGCCGCCCACCATCTGTCGTCGAGGCCGGACGGCGCGAGACGATGGCGAAGCCAGTGATCTCCGGACCGCAAGGGCAGATCCGGCAGGCCGGGATAGCCTTCGATTAGCGGGTGGGCGAAAAGCGAGAGGCAGAACTTGCCCTGCACGCTGCGCTGGCCTTTCGAGACGACTACGCGATGATCGAACCCGCCGATGACACGTGTGTGGCTGCGCCCCCGGGTCTTGAACCCCTTGCCAGCCAGAAGCGGCGTTACGTGATCTTGAACCAATTCGTCGAGCGTCATGCACGTGATGTCGCATGGCGCGCGGCATGCAGCAAGCAAGTGCCACTTGATGCGGGGGATCTCCGGCGCCGAGATGGCCCTCTGCCCTGCGGATCTCTCAGCCGCGCAATGCGCTCAGAAGGCCTGCGAAATCCTCCGGCGGCGCTGCTTCGAAGCGGAGCGGCTGGCCGGTCACCGGATGCACAAATCCCAGCGTTGCGGCATACAGCGCCTGGCGCGGGAAGGCGGCGGCGGCCTCGGCGGCGGGCGCGCCCAGACCCTTTGCATTCACGCGCCGGCGCCCGCCATAGGTCTGATCGCCGATCAACCCGTGACCGGCATGGGCCAGGTGCACGCGGATCTGGTGGGTGCGCCCGGTCTGAAGCCGGCACTCGATCAGGGCGGCCTGATCGGCAAAGGGCTCCAGCACCCGGAGCCGTGTCACCGCGTGGCGGCCGCCGGAAAACAGCACCGCCTGCCGCTGGCGGTCGGTCTTGTGGCGCGCAAGCTGAGTGGTGATCCTGATGATGTTGCCCGGCTCGACGCTTACGCCCTTGACGCCGCGCAGGCGCGGGTCGGCGGTGTCGGGCACGCCGTGGCAGATCGCCAGATAGGCGCGCTCGACGCTGTGCTGTTCGAACTGTGCAGCCAGCCCGTGATGCGCGGCGTCCGACTTGGCCACGACCAGAAGCCCGCTGGTATCCTTGTCGATCCGGTGGACGATGCCCGGGCGCTTCTCACCGCCCACGCCCGACAGGTTGCCGCCGAAATGATGCAGGAGCGCATTGACGAGCGTGCCGCCCGGCGTGCCCGGCGCAGGATGGACGACCATGCCGGCAGGCTTGTTGACGACCACGAGGTCGGCGTCCTCGAACACGACCTCCAGCGGGATATCCTCGGGGCCGATATGCGTCTCTGCCGCCTCTTGGATCGTCAGTTCAAAGACCTCGCCCTCGGCCACTTTCGCCTTTTGATCGGTGACCGGCGCGCCCGCCTTGGTGACCTGCCCGGCCGAGATCATCCGCACCAGGCGCGAGCGCGACAGGTGCGCCGCCTCTGGCACGTCGCGCGCCAGTGCCTTATCAAGGCGGTCGGGCGGATCGGCCCCGATGGTCACGGCAAGGATGGTAGTAGGCATGCAAGACGCTCCGCAGCCCGAAGAGGCGGTGCCCCAGCTTCGGTACCTCAAATGGCTGGTGACGATCCTGACCGCCACCATGATCATCGGGCTTGTAACGATCGTGGCGCTCTTTGTCATGCGGTTCAATGACATGCGGTCGGCCCAGCTGCCGGACACGATCACGCTGCCGGATGGCGCACGCGCCTCGGCCTTCACGCAGGGCGATGACTGGTTCGCGGTGGTGACCGACGACAGCGAGATCCTGATCTACAGCCGGGTGACCGGCAATCTGCGCCAGCGGATCAAGATCATCCCGCAAACCCCCTAGCGAAGCCGGTCGCCAGTGGCGCGGTCCAGATCCCGGTGCCGCGCGATTCTGCCAGCGCGATCATGCGACGAGGATCGTAGGCCGCCATGTGCAGCGAGGCCTGCCAGGCGCTGCCAGCCTTCTCGAGAATGCCGAAACGCGCATCCGGCGCGCCGGTCTCCATCTCGAACGGTGGATCGGGGCGGATATCGAGATAGGCCGGAACGCCGACCGAACCGGGGTTCACGATCAGCCGGCCGTCTTGCAGGCGCACGATCCGCGGCACATGGGTATGGGCGCACAAGATCACCGGCGCGCGCGCGCCATAACAGCGCGCGGCGATGTCAGCGGCTGATGCCATGTGCATCCGGTGATCGGGTCCGCGCTCATCAAGCCAGTTCTCGGCATCGTTGCGCGGGGTGCCGTGGCACAGCAATAGATCGCCGCGCGTCAGCGTCTTGGGCAGCGCCCTCAGCCAGTCGAAATGCTGCGGCGTCAGATCGCCATGGATCCAGCGCTCCCAGGTGGCCATCTTCTGATGCGGGGTCGCGATCAGTGCGCGGTCGTGTTGCCGCGCACCGATGGCAGGTTCAGCGGCAGCAGCCGCTCTGCGACGGCGGCGGCATCGAGCGGGCCGCTGAAGCTGTCGCCGAGATTGACGACCTCATCGACTTGCATGCGGTCAAGCGCCGCCAACACGGCGTCCAGGGCGTCAATGTTGCCATGAATATCCGCGATAATGCCAATGCGCATAGGGGCGTCCTTTACGCCGCGACCATGGCGCGGGCGGCAGGCCGGGTAAAGCGGGGAATGGTCGTGGTCTGTCGGCGCCGGAGAGGTGGTACCACCGCCCCGGCTCGAACGGGGGACCTCCTGATCCACAATCAGGCGCTCTAACCAACTGAGCTACGGCGGCACTGAAGGTGGATTTACCGATTGGCCGGATCGATTGCAAGACCTCAGAGCGCCAGAGACCTGGTCTGCTCGATCAGATCCCGACCGAAATTGTGAACCGGTTTTTCGGCCATCAGCGCAAAGCCGCGACGCCGGTAAAGCGCGCAGGCCGCCTCGTGACTGGCGTGGGTCCAAAGCCGCAATTCGCGGTAGCCGGCGCATTTCGCATAACCGATGCAGCTTTCCAGAAGCCGTCGGCCAAGCCCCTGCCCGCGCGCCTCGGGCAGCACCACAAAGAGCCGCAGCTTGGCGAAGCCGGGCGCGCCCGAGCGCACGCAAAATACCGATCCCAGCCGCGTGCCGCCCCGCTCGGCGATGAAAGCGCGCTCGCAAGACGGGTCGCGATCGCGCTGGAAATCATCGAGGATCTGCGCCACCAGCGGCCCGAAGCTTGCGTCGAACCCGTCGCTTTCGGCGTACAGCTCGGCATGGACGCGGGTCAGCCAGGCCACGTCCCCCGCAGCAATATCGCGCAGCGTGATCTCGGTCATGGCGCGCAGCCTGCCCTCTTGCACGGCGGGCGGCAAGGCGGTAGGCCCCGGGGCGCCAGCAAAGGAGACAGGGCCATGGGGATCAACAAGCAAAGCGATATCGAGGCCAACCTGCAGATCGGGCCGACCTCGCTGGGCATGGTTCGGCTTTACATAGAGGGCGGCGGGGTCGAGATCCCGCTCGATTTCGATCCCGACGAGGCCGATGAGATCGCGGAGGAAATCCGCGCCGCCGCCGCCGGCGCGCGGGCGATGGCGAAAAAAGGCAAGCGCTAGGGGCGCTATCGTCTGGGCAGGTCGGGCTCGGCGCAGTCGAAGGGCGCGCCGCCGGGAAGAACGCAGAGCCTGGCGAAAAAATCATCCGGCAGGCTGTCGTAACCGGGCGGGACCGCCGCGTCCTCCAGCCGGTCAAGGTACTCGCTGCAGCTAGCGATGTAATAGGCCTCGCGCCGCTCTGCCGAGGCATACCACTGGTCGAACGCGCCTGCGGCGGCCGCCTCTACATCGCCGGTCCGTTGCATCACCTGGCCGAACCTGGCGGTGATATCGGATTGCGGCGGCCAGCTTAGCAAGGCGTCCCAGGCCTCTGGCCGGCCCTTTTCCCTCAGCGCCCAGGCGATGATCAGCGTCACGGTGCTGGCATCCGCCTCGGCGGCCCAGCTGGCGCGGGCGTTTTCCTTCATCGCCAGATCGGTCGAGGGGCAGAACCCGCGCGCGGCCTGCTCGACATGGCGCAGCTCGTGCAGAAGAACGGCGAGGTTCAGCGCGTCCGGATTGCCCCTGCGCAGCACGATCCGGTTGGCATCGGGGTCGTAGAACCCCTCGGCCCCGTCAAGCTGGGCCGCCATGCAAAGATCAGGTGCGGTGGCTTCAAAGGCCTCGGCGATAGACGGAAACTCGACAAGCGCCGGGGCCAGATCGCCTGCAAGGCGGGCCAGCTCGGCTTTTGGACCTTCGGGATCGGCGTCATAAGGCGCGCTCAGGCACGAGGTCTGCGCCGCTACGGCCGAGGTGGACAGGATCAGGGCAACTGCGGCGCACTTCATGGCCGGCATCTTTGCCGCGGCTTGGCCGGCAAGTCCAGCGCCGAGCGCAGGCCCGGACGCGACTAGCCCCAGGGCTCGACAAAGCCCGGATCGCGGGCGGCCTGCCAGCGAAGCGCCGCGTGGCGGGCGAACTTCTGCACCATCACCTTGCGCCGCGCCCCTGCCAGCTTGTCCTCGGGCGCCATGCGCACGATCTCGGCATCATAGGCATCGGCGATGATGAGCCCGGTCTCTTCGGGCAGAAGCTCTGTCGGGAAAGCTTCGTCGACCGCCCAGAAATACCGGTCGCACCATTCCAGGTAGCCCTGCCATTTGCAGTCGCTCTGGAAATCGGCGCGCGAGGATTTGCACTCGATCACCCAGATCTCCCCTTTTGGGCCAAGCGCCATCACATCGACGCGCAGGCCGCGCGCCGGCGTCAACTCTTCGACGGTCACGAAGTCATGGGCCCGCAGATGCCGGCACACGCCGCGCGCCAGAAGCTGGCCGGGCTTGAGCGTTTCAATGGGAAGATCCTCGGGCATCCCCAATTTGTGAACAATAGGTGAACAAAAATCAAGCCTCGGAATGACTTGACATGAAACCGTTTGGTTTCTATTCATATATGAAACCTTCTGGTATCATAAAATCGGAGACTTTCCATGATCCGCCCTGCTGTACTCTTTCTGCTTTGGTCCGGCCCCTGCCTTGCCGCCGATATCACCGGGATACCGGCCGGCCAGATGCGATGGGAACGCACCCCGGCAGGTGTCGCCTTCGCGGCGCTGAACGGCGACCGCTTCGCCGAGCCCTACATGGCGATGGTTGCCCTGCCTGCCGGCCTGGTCAGCCCAGCGCATGTCAAATCTGCCGATATGTTCGGGCTGGTGGTGTCGGGCACGATGACGCATGTGCCGCAAGGATTTAGCCCTCAGGAGGGCACGGCCATCGGGCCCGGCGGCTTCTACCATATCCCCGCCGAGTTGCCGCATGTCTCAAGCTGCATCTCGAAGGAGGACTGCGTGACATTTCTCTACCAGCCCGGCGCTTTCGACTTCCGCCCGATGGCGCCATGATCCACCCCGATCAATCCGCCTTCCGCGCGCTGGCCGATCCCACTCGGCGCAAGATCCTGCGCCTGCTGATGGATCGCGACCGCACCATCGCCGAGGTGGCCGAGCGTTTCGACATGACCCGGCCAGCCGTCAAAAAACACCTCTCGGTCCTGGAAGAGGGCGATCTGATCACCGTCACCGCGCGCGGGCGCGAGCGCGTCAACGCGCTCAATCCACAAGGGTTTCAGCCGGTGCTCGACTGGCTGAGCTTCTTCGACCGCTTCTGGGACGACCGCTTGTCGGCGCTCAGATCCGCCATTGAAAAGGACCAAAGCCGATGACCGATACTGTTTTGCGGAAGACGATCTATCTCAATGCCAGCAAAGAGCATGTCTGGTCCTATCTTACCGATCCCGACAAGCTGGCGGTCTGGTTTCACAAGCCCAAGGCGCCGCTGACGGCCGGCGCGCCTTACCAGATGTTCGGCACCACAAGCGGTGATCGGCTGATGTGGGGCGATGTTACCCGGGCCGAGCCGTTCGATCTGCTGGAATATACCTTCACCATAGGGCCGATGAACGGCGCGGTCAGCACCGTGCGCTGGATGCTGGAGGCGGTCGCCGGCGGCACGCGCCTGTCGCTGCGCCACGAGGGCCTGCCGCAGGGCGCCGATGCGTTCGGCCTGGCACTGGCGCTCGACAAGGGCTGGGACGATCACATCTCGAAGATGCGGGCTGCGATCCACGAGGCTGCGGCGTAAGATCACTTGCCTGCGCCCGTCGCGGGCCCTATGTGTTCGCAGTGGCGGGCCTCTGCCCCTCTCGTGTTGCGGTCCAATTCCGGTGGCCTTAATCAATTCCGAGGGAGCTGGCTCTGTACGGATCCTGGTTCGTTTACCTGGCGCCCACCTGTCTATACAGGTCCTCGGGAATTCAATCCCGTTACGGTCCGGGCGGACCCGCCACACCTCCCCCTATCGGTCGGCACGCACCGCGATTGCATCGGGCAGGCGCACCGCGATCGCATCGGGCGCGCGCGCCGGCGTGCCGCGGCCGCCAGAACCCTTGTTTTCCGGCTCGGCCATGCCCATCACGGCAATGCCGAACTGCACCCCCGAGAAGACGATCCCGTTGAAGATCACCAGCATCAGCAGAGCAAGGTAGCCGCCCTCGGCATGGGTGACGAGATGGCGCAGATTGGCCACGTTCAGCCAGATCAGAAGCGCCACGAAGATCGCCGCGATCACAAAGCCGATCACGGTGTGCAGAATGTACATCTTTATCAGTTTTGGCATTGCTACTCTCCTGCACCCAAAACTAGACCCCCGGGTGATATTTGCAATGCTAGCGGCGCCGCTTGCGGAAAAACCGCTTATTGAGCATCAAGAACTCTGAGATAACGCCCTGAGGTCCGCCAAGCTCGCGCCCCTTGAGGTAGAAAAACCCGGCCGTCGCGCCGAACCCGGCCCCGACCGCATCGACGATGAGATCGCCCATCGTGTCCGGCAGCCCCGATTTTTGCATGTTGAGGCCAAAGACGACGTCCATCAGGAACTCGAAAACCTCCCAGGTCACGCCGATGGTGATGGCCACGCAATAGGCCACAAAGGCCACCGCAATGGGCGGCGCGGCGTATTTGTCGCCCTCGAAGAGATAGAAGACGAACAGAAAACCGATGAGGCCGAAACCCATCGCCGAGCCGCCGTGCAAGAGGACGTCCCACCACCAGAACCGCTCGTAGAAGTCGTAAACCTCGCCCAGAAAGAGCGTGGCGAAGACGAAGATCGAGATCGCCGCCAGAAAGCTCATCGGCAGGTGGATCTCGAACCGGCTGACGAAGAGCGCCGGCAGGACGGTCAGGACGATCGCCGTGATTGAAACGAAGACGACGCTCCACTGCTGCGTGAAAAGGCCGGTGATGGATGCCAGCAGCAAGACCGCCCAGATGATCCACGTGACAAGGGGTTGCTTCGAAAGCCACATATCAGCCGATGTAAGCCGCTTGCGGCGCTCTCGCAAGCACGCGTGATTGCATGATGCGGCGCGGGCAGGCAGGTTTGGGCCATGACAACCCTGCGACTGGCAAGCTGGAACATCCGCAAATGCATGGGCCTTGACCGTCGGCGCGACCCGGACCGGGTCCTGGAGGGGATCGCCTCGCTGAAGGCCGACATTCTTGCGCTGCAAGAGGCCGATCGGCGGCTGGGGCGGCGGCCCTCTTCGCTGCCCCGCGAGGAAATCGGCGCTCGCACCGGGCTGGCGCCCGTGGCCGCCGGGACGCATTCGGTTTCCCTGGGCTGGCACGGCAATGCGCTTTTGCTGGCCCCGGATCTTGAGGCCGTGGCGGTGCACCGGCTGGAGCTGCCGGGGCTGGAGCCGCGCGGCGCGCTGGCAGTCGATGTTGGCGGGCGCGCGCAGCTGCGCGTCGTTGCGGTGCATCTGGGCCTGCGCCGGGTGAACCGGGCGCAGCAGCTGGGCACGATCCTTGGCTGGATGCGCCGCCAGCCGCCGCGGCCCACGGCAATCATCGGCGATTTCAACGAATGGAGCGCATCGGCCGGGCTGGACGTGCTGAAGGGTTTTGCGCTGCACAGCCCCGGGCTGACCTTCCACGCCGCGCGGCCCGTCGCCCCGCTTGACCGGATCGCGGTGACCGAAGAGATCGCGGTGGCGCGGGCCGAGGTGCATCAGGGCCCCGAGGTACGCCGCGCCTCTGACCATTTGCCCATCACGGCGGACGTCAAGCTGCGCTCTAGCTGAACGCGCCGGGCTGCGCTTCGCGGGCCATGTGATCAAGCACCGCATTCACGAATTTGGGCTCTTTGCCGTCCGGAAAGAAGGCCTTGGCGATATCGACGAATTCAGAGATCACCACGCGTGGCGGCGCGTCGCCTTCGTTCAGCTCTGCCCCGGCCGCGCGGAAAAGGGCCCGCAGGGTCGGATCGATGCGTGCGATCGGCCATTTCGCCACCAGCGCGCGGTCGGTCATCTGGTCGATTTTCGCCTGCAGGTTCACCGCGTTGCCGACAAGTTCGCGAAAAAGATCAAGATCGCCTTCCGCCATCTCGGCGCCCTCATAGGTCGCCCCGAAGCGGTGATCTTCGAACTCGCGCAGCACGGTATCGGCGCCCTGCCCGGCAGCTTCCATCTGGAACAACGCCTGCACGGCGTAAAACCGCGCGGCCGATTTCATCTGGCGGGTCGGTTTCATGCGGTCTTGGACCCGTCCGGATCGCCGGCGATGAGGATGCTGTCAGGCTTGAAGCCGACGCCCGAGCTTGGCCGGCCCCAGCGCCGGGTCAGCGCCACAAGGTGCAGCGCGGCGGCGGCGGCTCCTCCGCCCTTGTTCTGCTCAGCGGGATCGGCGCGCACGGCGGCTTGCTGGTGGTTCTCCACCGTCAGAATGCCGTTGCCGATGCAGGCGCCTTCCAGACCCAGAAGCTGGATCGCGCGGCTGCTGTCGTTGCAGACGGTGTCGTAATGCGTCGTCTCGCCCCGGATCACGCAGCCAAGCGCAACGAACCCGTCGAAGTTGGACTGCCGGTAGGCGATGCGGATGGCGGTGGGCACTTCAAGCGCGCCGGGCACCTCGACGATCTCGTGTGTGGCGCCTGCCGCGTCCAGTTCGGACTGCGCGCCGGCCACCAGATTGTCGGCGATGTCCTTGTAGTACGGCGCGACCACGATCAGGACCTTGACCGGCGCATCGAAGCTCGGCCGCGCCGCCGTGTAGTGCGATTGTCCGGCCATCAGTCGCTCTCCGATATCTTGCGGGTACCCTTGATTGAAAGGCCGTAGGCATCGAGACCCACCACCTTGGGCGTGGGCGAGTTGGTCAAGAGCGTCATGGCGCCAACGCCTAGTGACGACAGGATCTGCGCGCCAAGCCCGTATTGCCGCAACGTCCGGGGCGAGACCTCTTCATCGGCGTGCAGCTTCATGTTCAGATCGCGCAAGAGCACCAGAACGCCCCGGCCTTCCCTTGCGATCATCTCCATCGCGTCGCCGAATTCGCGCGCGCGGCCCGCGGCGCCCGTGCCGACCACATCGAGCAGCGGATCGAGCGCATGCATCCGAACCAGAACGGGTTCGTCACCCGAAATATCGCCTTTTATCAACGCGATATGCTCGGCGCCCTGCGTCTCGTCGGTGTAGATCTTAAGCTCCCATTCGCCACCGAACTCGCTGGTGATCGTCTCGGCGCTGCGGACCCGCACAAGATTGTCGTTGCGGCGCCGATAGGCGATCAGGTCCGAGATGGTGCCGATCTTCAGCCCGTGGCGCTGCGCGAAGCCGACGAGGTCAGGCAAGCGCGACATCGAGCCGTCTTCGTTCATGATCTCGCATATGACGCCCGAGGGATTGAGCCCCGCAAGGCGCGCGACATCTATCGCCGCTTCGGTGTGGCCCGCGCGGACCAGCACGCCACCGGCGCGGGCGCGCAGCGGAAAGACATGCCCCGGCGTTGCGATATCGGCGGCGGTCTTGCCGGCATCGATGGCGACGGCGACGGTGCGGGCGCGGTCATGCGCCGAAATCCCGGTCGAGACGCCCTCGCGCGCCTCGATCGACACGGTAAAGGCGGTTTCGTGCCGCGAAGAATTGTAGGTCGACATCAGCGGCAGGCCGAGCGCGTCTATCCGCTCGCCCGGCAGCGCTAGGCAGATCAGCCCGCGCCCGTGCGTGGCCATGAAGTTGATCGCCTCGGGCGTGGCCATCTGCGCGGGGATCACCAGATCGCCCTCGTTCTCGCGGTCCTCGTGATCGACCAAGATGAACATCCGGCCATTGCGGGCGTCCTCGATGATCTCTTCGATGGACGAGATCGCATCGCGCCAGTTTTCCTCGACCGGACCCGGCTTTTCGAAACTCATTGGACGCTCTCCTGAAAATAACGTTCGGCCGTCACGAAGCCTGCCAGCTTGCCGGCGGCGAGCCACTCGCGCTCTAGCGGCGTCTCGCCGACAAGCACCACGCCATCGCCGGCAAAGCCATGCGCAGAGGTGAAGGCCTGCACCACGTCCCGCGTCTCGGACCAGGACTGCACCAGCGAGGGCGCGCGGGCCGCGCCCTCAAGCTCGGGATTCATGGCAAGCACGCGCGCGGGATCAAGCGGCGCGTGCACCAGCGCAAGCCGCCCGCTATACCGGATCGCGCCCAGCTTGGCAGCGCGGGAGGCGGGCATCGAGATCGCCTGAGGTTCGATCCGCAACGCATTGGACGAAAAGAGAAATGCGATCACATCGCGGCCAGAGGTCGCGCGGATGCTGGCATAGCTTTTGTAGTCGAGCCCCAGCTCTTTGGCGCGGCGGATGCGGCCGCGCAGCACTTCGATGGGCAGCTTCGGCAGAAGATCGGCGCGCGCCTTGCCCCAGGCATAGCGCCGCCAGCCTGCGCCGGGCGCTATCGAGGGACCCTGGTTGTGGCCGATCCCGCTCATGCCCAGTCCTGCAACCGGGCCACGTAGCGAGCGAGCGTATCGATCTCCAGGTTGACCGCGTCGCCCATCTTGACGTCGCCCCAGGTGGTCGCCGTCTTGGTGTGCGGGATGAAGTTGACGCCGAAACGGCTGCCCTCCACCTCGTTCACCGTCAGCGACGTGCCGTTCAGCGCGACCGAGCCCTTGGGCGCGATGAAGCGGGCCAGCGCATCGGGCACATCGAAGACAAGCCGAGTGCTGTCGCCCTCATCGGTGACCGAGGCAACCGTGGCGACCCCGTCCACATGGCCCGACACGATATGCCCGCCAAGCTCGTCGCCCACTTTCAGCGCGCGCTCCAGGTTCAGACGCGTGCCCGCCGCCCATTCGCCGACATTGGTCTTCGAGACCGTCTCGGCGGAGATATCGACCGAAAACCAGGGCTGCGGTGTCTCGCCCAGCGCGGTGACCGTGAGGCAAACACCGTTGCAGGCGATCGAGGCGCCGATGTCGATGCCGGCGGGATCGTAACGGGTGGCAATCTTCGCCGTCAGGTCGCCAGAGCGCTCCAGCGACAAAACGTGGCCGATATCGGTGATGATGCCGGTGAACATCGAGGCAACCTTTCGCAGTTGCGCTTCACCTAGACCCGGCAGGTGCAAAGGGCAAGGCTTGCGGGCGAAATGCGCTGTCGCGGCCTGGTCACAAAGGGGGTCAAAAGCGCCGCAAAATCGCCGGTCTTGATGACTAGGTAACCAAGATCGTACATCAAGGGCGCATCATGGCGGATCAGGTCGGATCTTCGGTCAAACAGGCAGTGCGCGGACCTGCGCGGCGGTTCTTGTTCCTGCAAGGCCCGCATGGCCCGTTCTTTGACCGCCTGGCGCGGCGGCTGACGGCAGCTGGCTGCGCCTGCTGGCGGGTCGGCTTCAACCGGGGCGATCAGTTCTTCTGGTCGGACCGCTCGCGCTACATCGCCCATCGCGGCGGCGCCGAGGACTGGCCCGCGCATCTTCGGCAGATCCTCAAGGCGCATCAGATCACCGATATCGTCCTTTACGGCGATACCCGCCCGATCCACGCCAGCGCTGTCAGGATCGCGCGGGACGCCGGGTTGCAGGTACATGTCTTCGAGGAAGGCTATCTGCGCCCGTTCTGGATTTCCTACGAGCGGGGCGGCGCCAACGGGCACTCGCGCCTGATGGAGATGAGCGTTGCCGACATGAAGGCCGCCCTGGCCGAGCAGCAGCAGCACGATCACATCGAGGCGCCGGCCCATTGGGGCGACACCCGTAGCCATGTCTTCTACGGCGCGCTCTATCACGCGCTGGTGCTTTGGGCGAACCGGTCCTATGCCGGCTTCAAGCCGCACCGGGCATTGACCGTGGCGCAGGAATTTCGGCTCTATCTCAAGCGGCTTCTCTTGATGCCCGCGCATTGGGCGGCGCTCTATGCCGCCACGCGGCGTATCCGAAGGGGCGGTTTTGCCTACCATGTCGCGCTTCTGCAGCTAGAGCATGACGCCAGCTTCCTGCACCACTCGGGCTTTTCGAGCATGACCGAGTTCCTGAAGGTGGTGATCGAGGGCTTTGCCCGCGGCGCGCCCTCTCATCACCACCTAGTCTTCAAGGACCACCCGCTGGAAGATGGCCGGGTGCCGGTGCGGCGCGCGGTGGCGGAACTGGCCCAAGCGCACGGGATAGCCGGGCGCGTGCACTACCTGCGCGGCGGCAAGCTGGCGCCGCTTCTCGATGGCGCGCGCTCTGCGGTGACGATCAACTCGACCGCCGGCCAGCAGGTGCTTTGGCGCGGGTTGCCGCTGCGTGCTTTCGGCGCGGCGGTCTATGCAAAGCCGGAATTTGTCTCGCATCAGCCGCTTGCGGCGTTTTTCGCCGCGCCCGACCGCCCCGACCATGACGCCTACCTGACCTACCGGCAGTATCTTCTGGAAACCTCGCAGATCCCCGGCGGCTATTACGCGGCCCGCAACCGGGCACAGCTTTACCGGCAGATGATCGACATCATGCTGGCGCCGCACGATCGCTATTGCAGCCTGGGCACCGCCGACGCGGCCCCTTCGCAACACCTTTCGCTTGTTCAGAGCTAAGCCACTGGTTTTCCGCCCACACCTGCGCTAGCGTTTCACAAAACAAAAGACGACCGAGGCAGCTTCAGGTCGAGGAGACCCGTGCAGTGAACACAAATGGACCCCGTTGGGCCAAGCGCATTACGCTTGCCCTATTGATATCCACCGTTGCGGCTTGCGGCTTGCCGCGCTCTGGCCCCACCAAATCAGAAATCTTCTCAGGGTCGGTTCAGGAACAGGGCGATGCGTTTGTCGTCTCTGTGAACGACCGCGTCACGCGGGCCACCGCCGTGACCCCGGTTCTGGGCTTTGACCAGGCGTTCCTGTCGGCAGGCTCGCTGGGCTCGGACACGATCCGCGCCGGCGATACGCTGGGCCTGACGATCTGGGAGAACGTCGACGACGGTCTTTTGTCGGCGCAGGGTCAGGCGACGACCGTGCTGGAAGAGGTGCAGGTCGACGGTGCGGGCTTCATCTTCGTGCCCTATGCCGGCCGGATCAAGGCTTCCGGCAACACGCCCGAGGCAATCCGCCGGATCATCAGCGAGAAGCTGAACGCGCAGACACCGGACCCGCAGGTCTTGGTGCGGCGGCTGGCCGGCGACGGCGCGACCGTATCGCTGATCGGCGGTGTCGGCGGCCAGGGCGTCTACCCGATCGAGCGTCCGACCCGCACGCTGACAGCGATGCTGGCGCGCGCCGGCGGCGTGACCATCCCGCCCGAGATCGCCCAGGTTTCGGTGACGCGCGGCGCGCATTCGGGCAGGATCTGGCTGGAAGATCTCTACAAGACCCCGCAGCTGGATATCGCGCTGCGCGGCGGTGATCGCATTCTTGTCGAAGAGGACAGCCGGTCCTTCACCGCGCTTGGCGCCACCGGGACCCAAAGCCGCGTTGCCTTCGAGACGCAGACCATCTCGGCCATCGAGGCAATCGCGCAGGTGGGCGGCCTCAATTCGGGGCTGGCCGATCCCACCGGCGTCTTCGTGCTGCGCAACGAGGATGCCGAGATCGCCAACCAGGTCCTGGGCCGGGCCGATCTGGTCGGCGCGCAGCGCATGGTCTACCTTTTGGACCTGACCGAGCCCAACGGCATCTTCCTGGCCCGTGATTTCGTGATCCGCGATGCCGACACGGTCTATGTCACCGAGGCGCCCTACACCCAGTTCAGCAAGGTGCTTTCGGCGATCGTGACGCCGCTGAATACGGCCAATTCGGTCAACCAGCTGGCGGGCAACTGACCGGCTCGGGCGACACCTCCAACTTCAGGGCCTCCGGGGGGAATACTCCCCGGAGGCTTTTTGTCTATTCGGGCGGCTTTCTGACCCAGCCGAGGATCCGGCGCATCCTGGCGCTTGCCGGCTGGGAGGTGAAGATCGGCTTGCCGAAGGACGGAGATCATGTCGGCGTCTGGGGCCAAAGCCCGACCGCGCCGCGCGGCGAAGCCGTGGCCGGGCGCCGCGATGCGCCGGTGGTTCGGATCGAGGACGCCTGGCTGCGTTCGCTGCATCCCGGCCGCGACAAGGAGCCGCCGCTGGGCCTTCTGGTGGACACCCGCGGGGTTCACTTCGACCCGGCGCAGCCTTCGGATCTGGAGCATCACCTGGCGACCGCGCCGCTTGATGACACCGCGCAGCTTGACCGCGCCCGCGCCGCCATCGAGCGGATCAGGCGCGCGCACCTGACCAAGTATTCCGCCGTCGATCCCGAATTGCCGGTGCCCGATCCGGGCTACGTTCTGGTGATCGACCAGACCGCGGGCGATGCCTCGGTCACCGCCTCGGGCGCGGATCGCGCGACATTTCAGGACATGCTGGTCGCCGCGCAAGTGGAACATCCCGGCAGCCAGGTCGTCATCAAGACCCATCCCGAGACCGCCGCGGGGCACCGCAAGGGCCATTTCGGGCCCAAGGATGCATCGGACCGCATAAGCCTTGTGACGGACGCGGTCAGCCCCTGGCGGCTGATGGATGGCGCCGTGGGCGTCTACACGGTGTCGTCGGGGCTGGGCTTCGAGGCGATCTTCGCCGGTCACAAGCCGCGCGTCTTCGGCCAGCCCTTCTATGCCGGCTGGGGCCTGACCAGCGACGAGCGTCCAGTGGCGCGGCGCGAGCGAAAGCTCAGCCGGGCGCAGCTTTTTGCCGCCGCGATGATGGATGTGCCGATCTGGTACGATCCCTATCGCGACGCCTTGTGCGAGATCGAGGACGTGATCGCCGCGCTTGAAGCGCAGGCCCGAGCCTGGCGCGAAGACCGGTCCGGCTGGGTCGCCGCCGGGATGAACCAGTGGAAGCGCCCCGCCCTTCAGGGCTTTTTCGGCTCGGTCCGGAAAATGCGCTTTGCGGCCTCGGCGTCAGAGCTTGCCTCGATCGCGCGCGAGACTGGCGCGCGGCCGATGGTCTGGGCCAGCAAAGATATCGCGCCCGGCGGCGCGGTGCGTATCGAGGACGGGTTTTTACGCTCGCGCGGGCTGGGCGCGGCGCTGACGCCGCCTTTGTCACTGGTCACCGATGGCTTGGGCATCTACTACGACCCCACCGCCCCCAGCGATCTGGAGCGTCTGATCGCCGAAAGCCTGGATTTACCGGATGCAGAAATCGAACGTTCCCGGGCGCTGATTGCACGTCTGATCGCCGATGGCTTGTCCAAATACAACAACAGCGCCGCGCTGCCGCCCGAACTGCCCAAAGGCCACACAATTCTGGTTCCGGGACAGGTGGAGGACGACGCCTCGATCGAAAAGGGCGCAGTCGCCGAGCGCACGAACCTTGACCTTCTGGCCCGCGCGCGGTCGGAAAACCCCAGCGCAGTGATCCTTTACAAACCGCATCCCGACGTGGTGGCGGGCCTGCGCAAGGGCGCGGTGCCGGCGGCCGACGCGGCGCGGCTTGCCGACCAGATGGTCGTCAATGCCAGCCCGGCGGCGCTTTTGGGCCAGGTGGACGAGCTTTGGACGATCACCTCGACGATGGGGTTCGAAGCTCTCTTGCGGGGGTTCCCGGTCACCTGCCTCGGCCAGCCTTTCTATGGCGGCTGGGGCCTGACCCGCGATCTGGCAGGCGCGCCCGAGCGGCGCCGCGCGCGGCCGACGCTGGAGCAGCTTTGCCATGCCGCGCTGATCGGCTATCCGCGCTATTTCGACCCCAAGACCGGGCTGGCCTGCCCGCCCGAGATCGTGGCCGAACGGCTTGCAACCGGCGATCTGCCGAGCCCTGGGCCGCTGACCCGGCTTGCATCCTATATCAATCGCAGGATTGCGCCACGACTGCGGTAAGTTCTTCACACAGAGCATTTGCCGGTATCAGTTCCGGCGTCGCCAGCGGTGCAGCAAATCGTCGCCCACGGCGGTGGCTTCGACGAGGTCAAAGCGCGCGGCACCGTCAAGCTCGGCCACGCCCATCGCGCCCAGCGCCGGCTGGCCCTCGGCGCCCAGCGCGATCCCGGCGGTAAAGCCGACAAGTTCGTCCACCAGGCCGGCGTTCAGAAGCGAGGCGGCCAGCGCGCCGCCGCCTTCGCAAAACACCCGCGTCAGGCCAAGCCCGCCCAGCGCATCCAGCATCGCGGCGGGATCAAGCTGGCCCGAAGGCCCGACCGCCACCGGAACGCAGGTTGCACCGTGCGCCGCCCAGGTCTCGTGATCCTTGGTCGGCAGATCGCCAGGCCGGTCCCCATGCAGAAGCCACAGCGGGATCTGCGCGGCCGATTGCGCTAGCCGCCCGTTCTGCGGCAGGTTCAGGTGCCGCGATGCCACCAGACGGACCGGTTGATGCGTCACGCCAAGATCGCGCACGGTCAGCATCGGATCGTCGGCGCGGGCGGTGCCGCCGCCCACCAGAACGGCATCGTGGCGCATGCGCATGGCATGCACCATGCGGCGCGCGGCGGGCCCGGTGATCCACTGGCTTTCGCCCGAAGCGGTGGCGATGCGGCCATCGAAGCTGGCGGCGAGCTTTAGCGTCAGGCGCGGCCGGCCATGGATGATGCGCGACAGAAACCCGGCCTGGTCGCGGGCGGCCTCATCTGCCAGAACGCCGGTCCTCACCGCGATGCCGGCCGCCTTCAGCGCGGCGTGACCCTTGCCCGAAACGCGCGGGTCGGGATCTTCCATGGCGGTGACAACGCGCGCGATACCGGCCGCGATCAGCGCGTCGGTGCACGGCGGTGTCTGCCCGTCGTGCGCGCAAGGCTCCAGCGAGACATAAGCCGCAGCGCCGCGCGCCGCTGGTCCGGCTTGCTGCAGCGCCTGCGGCTCGGCATGCGGGCGGCCGCCCAGCGCGGTGCTGCCGCGCCCCACGATGCGCCCATCCTTCACGATAACGCAGCCGACAGCGGGGTTCGGCCACACGCGGCCAAGCCCGCGCCGGCCAAGCGAGAGGGCCAGCGCCATGAACCGCCGGTCGGCGGCCTCGGTCACTCGTCTTCCGGGGGTTCGGGACGCAGCTCGCTGACGAATTTATCGAAATCGTCGGCTGCCTGGAAGTTCTTGTAAACGCTGGCAAAACGGACATAGCCCACGGTATCGATCCGGGCTAGGCTTTCCATCACGATCTCGCCGATCGTGGCCGAGGGGATATCGGTCTCGCCCATCGATTCCAACCGGCGCACGATGCCCGAGATCATCTGGTCGATGCGCTCTGGCTCGATCGGGCGCTTCTGCATGGCGATGCGGATCGACCGTTCCAGCTTGTCGCGGTCGAAATCTTCGCGCTTGCCGGTCGACTTCACGACCACCAGATCGCGCAGCTGAACACGCTCGTAAGTGGTGAAGCGGCCCCCGCAGGCCGGGCAGAACCTGCGCCGCCGGATGGCGACATGGTCTTCGGCCGGGCGGGAGTCCTTCACCTGTGTATCGATATTTCCGCAAAACGGACAGCGCATCTTCTTCCCCGATATCTGCCAGTTGGGGTCTTCGGCCCCTCTTCCACCGGTACTATAGGGGCTTGCCAAGGGAATGGGTAGAGGGGAAATCGGCCTACCGCATCTTGGGGTCGCGCTGCGCTTTGCAGGCCACAAGACGCGGCCTCTTTGCAGCGCCTCGCCTGCGGTGTCAGCGCAAGATCAGGTGGCCAGATGGGCGGCGACAAGGCGGCGATGCGGGTGGTTGCGATGCTCGAAAAGGTAGATCCCCTGCCAGGTGCCAAGCCGCATCCTGCCGCCCGTGACCGGGACCGTCAGGCTGACCGGCATCATGGCGGCCTTGATATGTGCCGGCATGTCGTCGGGCCCTTCGGCGGTGTGGCGCAAGTAGCCCATCGACGGGTCATCCGAGGGTGGCACGAGGCGCTGAAAATAGGCCTGAAGATCGCGCTGCACATCGGGGTCGGCGTTCTCCTGTATCAAAAGCGAGCACGAGGTGTGGCACACGAAAAGCGCAAGCAAACCGTCCCCGCCCTGCCCGGCCACCCAGCGCACAACGTCTTGCGTGAACGCGTAAAGCCCTGGGCCATTTGTTGCGATCTCGAACTCGGTTTGCATAAAACTTCTCGCTCTGCAGTTGCGTTGCACTATCATTCAAAGCTGAGCCGCGAGACGACTCAGAAGGTCACAGGGAGACCCGATATGAACAAGATTGCACCCCCAAAACGAATGACGGCCAAGGATTTCGACCAGGAACTTTTGGACCTCTACGACTTCTATGCGCATGGCAAGATCACCAAGCGCGAGTTTCTCGACCGCGCCGGCAAGTTCGCCGTCGGCGGCATGACGGCAGCGACGCTGCTTGGGATGCTGAGCCCGGATTACGCGCTGGCCGCGCAGGTGTCCTTCAACGACCCTGAAATCGTGCCGGAATACATCATGTATCCCTCGCCCAATGGTCATGGCGAGGTCCGCGGCTATCTGGTCAAGCCAGCGAACGCATCAGGGCCGCTGCCGGCAGTGCTGGTCGTGCATGAAAACCGCGGCCTGAACCCCTATATCGAAGACGTCACGCGGCGGCTGGCCAAAGCCGGCTTCATGGCGCTGGCGCCCGACGGGTTGACCAGCGTCGGCGGCTATCCCGGCAACGATGCCGAGGGGCGCGAATTGCAGCGCACAGTCGACGGCACCAAGCTGATGAACGATTTCTTCGCCGGCTTTGAACACCTCATGACGCGCGACGACAGTACCGGCCGGGTTGGCGCCGTGGGCTTTTGCTACGGCGGCGGCGTGTGCAACGCACTGGCGGTGGCATATCCCGAAATGGGCGCATCGGTGCCGTTTTACGGCCGGCAGGCGGCGGCCGAAGACGTGCCGAAGATCCAGGCGCCGTTGCTGCCTCATTATGGAGAGCTCGATGAGCGCATCAACGCCGGCTGGCCCGATTTCGAGGCCGCGCTGATCGCCAACGACAAGGTCTACGAGGCGCATATCTATGCCGGGGCCAACCACGGCTTTCACAATGACAGCACGCCGCGCTACGACGAGGCGGCGGCCGATCTGGCTTGGTCCCGCACGCTGGACTGGTTCAATCGCCACCTGACCTAAGCCCGGCTGGCGCTGCCGGCTGCCAGACCGAATAGAGCGTGCCGCTGTCGTTCAGCGGCCGCTCTTCGATCTTTGCAAATCCGTGCGCCGAAAACACGGCCTTGGGATCGCGGCTTTCCTGATCGCTGAAGATCGGCAGGCCGGAGCCAAAGCTTATGGGCTCGATCGTCAGGTGAACCCGGTCGATCGCGCGGGCGGCCAGAAACCAGTCATGGACCCGCGTGCCCCCGAGTATGAGACCTTTGCCAAGGGTCCGAACCTGGCTGACTTTCTCGGCAAGATCGGCCGGGGCCATGCCTTCGGGGTTCAGCCAAAGCTGCTTCGGGCGATGCCAGCCCGGCGCGGCAGAGGCCGAGAAGATGATCCTGCGGCGATCGGGCCGGTCAGCCGCAAGATGTGTATGCCGCCCCATGATCGCCCAGTCGGCGGCCTCGACATCGGCGAAAAAGAGAGCCTGCTCTTCGGCGCTGACCCAGCTTGCGGGGCTGTCGTCGGTGGCGCGCGCGATAAAAGCGTCGCGGCTTGTGGCGACGGTCAGGGTGAACCGGGGGCGCACTGCCATATGCGGCTCTGTCAGCCGGTCCGGGCCTGAAGGTTATGCTTCTTGTCGTACTCGGCGAAAAAGTCCTTCGCGCGCGCCTCGGCGCGGCGCACGCGGATCGCCGTCATGAAGGCTTCCTGCAAGGTGGTCGAGGAGGACCCCACGATCTCGGCCACCGTATCGACAAGGGTCTCGTCCTTGGTGGCGCGCTCGCGCTTCAGAACTTCGCGGGCCATGGTGTCGGCCATTTCTTCCATCAGCTGCATGGGGGCAATCATCCCTTGTGAAATGCTTCTTTGCCCGCGGTCATGACACGCAGGGAACCACGCGTCTAGGGGGCTGGCCGGCAACGTGGTATGCTTGGGCCATGAAAATCGAAAAGACCTATGATCTGCCCTTCCCGGTGACTGCGGTCTACGACAACTGGGTCTCGTCGGCCACGATCGTTCCGCCGGCGACGCGGCTTTACGTGGAGCCTTTCGTGGGCGGTCATCACCAGCTGTTCTTCGATACCGCCGAGGGCATGTCGGTCAACGAGGGCCGCTTTGAGATCGTAGAGCCGAACCGGCGGCTTCGGTATTCGTGGGAATGGAACCACGATGGGCAGGTCAGCCATGTCGATGTGCGCTTTGCGTCCAAGCCGGGCGGCACCACGATCCGTCTGGTGCACGATGGGTTTCGCGACCGCAAGCGGCGCGAGCGGCACGCGGCCGGTTGGGACAGCTATATCGCGGGGCTGATCGAGATCCTAAAGCGCCGCGTCCCGCAGGGGGTGCACGGGGTATAGGGCGCACCGCTCTGTCGGATGGGCCAGTCTTGGCCGCAAAGGCGCAAGCTGTCAGTCTCGGGGCGATGACGGATCACAAGGGCGGCAAGCAAAGCGATGTCCGCCGGCCCTTGGCTGGTTTTTGGGCCGGAATGGCAGCGGGGTCACTGCCACGCTGCCGACACCTGTTGAGCCAAAATCGGCGTTCGGGTGTTAAGGCACTGCCCACGCGGCGTACCGCCTCGTTGGCCCTTCGCGGACATGCCCTTGGCGAGGCGGCCCCGTATCTGCGACGGCGCGGCGTGGCGCGCCGCTGCGATCACTGATCGAGGAACGACCTCAGCTTGCGGCTGCGGCTTGGGTGCTTCAGCTTGCGCAGCGCCTTGGCTTCGATCTGGCGGATACGCTCGCGGGTGACGCTGAACTGCTGGCCGACTTCTTCCAGCGTGTGGTCGGTGTTCATCCCGATGCCGAAGCGCATGCGCAGGACCCGTTCTTCACGCGGCGTAAGGCTGGCCAGAACGCGGGTCGTGGTCTCTTTGAGGTTTTCCTGAATGGCGCTGTCAAGCGGCAGCACCGCGTTCTTGTCCTCGATGAAGTCGCCCAGCTGGCTGTCTTCTTCGTCGCCGATCGGGGTTTCCAGGCTGATCGGCTCTTTGGCGATCTTCATCACCTTGCGCACTTTCTCAAGCGGCATCTGCAGCTTTTCGGCCAGCTCCTCGGGCGTCGGCTCGCGGCCGATCTCGTGCAACATCTGGCGGCCGGTGCGGACCAGCTTGTTGATCGTCTCGATCATGTGGACCGGGATGCGGATGGTGCGCGCCTGGTCGGCAATCGAGCGGGTGATCGCCTGGCGGATCCACCAGGTGGCATAGGTCGAGAACTTGTAGCCGCGGCGGTATTCGAACTTGTCGACGGCCTTCATCAGGCCGATATTGCCTTCCTGAATAAGATCAAGGAATTGCAGGCCACGGTTGGTGTATTTCTTGGCAATCGAAATCACCAGGCGCAGGTTCGCTTCGACCATTTCCTTCTTGGCCTGGCGTGCCTCTTTTTCGCCCTTCTGGACTTGCGCCACGATGCGGCGAAACTCGGGGATGTCGACGCCGACATACTGGCCCACTTGCGCCATCTCTGCGCGCAGCTCTTCGACCTTCCCGGTCGAGCGTTCGATCAGCGCCTGCCAGCCGCGGCCGGCTTTCCCGCCCATCCTGTCCAGCCAGGTCGGGTCCAGCTCGTAGCCGCGATACTCGTCGATGAACTCACGCCGGTTGATGCGCGCCTGGTCGGCCAGCTTCACCATCGAGCTGTCGATCGACATGATGCGACGGTTGATGCCGTACAGCTGGTCGATCAACGCTTCGATCCGGTTGTTGTGCAGATGCAGCTCGTTCACAAGCTCTACGATTTCCGAGCGCAGCTTCTGATAGGTCTTTTCTTCCTTGTCCGAGAACGAATTGTCCTCGTTCAGCGTGGCCGACATGCGCAGATCCTGCATGTCCGACAGCTTCGAGTAATCGTCCGCGATCCGGTCAAGCGTTTCCAGCACGCGCGGCTTCAGCGCGGCTTCCATCGCCGCAAGCGACATGTTCGCCTGCTCGTCCTCGTCGTCGTCGTCGTCATTCTGGATCGGGTTGCCGTCGGCGTCGAGCTCTTCCTCGGCCGGCTTCTCTTCGGTCTTCGCGCCACCAGCTTCGACATTCAGACCGCCGACAACGGGCTCTTCGTCGTCGTCGCCCATCGAATGTCCGAAGGTCGTCTCAAGGTCGATCACGTCGCGCAGCAGGATGTCTTCGTTCAGAAGTTCGTCGCGCCAGATCGTGATCGCCTGGAAGGTCAGCGGGCTTTCGCAAAGCCCCAGGATCATGGTGTTGCGCCCGGCCTCGATACGCTTGGCGATCGCGATCTCGCCCTCGCGGCTGAGAAGCTCTACCGAGCCCATCTCGCGCAGGTACATGCGCACCGGATCGTCGGTACGGTCGAGTTTTTCGCCTTCGGTCGTCGAGACGGCAACCTCGCGCGACGTCGAGGCTTCCACCAGATCGGTGCCGCCCTTGGTCTCGTCCTCTTCGACCTCGTCATCCTCGACGACATTGACGCCCATTTCCGACAACATCGACATCACGTCTTCGATCTGTTCGGACGAGACCTGCTCGGGTGGCAGGACCTGGTTGAGCTGGTCATAGGTGATATAGCCGCGTTCGCGCGCCTCGGCGATCATCTTCTTGACGGCCGTCTGGCTCATGTCCAGCATCGCTTCTCCGTCAGCGTCGTCCTGCTTGCGGTCGTCGGTGTCTTTGGCGGCCATTCGGCTCTCCTGAAATCTGGGCTGATTCGGCTTGATAGAATCATCTAGGTCGAATCAGCAATTCGCAACCCGTTTACCCTTATTTGTTTAGTATTGTGTCACTCTGACCCAGGCGTACGTTGCCCGGATTTCGAGAAGGCGATTCGCCCCAAAAGCTCGTCGAAGGCGCCTTTTTCGTCGCGGCTGATTCGAACGCCGCTTTCGGCCGTGTCATATTCGGTCCTGTCCTCGGTCTCGCTGCGCCCCGCGCGCCCCAATGCCTCGGCGGCCTTGCCCAGACGCCATGTCAGGCCTTCGTCGGCGACCCCCGCCAGATCCTGCACCGCTTCGGCAATCTCGCGTTCGGCGCCGCGCCGGGCGGCCAGCGTCGCCAGTTCGGCAGCGATGCACATCGTCGCAAGTTCCAGATCGTCCGGCTTCCGCACCGCCGGGGCGATTTGTACGTGGCGTGGCTGAAACAGCTTTTCAAGGCTGGCCGCGCCAAGGTTTCGTTCAATTTGTCCGCGTTTTTCGCCGCGCAGAAGCGCATCGCGCAGATCGGCGTGGCCCGGCCCGGTGAACTCCAGCCGCTCCAACTCGGTCTCGAAGCGCTCGACAAGGGACGGATGGGTTATCAACGAGGCCAGGATCACCGCCTCGCGCAGATTGTCGGCAACCGCGCCGCTGGCGGCCGCCAGAAGCGAGGACTTGGTGACGGGTTCGGGCTGTGCCGGCGGCGCGGCGCCGCGGCGCCCGAAGCCGCCGCGCGGGCCGCCGCCGGGGGTCCATGCCTGCGCCGACTTGGCGCGGCCGGCACTGAAGAGATCTTGCCGCAGCGCCTTGATGGCATCGCCGTAATGGGCGCGCACCGATGGGTCCTGGATCCGCCGGATCGCTTCGCGCAGCGACTTGTCGAGCGCCGCGCGCCGCTCGGGGCTGTCGAAGACGCGGCCCTCGGTCTCGCGCCGCCAGAGCAACTGGACCATAGGCAGCGCGCCATCGATCAGCTTTTGCATGGCGCCGGCCCCCTGGGCGCGCAGCACATCGTCGGGATCCTGGCCTTCGGGCATCAGCGCAAAGCGCAGCGACTGGCCCGCCTCCAGCATCGGCAGGGCGATATCGATCACCCGCATGGCGGCGCGCAGCCCGGCGGTATCGCCATCGAGCGCAATGATTGGCTCGGGGTGGATGCGCCACATCAGGCGCAGCTGGTCCTCGGTAATGGCGGTGCCCAACGGCGCCACGGTGGCGGTGAAGCCGGCCTCGGACAGCGCGATCACGTCCATATAGCCTTCAGCCACGATCAGCAGCTGGCCCTTGCCGGCCGCCTCGCGCGCCGGAGCGTGGTTGAAGAGGCTGCGGCCCTTGTCGAAAAGCTCTGTCTCGGGCGAGTTGAGATACTTGGCGCGCGCCTCGGCCGACATCGCCCGCCCGCCAAGCGCAATGGCCCGCCCGCGCGCATCGCGGATCGGGAAGATGATCCGGTCACGGAACCGTTCATAGGGTGCGCCGCCATCGTCGGGCCTGGCGCAAAGGCCGGTGTCCACGACGTGATCGGCCGCCACGCCCTTGCCTGTCAGCGCCTGGAAGATGCCCTGCCGCGCATCCGGCGCAAAGCCGATCTCCCAGCGCTCTTGCGCCGCCTCGCTGAGCCCCCGGCCCGCCAGATAATCGCGCGCCGAAGCGGCGGCGGCGGTCTTGAGTTGCAGACGATAGTATTGCACGGCCTGCTCCATCACCCCGGCAAGCTCGGTGCGCCGGTCGGCCTTTTGCTGCGCCTGAGGGTCGCGTTCTGGCATCGGCATTCCCGCTTCGCGGGACAGGATCTCGACCGCCTCCATGAAGCCGACATTTTCGGTCTCGCGAACAAACGAGATCGCATCGCCCTTGGCGTGACAGCCAAAGCAGTAGTAAAAGCCCTTGCGGTCATCCACATGAAAAGAAGCGGTTTTTTCCTGATGGAAGGGGCATGGCGCCCACATGTCGCCCTTGCCCTGATTGGACTTGCGCGCATCCCACATCACCTTACGGCCCGCCACCTGCGCCATCGAGGTGCGGGTGCGCAATTCGTCCAGAAATCCCGGTGGCAGACTCATGCTCTCTATATTGGGCCCCTGCCACGCAGAGTCGAGAGCACGCGCCCAGATCTTTGCCGGGCGGCGGCCGGACCCGCGCCGGCGTGGCCGCCTTATTAGGCGCGCGCGGCGACGCTTGTCATCGCTTCGCAGATATCGTGCACCGCGGTTTTCGCCATCGAGCGAAAGACCATGATCTCGTAGCTTTCCGCACCGGTGCGCGTGATCGAGCAGCTCATGTGGCGCAAAAGCGTGCGCGCAGTATGACCCGGCTTGAAGACATCGCGGCGCAAGTCGACCGGCGTCAGCCGCGCCAGAACCTGATCGGCGCCGGGTCCGGCCAGCCGCAGCACCGCCCAGCCGTCGCTTTGATCGGCAATCGCGGCGCCCGGCACCGAGACCGGGGGCCCGAGCACCATCACCTGGTGCCGGCCCGTCCAGATCACCCGGAAGCCGCGCGCACCCGTCGTGCGATTGGGCTTGGGCAGCCGGCCGCCGGCGATCTCCTTGAGGGCGGCGGACACCTCTGCGCCCCGGCCCGCGAAAGGCGAGACAGAGGTGATCGCCTCTGGCACATGCTCGGACAGCGTTATCCGGCCGGCGACCAACGGCAATAGATCCGCGCAGGGTGTCAGGGCAATCAGCTTAGCCACGAAGCCGCTCTCCTTCTGGGTCGAGGAACACAGGATCACAGACTTCGCACAGCGCCTCGATCTCGCGCAGATGATCGACAAGACGCACCGTCTCGCCGTGGCGCGCGCGGCCGCGTTTCAAGAACCCAAGCCCCAGATACGTGCCGAATGCCGGAGAGTAGCCCACGGATGTGACATACCCCTGGTCGTTTTCGCGCGTGGCCGAAGCCTCGGCGTCGAACAGATGCGCGCCGGCGGTCAGTTGCCGGACCGGGCCCGCCGGTTTCAGACCGACAAGCTGCTCGCGTCCCTCGTCTATCAGTCCCGGCCGCGCGGCGGCGGTCTTGCCGATGCAGTCCTTTTTCGCGCTGATCATACGCTGCATTCCGATATCGAACGCGGTGGTGCGGCCGTGGATTTCCGAATGCGTGATGAAGCCCTTTTCGATCCTCAGAACATTCAGCGCCTCCATCCCGTATGGTCCGCCGCCCAGGACCGCCGCCTGGCTGAGCAGCAGCCGGAAGAGCGCCTCGCCGTAGCGCGCGGGCACGGCCACCTCATAGCCCTGCTCGCCTGAGAACGAGATCCGGAACAGCCGGCCCGGAACGCCCGAGACCGACACTTCGGCGCAGGACATGAAGGCAAAGCTGTCATTGTCGATCGGGCTGTCGAGCACGACATTGACCAGATCGCGCGCCTTCGGCCCGGCGATGGCGAACTGAGCCCAGTGCTCGGTCACGCTGACCATGCGCAGATCCATCTTCGGGCGGTGCGCCTGATGCACGAAATCGAGATGCCGCATGACAGCGCCCGCCGCCGCGGTCGTCGTGGTCATCACATAGTGGTTTTCGGCAAGGCAGGCAGTCGTGCCATCGTCCATCACATGCCCGTCCTCGCGCAACATCAGCCCATAGCGCACACGCCCCGGCTTCAGCGTCGAGAAAGTGTTCGTGTAAACGAAATCAAGGAATTCTGCTGCATCCTGGCCCTGGATATCGATCTTCCCGAGGGTCGAGACATCGGCGACACCTACGGCGCTGCGAACCATGCCCACCTCTCGGTCGCAGGCCTCGCGCCAGGTTTTCTCGCCGACGTGCGGGAAGTAGGACGGGCGGTACCAGAGCCTTGCTTCGATCATTGGCGCGCCCAGCGCCCGGCTGGCCTTGTCCGACGTGGTGAAGCGCTCGGGCGCAAAGCCCTTGGAACGGCTGCCCGCCCCCATCGCGGCAATCGAGACCGGGGCGTAGGGCGGGCGGAAGGTCGTCGTGCCGGTCTGAGGGATGCTGCGCCCGGTGGCATCGGCCAGCACCGCAAGAGCGGCGACGTTGGAATTCTTGCCCTGGTCGGTCGCCATACCTTGCGTGGTATAGCGTTTCATATGCTCCACCGAGCGGAAGTTTTCCTGCGCGGAAAGCTTGATGTCCTTCACGGTGACATCGTTCTGCAAATCGAGCCAGGCACGGCCCTTTCCCGGCACAGCCCAGAGCGGGCTGATCGCATAGGCGCCGTCTTCGGCACGGGGCAGATCGGGCTTGACGGCGGGCCTGCCCAGCGCCTCGGCAGCCTCGGCGCCGGCTTTCGCGCCATCGGCAAGGCACCCAGCCGTTGAAAAGCTGCCCGCCGCTGCGCCGGCGGCCGCGAGGCCGGGCACGGCGCCATCTGCGGGCACGAAGGCCGCGATATCCTCGCGCCAGACCGGCCGGCCGTTCATGTGGCACGTGAGGTGCACCGAGGGGTTCCAGCCGCCCGAGACGGCAAGGCAGTCTGTGCGGATCGACCTCTCGCCGCCCGAATGGCGCACGCGGATTTCCGACAGGCCGAGCCGCCCGGACGTGCCGATGACCTCGGCGCCGGTATAGACCGGGGCGTCGCCGGCGATCTCGACATCGCTGCGGCTGTCGATGATGGCGGCGACGCGCACCCCGGCTTCACCAAGGTCTTTGGCCGTGCGGTGGGCATCGTCGTTGTTGCCGAAGACCGCGACCGAGCGGCCGGGGCTGACGCCCCAGCGGTTGAGATAGGCGCGCACCGCGCCGGCGGCCATGATCCCGGGGCGGTCGTTGTCCTTGAAGGCGATCGGCCGCTCCAGCGCGCCGCCGGCCAGGATCGCGCGCCTTGCGACGATGTGCCAGAAGGTCTCGAGCGGGACATCGCCGGGGTCCGAAAGGTGCAGGCCCGACCGCTCCAACGCGCCGTAGGTGCCCTGATCGTAGGCGCCGGTGACGGTCGTGCGCTCCATCAGGCGCACGTTTGGAAGCTCGGTCAATTCGGCCAAAACGCTGCCCACCCATTGCGGGCCCGGCATGCCGTCAACCTCTTCGCGCTCGGCCAGAAGGCGGCCTCCGGCGCGGCTGTCCTCTTCGGCAAGGATCACGTCAAGCCCGGCGCGCCCGGCAACCAAGGCTGCCATCAGGCCCGCGGGGCCCGCGCCGATCACCAAAAGATCGCAATGCGCCCAGGCCTTGTCATAGCGCGCTGTATCGGGCCGGCCCGGCAGCGCGCCCAGCCCGGCGGCGCGGCGGATGATCGGCTCGTAGATCGTCTCCCAGAAGGCGCGCGGCCACATGAAGGTCTTGTAGTAAAAACCGGCACTTAGAAACGGCGACAGCAGATCGTTGACCGCCATCGCGTCACGCTTCAGGGACGGCCAGTGGTTTTGCGACTGCGCCAGCAGGCCCTCGTAGAGCTCCTGGCAGGTGGCGCGCACGTTCGGCGTTTGCCCCACGCCCTCGCCGATCGTTACCAGCGCGTTCGGTTCTTCAGAGCCAGCCGACCAGATCCCGCGCGGGCGGTGGTACTTGAAGGACCGTCCGACGAGCCGGACGTCATTGGCCAGAAGCGCCGAGGCTAGCGTGTCGCCGCGCAGGCCCTCGTAGGTTTGCCCGTCGAAGGAAAACGCGATCGGGTGATCGGGATCGACAAGCCCCCTGCCGGTCAGCCTCATCGTTTGGCCTCCGCCGCCAGAACCGCGCCGGTCACCGCATGGGTGACCGTGTTGCGCTGCACCTCGACCCACGCGCCGCACGGATCGTGGTACCACAAATCGCGCGTCTGCCCGGCCGGGTTCTCGCGATTGTGCAGGTAGTCGTCCCAGGCCGCCTCGCCCGCATCGGGCGCGGGGCGGGCAAGCGCAAGCGCATGACCCTGGTATGTGAACTCAGAGCGGTCGCGGGTGCCGCACAGCGGGCAATCGATCCTCATCGGCCGCCCTGCCCGGCCGGCCCGGCCCGTTTCCCGGGGCCAAGCGGCGGCCGATGCGCGAATATCGTGATCCCTGTCATACCTCGTCCTAGTGCAGGTTGTGCTGGCTGCCGGTTCCTTCTTCGTCCATCAGCCCCGCGCCGGTGCGGAAGCGGTCCAGCCGATAGCGGGCGGCGGTGTCGTGGGGGCGGTCCTGGGCGATCAGATGGGCATAGGCAAAGCCCGAGGCCGGCACCGCCTTGAAGCCGCCGTAGCACCAGCCGCAATTGAGATAGAGCCCCTCTATCCCGGTATGGTCGATGATCGGCGAGCCGTCGGGCGTCATGTCCATGATCCCGCCCCAGCTGCGCAGCACCCTGGCCTTGCCGAACACCGGCATCAGTGCCATGGCAGCCTCCATCACGTGCTCTTTCATGTGCAGGTTGCCGCGCTGCGCGTAGGAGGCGTAGAAATCGAGATCGCCGCCGAAAACCAGCCCGCCCTTGTCGGACTGGCTGATGTAGAAATGGCCCATCCCGAAACTGACCACATGGTCGATGACCGGCTTCAGCCCCTCGGTGACGAAGGCCTGCAAGATATGGCTTTCGACCGGCAGGCGCAGGCCGGCCATCGCCGCGACCTGGCCCGACCGTCCGGCGGTGACCATAGCGACCTTCTTGGCGCGGATCGGCCCGCGGGTCGTCTGCACGCCGCGCACCTTGCCGCCCTCGATGTCGATGCCCGTCACCTCGCATTGCTGGATGAGATCGACGCCCCGGCTGTCGGCGCCGCGCGCATAGCCCCAGGCCACCGCGTCATGGCGCGCGGTGCCGCCACGCGGATGATAAAGCCCGCCATAGACCGGGAAGCGTGGGTTGTCGAAATCGAGGTAAGGCAGATGGTCGCGCACCCCGTCACGGTCCAGCAGGATCGCATCATCCCCTTGATTTATCATCGCATTTCCGCGCCGCGCGAAGGCGTCGCGCTGGCCGTCGGAGTGAAAGAGATTGATCAGTCCGCGCTGCGAGTGCATCACGTTGTAATTCAGGTCGGCCTCCAGCCCCTCCCACAGTTTCAGCGAATGGCTGTAGAACTCCGAATTGCCCGGCAGGAAGTAGTTGGCCCGCACGATCGTGGTGTTGCGGCCAACATTGCCGCCACCCAGATAGCCTTTTTCGAGAACGGCTATATTGGTCAGCCCGTGCTCTTTGGCCAGGTAGAACGCGGTCGACAGGCCATGGCCGCCGCCGCCGATGATAACGATATCGTATTCGGGTTTCGGCTGAGGGTCGCGCCAGACCGGCTTCCAGCCGCTTTGGCCGCCCAGCCCTTGCTTCAGCACCTGCCACGCCGAATAGCGCATGCAACTCTCCCCGTCTCATTCAAACCGACAAGAGCAACTCGGCGGCGGAAGTGCAATCGCGTTTCGCGACAAAATTGGGCGGTTTTGCGCAACCGGCCGGTCCGGATGCAAAAAGGCGGGCCGAAGCCCGCCTTTCAAGACGTCCGATCCTGCGTCCGGGGTTACTGAACCATGCGGAAGAAATCGAATTTGAAGTTACCGGCCATACCGTTGCCGCAGAACGCCATTTCCATGTTCGTGGTGCCCGAGATGGTACCGCCCGCCACAACGGACGCACCTTGAGTACCGGTGGCATTCGCCGTGAAACTGGCGTCGCCCGCGGCCAGCATCTGCGCGCCGTAGAGTTTCAGACCGGCGGGAATGGAAATCCCGCCCAGCGTCAGGATCTGCGCATCGCCCGTCGGCGCGCAATCGTCATCGGCGCCGATCGTAAAGCCGCTGGCCGCACTGATGCTCGACGAATTGGTGTTGGTTGTTGCAACCACGCTGTCGATCAGTTGCGCGTTCGAGCCGAATTGCACCTTGCAATTAGTGATCAGGACGATCTCGGTCAGAACTTCGCTATTGGGAATGGAGATCTTCTGGTTCCCGGAGCAACCCTGGACAGAATAAATGTTTCCCGGCACGAGAGTTGTTGAATCGAAAGTGTCGGTCCGGCTCATCGGGATAGCGTTGGGACTGTTGATATAGGTGCGAAATTCATCCGACATCGGGTCTTGAAGGTCAGCGATGAAGTTGTTGATCCGTTGATCCATGTCGAATTCGTACGCTGCGGTGTGCAGTGCATCTTCAAGCCCGTCATTGGAATCAAATCCGCCGCTGGGCAGGGTCAGATCCGACGTCCAGTCGGGCATCGAGACAACGGAATCCGGTTCGTAGACGTTGTTGTTGTTCAACTCGACACCGGTGTTGGAATGGATGCAAAACCCAGCCTTGTAAACATTGTTGGACTGCACATCCACGATGCTGTCGGCCACAAAACCCTCTTTCAGGCAGCCTGGTACATATCTTTCCCAGACCGAACCGGTATCGAGTTCCCAGTTGGCCACCCCGATCACGTGCAGCAAGTAGGTCGACAGCGCGTTGTTGTTGCTTGTCTGACGCTTGGTGCTGACATAGACCGCATCGCGACTGTTGGCATCGGGGGTGAACGTACGGGTCGTCCTGTCCCACGTTCCGAACTGAATATCTTCTGCCTTTAGAATCTCGCCAAAGGTCGCGTTCGGCATGTTGAGATAGGCGATTTCAAGCGCCTTGTCCTTTGCCTCTTCCGCGCTGTGGTTGTCACGCCAGAAAAGCGCCGCATGACCTGCATTGTCGGCGGCGATCTGCAGTTGCGCACGGGCCTGCACCACGTTGGTGACATCGATGGCTAAGCCGCCGAAGATCATCATCATCATGAAGATGTAAAGGCCGAGAATAGTGATGCCGCCATCTTCGCGCGAGGCGAAGTAGGGCAGTTTGCGGTAACGTTTGGTCTGGGTCATTGCACACACTCAAAATACTGGTTACGCGCCGGCTGATTGCCGGCCCAATGGGAAGCACTGGCAACCTGACTAACCGGCACATGTGTCGAAACTCTGACTAAAGTTTTAGTATTTTGTGATTAGTTCAAGAAGCCGTTCCGGCGGACGTCCGGTTTAAAAGAAAGGCCGCCGGTGCTGCCGGCGGCCCTTTGCGGGTGGTAGACCCGGCCAATCGCGGCTCGGCCGCCATGCGGTCTGACGCGGCAACCCAACCGGCTGCACGCCGTCCGGCCTGGGCTACATCACCATTCGAAAAAAATCGAAGTCGAAATTGCTCGGCATGCCGTTGCCGCAGAACGCCATTTCCATGTTCGAGGTTCCTGAGATGGTGCCGCCCACGACCACCGATGCGCCTTGCGTGCCGAGCGCATTGGCGGTGAAATTGGCATCGCCCGCCGCTAGCATCTGCGCACCGAAAAGATTAAGATTCGCAGGTATCGAGATACCGCCAAGCGTCATGATCTGCGCATCGCCCGTGGGCGCGCAGTTGTCATCGGCGCCGATGGTGAAACCAGCTGCCGCGCTGATGCTCGACGCGCTGGTATTGGTCGTCGCAACCACGCTGTCGATCAATTGTGCGCTCGCTCCGAACTGGATCTTGCAATTGGTGATTAGAACAACGCCGACGATGACCTCAGAGTTGGGGATTGTCAGTTTCTGGTTTCCGGAGCAATTCTGAACACTGTAGACACCACCGGGCAGCAACGTCGTCGCATCGAACGTATCCGTTCGGCTCATCGAGACAGGTGTCGGCGACAGCGTATAGGGCCGGTACTCCTCGGATGTCGGATCGGTCAGCGCCACGACGAAATTGTTGATGCGTTGCTCCATATCGAACTCGAACGCCCCGTCACGAAGGGCGTCGTTAAGACCGTCATTGCTCTCCCAACCGCCGCTCGGCAGGACAAGATCTGTCGTCCAGTCCGGCATAGAGACGATCGAGCCCTCTTCATAGGTGTTGTTGTTGTTCAGCTCGACACCGGTGTTGGAATGGATGCAAAAGCCGTCCCTGTAGACGTTGTTCGACTGCACATCCACGATACTGTCGGCGACAAAGCCCTCACGCAGGCAGCCCGGCTGATAGCGTTCCCAGACAGAGCCTGTATCGAGCTCCCAGTTGGCCACACCAATGACCTTTAGCAGGTAGGTCGACAGCGCATTGTTGTTGGCCGATTGCCGCTTTGTACTGACATAGACAGCCGTCTTGCTCATGGCATCGGGGGTGAATGTGCGGGTGATGCTGTCCCAGGTGCCGAATTCGATATCCTCTTCCTTCAGGATCTCGCCGAAGGTTGCATCCGGCATGTTGAGATAGGCAATCTCAAGGGCCTTTTCCTTGGCCTCTCCGGGAGGGTGACTGTCGCGCCAGAAGAGCGCCGCGTGGCCTGCATTGTCGGCGGCGATCTGCAATTGCGCTCGCGCCTGCACCACGTTGGTGACGTCGATGGCGAAGCCGCCGAAGATCATCATCATCAAGAAGATATAGAGACCCAGAATAGTGATGCCGCCTTCCTCTTCGGAAAGGCGGCCTGTGATACGGCGCAGCAGCTTGGCGCGTGTCATGACTGATCCTCCATCAAATGGAACGAGGTAACCGTGACGTCGAGGTCAAGAAAGCTGTCCATCAGTCCCGAGATAATCACATCCGACGCCGGCATCGTGACCGTGGTGCGCACGATGGCGCCGACGCTGGTTTCGGTGACCGCGGTCGCGTTGGGCGTCAGATTGGCGATCGTGGCTTCCACGTAGTCTTCGACCTCGTTGGTCGTCTCGTAAAAGCCAATCGCGAACTTGCGGTTGCCGTCCTGCACGATCCGCAGAACCTGGGCCTGACTGGTGAAGATCATCGCTGCATCGGCCAGCAGCGAGAAGAAAAAGAGCATCAATGGAATCCAAAGAAGCGCCTCGATTGTCGCCGCGCCATCCTCGCGTTTTGCAAACACACGCAGCAAGGGCCGGTTTTTTTCAAGCTTCGCCACAGCAATCCCCTAAATTCAACGTCCCCAACAGCACGCAGGGGGACTCCAGACCCTTAAATGCTTGATGTTTGTGACCAAACTTTGGCAATCGGCCGAACTCTGCGCGCAATCGTTGTATGGAACGCTTGAAATTTCTGCAATTTCAAAGACAAAGCCCCGGTTTGCAACCGGGGCCTTGAGTGGGTGAACCGTTCTCTGATCAGAGACAATCAGCGTGTCAGAGACCCTTTGCGGTATAGCTGGAAGCGACTCGACCGATCGACACAAGATAGGCCGCCATACGCAGGTCAGTGACATCGGCACGCCCGTGCCAAACCTCGCGCATCGCCTGGTAGGCGGTTCGCATCGTGTCATCGAGCCCCGAGCGGACCAGCTCCAGCTCGTCCGCGCCGCGCAAGTACTTCTCCTTGAAGTTCGGCGACAGCGTCCAGTCGAACTCCTTGTCGCGCGACAACCGCTCCAGCTCGTTCACGATCAGCTCGTGGCGGGCTTCCTCCTGGCGCCGCTGCATCCGGCCGAAGCGGATATGGCTGAGGTTCTTGACCCACTCGAAATAGGAGACCGTCACACCGCCGGCATTGGCGTACATGTCGGGGATGATCACAGTGCCTTTCTTGCGCAGGATCTCGTCGGCGCCGGCGGTGACCGGCCCGTTGGCCGCCTCGATGATCAGCGGCGCCTGGATGCGCGCGGCGTTGCCAAGGTTGATCACGCCTTCCAGCGCCGCCGGGATCAGGATGTCGCAATCGCTTTCCAGAACTGTGATGCCGTTCTCGACGAACGTGGCGTCGGCATAGCCCTTGACGCCACCATGCGCGCCGATCCACCTGCGCACCGCTTCTACGTCCAGACCCGCCTCGTTGACCAGCGCGCCGTCGCGCTCGATGATTCCGGTGATCAGCGATCCGTCCTGTTCGGTGAGGAATTTGGCGGCGTGATAGCCCACGTTGCCGAGGCCCTGGACCACGATCCGCTTGCCCTCCAGACTACCCGACAGCCCCGCCATCTTGATGTCTTCGGGATGGCGGAAGAACTCTTTCAGAGCGTATTGTACGCCGCGGCCGGTCGCCTCGACGCGGCCCGCGATGCCGCCGGCATGGGGCGGCTTGCCGGTAACACAGGCATTGGAGTTGATATCGGTGGTGTTCATACGCTTGTACTGGTCCGCGATCCAAGCCATCTCACGCTCGCCGGTGCCCATGTCGGGCGCCGGCACGTTCTGGCTGGGGTGGATCAGGTCTCTCTTGGCAAGTTCGTAGGCAAATCTGCGGGTTATCTGCTCAAGTTCATGTACGTCCCAATCGCGCGGATCGATGCAAAGCCCGCCCTTCGAGCCTCCGAACGGCGTTTCCACCAGCGCGCATTTGTAGGTCATCAGCGCGGCCAGCGCCTCGACCTCGTTCTGGTTCACCGAACTGGCATAGCGGATGCCGCCCTTGACCGGCTCCATATGTTCGGAATGCACCGAACGGTAGCCGGTGAACGTGTGGATGGCGCCGCGCAGCCGAACCCCGAACCGGACGGTATATGTCGCGTTGCAGACCCTGATCTTCTCTTCAAGACCCGGCGGCAGATCCATCAACGCAACCGCGCGGTTGAACATCAGGTCCACGCTCTCGCGGAAGCCAGGTTCCTTCAAGTTCGACATATCCGACATAGAAATCCTCCCCGATTTCTTCGCACGCGACAGAATCAACGCGCCCCGAAGAAGAGTGGAAGTGCGAGCCTGCAAAGGCAAGAAGAAGTAATTCTCTGGCGATATGCGATTTCGGCTAACAAGGCTTCCCTTGGGCAAACCGGTTCTTAATTCGGAACCAATCCAGCCAAACCGGCGAGGAGTATCCTCAAAACCATCGAAATTGCCGCCAAAATTTTAAAGAAATTCTCTTCAAGACATAATCTGTGCACATTCGGGTGTGAATTATGGGGGCGTAACAAGTCAGCGGCGCGATGTATGTGCTGCGCTAGTAGGTAAATGGTGAGTGGAATGCGTATTGTTCCGACTGAATCTAATGAAGTAATTTCGCGCTTTGGTGCGCGCAAGACGACACGGCCCTGCGGCCTGACTTCAAGGATCGCAGGCAGGTTTGCGCGTTTCAATGACGATGAAGACGGCGGGATGATTATCCTCGGTCTCTTCATCTTCGTACTTATGTTGTTCATCGGCGGTATGGGCGTTGACCTGATGCGTTTCGAAGCAAGACGAGCGATGATGCAAGCCACAACCGATGCAGCGGTACTTGCGGCCGCAAACCTTGATCAACAGGTAGACTCCGAGGCCCTTGTGCGCAGCTATTTCGACCGCGCCGGCATCGACCCCGACACTGTTTCAGTGAATATCGAGACAGAAACCGACGGCGGTGACATCACCTCGCGCACTGTAAACGCGTCTGCCGAGCTCGATCTGAACACCTTCTTCATGCACATGCTGGGCATCAACAACCTGCAGACCACTGTTGGCGGCGCTGCCAACGAGAGCTACACCAATGTCGAGATTTCGCTTGTGGTGGACATCTCCGGCTCTATGGGTGGCAACAAGCTGGCTGACCTGAAGGTCGCGGCCAAGCAATTCGTGAACGAGGTCGTGGACGAGACGCGCACCGTTGGCGTGACTTCCGTCTCGATCATTCCCTACAACCACACCGTGGTGGTCGGCAACCTGCTGGATCGCCTGAACGCTGACGGAACCGTGGTCGAGATCGCGGACCCCGATCCCTATAACGGCGCGCTGGAGCGGTACAACACCGAGCATGACTATTCCACATGCGTGCGCTTCTTCAATGAGCACTTCTTCCCGCAGTCCGACATGGCGACCGACTACCGGACCCTGCGCGCCATTTCTCCGACCCAGGATCTGGAGCGCCTGTCGAACTTCGCACGCCGCAACCGCGGGTTCGCGCGCCCCTCTGACTGGCAGCGCCAGTGCAACGAGACCCGCACGCCGATCCTGGTGCACTCGACCTCGATATCCCAGCTTGAGGGCCACATCAACCGCCTGCAGGCCGGTGGCAACACGGCGATCGACGATGGCGTGAAGTGGGGCCTTGCCCTGCTCGACCCGGCCATGCGCCCTGTGGTCAACGACATGATCGACGACAGCGAACTGCCGACCACGCTGCGCAATCGCCCGGGCAACTACGGCACCGATTCGACCATGAAGATCCTGGTCGTGATGACCGATGGCAAGAACACAACGCAGTACGACATCAACGACCCGCTGAAAAAGGGTGCAACACGCATCTGGTATTCCGAGCGTGCCGGCTCGACGCTGCCGGAAGATGCCGGGTACTTCCCGGTCGACAATCGCGACAAGCAGTACAATGACGGCTACTTCGTGGAATATCCGCAGCTGCCGGCGCATCGCCGCTTCTATCGCCCGGAAGACCTGTCCGACAATTCGGATGGCACCTACTATTCCGTCAACGCTTTGCCGGACGATCTACGCCAGCTTGACCGCCATGAGCTATATGACCGGCTGAGCAACGAAGACATCGCGGATGCGTTCTTCCGCGGCCTGGACACAGCGGCCGAACGTATCGAAGAGCGGGCTGACCGGGCCTATGCAGGCAGCACCGCCGGCGACGACCGCCTCAGCTCGATCTGCGAGGCTGCACGTGTCGACAATGACGTGCTGGTCTACACGATCGCCTTCCAGGCGCCGCAGGAAGGCCAGGACGCCATGCGCGACTGTGCCACCGCCGACGGCTACTACTATGACGTGAGCACGACCAACATCTCCGATGCGTTCAGCTCGATCGCTGGCTCCATCTCGCAACTGAGGCTGACCCAATGATCGCAGGCCTTGCACGCTTGATATCGCGCTTCCGGCGCACCCAGGACGGGTCTGCCACGGTCGAATTCGCGATCCTGTTCCCGGCGTTCCTTGCGGTATTCATCTCGGCCTACGAAAGCGGCATGATGATGGTGCGCAACGTGATGCTGGAGCGGGCCGTCGATCTGGCCGTGCGCGATCTGCGCCTGGGCACCCCGGTGCCGCCGTCCTTCAATGAGTTCAAGAATCTGATCTGCGACAACATCGTCGTGCTGAGCAACTGCACCGATGTCATCCAGGTCGAGCTTGAGCCGGTGGATCCCAACACCTGGACCGGCCTGACCGGACAGGTACGCTGCATCGACCAGGACTCGCCCATCAACCCGCTGGACCAGACGCGCTATGCGGTGGGCGAGGACAACGAGATGATGTTCGTGCGGGTCTGCGCGCTTTACCAGCCGTTTTTCCCGTCTTCGGTCTTCGGCATGCGGATGCCCAGCGACGGCAACGGCAATTATGCGCTGGTCGCGACCTCTGCATTCGTGAACGAGCCCAATTAATCCGGAAAGCACATTCCCATGCTGAAGAAATTTCGCCCCTTTTCCAGATTTGCAAAGGATGAGCACGGCCTGATCTCGGTCGAGACCGTCATCATCTTTCCGATTCTGCTGTGGGCGCTTGCAGCGATGTTCGTCTTCTTCGACGCCTTCAAGGCGCAGAACACCAACGTGAAGGCGACCTATACAATCGCCGACCTGATCTCGCGCACTTCTGACCCGATCAACGATGATTTCATCGACGGCATGGACAACGTGTTCGAGCAGCTTGTGTCCAGCGACCAGGCAGCCAACATCCGCGTCTCGGTGGTTGGCCAGCGCCTGGCTCCCAATGGCACCGATACCGAGCGTTTCCTCGTCTGGTCGCAGGCGACCGGCACGATGATCGCGCATACCGATGTCGAGGCGATCGAGCCGATGATCCCGATGATGGCGACGGGCGACCAGCTGATCTTCGTGGAATCCACGATGCTCTGGACCCCGGTGATGAGCTTCGGCTTGTCGGAAATGACCTTGACCAACGTGGCCTTCACCAGCCCGCGCTTCGTGCCGCAGGTGGTTTTTAATGCAAGCGCCAGTGGCGGCGATGGCGGCGACGGCGGCCTTGGCGGCGGGCGCTACTAGGCCCGCACCAGAACGCCTAGTCCTGGCCCGCGTCGCGGGCCGCAATCATCTGTGAAATCAGCTCGGCCATGTACTTGGCCTCGACCCCGGTTGTCATGCCGCCCACGCCCAGAAGCTTGCCAAGGCGCCACCACAGGCCCGGCGCCCACCCTGCTTTGTGACGCCGGCGCAGCCGCACGGTAAAGCCGTTTGAGGGTTTGAACGACAATGGGCCGCTGACCACGCTGACCATGTCTTCCAGCCGCGCAAGCTCTTGGCCCTCGGTATCGAACAGCCCTTCGGGCGTCAGTGCGATCCCGCGCCCGGTGGCGGCGAACGCGGAAATTGCGCCCCAGATCGCAATCCCGCCCGACAGCATCAGGACCAGCGTCCAGACCAACGCCGAGGCCGGGTAGGCAAGCGCCGTATAGATCAAGAGCACGCCAAGCATCGCCAGCGTGACGGTACCGAACCAGCGTCGGCCCGGGCTTGGGTAGATCATCGCGACAGGTTCGCTCACGGGGGGTCGGTATCCACGCTTTTTCGTACCGAAACCGGCTTACCCGGTCGCGGCTGAAAAGGCGAGAGCGCAAAGAGCCCGTGCGGCCGCGCACAGAATTCCGCCTTGGGAAGCGCCAAGGTGCGCCCTATGCTACCGATCGACGGCATTTCGGGTCGTTTTGTACGCCCCGGACGATTTGCACCAAAGGAGACCGCCCCCATGTCGATCCGCCCGATTGCCGCCCAGCGCCAGGCCATGCCCACGATGGAAGGCGCCGGTGTCAAACTCCACCGCGCCTTCGGCTTTGGGGATCCGAGCGAGCTTGATCCTTTCCTGCTCTTCGACGATTTCCGCAACGAGCGGCCCGAGGACTTCATCAAGGGGTTTCCCTGGCATCCGCACCGCGGCATCGAGACGATCACCTATGTCTTGAGCGGCACGGTCGAGCATGGCGACAGCCTGGGCAACGCCGGCACGCTCGGCGACGGCGACGTGCAATGGATGACCGCCGGGTCGGGCATCTTGCACCAGGAAATGCCCAAGGGGAACGCCTCGGGGCAGATGCACGGCTTTCAGCTTTGGGGCAACCTGCCGTCGTCGCTCAAGATGACCGACCCACGCTACCAGGATGTCTCTGGCCGCGAGATCCCCCAGGTCATCGATGACGATGGCACCCGCGTGAAGGTGATCGTCGGCAGCTTCTGGGGCAGGACGGGCCCCGTGGACGGCATTGCGGCGGATCCGCAATACCTTGATATCTTCGTGCCATCCGGGGTGAAAAAGACCTTCAAGATAGACACTTACCGGAAAGCCTTCGCGTATGTGTTCGAGGGCGCAGGCGCGTTTTCAGACGCCTCGGCACCGTCTGGGGTCTTGCTTGAGAAAGAGGTCATGGGCGAAGAGGTTAACATCCGCGATCTGTCGGGTGACCGGACGCTGATCCGCTTCGGCACCGGCGACGAGGTGACGGTGCAGGCCGGCGAAGAAGGCGTGCGCTTTCTTCTGATCTCTGGCGCGCCCATCGAAGAGCCGGTGGCCTGGCACGGCCCGATCGTGATGAACACCCGCGAAGAGCTGGTGCAGGCCGTGCAGGAACTGCAAAATGGCACGTTCATCAAGCCGGCCCACTAAACGGGCCTGGCGCTGCGCCACTCAGGCGGCCCCGACGGCGCGAAGCACCATGTCGCTGTAGATCTGCTGCGTGCGCGCGCGGCTTAGGCGGCCGCCTTCTCGGTACCAGCCGATCACGCCGGTCAGCATGGACAGGATCGCCATCGTGGTCAGGCGCAGATCATCGAAGGTCAAGACACCGGCGGCCTTGCCGCTCCCAAGAATATCTTCGAGAACACTTTCATACCGCCGTCTAAGCACCTCAATTTTATCGAAATTCTCAGGATCAAGATTTCGCAGCTCCATGTTGGCGATGAACACGGCATCGGGCCGATCGAGGTGAAACCCGATGTGAAAGCGGCAGAATGCGCGCAGCCGGCCGGCGGCGTCTTGCGGCCGAGGCTCGGCCGCCCAGGCCTGCAAAAGCTCTGCCATATGGTCTTGCATCAGGTTGAACAGAAGCGACTGCTTGTCCGGCGTATAGCGGTAGAGCGCGCCAACCTGCACGCCGACCTCGGCGGCGATCTGGCGCATCGACACGGCGGCATAGCCTTGCCGCGCGATCAGCGCCTCGGCGGCGGCGCGCACGCGGGGGCCTGTGGTCTGCGCATGTGATCCGGTCTTGCGGGCCATGCGCCGAGCCTAACTGAACAGACGTTCATTTCATAGCCCGTTCGGGGGCCGCCCTTGCCGCGCCCCCTGCCCGGACGGTAGACAAGAGCATGGATCGCGCAATACAGTCCGACGGCCGGCTGCGGCATGTCGCTTCCGCCTTGTTTCTGGCGGCCTTGTGCGGCTGCGCGACATTTCCCGAACTTGACCGAGCGGTCCCGACATCGGCGCTGGAGGCCCCCTATCCTTCCCTGGTGCCGCTTGACGACGGGTTCCCCGAACTGCGCCGCGCAGTGCGCCTGGGACAAGCCGGCGAGGCGTCGCTTGCGGCACGCATCGCGCGCCTGCGCGCCCGCGCCGCACTGCTTCGCGCTGCCGGCTAAGCTCGGCGTTGCCCGGCCTGCGATTTGCAGGTAAAGCCGCGTCTGTAAGCGAACGCCATCCTGAGGATATCGACATGAGCAGCCCCCTTCGTCTTGGCATCGCCGGTCTGGGCACGGTCGGCTCGGGCGTGGTGAAGATCGTTCAGCGCCACCACGACATGCTGGCCCGCCGCAGTGGCCGGCCGATCGAGATCACCGCGGTCTCGGCGCGCACGCGCGGGCGTAACCGGGGCGTGGCGCTTGACGGCTACGCCTGGGAGAACGATCCGGTCGATCTGGCCCGGCGCGAGGATGTCGATGTGTTCGTCGAGCTGATCGGCGGCTCGGACGGGCCCGCCAAGGCGGCCGTGGAAGCCGCGATCGCCGCGGGCAAGGACGTCGTTACCGCCAACAAGGCGCTTCTGGCGCTACATGGCCAGGAACTGGCTGTGGCCGCCGAAAAGGCCGGGCACGTTGTCCGTTTCGAGGCGGCCGTGGCGGGCGGCATCCCGGTCGTCAAGGCGCTGACCGAGGGGCTCGCCGGCAACGAGATCCTGCGCGTGATGGGCGTGATGAATGGCACCTGCAACTACATCCTGACGCGGATGCAGGCCGCCGGTCTCAGCTACGAGACCGTGTTCGAAGAGGCAAATCAGCTTGGCTATCTGGAGGCCGACCCGACGCTTGACGTAGGCGGTATCGATGCCGGCCACAAACTGGCACTTCTGGCCTCTATCGCCTTTGGAACGCAGGTCAATTTCGCGGCGATGGACATCGAGGGGATCGAGCGGATCTCGATCGAGGATATCGAGCAGGCCGCCGACATGGGCTATCGGGTGAAGCTTCTGGGCGTGGCGCAACTGACGGGCCGGGGGCTGGAGAGCCGCATGTCGCCCTGTCTTGTGCCAATGACCTCGCCGCTGGGCCAGCTTGAGAATGCCACCAACATGGTGGTGCTCGAAGGCGACGCGGTGGGCCAGATCGTGATGCGCGGCGCGGGTGCCGGAGAGGGCCCGACTGCCAGCGCGGTGATGGCCGACGTGATGGACATCGCGCGCGGCACACGGCTTTCGACGTTCGGCCAGCCGGCCGCAGAGCTGCGGCGCTCCACCGGCGCGCAGGTCTCGGCGCCGGCCCCGTTCTACCTGCGCACCGCGCTTCTGGACAAGCCCGGCGCCCTCGCCAAGATCGCGGCCACGCTGGGCGATGCCGGCATCTCGATCGACCGGATGCGGCAATACGGCCACGAGGACACCAGCGCCCCGGTGCTGATCGTCACGCACAAGACCACGCGGGCCGCGCTTGACGAGGCGATTGCCGCGATGCACGGCACCGGCGTTCTGGCCGCCGAGCCGGTCGCGATCCGCATCGAGGAAGTTTAGGCGCTATCAGGCTTGTGCCTGCCCCCCGGGGCAAGATAGGCCGTTTGGAACTGAACAAAGGAAGGGACACCCAATGGCCGACATCACGCAGTTTCAGGATCGGATGCTGTCTTTGGGGCTTGCGCGGGTCTCGGAAGCCGCGGCGCTTGCCTCGGCACGTCTGATCGGACGCGGCGACGAAAAAGCCGCCGACCAGGCTGCGGTCGATGCCATGCGCAACCAGCTCAACCTTCTCGACATCAACGGCGTCGTCGTCATCGGCGAGGGCGAGCGGGACGAGGCGCCGATGCTCTATATCGGTGAAGAGGTCGGTTCGGGCGAAGGGCCGTCGGTGGATATCGCACTCGACCCGCTTGAAGGCACAACGCTGACGGCGATGGATATGCCGAACGCCCTGGCGGTGATCGCAATGGCGCCGCGCGGCTCGATGCTGCATGCGCCGGATGTCTACATGGAAAAACTCGCGATCGGCCCGGGCTTCAAGCGCGGGCTCGTCACGTTGGAGATGACCCCGGCCGAACGGGTGTCGAAGCTGGCATCGGCAAAGGGCTGTTCGACCGAGGATATCACGGTCTGCGTTCTCGACCGGCCGCGCCACGAAGAGATGATCACCGAGATCCGTACCACCGGCGCGGCGATCCGGCTGATCACCGATGGCGACGTCGCCGGCATCATCCACTGCGCCGAGGCCGACCAGACCGGGATCGACATGTACATGGGTTCGGGCGGCGCGCCCGAGGGCGTTCTGGCCGCAGCGGCGCTGAAATGCATGGGCGGGCAGATGTACGGCAAGCTGCTGTTTCGCAACGATGACGAGCGTGGCCGCGCCAAGAAAGCCGGTATCAGCAATTTCGACCGTGTATACACGCGCGACGACATGGTGACAGAAGACGTGATCTTCGCTGCGACGGGTGTCACCGATGGCTCGATCCTTGCCGGGATCAAGCGCGAGCCGGGCTACCTGACAGCCGAGACGATCCTGATGCGCTCCAAGACCGGTTCGGTGCGGCGCATGATCTATCGCAACCCCGTCAATTAACGATTGGCGTATCTCGGGGTAGAGCACTCTTTGACCGGGCGCCGCTGGATCGGCCCCACCCCCGAGGACGACCGCCAGGCCGAGGCGCTGGCGCAGGATACCGGCCTTGCGCCGCCCCTTGCCCGCATTCTGGCGCAACGCGGCGTCAGCGCGCCTCAGGCCGCCGCATTCCTTGCGCCGGCCTTGCGCGACCTTCTGCCCGATCCGCGATCGCTGCGCGATATGGAGCCGGTCGCAGAGCGGTTCCTGGCAGCGGTGTCGGGCGGCGAGAAGATCGCCGTCTTCGCCGACTATGACGTCGATGGCGGCGCCTCGGCGGCGCTGATCCTGTGCTGGCTGCGCGATATGGGCCGCAGCGCCACGCTCTATGTACCGGACCGGATCGATGAGGGTTACGGGCCGAACCCGCACGCGATGGCAGAGCTTGCCACGTCGCATGATCTGATCATCTGCGTCGATTGCGGCACGCTCAGCCACGAGGCGATCGCGGCGGCCAAGGGCGCCGACGTGGTGGTGCTGGACCATCACCTGGGCGGTGAGACATTGCCGCCGGCCCTTGGTGTGGTGAACCCCAACCGGCAGGACGAGGATGGCGCGGCAGGCCATTTGTGCGCCGCCGGCGTTGTATTTCTGATGCTGGTCGAAGCCGGGCGGCAGCTGCGCGCGGCCGGCCAGCAGGGGCCCGACCTTATGGCGATGCTCGATCTGGTGGCGCTGGCGACGGTGGCGGACGTGGCGCCCCTTGTCGGGGTAAACCGCGCCTTTGTCCGGCAGGGTCTGAAGGTGATGGCCCGCCGTGCCCGTCCGGGTCTTGTGGCACTGTCGGATGTGGCGCGCATGGATGCGGCGCCGAACAGCTACCACCTTGGCTTTCTGCTTGGCCCGCGTGTGAATGCCGGCGGCCGGATCGGCAAGGCAGACCTGGGCGCGCGCCTTCTGGCGACGCCCGATCCGGCCGAGGCGGCGGCACTGGCCGAAAAACTGGATCAGCTCAACACCGAGCGCCGCGAGATCGAGGCCGCCGTGCGCGCCGCTGCGATGGAGCAGGCCGAGACGCGCGGCCTCGACGCGCCGCTGGTCTGGGCCGCCGGCGAGGGCTGGCATCCGGGCGTTGTCGGGATCGTCGCTGCGCGCCTCAAGGAAGCCACCAATCGGCCGGCGGTCGTCATCGGATTTGACGGCGATGCGGGCAAGGGCTCTGGCCGGTCGGTCGCCGGCGTCGATCTGGGTGCCGCGGTGCAGCGGCTTGCCTCGGAAGGGCTGTTGCAGAAGGGCGGTGGACACCGCATGGCGGCGGGGCTGTCGCTTGATCGCAAGATGCTGGAGCCCGCCATGGAGCGGCTGTCGGAGCTTCTGGCGCGCCAGGGCGCCGGCACCGGCGGAGTGGCCGATCTTCGGCTTGACGGCACACTGATGCCTGGCGCAGCGACGGTGGACCTGATCGAGGGGCTGGAAGATGCCGGCCCGTTCGGAATGGGTGCCCCCGCGCCGCGGTTTGCGTTTCCCGATTGCGAGATATCCTACGCCAAGCGCGTCGGCGACACCCATCTGCGGCTGACCTTCGGCGACGGCATGGGCGGACGGATAGACGCTATCGCGTTCGGCGCCTTCGACAGCGCGCTTGGCCCGGCACTGGAGCGTCACGGCGGCGCGCGCTTTCATTTGGCCGGGCGGCTTGAGATCAATACCTGGCAGGGCCGGCAGAAGGTGCAACTGCGCCTGTCGGACGCAGCACAGGTGTCGGCATGAGCGCGCCGCGCCTTTTCGTCTTCTCCGGCCTGCCCGGTGTCGGCAAGACCACCCTTGCGCGCGCGCTTGCCAACGAGATTGGTGCCGTCTACCTGCGCATAGACAGCGCCGAAGACGCCTTGCGCGACACCGGGCCGCTACAAATCGATTTGCGGGACGCCGGCTATCGTGTCCTCTGGGCGCTGGCCGAAGACAATCTCGGCATCGGGCTGGACGTGGTCGGCGACAGCGTGAACCCGGTACACCAGACCCGTGCCGGATGGCACAACCTGGCGCATCGCACCGGGGCGGAACGCTTTGAGATAGAGATCATTTGCTCCGATGAGGCCGAACACCGCGCCCGCGTCGAGGCGCGCCGCGCAGCGCTTGGCCAGACCGCACCCGACTGGGACATGGTCACTGCGCGCGCCTACACGCCGCACACCGACCAGCGCCTTGTCGTCGACACGGCGGGACGGACACCAGGCCAGTGCCTGACCCATATTCTCGACGCGGTTCTGGAATAATTCATTGGGTGACGGGCGGCTCAAGAATCTTCTTGCCCTTGGCCAGCAGTTTGCCTAGATACCGGCGCACAGCGTTTGTGGCCCGTTCGTCTATCGGTTAGGACGCCAGGTTTTCAACCTGGAAAGAGGGGTTCGATTCCCCTACGGGCTGCCACTTTTTCCCTGAGAACCTTATTACATTGGGCGTCTTACCCTCAGGTGTCCCACGTTTTTCAGGCCGTGGTACACTCTTACTTTTTCGGGCAGCGTCGACGCGGTCCGCCGCCTGTTCCGCAAGCCCCGCACGTTCGACACGTTTCGTGTAGATCGCTGCAGTCTTCGGGTCGCTGTGAGACAGGTGTGCCATAACCTCGTAGACAGAACCACTTTGCTTAGCGATGTCTTCCGCACGACGCTTTCGTATGCCATGTTGAGATCGCGTGGCCTTTAATGTCTTTTCGCCGTGTTGATCGACGACGCTTTCGCAAAGTCCGGCTTCTTTGACCCATTTTCTTATGCGGTTGTCGAGGCTTCCAGACGACGCAAAAGGTTTCCCATGCTCGGTTAGGAGATAGGCTGCGGCATCCTCAGCAATATTGGCCAATTCGACCATCAAAACCTTGGACATTGGCACACGAACTGGCTCTGATCCGCGTTTGCCCGGCTGCCATGCAATATAAATACGGTCACCTTCTACCAACTCATTGTGTGGCCCCAAAAGATGCGTATCCCCAATTCTGCCAGCGGTATTCTGAGCAATAAGAAACCATCTGCGAGCCATGGTGCCCGGCCCGTGACAGCGCAGAAAGGTCTCTTCATCTTCATCGGACCAAGGCACTGCTCCGCCTTTCGATCTATGTTTGCTTTTGACAAGAAACACAGGGCTGTTTTCCGGGTAACCGTAGTCGATACCCCAAGTATAAAGAGCGCGCAGAGCCTTTAGACAAGTGTCTGCGGCCCCGGTCAACGTACCGAATGAATCGCGGATACGAACAAATGCTTCGCGGGGAAGGTCCGCCTTGAGCGAACCAATTCGGACGCCTTTGGGCGAGAGGCAAGAACAAGCCTGCGCAAGACCAGTGCGGCGGCTGTTCATGGTAAGGAGAGAAAGATTTTCAGCCTCCACCTGCTCTTCCATCCATCCGAGAAATCGCTCACACATTTCATCGAGAGTGCCTCGGGTCGGTCTTGCTTCTTCTTTGAGCTTCAACTTTCGGCCCTGTCGAGCCGCATCGTAGTAAAGCTGGAAGTGCTCATGGTCGGGTCCAACTGGAATTGTGATTTTTCTGGTCTTTTCACCTTCCACTCGTACGCGCCAACGTACATGGCCTGCCGGAGTCCATTCTTGGCAAAGCCCCGTGTATTGGATCTCAATCTTCACTTTACGTCATCCCAAGACAGTACTTCATCATCCTCCCCGATCTCTTGCAGCGCTGCAAGCGCCGCAGAGTTCGAAGAACAGATGAGTTCGATGCGAAAGGAGCCATCAGATGCTACTTGCAGCGACCCGGGCTGGCAGCCAGCCTGCACCACTGCGGACAAGGCATTGCAGATGGATGCTTGTGAAGGACGCGCAGCGGGCATAGCAGCTACTCACACGTACCAACATCACACAGATCGCGATTGTAGCGTGCCGCGAGTGCCGCCTGAAGGACTTCGACGGGTGGGAATTCTAAGCAGCGGATCTTGGAGCGCTTAACTTTCTCCCACTCGTCACCCTTCGCATCAGCGCTGTGTACGAATTCTTCGGACTCGACAATGCCGCGAAGTGAGGTGCCCCTAGATTTGTAGACGCTTTGCCCCCTTACTTTGAGCCGAGGAGGCGACCATGGGGACAAGCAACTACCAGTCTCGCGATCGAAAGGAGACCTGTATAAAATCCAAGAAGAAACCCGGCCGCAATACATCCGATCACAAAGGCCGTCGGTCCAAGCACCCATGCACGTTCGACCGGATTGCTTAGACCCACAAGCAGCAGAACGCCCCAAGACAACGCGACACCCGCAAATTGGCCGCGAGGAACCAAGCTGTCGTCGAGAATGCCGAGCATCTCGAAAATCGTAGAGGCCGCGAGTCCGAAATCGGCGATAGCAGGCAACAAGAAAGCCATTCGAAGAATATGCATTGGATCTCCCAAACCTCTGGATCAGCAGTTGTTGGTAATCTCGACTGACAAGACCACCACGTCCTTGATATTTCTCAACCCCCGCTAACTTCAGCGCCCGCCGTTCTGGGCGTTGATCGGTGAACTGAAAGAGCGCGATCCGGACGCCCGCCTTGCCCGTGACCCGTTTGTTCCGTCTGAATGCAGCGAAGAAAAGATTTCAGTTTAGGTCAAAGCGTTCGAGATGAGCGACTGCTTCGGCGAAATCCGCTGCATTGCAGAGTGCCCAGTGCTGTAATCGCAAGGGTTTTCTGCGTCAGCACTAGCTGCAACTGCATAGGGCGGCTTTTCCCGCAAAGGCGATGTTGGTGCTTCTTGCGGCGAGTGGCGGCTTTGAGCCCGAAGCGGACGGTCATCGGAAGATAATTTCGGTTGTCACACTTGCGGGTTACGACGACAGACCATCCCATTTTTCCACCTGTTTCCAGTCATCAATTTGGACCACAGACATGCAAATGTGCGACTGGATTTAGATAGCCAAGAACAGTCGGCAGGTTGTCGCTCTACTGATCCGGCAAATACTAGCGCTCGTGAATTAATCCGACTGGCGGCGAGTAGCCACCTGTGCTTTTCTGAACGAAGTTACCGAAGGGAAGACACGTTGAACCGCCGCTATGCAATCAAGACAGTCGCCGCCATCGGCGTCGTGGCCCTCACAGCCGCCTGCGCCCCGATGATGGATGACGGTGACGACATCGTGGACATCGCCGTCTCGAAGGAAGAGTTTTCCACGCTCGTCGCCGCGGTTCAGGCAGCCGGACTGGTCGAGACGCTCAAGAGCGAGGGCCCGTTCACCGTCTTTGCGCCCACCAACGCCGCCTTTGCAAAGCTGCCGGCCGGCACGGTCGAAAACCTGCTTCGGCCCGAGAACAAGGATCAGCTTGTGTCCATACTCACCTATCATGTGGTGCCCGGCGCCGTAACCTCCGCACAGCTCGGGGGCAAACGCGTGTCGGTCAAGACGGTGCAGGGCTCCAGCGTCCGCATAGACGGCACCGACGGAGTCAAGGTCGACGACGCGAATGTCGTCGTAGCCGACGTCGTCGCCAGCAACGGCATCGTCCATGTCATCGACAGCGTGATCCTTCCGTAAGGCACCATGTGGACGCAGGTCTAACGGGCTCCGATCTTCCGGAGCCCGTTCATTTTGGCTCCAGTGCCATCCCTTCAGGGCGACAAAGTACGGCGGGGGCCGACGCCTTTTCACCTTCGCAGGATCGTCGAAAACCCGCTTACACAATTGGTTTATGCCCCAGCGATAAACCAAATGTGCATTGTCGCTGCCTCATTGATGCCGCAATCACGGTGACACCTACGTCCCGCAAACGCCATTTGTAAAATAGGCGACAAGAAAGGAGTCCCGGATGGACGATATCAAGAACAAGAGCCTGTCGCGGCGAAAGGCCCTTGCCCGCATCAGCGCCCTGGCGATCGGCGCATATGCCGCGCCTGCATTCACGACATTGAGCGTTGCCCGTGCCAGCGGATCTAGCGGCGGCAGTGGTGGCAGCGGCGGTGGTGGCGGCGGCGGTAGCACTGACAGTGCCAGTTCCGTTAGCTCGATGTCCTCGGTTTCCGAGGTGAGCATGGAATCCAGCCCGTCTGATGGCTCCGATTCCAGCGTGCCGAGCTTCAGCGACTGCTCATCCAGCGCCGACACGAACTGCACCATGACGCAGTAATGACGGGTTGACCTCGCCACCGGCGCGGGGTCACCATAACAGCATGTCAGCAAGGTCGAAACGTCGCTTTGAGTGGGCCGGTGTCGTCAGACGTCGTCTTTGAAGGTGTCGAGGCTCCGTTCCGGGTCCACGATGCAGACCACGTTCTTGACCTACTGGCGCAGATCGTAACGGGCTGGCCTTTCGAGGTGCGAGACGCCAGTCCGTCCGTCACCCCCTTCTTTTCGGTCACGTCCACCCCGGACCCCAATCGCGTCCTGAGCGAGACGCATGTGCAGGAC
>JABDLJ010000016.1 GCA_013003075.1 Paracoccaceae bacterium
GATCTGTCGACGGGCCCGTCGACGTTCCGATGAACGGCGCGATCTACAAGGCCGACCTCCTGGGCGGGCAGAAGACCGGGCTCTTTTTCGATCAGCGGCCGAACCACGCCTTCGCGGGCTTGCTGGCGAATGGCGCGCGCGTTCTTGATGTCTTCAGCCATGTCGGCGGCTTCGGGCTGGCCGCCCTGGCGCAAGGCGCGGCGAGCGCCCGCGCCATCGACAGTTCGGCCGCCGCGCTTGGCCTTGCAGAGGCCGGCGCGCGCGCCAGCGGCACCGCAGAGCGCTTCAGCACGACCCGCGGAGACGCCTTTGCCGTCATGTCCGAGATGGCTCAGGGCGGCGAGAGCTTCGATCTGGTGGTCTGCGATCCGCCGGCCTTCGCACCGGCCAAGGCGGCGCTCGATGCCGGACTGCGCGCCTATGAGAAAGTCGCACGGAACGCCGCCGCTCTGGTCGCGCCCGGAGGCTTTCTGGGGCTGTGTTCGTGCAGCCATGCCGCCGATCTGGCCCGGTTCCGCGCCGCCTCGTTGCGCGGGATCGGCAGGGCCGGGCGCCGCGCGCAGCTTTTGCACACCGGGTTTGCCGGACCCGACCATCCCCAGCACCCGGCGCTTGATGAAAGCGGCTATCTCAAAGCGCTGTTCCTGCGGCTTGACTGATGCGTGTGCTGATCGACGCTTGTGTCCTTTATCCCACCGTCTTGCGGGAAATCGTCATCGGCGTGGCCAGGACCGGTGCGTTCGAGCCGCTCTGGAGCCCGCGCATCCTGGAAGAATGGGCCCGCGCGGTAGAGCGCAACCTGCCGGGCGAGCGTGCGGTGGCCGAGGCCGAGATCGCGCTTTTACGCGCCGGCTGGCCCGAGGCCGAGATTGCCGAGGCGCCCGGGATCGCGCGCGATCTGTGGCTGCCCGATGCAGATGACGTGCATGTCCTGGCCGCCGCGATCACCGCAAGGGCCGACGAGATCCTGACGCTGAATGTTCGCGATTTTCCCGCCCGCACGCTTGCGCCGCACGGGATCGTGGTGCGTCATCCCGATACGTTCCTTCTGGAGATCTGGCACGCCGATCCCGACGGGGTGGAACGCATCGTGGGCGCGGTTCACGCCCGCGCCGAAGAGATCCTTGGGAAAACGATCGATCTGCGCGCGATGCTCAAGCGGTCCCGCCTGCCGCGGCTCGGCAAGGCCCTGGCGCGCGGCGCGGGCTAGTCGGACACGGCCGTCCACTTGGCTTCCAGCGCCTCGATCGCCTTGACGCGCTCTTCTGTTTTGGGGTGGCTCATCAGCCAGGCCGGCACCGCGCCGGCGCGCGACTGGGTCAGCTCTTCCAGCTTGGCGAAAAGGGTCTTCTGCGGCCCGGTGCCGATACCCGCCTTGGTCAGAAGCGCCGAGGCATAGGCATCCGCCTCGTACTCGTCCGAGCGCGACAGGCCCGCGGCCAGAAGCGAGGCCAGACCATTGGCGATCCAGACACCGATGCCGGGCAGGAACCGCGACAAGACCAGCGCCAGCGCCGTGCGCAGCGCGTTCTGGCCGGAAAAGTCGATCATCCGGCGACGCGAGTGCCCCAAGGCAACGTGGCCAAGTTCGTGCGCGATCACGCTGGCCATTTCCTCGGCGGTGACCTCTTTTTGCTGATACTTGCGGTAAAATCCGCGCGTGATGAAGATCCGGCCATCCGGCGCGGCCAGCCCATTCACCGGGTCGATTTCGTAGATATGCACCTTGATCCGCGGCAGATCGAGCGCGTCGGCCATCCGGTCGCAGAGCCTTTTCAGCACCGGATCGGCAAGCTCGGTCGACCGGGCGTCAAGCTCGCGCCCGGTGCGCCAGACCGAAAAGCGGTACATCACCAGCGCATAGAGCACCGCGAGAAATATGGGCGTGAACTTCAGCATAGCCAAGATATGGGGCGCGAAGGCGGGTGCGGCAAGGTCTAGGATCGCTCTTCGCGGAGCCGCTGAAGAAGAAGATAGCCCAGTGCCGCAGCGACCGCGACAAGGGCCAGGGTGGCCACGAGATTGCCAAGAAGGTCAGCAAGCAGCACGACATCAGACGAAAACGCGGCGCCGAGCCCGATGTAGAGCGCCACCCAGACGGTCTCGCCCAGGACGCTCGCGATGGAAAAGCGCGCCCAGCCAAGGCCCGCCGCACCGCCGATCAGGTTCACATACGGGCCAAGCGGGCTGAAAAGCCAGCGGCTGAGAAACACGCCGGTTCCGCCGAACCGGCCCAGCAGCCCGCGGGCTTTGTGCACAAGCCGGGCGCGGGCAGGGTGGCGCTCGATCTCCTGCAACAGCCGCCCACCGGCGCTGCGCCCCAGCGCATACCCGGCCTGATCGCCAAGGACGGCGCCGGTCAGCGCTGCGCCTGCAACCGATGCCAAAGCCAGATCGCCCGAGGCCACAAAAGCGCCGCCGGCCAGCATCATCAGCGAGGTCGGGACCGGCATGGCAAGGCAGGACAGAAAGGTCGCAACGCCCAGCACGAGCGCGCCGTAGCTGGCGACAAGTTGCAGCAGGGTTTCGGTCATTCGCCGGCGCGGTGCTTGCGGATCGCGGTCTCCAGCGCCGCGATCAGATCCTCCGGCGCGACGCCGCGGTCACGTGCTATCTCGGCCAATGTCTGGCGGCCGGGTTTTTCGGCACGATCCAGAAGCAGCGCGCCGGCCACAAGATCAGGGGGCAAATCCCAGGCGCGCGAGACGTAACGCGGGGTCATCCAGCCCGCAATTGGCTGGTCGAGGTGACGCTGATCGGCCCAATAGACCGCCATCATCACGGTTCGGAACGTGAAGAAGACCGCCAGCGCCGCGACCGCAACGAATGCGATCAGCAAGACCTTGTTGCGCCGCCAGAGACGCCCGATCACCGTCCCAGCGCCTTCATGCCGCGCTCCAACCCCTCCAGCGTCATCGGCACCATGGCGTCTGCGCCGAAGATCTCGCGGATCATCCCGATCGACTGGGTATAGCGCCAATGCGCCTCGGGCACCGGGTTGATCCAGAGGTTCGACGGCCACTGATCGCGCGCGCGCTCCAGCCAGACCTGGCCGGGCTCGGCGTTCCAGAATTCGTTGGCGCCGCCGGGAAAGGCAACCTCGTAGGGCGACATCGACGCATCGCCGACGAAAATGCACTTGTAGCCCGGCCCATAGGTGCGCAGCAGGTCATGGGTCGGGATCTGCTCGGTCCAGCGGCGTGTATTGTCGCGCCACACCCCATCGTAGAGGCAGTTGTGAAAGTAGAAATGCTCCAGGTGCTTCAGCTCGGAGCGGGCGGCGCTGAAGAGCTCTTCGACCACCTTCACATGCGGGTCCATCGAGCCGCCGACATCGACAAAAAGCAAGACCTTTACGGCGTTGCGCCTCTCGGGCCGGGTCTGGACATCGAGATAGCCATGCTCGGCGGTGGCGCGGATCGTGCCGTCGAGATCAAGCTCGTCCGCAGCTCCATCGCGCGCCCAGCGGCGCAGGCGGCGCAGCGCCACCTTTATGTTCCGCGTTCCCAGTTCAACTGTGTCGTCCAAGTCCTTGAATTCGCGCCTGTCCCAGACCTTGACTGCGCGCTGGTGACGGCTTTCGGACTGGCCGATGCGCACACCTTCGGGATTGTAGCCATAGGCGCCGAAGGGCGAGGTTCCGGCGGTGCCCACCCATTTGGAGCCGCCCTGGTGCCGGCCGTCTTGTTCTTCAAGGCGCTGGCGCAGGGTCTCCATCAGCTTGTCGAAGCCGCCGAGCGCTTCGATCTCGGCCTTCTCTTCGTCGCTGAGGTGCTTTTCGGCCATTTTGGCCAGCCAGTCGCCGGGGATGTCGATCGCGTCCAGGACATCCTGGGCGCTGATCGCCGCCAGCCCGTCGAAGGCCGCCGCAAAGGCGCGGTCGAACCGGTCGAGATGGCGCTCGTCTTTGACCATGGCCGAGCGGGCCAGGTAGTAAAAGCCTTCCGGATCATAAGTCACGAGCCCAGCGGCCATGCCGTCGAGAAATGCAAGGTATTCGCGCATCGAGACCGGAACACGCGCCTCGCGCAGGGTTTCGAAGAAGGGCAGGAACATCCCGGCGGCTCCTTTGCGGCTGGGCCGGATCGGGCCCGCCTTACGTCAAATGGCTGATCGCTATACTGACAAAGAGGCCCACGATGCCAAGGGCGATCCCGTACGCCGCGCCGTATTGCGCCATATCGAGCCTTTTGCCGCCGCGCTTGCGCGCCACCATGGCGCCCCAGAAGGCGCCGATCACCAGCCCTGCCAATACGATCACGTGCCGCTCCCGTCCTCCCGCGTTCTGGCCAGCCCCGCAATCTCGGAGGCGCGGGCCCGCACGGCCCTGTCAGAGCCGAAGCCATAGCGCGCCCATCCTAGACTGTCGAGGCGCACGTCACGGGCTTCCGAGGCGCGGCCCAGAAGCTCCAGCGCTTCGGCCTTGACCATCAGGAGGGTCGACAAGAGGGCGGCGTTTTCGGCGCGGGCGACCGGGGCAAGATGCTCGTTGACGATCTCGAGCGCCACGTCGGGCTGGCCGGCTGCCAGGGCAAACGCCGAAAGCTGCATCCCCACATGCGCGGCCTGGATGCGGGTTTCATCGCTGGACTGGTAGATCGCGCCTGCCTGCAGGAACGCGCCGATCGCAAGCTCGGGCTCGGTGCCCAGATGCAAGCGGCCAAGCGCGTATAGCGAAAACGCCAGGCGCGGGCCTTGCCAGCCCTCGGCGCGGGCAATCGCCACCGCCTCGCGTGCCGCCGATCTGCGCCGCGCAGGCGGTGTTCCGGGGCCAAGCGCCCGCTCGATCGCCATGATCCAGCGCCGGGGCGTGCGTGTCTCGGTGTCGCGATTCACGTCGCGCCGGCCCGACGGGTTGAGCCGCGCCAGGATGCGCGGCAGGCGGGCGGCGACTTGCGAACGGCTCATCCCGGATTGCAGTTCGGGCGCGTAGATCGTGCGCAGGACCAGCATGTCGAAACCGGTCAAAACGGTATGAAAATTATCGTCGTTGAAGACGCTGTCGGGAAGCCGGTAGAGATCGTTGAGCGGGCCGATGGCCTGGGCAATCTCTTCGTGCAGGCAATCGCGCACCTCTTGCGGCGAGACATCGCCGGGCAGGAAGATCGCCAGCCGCTCGCGGTTTTCCAGTGTCGACCAGTCGACCGTACCGTTGCGGCGGTTGCGGCGGAATTCGCGCCAGCCGGTGACGCGGGGCACCACGAAACAGGCCGCCTTGGGCACGACGCGCTGCAATTCGTCGCGGCGCAGCACTTCTATGGTGATGCCGGCCGTCTGGGCGGCCGCAACACGCGAGATGTCGATGCCGGCCTCGCTGCGCAGCCGCGCGATCAGCCGGTCGAGATCGGGCATCAGGCTGGCCGGCGCGTCGCCAAGCACGCGCACCGTGATCGGGCCTTCAAAGCGCGTCAGAACGGGCAGGGGGCGGCCGCTTTCCAGCTGGAACACCAGATCCAGGATGTCCTGCGCGATCCGCGCATTAGAGCGCTGCGGCCGTTCGGCCATCGGCGCGCTGAAGGTCTTCATCGGCGGAAGTTCGATGTCCGGCGTCGCAAGGCGCCCCGCCGAGGGACCGTCCGTGGCACCGCAAGCCGACAGCATCAAGGCGCCTATGATCAGGGCAAACCGCATCGTCTACACCCGATCGTACTTGATGAAGGGGCTCAACTTTCCGATCCTGTCGTAAAGCCGCCGCGCCTCGTGGTTGAAATCCTGCGTCAGCCAGTAGACCGCCGGCGCACCCGCGGCGTCCGATGCGGCATAGACCGCCTCGATCAGCGCCCGGCCGATCCCTTGCCCGCGTACATCCGGCTCGGCGTAGAGATCCTGCAGATACGTGACGTTGTCGGTGCGCCAGCCGTGCCGGTGATGCAGGAAATGCGCAAGACCCACCGGCCGGCCGTCCAGAACCGCGATCAAACCGTTGAAATCCTGCGGATCATCGCCCAGGAGGCGCTTGAAATAGACGTCATAGATCTCTTGCGGCCGGCTTGTCTGATAGAACGCCAGATACGCATGCCACATCCGGGCCCAGTCCGGCTTGTCGGCTTCGGCAAGAGGGCGGACCTTCAGAGCGTTTGAGACACGGGGGTCAGGGGCAGACACGAAAGCAGCGATTCCTTTTGGCACTGGTCACAGAGGTGCAGACTAGCCGGGCGTCCGGAGCCTGCCAAATGGTTTGCGCAGATGGCCCAGGGGCGGTGCGCGATCATCACACCACCGATCCCGGTTCAGCCCTGCCGCCGCGCCAGGAACGCCAGTCGCTCGAACAGATGCACGTCCTGTTCGTTCTTCAAAAGCGCCCCGTGCAGCCGCGGCAGGGCGCTGGCGGCATCGCTGCGCAGATCGTCGGCGCTGAGATCTTCCGCCAAAAGCAGCTTGAGCCAGTCGAGCACTTCGGAGGTCGAGGGCTTCTTTTTCAGCCCGGCCACCTCGCGCAGCTCGAAGAACTGGGTCAGCGCCTCGGTCAGAAGCGAGGCCTTGATGCCGGGATGGTGGACCTCGACGATCCTGCGCATCGTGTCCATGTCCGGAAAGCGGATGTAGTGGAAAAAGCAGCGCCGCAGGAACGCGTCCGGCAGCTCTTTTTCGTTGTTTGACGTGATGATGACCACCGGCCGGTGGCGCGCCTTGACGGTCTGGCCGGTCTCGTAGACGTGAAATTCCATCCGGTCGAGCTCTTGCAGAAGATCGTTCGGAAACTCGATATCGGCCTTGTCGATCTCGTCTATCAGAAGCACGGTCTTTTCGTCCGCATCGAAGGCCTGCCACAGCTTGCCCTTGCGGATGTAGTTGCCGACTTCGTGGACCCGCGCGTCGCCCAGCTGGCTGTCGCGCAACCTGCTGACCGCATCGTATTCGTAAAGCCCCTGCTGCGCCTTGGTGGTGGATTTCACATGCCATTCGATGAGCTGCAGGCCCAAAGCTGCGGCGACTTGCCGCGCCAGCTCGGTTTTGCCGGTTCCGGGCTCTCCCTTCACCAATAACGGGCGTTCAAGTGTCACTGTTGCGTTCACTGCAACAGTCAGGTCATCGGTCGCAATATAAGCGTCTGTGCCGTCAAATTTCATGTCAGATCGAGCCTTCCAAAGCGCTGTGCGCAGATCGACGTTACAGACCGCCTCACAGGGCTTCAAGAAGCGCTTATCGTGTATCGACAAGCGGTCTGGCTTGCGGTATGCCCCGCGCAAGGAGGCGCCTGATGTCAAACATCCAGAATGCGACCGCCAGTGATAAAAGGGGAAATGGTATGAAGGCCGAGTCTTTTTTGCCCGACGACTATCGTCCAGCCGATGACGAACCATTTATGAACGAGCGGCAACTTGAATGGTTCAGACGGGAATTAAACCGTCAGAAAGCTGAACTTCTCAGCGAAAGCAAATCCACGATCGCCGGCCTGCAGGACGGCACGCGAAATATTCCGGACATCGCAGATCGCGCCAGCGAGGAAACCGACCGCGCTCTTGAGCTGCGGATCCGTGATCGCCAGCGCAAGCTTGTCTCGAAGATCGATGCCGCTTTGCGGCGGATCGACGAGGCCGAGTTCGGCTATTGCCGTGACACGGGCGAGCCGATCTCGCTGAAGCGGCTGGTTGCCCGGCCGACCACAACGTTGAGCCTTGAGGCGCAAGAACGCCACGAGCGCCGCGAAAAAGTGCATCGCGAAGACTGATCGTCGCGGCAACATGACGACACGCGCCGCATCAACGCACATGCGGCGAACCCCAAGTTCCGGGGAGGAGGAGGGGGCGCCGAAGCAGCGATGCTTTGGCGCTTTCTTCGTTTGGGGTAGCGGATGAGGCTTTCGGGCAAATCAATCACCATTATCGGCGGCGGCATCGCGGGGCTGGCGGCTGCCCGCGCGCTGGCGCTGCGCGGCGCGTCGGTGCAGGTGCACGAGGCCGCGCCTCAGATCGCCGAGGTCGGCGCCGGGCTGCAGCTAAGTCCCAACGGGATGGTCGTGCTGCAGGCGCTGGGGCTAGGCCACGCGATCCGCGATGTCAGCCTGGCAACGCAGGCCGTGATCCTGCGCGACTACCGGCGCGGCGCGGAAGTGGTCCGGCTTGGGCTATCGGATCGGGCTGGCTTTCACCTAATCCACCGGGCGCGGCTGATCGAGGTTCTGCTTGCCGGCGCCAAGGACGCAGGCGCCAGGATCATCACCGGAAGCCGGCTGGGGCCGGATAGTGCGGCCGGAGACCTCGTTGTCGGCGCGGACGGGCTGCATTCGTCGGTGCGCAGTGCGCTCGGCCCGGCCCCGAAGGCGCGCTTTACCGGGCAGGTCGCCTGGCGGGCCGTGATCGATGCGCGAGGGGATGCCGATCCGGTGGCCGAGGTGTTCATGGCACCGGGCCGCCACATCGTCAGCTATCCACTGGCCGGCGGGCTTCGCAATATCGTCGCGATTGAAGAGCGCGCGGCCTGGGCCGAGGAAGGCTGGACCCATGAGGGCACTCCGGCAGAGCTGCGGGCGGCTTTCGAAGGCTTCGGCGGCCCGGTGCCGACCTGGCTGGGCGCGGTCGGAAAGGTGCATGTCTGGGGCCTGCACCGGCACGAGGTCGCGCAGCACTGGCACGACGATCGCCGGGTCCTTCTGGGCGATGCCGCCCATCCGACGCTGCCGTTTCTGGCGCAGGGCGCGAACATGGCCCTCGAAGATGCCTGGGTGCTGGCCCGGTGCCTTGACGCGGATGATCAGGCCCAGGCGCTCGCCCGGTACCAGGGCCTGCGGCGCGACCGGACCGCGCGGATCGTGGCGGCGGCCAACGACAATGCGCGGAACTACCACTTGCGCGGCCCGGCGCGCTTGGGGGCGCACCTGGCGCTGCGGCTGGCCGGCACGCTTGCTCCGGGCGCGCTGATGAAACGCTACGAATGGCTCTATGGCCATGATGTTACGGCGAAAACCTGAACCCTCCTGATTTCCGATCATTTCTATCAGGATTGGCTTGACGCCGCGCGGATTATACCTGAGTAATATGCTCAGTTAATGCCGCCTCTGTCGGCCTCACCATGGAAAATAGGTACCTTAATGATGACCCGACGCTTCGTTCCTGGAACTTCCTGTCTGGCGCTGCTTTTGGCACTGGCCACAACGCCGCTAGCTCAACCTGTTTCGGCCGAGGGCGAGCTTAATCTCTATTCCTCACGGCACTACGATACCGACGAGCGGCTGTACTCGGATTTCGAACAGATGACCGGCATCACCATCAACCGTATCGAGGGCAATGCCGACGAACTGGTGGCCCGGATGGCCGCCGAGGGGCGCAACAGCCCGGCCGACATTCTTCTGACAGTGGATACATCACGGCTGGAACGGGCCAGGGATGCCGGGCTTTTGCAGTCCGTGACATCCAAGGTTCTGCAAGCGCGCATCCCCGCCAACCTGCAGGACAAGGGCAATCAGTGGTTCGGGTTTTCGCAGCGGGCGCGGATCTTCTTTTACGACAAACAAGAGGTGACCGATCCGCCGCGCAGCTATGCCGATCTGGCCGCCCCTGCCTATCGCGGGCAGGTCTGCAGCCGGTCCTCGAGCAACGTCTACACGCAAACGCTGCTGGCGGCGATGATCGAGCATATGGGTGAGGCGGGCGCGAAGGACTGGGCGGCCGGCGTGGTCGCCAATTTCGCGCGTGACCCGCAAGGCGGCGATACCGACCAGTTGCGCGGTGTGGTATCGGGCGAATGCGAAATCGCGCTTTCCAACACCTATTATTTCGCCCGCGCCCTGCGCCGCGACGTCGATGGGGTATCGGGCGCCATCGACATGTTCGGCTGGGTCTTTCCCGACCAGGGCGGCAACGGCGCGCACATGAATCTCTCTGGCGCCGGGGTTGCCGTGCACGCGCCCAATGCCGAGAACGCGGTGCGGTTCCTGGAGTACCTGTCCGGCGATCAGGCGCAGCAGTATTTCTCGGCCGGAAATGACGAGTTCCCGGCCGTGGCCGGTGTGGCGCTGTCGCCTTCTGTTGCGGCGCTTGGCGCGTTTGAGGGCGATACGGTCAGCCTGTCGGACGTGGCCAAGAACATCCCCGCCGCGCAGCGGATCTTCAACGAGGTCGGCTGGAAGTAAGGGCCCGCAGCACCGGTCACCTCGGCCCATTGCAAAGGCGTCCCGGCGGGGCGCCTTTTTGCTGTCAGGGGGGGCTTTTTTCAGACTTCCGGGGTGAAATCCGGGGTCAGGGCGGTGGGCCGCTCTCCCATGCCGCGGCAGAGCAGCACGACCGGGATCAGCCCCACGGCCACGATCACCAGGCTGGGCACCGCCGCGCCGGCAAGACGTTCGTCTGCGGCCAGCCGGTACGCCTGAACCGCGAGCGTGTCGAAGTTGAAGGGCCGCATGATCAGCGTCGCGGGAAGCTCTTTCATCACGTCCACGAAAACGATCAGACCCGCCGTCATGACGCTGGGTCTCAGGATCGGCAGGTGCACGCGCCGCAGCATCGCGCTGGGACTGTGCCCCAGCGTGCGCGACACATCATCCATATTGCTGTGGATCGTCGCCTGTCCGCCATCATAGGCGCCAAGAGCGGCCGCCATGAAGCGCACCATGTAGGCGACGATCAAAAGCCAGATCGAGCCGGTGATCAGCAGACCCGTCGAGATATCGAAGCTGGCGCGCATCCAGCTGTCGAGCGCATTGTCGAAGGCCGCGAAGGGCACCAGAAGCCCGACCGCGATCACGCCGCCGGGCACGGCATAGCCGATCCGTGCGATATGCGCCGCACCGCGCGACCAGATGCCGGGGCTCAGGCGCTGGTTGAAGCCGATCAGTACCGCAACCGTCACCGTCAAAAGCGCCGCGATCCCGGCCAGCACCAGCGAGTTCTGCAGAAACCCCAGATACCGCGGCGAGAAGAGCGATTGCTCTGATCCTGTCGCCATGCTCATCAGCAGCGCGGCAGGCAGGACAAAGCCAAAGACAACCGGCAGGCCGCAAAACAGCATGGCAAAAGCGCTGTGCCATCCCGTCAGCCGGGTCGGCGCCATGCGCTCGTGGCGCGCGCCGGTGCTGTGGTGGCGCGCCGCGCCGCGCTGGCGCCGCTCGAGCAAGGCGATCAACAGCGCAAAGCTTAAAAGCCCCAGCGACAGCTGCGCCGCAGCGGCCCGATCGGCCATGGCGAACCAGCTGGTATAGATGCCGGTGGCGAAGGTCTGCACCCCGAAATACGACACCGTGCCGAAATCGGCGATGGTTTCCATGATCGCCAGAAGCGCGCCGGCGGCGATGGCCGGCCGCGCCATCGGCAGGCTGACGCGCCAGAAGGCGCCCGCCGCCGACTGGCCAAGCGCACGCGCGGCAAGAAACGCCGTCGCGCTTTGCTGCAGGAACGCCGCCCGCGCCAACAGATAGACATAAGGATAAAGCACCAGCGTCAGCATGGCCGCCGCACCGCCAAGCGAGCGGATTTCCGGGAACCAGTAGTCGCGCGGGCCCCAGCCGGTCAGGTCCCGCAAAGTGCTCTGCACCCAGCCGGGATGATCGAGAAGGTCGGTATAGGCGTAAGCCAGAACGTAAGCGGGGAAGGCCAGCGGCAGGGCGAGGGCGATCTCGAGCAGCCGCAAGCCCGGAAAGCGTGTCATGGTTACAAGCCAGGCCGACACGGTGCCAATGACGACGGTGCCGCCGCCCACCAAAAGCACAAGTTGCAGGGTTGCGGCGATATATCCGCCAAGAACAGTTTCAGCGAGATGCGAAAGCGTCGCTGTTCCGCCGAATAGCGCCGACAGCACCACCGCGATCATCGGTAGAACGCACAACCCCGCCGCCGCGAATGCCGTGCCCTTAAAAAGCGGCGTCAGGATCCGGTCCTGCCGCGTGCTCGAAACCGGCACGGCCTGGGGATGCGTGTCAGCCAACGCTTGCCTCGAGCGCCGAGATGATGCCGCCGAAATCATCCGCCTTCAGCGAGGCGCCGCCCACCAGCGCGCCATCGACATCTGCGACGCCGAAGATCTCGGTTGCATTCGAGGGTTTGACCGAGCCGCCGTAAAGGATGCGCATGCCGCCGCCCTCGGTCTCGCCGAAGCGCGCCACCAGCGCCGATCTGATCGAGCTGTGAACCTCGCCGATCTGGTCAAGCGTCGGGACAAGGCCTGTACCGATGGCCCAGACAGGCTCGTAGGCGATCACACATTTTGCGGTGGTCGCGCCATCGGGCACCGAGCCGGCAAGCTGGCGGCCGACCACGCCTAGTGTCTGGCCGGCCTCGCGCTCTGCCAGTGTCTCGCCCAGACAGACCACGGCGGTCAGCCCGGCGCGCCATCCTGCCTCGGTCTTGGCCGCGACATCGGCGTCGGTCTCGCCATGATCGGCGCGGCGCTCGGAATGGCCGGTGATGACGTGGGTGGCGCCGGCATCGGCCAGCATGTCGGCCGACAGATCGCCGGTATGGGCGCCCGACGGGTTCGCGTGGCAGTCCTGGCCGCCGACCTCGATCGCGCCGCGCGGCAGGTCCGCCATCCGCGAGAGCAGCGTCGCCGGCGGGCAGATCAGCACATCGCAGCTTGGCGTGGCGAACCGCTCGGCCAGCGTCTCGACCTCGGCCAGCGACGCGGCAAGCCCGTTCATCTTCCAGTTTCCGGCAGCAAGTTTGCGGGGCATATCAATCCTCCGATGCGTTCAATGATTGCCGTGCCCAATCGCAAGCCTTCTCGGCGTCGTCAAGCGCAGCATCGGGCAGGGTCCAGTAGCCCATCCTTCCGGTCTTGCCGGTTTTCGGGGATGTGTAGGAAAACTGGCGGCTGCCAGCTGCCATGAGCTTCTCCGAAAAGTCTCCCTTGGCGCGCAGGTAGATGCCTCCGCTGCTGTCCAGAATGCCGAAAATCGCACCGGAGGCGTATAGGCAAAGCCCACCCATCATCGGGCGCGACGTGACCTCGCCAAGCGGGCCGAACAGCTCTAGCGCGAAGGCCTTGTCGGAGGCCGAGACGCTCACTGCCCGGAACTGGCGCCAAGCTCGCCGATATCCTTGAACTTGATGCTTTCGCCGCATCCGCAGGCATCGGCCACGTTGGGGTTGCGGAACTTGAAGCCGGCCTCGAGCAACGAGACCTCGTAATCGATCTCGGTGCCGAAGAGGAACATCTGCGCCATCGGGGCGATCAGCACCCGGGCGCCGTCCTGCTCGATCACCTCGTCATGCGGCTCGATGTCGGTCACGTAATCCATGGTGTATTCCATGCCCGCGCAGCCGCCTTTCTTGACCCCGATGCGCAAGCCCTTGGTGCCCCCCGACGCCATCAGCTTGGCGATCTGGGACGCCGCGCGCGGGGTCATCGTGACGGGCGATTTGCCGGGAACACCGAACATGGGGCAGGATCCTTCTTACCTGACCGATTAAATAGGGTATTGGCGGGTTTTTCTCAAGGCCCCGGGCGAACGGGCAACGGACGCGCGGGATTGCCGGCAACAGTGGCGCCCGGCGCGACATCACGGGTCACTGCCGCGCCGGCGCCGATGATGGCGTCGTCGCCCACCGTGACGCCCGGCAGGATCAGCGCGCCGCCGCCGATCCAGACATTGCGCCCGATCGTCACCGGATTGCCGTTCTCAAGCCCTGCATCGCGGTCCGCAGCGGCGCGCGGATGATCGGCGGCCAGGATCTGCACCATCGGACCGATCTGGGTCATGTCACCGATGGTGATCGGGCAGACATCGAGAAGCACGCAGCCGTAGTTGAAGAAGATATCGCGGCCGAGATGGATATTGTAGCCGTAGTCGACGTAGAACGGCGCCCGGATTGCGGTGCCTTCGCCATAGCTTCCCAAAAGAGCATCCAGGATCGGTGCGCGCTTGGCATCCTCTCCGACGATGGTGGAATTGTACTTCCGCGTCAGTTTTTGCGCCCGGGCGCGGTCGGCGCACAGCTCGGCGTCGCCCGGACGATAAAGTTCGCCCGCGATCATCTTGTCTTTTTCGCTGCTCATGCAGGGTGGCCGGGCCGGCTACATGAAGCCAAGTTCAAGCCGCGCCTCGTCGGACATCATATCCATCCCCCAGGGCGGATCCCATGTCAGCTCCACGTTGACCGATTTCACGCCGGGCAGGGGCTCGATGGCTTCGGCCACCCATCCCGGCATTTCGCCGGCCACCGGGCAGCCCGGCGCGGTCAGCGTCATGATCGCCTCGACCTCGCCTTCGTCGGAAATCTCGATCGTGTAGACAAGGCCCAGATCATAGATGTTGACCGGGATCTCGGGGTCAAACACGCTCCGGCACGCCTCGACGACGTTCTCGTAAAGCGGATGATCCGTGGTGGACGGCCGAATGAGCGGCGTTCCTTCAAGATGTTCAACGGGTTCGGAGGACATGTTCACCTTCGCGGTATTTCTTGACAGAATATATAGGGAATTGCGGCCCGGGGTAAAGCCCGGTCGGGCAGTTCCGCGCCGGGGCGTGGCGATCCGGCACGGGGAGATAAGGCGGCCAGGGCGCGCAGCCGGGGCTTGACGCAGCCGGCTTTGGCCATGAGCATCGGCCTACCCAGCGGGATGTCTGGCCTGTGCGGCACACACGACGCCAGGGCCGACGCTTGGCTGCCGCAATTTGAGATGAGATTTTGACATGATGCGCTTTGCCCCGATATTCGCCTGCTGCGCGCTCGCGCTTGGCGGCTGCACAGTTTTCGAAGAGATCGCCGCGGGCATTGATGCGCAGCTTGTGGGCCCGGTACTGCTGCAGCCGCGCGCCTTTTCCGAAACTGACCCCGACACAGGCGACACGGTCTTTCGGACCCGGGTCGAACGGATCGTTATCGTCGAGGGTCGCAGTGGCTCGACAGCGCCCTATGAAGCCGGCCGCCTGGCGCCGCTGGATTTCGGCATTGCCGAGACATCGCAAAGCGAGGTTGGCGCGGCGCTTGGCAGCCCCGATGACCGTCTTGTCCTTGGCAGCGCGCTGGAGTTTCTCAGCGATACCGTCGAGTACCACATCGCAGTCTGGCGCCTTGAAGAGCCGCTGCCGCTGTGGCAGGCGACCGACAACATGATCTTCAGCGATCTCGAGGCCGCTTGCGATCTCGAAGCGATCTTCGCGCCGCAGATCCAGCAGCGCATCGAAACCGAGGACGGGCCGGTCACGCTGCCGCTGGACATCGAATTCATCGATCAGCGCGGCGGCGATGTCGGTGAATATCCGGTGTTCTACACCGGCTGGTTGTCCGAAAACAGCCTCGCCCTGCAGATCGAGACCGCATTCCGAATAGAGATCACCGACGCTGCCGGCCGGCTTCTGGATATCCCGCCCGACCTTGCGTTGATCTCGATGGTCTACCGGGTTGGCACCAGCACGATGGTGGAGAGCTGCTCGCCCTATCCCTTGACGCCGCTAAGCCCGCCAGTGCCGGTTCTGGATGTGGCGCAGCTCACCGATCCGGCGATCACACGCTACCTTGTCGCGGGCCAGGAGCTGAAGCAATTCCTGCTGCCGGACGCGCCCTTCGAGTTCCCGACCTCTTCGATCTTCACCGCGCCCTATGGTCCGCGCCCGTTCGAGCGCTGATCCCACCCGCCGAAAGGAGATACCGGATGCGGCTCGCCATTTTCCTGCTGGTACCCTCGGTTCTGGCCATTCCCGGCTGCGCGGTCTTCCAGCAGATCTTTCAGGCGCTGGATGACGCGCTCGAGGGCCCGATCTTCATGGTCGCGCGGACCTACGGCACCGGGGATCCCGCAGAGGGCACGTTCCGCAACATCGCGCAGGTGGACCGGGTGATCATCGTCGAGGATCGCGAAGGCTCTGGCGCGCAGTACGAAGGCGCGCGTCTTTCGCCCTTGCGCACCGGTATTGCCGAGACCAGCGAAGCCGATATCGGAGCGCTGAGCGCAAGCCCCGACGACGGGCACATCGCCGCGGTGACGCTTGAGTATCTGTCGGACACCGTGGAAATCCGGCCGATCGTCTGGCAGGTCGATGCGCCCGATCCGATCTGGTCGAAATCCGACAACAGCATCCACGCCGATCTGGAAAGCAACTGCGATATGGACGCGATTTATGCACCCGAGATCGCCGCCGTAATCGACTTTTACGACATCCCCGCCACGCCGCCCTTGTCGGTGGACTATACCGATGTCCAGGGCGGGCCGATCGGGCTGTGGGAGACAGCCTTTATCGGCTGGACCGGAACCGGCGCTTTCATCCTGCGCATCGACACCGCCTATGCCTACGCGATCACCGATGCGGCAGACGAGGTCTATCTGGGCGAGTTTACCGACGTGATCCAGATCTATCTGACCTATCCCGTTGGCCCGAACACGGACCCGGTCGCCTGTTCGCGAACCGCGCCGGCAACCGTTGCCGCGCCGCCGCCGGTTCTGGACGTGACCGCCATCGCCGGTCCGACCTGGACGACCTACGACGTGGGCGGCGTGCCGCTTCAGGCGTTCCTGGCGCCCGACCGGCCGTTCCGGCTGCCCTCGGCCAGCAATCCCGGCCCCGTCTACGGGCCGCGCCCTTTCGCGCGGTAACCGGGGTCTCTTTCGCTTTGCCGCGCGGCAGCGTATGAGGCGGCAGATGAGCGATCGCTTTGCATTCGACATTGCCGCCACCGATGGCGCGGCCCGCACCGGCACGATCCGCACGCCGCGCGGCGATGTGCGCACGCCGGCCTTCATGCCGGTCGGAACGGCTGCGACGGTCAAGGCGATGCTGCCGGAAAGCGTGCGCGCCACCGGCGCCGATATCCTTCTGGGCAACACATACCACCTGATGCTGCGCCCGACCGCCGAGCGCATAGACCGGCTGGGCGGGCTGCACCGGTTCATGAACTGGCAGCGTCCGATCCTGACCGACAGTGGCGGCTTTCAGGTGATGAGCCTCACCGACCTGCGCAAGCTGACCGAAGAGGGGGTGACGTTCAGATCGCATATCGATGGCTCCAAACACACGCTCTCGCCCGAGCGCTCGATGCAGATCCAGCGGCTCTTGGGGTCGGACATCGTGATGTGCTTCGATGAATGCACGCCCTATCCGGTGCAAGAGACCGCATCGCTGGACAGCATGCGCCTGTCGATGCGGTGGGCAGAGCGGTCGCGCGATGCGTTCGGTGACCGGCCGGGCCATGCGCTGTTCGGCATCCAGCAGGGCAGCGTTTTCCCCGAACAACGCGCCGAAAGTGCCGAGAAACTCACGCAAATCGGCTTTGACGGCTACGCCGTCGGCGGCCTTGCGGTGGGCGAAGGGCAGCAGGCGATGTTCGGTGTGCTCGACTACGCGCCCGGGATGCTGCCGCAGGACAAGCCGCGCTACCTGATGGGCGTCGGCAAGCCCGATGATATCGTCGGCGCGGTCGCGCGCGGCATCGACATGATGGACTGCGTTCTGCCGTCACGCTCGGGGCGCACGGGGCAGGTCTTTACCCGGCGCGGCGTTCTGAACATCAAGAACGCGCGCCACCAGGACGATCCGCGTCCGATTGACGAGGTCTGCACATGCCCGGCCTGCCGCAAGTATTCGCGCGCCTACCTGCATCATGTCTTCCGCGCGCAAGAGATCATCTCGTCGATGCTGCTGACCTGGCACAATCTACATTACTACCAGGAGCTGATGCAGGCCATGCGCGATGCGATCGCCGCCGGCACGTTCGAAGCGTTTCACACAGAGTTTCACGCCACTCGCGCGACGGGCGATATAGAGCCGCTCTGACGCTTACGCAGCCAGAAGACGGCCATGCTGTCCGCGCACCGACACCCGCGCCGCAGGCCCGTAGGCAATCGGGTTGGCGCGCAGCTCGGGAAAAAGCTCCAAAAGCTCGGAACGCGCCCGCGGATCGAGCCCGGGCAGGGAGGTCGCGCCGGGATGATAGCTTTCGCTTTGCACGCCGTTCGAGAAGACGATTTCGTGCTGATCGAACAGGATGTGGTGGTAGGTGACAGCGCCGCCGCTGCCCTGGATAACATCGCGGCCGTTGACCAGGTGCTTGGCCGCCACCAGCACCTCTTCCTCGCCGAAATAGAGCTGGGTGCGCGCATCGCGGATCAACATGCGGTGCTGCGGCGAGACACTGATCGGCGCTTCGTTTCCGATGCTGCCGGCCGCAAACGTTATCGGCGCCATCTCGGGCGCGGCCATCAGCTGCCGCGCGCCGGTTCAGCGAAGCGGCCGAAGACCGCGGTCACGCGTGCGCACCAGATCGCCCGGGCGCAGCGTTTCGACGGGGCGCGGCCCGAAGGCGGTCTCGATCAGCGTGCCTTGGGTGAAGCAGATGATCGTCTCGATCTCTTCGAATGTGATGACCGTCCCGTCGAGCAGCGTGGCCGTACCGGAAAGCCCGCCCGCATCGTCATCGGGATTGACGTAGACGATCGATCCTTTTTGAAGCTGTCCGTTGAAATCGAGCGTGTCGCCGTTTGTCTCGGCGCCTTCTCCACCGCTGACGCTGAAGGTGGTGCCATTCAACAGCGTCGGATCGATGATGAAGGTGTCGTCGCCATCGCCGCCGATCGCTGTGTCGCCGCCGCCGATAGTCAGCGTGTCATCGCCCGTGCCGCCATTGAGGAGATCTGCGCCAGCGCCGCCTATCAGCGTGTCATTGCCAGCCTCGCCATAGACCTCGTCATCGGCGGCGCCGCTGTCGACGAAATCGTCGCCATCGCCGGCATAGACCAGATCCTCGTTGCCCGACGACGGCGTGAAGGCCGTGAAATGGACGTCGGTGATATTGACCGCCTGCTGAGTGTCGCCGCCGTTGTCATAGACGATCACGATCTGCGAAACCGGGCCAGCCACCTCGACAAGGACCGATCCGTTTGCCGAGGCCGCACTGTCGTTGGTGATTGCCGCGGTGACCGTATCGCCGGCGCCGTTCAGGCTATCGTTGCCGGAAATCGTGATAACCACAGGCACCGGATTTCCGTCAGCGTCATACGCGTTGACGGAGATGATGTCCTGAAAGTTGTTGGCAGTGTTGATGACCCCGTCGATGTCATTGATCCGGAACGAGACGTTCTGGACGTCGTCGGCAAGTCCCGATCCCGATACGGCCGAGAAGTCGAACGTGACCGTCGCATTGTCAGTGGTTCCGTTCTGGAAAAGATAGCCCGAAGAGCTGTTCGAGAAGGGCTCTCCGCCGGCTGAATAGTTGGACGTCGATGTGTCGGCTTCCAGGATCTGGTTTGGATCGGCGTTTGAGTAGCTGACGGCGACGTTGATGCCGCCGGTGTCCTGCACAACGCCGCCGCGCAAATCCAAGCCGTCGGCATATTGCGACCAGTTGAAGCTGAGCACCTCGGACGTGGTGCCGGGCAGATCGTTGGCGTCGATCCGGTCGCCTTCGGGATCGCCGGTGTAGCTGGTGTCGATCAAATCATCGCCGGACGTGCCTTCGACGATGCCATCGGGATAGCCGCTGAAATCGGCGTAGGTGAAGACCGGATCGCCATTGTCGACCGACGGCGAACTGTCGAACTCGAGCGTCTCGTATGTGCGCCCCGGGATCAGCGGGCGTTCGGAAAGCGTGTAGTAGCCGGCATTGGCGCCTGTCTCGATGTGGAAGGTGACAAGCTGGAATGTCTCGCCGGTGACCGTGTCGCGCAGGGTCCAGACCTCTTCGGCACTGACATCGGCGCCGGTTGAGGATACGCCGTTCACGTTGATGTCGGCAGTCGCGGTTTCGCCTTCGGTGTTGTCTTCCAGGCTTTCGTCGTAAACGCCTGCACCGTTGTCGGTGATCGTGGCCGTGCCGGTCGTGTACCGCGAGCCGGAATAGCTCGTGTTGCCGCCAACCGAACGGTTGAACACCGAAAATGGATCGAAGTCATAAAATAGAACGTCGTATGTCGCCACGTCTCACCACCTCTGCCAGACCTGATCGCAACCAAGTGATGTGCTTCGCGCGCGCGATCTTTGGCTGAATAATCTGTTGAGAATGTCGGGAAAGATTGTGGTCAATTTGTGATCAATTAGGGCTATTTCAGCGGCCGCCCATGCGTCCCACCGCGATGCTTTTGTTGAATTTTGTGGGATCGGACACTGCCCGAATGGGCGCGAAATGCACCCCGTTCAGGACCCAGTCTTGACGAAAACTGGCCTTGCCGCGGTCTTGCCCAACATGCACAGTGCGCGCAATCTCACACCAAGGCTGTCTTGAAGACCGGCATGCCAACACCACATATTGAGGCCAAGAGGAAAAGGCGACGGATTGCCGATGCGGGATCCAGCCTTTTTGCCAAGAACAAGGAAAACACATGCAAGAGCAATTGAGCCAACCTTATCCGGTGCTTCCCCTGCGCGACATCGTGGTGTTCCCGCACATGATCGTCCCGCTGTTCGTGGGCCGTGAGAAATCGGTCCGGGCGCTGGAAGAGGTGATGCGCGACGACAAGCAGATCCTGCTGTCCAGCCAGATCGATCCGGCGGTCGATGATCCGACATCCGACGGCATCTTCAAGGTCGGGGTGCTGGCAAATGTATTGCAGCTTCTCAAGCTGCCCGACGGGACGGTCAAGGTTCTCGTCGAGGGCCGCGCGCGCGTGCACATCACAGAGTATCTTGAGAACGACAAGTATTTCGAAGCCCGCGCCGAGACGCTGACCGAACTGCCCGGCGAGGATGACATCGTCGAGGCGCTCGTGCGCTCGGTCGGCGAGGAATTCCAGCGCTACGCAAAGGTCAAGAAGAACATCCCTGAAGAGGCGCTGTCAGCCGTGGCCGAGACCCGCGAAAGCGCCAAGCTGGCCGACCTTGTCGCCGGCCATCTCGGTGTGGAAGTCGATCAAAAACAAGAGCTTCTGGAAACGCTTTCGGTTGCCGAGCGGCTGGAGAAGGTCTTTGGCCTGATGCAGGGCGAGATGAGCGTTCTGCAGGTCGAAAAGAAGATCAAGACCCGCGTGAAAAGCCAGATGGAGCGCACTCAGCGCGAGTACTATCTGAATGAGCAGATGAAGGCCATTCAGAAAGAGCTGGGCGATGGCGAGGAAGGCCAGAACGAGGTGGCCGAGCTTGAGGCGCGCATCGAGGAAACCAAGCTTTCCAAGGAAGCGCGCGAAAAGGCCGACGCAGAGGTCAAGAAGCTCAAGAACATGTCGCCGATGTCGGCCGAGGCCACCGTCGTGCGCAACTATCTCGACTGGATGCTGTCAATCCCGTGGGGCACCAAGTCCCGCGTCAAGAAAGACTTGGCGCGCGCCGAAAAGGTGCTGAACGACGACCATTACAGCCTTGAGAAGGTCAAGGAGCGGATCATCGAGTATCTCGCGGTGCAGCAGCGCTCCAAAAAGCTCAAGGGGCCGATCATGTGCCTTGTGGGCCCGCCGGGCGTGGGCAAGACCTCGCTGGGCAAATCGGTTGCAAAGGCGACCGGGCGCGAGTTCATCCGCATCTCGCTGGGCGGGGTGCGCGACGAAAGCGAGATCCGCGGTCACCGCCGTACCTATATCGGCTCGATGCCTGGCAAGATCATCCAGGCGCTGAAGAAGGCGAAGACCACCAATCCGCTGATCTTGCTCGATGAAATCGACAAGATGGGCCAGGATTTCCGCGGCGATCCGGCCTCGGCGATGCTGGAGGTTCTTGACCCCGAGCAGAACTCGACCTTCATCGATCACTATCTGGAGGTCGAGTACGACCTGTCGAACGTGATGTTCCTGACCACGGCGAATTCCTACAACATGCCGGGCCCGCTTCTGGACCGGATGGAGATCATCCCGCTGGCCGGCTACACCGAGGACGAAAAGCGCCAGATCGCGATCCAGCATCTTCTGGACAAGCAGATCAAGAACCACGGGCTGAAGCCGTCCGAGTTCGAGCTGACCGAAGAGGCGTTGACCGAGATCATCCGGACCTACACCCGCGAGGCGGGCGTGCGGAACCTTGAGCGCGAGATCGCGAAGCTGTGCCGCAAGGCCGTCACCAAGATCGTGCGCAAGCAGGACGAAAAGGTGGTGATCACGCCGGATCTTCTTGAGGAGTATCTGGGCGTCAAGCGCTTCCGTTACGGTCTGGCCGAGAAGGAAGACCAGATCGGCGTCGTCACGGGGCTTGCCTGGACGCAGGTCGGCGGCGACCTGTTGTCGATCGAAGCGCTGAAACTGCCCGGCAAGGGGCGGATGAAGACGACCGGCAAGCTGGGCGACGTGATGAAGGAAAGCATCGACGCGGCGGCCAGCTACGTGCGCTCGATCAGCCCCGAGCTTGGCATCAAGCCGCCGCAGTTCGAGAAGATGGACATCCACGTGCACGTGCCCGAGGGCGCAACGCCGAAGGATGGCCCTTCGGCCGGTCTTGCGATGGTGACCTCGATCGTTTCGGTTCTGACCGGCATCCCGGTGCGCAAGGACATCGCCATGACCGGCGAGGTCACGTTGCGCGGCAATGCGCTGGCCATCGGTGGTCTGAAGGAAAAGCTTCTGGCAGCGCTTCGGGGCGGCATCAAAACCGTTCTGATCCCGGCAGAGAATGAAAAGGACCTGCCCGAGATCCCCGACAACGTGAAGGAAGGCCTGACGATCGTTCCCGTCGCGCATGTCCGCGATGTGCTCAAGCAAGCGCTGGTCGATGTTCCCGAGCCCATCGAATGGGACGAGGCCGCCGAGGAAGAAGCCGCGGCCGCCGCCGCCGCTCGGAAGTCAGGCGATGAGACCAGCGCGACGGCGCATTAGAAACCTTGTCACGACAGTTTGAAGGGGCGCCAGGCGGCGCCCCTTTTCATTGCGTAACCCCCCGGATCGTGGCGGCTTGAAACTGACCGACTGTCTGGCCAGCCAAAGCGGACAAATTGGTCCCCCACAGCCAAACCCCACCGGGCGGGCCGGGTTTGCCGCGAACCTCGGCTCCGAGGGCTGCTTCGGCGGTTTGGCGGCAGTGCGCTCTTGCGATCCTCATGCGCGTTGGCTAAATAGGCGTCCGGCGGGTGATTAGCTCAGTGGTAGAGCGCTTCGTTCACATCGAAGATGTCAGGAGTTCAAATCTCTTATCACCCACCACTTCCCACCATTCCGGCGGCTATCGCCAGAGCCGGCGCGCAACGGACCTGCCGGCTATGACACCGCACGCGCTATACGTTCTGCGCCACGGCGAGACGGAATGGAACGCGGCGGGCCGGATGCAAGGTCGGCTCAATTCGCCGCTGACCGAAGCGGGCAGGGCGCAGGCGGCCAGGCTTAGCGCGCTTTTGCAGAACATCGACATAGCGGCGCACGATATCTGGGTCAGCCCGCAAGGCCGCGCCATCGAGACGGCCGCCATCGCACTTGGGTCCCGCGCGCAGTTCTTGCGCACCGATGACCGGCTCCGTGAGATCTCGCTTGGCGATTAGGACGGCGCGGTGATGGACGACATCCGGCGCGCCCACCCGCAACATTTCGAGCCTGAGGCCGGGTTTTCGTGGATGGATAACGCGCCCGGCGGTGAGGGCCTTGCCGCGCTGAAGACGCGCTGCGCGGCGTTTCTGGCAGAGCTTCAGCGGCCTGCGATCCTGGTCACGCATGGTATCACGTCACGGATGCTGCGCTCGCTGGCGCTGTGCGGCGCGCCTGATCTGCTTGATGAGCTTCCCGGCGGACAGGGCGTGATCCACGCGGTTCGGGGAAAAGCGCATCATAGTCTGAACGAGGTATCCGCCGCGCCCACGCGCCCGTCCTGACCGCCTTCAGATCCCGGGCCTCGCGCGGCAAGGCGCATGGCGCTCAACTGGGTCTTGCTCTGGCCCCGCCTTGCACGTTATAGCGGCGCCAGCGGGTGATTAGCTCAGTTGGTAGAGCGCTTCGTTTACACCGAAGATGTCGGGAGTTCGAGTCTCTCATCACCCACCACTTCCCTCACAAGCCAACGCGGTCGCAGCCGCAAGTGGCTGGCGCGAAGGCGCGTTTTGCGCCACTCTGCCGGTAGCGGCAGCCATCTGGGAGAGGACCGATGCCACCGGCGGTGACCGACGCGCAAGGGCTGGAGCTTTCCGGCGCAACGTCCGAGGCGGCGCTCCACTACGCCGAGGCCGTCACCGCCTTCAATTTCTTCAAGGGCGATCCCATGGCCGCGCTCAAGTCCGCGACGGACGCAGCGCCCGATTTCGCGATGGCGCATCTTCTGCGCGCCCATCTTCTGGCGCTGACCACGCAAGCCGATACGACCGCAGCGGCGCGGCGCATGCTCGACCGGGTGCAGGATCTGCCGCTCACAGACCGCGAGGCTGCGCATCTGGGCGCGCTTCAGCTGCTCTGCCGCGGCGACTGGACGACCGCGGCCAACGCGCTTGGCCGGCACCTGATGGACACGCCGCACGATCTGGTGGCGCTGCAATCGGCGCACAACATGGATTTCTTCCGCGGCGATGCGCGCGAGCTGCGCGACCGGATTGCCCGCGCGCTGCCGGTCTGGGCCGATGATGTGCCGGGCTATTCCTGCCTTCTGGGCATGTATGCCTTCGGGCTTGAGGAAATGGGCGATTATGGGCGCGCCGAAGCGATGGGCCGCGAGGCGATCGAGCGCGACGCCCGCGACAGCTGGGCGCATCACGCCGTCGCCCATGTCTACGAGATGGAGGGCCGCGCCAGCGACGGTCTGGCCTGGATGGAGGCCCGCGCGCCGCACTGGGCGTCGGACGACGACTATTTCCAGACCCATAACTGGTGGCACAAGGCGCTGTATTGCCTGGAACTTGATGATCCGGCCGGCGCGCTGGCGGTCTACGATGCCCATATCTGGGCCGGCGGCGACCAGATCGTGTTCAACCTTCTGGATGCATCCGCGCTTTTATGGCGGCTGTGGAGCGGGGGCATCGATGTCGGTGGCCGCTGGGAGGCGCTTACCAAAGCGTGGGGCCCGCATCTTGGCGGCACCGGCTACGGTTTCAACGACTGGCACGCGGCGATGGCGCTGCTGGGATCGGGCGCGGCCGCCCGTGTCGATGCGATGATCGCAACGCTGAAAAACGCCGATCCGGACACCGAGGCGGGGCGCTGGCAGGCCGCCATCACGCTGCCACTGATCGAAGGCTTCCGCGCCTTTGCGGAGGGCCGCCATGAGGCGGCGGCGGACATCCTGTTCGACGTGCGCCGCATTGCCCATCGCTTTGGCGGCAGCCATGCGCAGCGCGATGTCATCGACTGGACGCTGACCGAGGCGGCGTTGCGGGGCGGGCTTTCCGGGATGGCCCGCGCACTTACCGACGAGCGCCTGGCGCTGCGACCGCACAGCCCGGTCAACCGGGCCTTCCTGGCTCGCGCAGAGGCGCTTGAGGCGGCAGGCCGGGATTAACTTTTGGCGACAAGAAGCCGGTCGGTCGCTAACTGCACCATCTGCGGAACCTGCACCGACATATCGGCGAACTCGACCTTCCGGTCGATGGCAAGAAACGCCAGCCCGTGCACGAAGGTCCAAAGCGGGAATGACGCCGCGCGACCCTCTTCGGCGTCCGCCGGCACCCCAATGAACCCGCCGACCTGCTGCAACAGCACACCATAGCAGGCGTCGCCCCTGGTTTTGAGCGTTTCGTCCGGGTCATGGTGCGCGAACATCATCCGGAACATGCCGGGATGGGCGACCGCGAACGCGACATAGGCCTCGCCGATCGCGGCAATCGCGTCCTTGGAACATGGCGTTTTGCCTTCAAGCGCCGCATCGAAGGCCGTTTTCATCTCGGCCATGCCTTCCAGTGCGACGGCGTGCAGCATCTCCTGGCGGTCGGAAAAATGCCGATAGGGCGCTGCCGTCGACACACCCGCCTTGCGGCAGGCATCGCTGACCGAAAAGTTGTCTTGGCCTTTCTCTTCAACGAGTTGGCGCGTTGCCGTCACCAACTGCTGGCGCAAATCGCCGTGGTGGTAGCCGGTCTTTGCGGTGACTTTGTCTTTGGCCTGCATGCTCGCTCTCCGCGAATTTCCGCACATCGTGTTTGACAATGTTAGAGGTTCTAGCTATGTAAGAGCCGCTAACAATGTTAGAAATACTAATATCTCACTCATCCAATTGCAAGATTTCCCTACGGAGAACAGCCATGGCCAGCAAAAAGACAGATCGCCCCAGCATATCGCCGCTGAGCCGTGTCTTGCGCAGAACAGGTATGATCGGTGCAACCGCCATCACGGTTGCGGCCGCAGCCGGCATGGTGAGCGTCGCAAGCGGGATGATCGCGGCCAATGCGGCGCGCAACGCCCCGGCGCAGGATAGCGTCGCCGCTCCGGTCGATGTCGCCACCGCGCGCCTGGTCCTGCAAAGCGGCTACAGTGTACCGGCAGAGGTTCTGGGGCGGATCGAACCGCGCCGCTCTGCCGCGCTTGGTTTCGAGGCCGGCGGCACGCTTGCCGAGGTTTTCGTCGACGAAGGCGACAGCATTTCCTATGGCCAGGTCATCGCCCGGCTCGACACCCGCGCGCTTGAGTCCGAGCGGCTTGCCGTTCTCGCCGCGCATGAAGCGGCCCTTGCCGCCGAAGAACTGGCGCGCCTGACGGCAGAGCGTCAAGAAACGCTGGCGGCCAAGGATCACGTCTCGGCGCAACGCTATGACGAGGCGCGCCTCGCCCTCGCGCAGGCCTCCGCAGGGGTGCGCCGGCTTGAAGCGCAAATCGTGACGCTGGACGTCGCAGTGTCGAAATCGGAGATCACGGCGCCTTTTGCCGGGCAGGTCGCGCGGCGGTTTGCCGACGAAGGCGCACGGCTTGCGCCCGGCGCGCAGGTGATCGAGTTGCTGGAGGCCGGCGCGCCGGTCTTCCGTGCCGGGCTGTCACCCGATCTGATCCCGGCCATGCAGTTCGGCAAGAGTTATCCCGTGACGCTTGGAGCGACCCTGCACGATGCGACGCTGACGGCGCTTCGGCCCGATATCTCTGCCGGAACGCGCACCGTGGACGCGCAGTTTACTCTCGCGGCCGACGCCCCGCTGCCGGTCGGCATGCTGGGGCATCTGCATCTGGAACGCCGGGTCGGCGGGCAGGGCGCCTGGGTGCCACTGACGGCGATCGGTGAAGGCATCCGCGGTCTCTGGACGCTTTATCTGGTCGATGAAAGCGCCGAGCCGCATCTGGTCCGGCGCGAGGCGGTGAACCTGCTTTACGCCGACGAGGAACGCGCTTTCGTCGCCGGCCAGCTGGCCGGCGGCTTCGCGTTCGTGCAAAGCGGCATTCACCGGATTGCGGACGGCCAGTCCGTTGCCCCGATCCAGACCGTGCAGGCCAAGTGATGTCGCTTGCAACCGCCACCTTCCGAAATCCGCGCCTTGTCGCCCTGGCGCTTCTGGTCATCGTCTCGGCCGGCCTGTCGGCCCTCTTTGCCCTCGGCCGCCAGGAAGATCCGTCGATCACCAACCTCTTTGCGACGATAACGACCGTCTATCCCGGCGCCGATCCGGCGCGGATCGAAACGCTGGTCACCAAGCCCATCGAAGACGAGATGCGCAGCCGGCCCGAGGTCAAGGAGATCAAGTCGGTATCCTCCACCGGGATCTCGGTTGTCTCGCTGGAACTCGATGAGACCACCGATCCCGGCGCGATCGAGCAGATCTGGTCCAAGGCGCGCGACGGTCTTTCGGACGTCGCGGCCAGCTTTCCCGCCGGCGCAATGGCACCTGAGTTCGACAGTGACGGGATCGCCGCCTTCGGCGCAATCCTGGCACTGACGCCAAGCGCCGGCGACGTTCTGCCCGGCATCCAGGCGCGCTATGCCGAAGAGCTGGCTGACCGGATGCGCAACGTGCCGGGCACCAAGCTGGTAGAGCTTTTCGGTCTGCCGCAGGAAGAGGTGCTGGTCTCGGTCGATCCGGCCCGCGCCGCCGCTCTTGGGCTAAGCGCCGATGCCATCGCCCAGGCTATTCGTCAGGGCGATGCCAAGGTGCAGGCTGGACGGGTGCTGGATGGGCAAAGCGATCTGATCCTCGATGTGGCCGGTGACATCCAGTCGCTCGACCGGCTTCGGCGGATCGTTCTGGCAGAGGACGGGCAGAGCCGCGTCACCCAGCTGGGTGCCATCGCGACGCTGACCCGCGGCGCCAAAGAGCCGCAGGACAGCTATGCGCTGTCCGCCGGCCGCCCCGCCATTCTGCTGGGACTTCAGATTTCGGACGGCTTGCAGGTCGATCAGTGGATGGCGTGGGTCCAGGACGAGCTTGCCGCCTTCCAGGACGGTCTTCCGCCCTCGCTGACCGCCACGCAGATCTTCGACCAGGCCGACTATACACGCCAGCGCCTTACCGAAGTGGCGATCAACATGGCGATCGGTATTGCGCTGGTGATCACGGTGCTGCTCTTCACGCTGGGCGCGCGCTCGGCGCTGATCGTGGCGGCCGTTCTGCCACTTGTGAGCCTTGCGACACTGGCCTCGATGAACGTGATCGGCCTGCCGATCCACCAGATGTCCGTCACCGGTCTGATCGTCGCGCTCGGCCTTCTGGTGGACGCAGCGATTGTGATGACCGACGAAGTGCGCCAGCGCCTTTTGAAGGGGATCGAGCGCAGCGCCGCCGTTGCAGACGCGGTGCGGCGGCTTGCAGTGCCGCTTTTGGCTTCGACCGTAACCACTGCGCTCAGCTTCGTGCCGATGATCCTTCTGCCGGGCGGCGCGGGCGATTTCGTCGGCGCGATCGCCATTGCGGTTGTGCTGATGCTGGTCTGGTCGCTGATCATCGCGGTCACGATCACGCCGGCACTGGCGGGCTGGCTCTTGCCGGCCAGCGGCCGGGCCGGGCGCTTCTCGAACGGGCTGAGATCCGGGCGCCTGGGCCGCATCTTCCGGGCAAGCCTGACCTGGTCGCTGCGCCATCCGATCAAATCGGTGGCCCTGGCTTTGGTCCTTCCCGTGACCGGCTTTGCCTCGATGGGCACGCTGACCGCGCAGTTCTTTCCCGGCGTGGATCGCGACCAGTTCCATATCGAGATCGAGTTGGCCCCCGGAACGTCTATCCTTCAGACCCGCGCCGTTGTCGCCCAGATGGACGCAAAGCTGCGGGGCACGGACGGCGTGCGCGATGTCGCCTGGACCATCGGCGAGAGCATTCCTTCTTTCTACTACAACATCGTTGGCACCCGTCAGAACGCACCTGCCTTTGCCCAAGCCATGGTCTCGACGACCTCGGCCAACACGACCGCGGCGCTGCTCGACCCGCTGCAGGCACGGCTCGACCGCGATTTCCCCCAGGCCCGCATCCTGGTGCGCGGGCTGGTGCAGGGCCCGCCGGTCGACGCACCGGTCGAATTCCGCATCGTCGGACCTGACCTGGAAACGCTCCGCGCCCTGGGCGAAGAGGCGCGCGCCGTCCTGCTTGGCCTCGATGCGGTCACCGTCGTGCGCGCCGGGCTCGAGGGCGGGGCGCCCAAGGTCGATATCACCGTGGACGAAAACGCAGTGCGCCTTTTGGGTCTCGATCTGGGGCAGGTGGCCCGTCAACTGGAGGCGGGTCTTGAGGGTGTCACCGGCGGCTCTTTGATCGAAGCGACCGAGCAGTTGCCGGTCCGCGTGCAGCTTTCAAGCGGTCTGCGCGGCGATCTTGCCCGCATCGCGCAGCTTCCGATCCTGCCGCCCGGCGCCCGGGCCAGCGCAGCCGCCGGCGCGCTGCCATCGGTGCCGCTTTCGGCCGTGGCCGACATCGCGATGGTGCCCTCTGAAAGCCCGATTGCGCGCTTCGACGGCTCGCGCTCGAACACGGTCCAGGCCTTTATCGCCCCGGATGTTCTGCCCGAAGAGGTGCTGCGCGAGGCGCGCGCCGCGCTCGATGCAGCCGGCTTTGTCTTGCCGGCGGGCTACAGCCTGCAAACCGGCGGTGATGCGGATGCCCGCAACTCGACCGTCACCAACCTTCTGGCCTCGCTGGGGATCATCATCACCCTGTCCATCGCGACGATCGTCATGACCTTCAACTCTTTCCGGCTGTCGCTGGTGACCTTCCTTGTCGCAGGCCTTTCAGCCGGGCTGAGCCTTCTGTCGCTTGCGGTCTTCAACTACCCGTTCGGGATCACAGCGATCATCGGCGTGATCGGCTCGATCGGCGTGTCGATCAATGCCGCGATCATCATCCTGACCGGGCTTCAGGGTGACGCGCGGGCGATGCAAGGCGACCGAGACGCCATGGCAGAGGTCGTCATGGGCTCGTCGCGCCACATCATTTCGACGACGCTGACCACGTTCGGTGGCTTCTTGCCGCTGATCCTTGGCGGCGGCGGGTTCTGGCCACCCTTCGCCATGGCAATCGCCGGCGGCGTGCTGCTGTCCACGGTCGTCAGTTTCTACTTCACGCCGCAGATGTTCGTGCTGATGCGCGTGCGCGCCGGATCGCACCCGGCCGAGGACGCAAGTTTCGAAGCGGGCGCACCGCAGACAGCGCCGCAGGCGTTCCGCGTCGCCGCTGAGTAGCGCGGTGCGCTGCGCGCCCGGGCCCCAGGAAACGAGAAGCTTGTCTTTGCCCACCCCCGACTGTCTAGTGGTCGGGGCACAGCGGAGGCATACATGGGCGATTTCAAGTCACTCGAACGGTTCTCGGTTTTCGGCGCCATGGGCTTGCTCACGCTTGTCAGTCTGGGGCTTTTGTTTCTCAACATCTGGTTTCTGCTACCCGCCGCGGTATTCAGCGCGCTCTTTGCGCTTGGCATCTATGATCTGATCCAGGCGCGGCATTCGGTGCTGCGCAATTACCCGGTGATCGGGCATATGCGGTTCTTGTTCGAAGGCATCCGCCCCGAAATCCGACAATACCTGATCGAAAGCGACCAGGACGAAGAACCGTTCTCGCGCGATGCCCGATCAATCGTCTACCAGCGCGCCAAGGGGGCCGAGGACAAGCGCCCCTTCGGCACCCGAAAGCGGGTCTATGACGCCGGCTATGCCTGGCTGACCCATTCGGTGCGGCCAAAGCACCTGGAGGACAGCGATTTCCGCGTTACAATCGGCAACAAGGACTGTGCGCAGCCCTATGACGCCTCGCTGTACAATATCTCTGCGATGAGCTTCGGTGCGCTGTCGTCCAACGCGATCCTTGCGCTGAATACCGGCGCGAAGATGGGCGGCTTTGCGCATGACACCGGCGAGGGGGGCATCAGCCGCTATCACCGACAGGGCGGCGGCGATCTGATCTACGAGATCGGCTCGGGCTATTTCGGGTGCCGCGCCGAGGACGGCTCGTTTGACCCCGAAGGCTTTGCACGGCAAGCGGCCGATCCGCAGATCAAGCTGATCGAGGTAAAGCTGAGCCAGGGCGCAAAGCCCGGGCACGGGGGCGTTCTGCCGGCGTCCAAGATCACGCCCGAGATCGCCGAGGCGCGCGGCATCCCGATGGGACAGGATTGCAACTCTCCGGCATCGCACTCGGCCTTCAGCACGCCGCTTGAGATGATGGAGTTTCTCGGTCTTCTGCGCGAGAAGTCGGGCGGCAAACCGGTAGGCTTCAAGCTGTGCATCGGCCACCGGCGCGAGTTCATGTGCATGGTCAAGGCGATGCTTGAGACCGGTATCGTGCCCGATTTCATCGTTGTCGATGGCAAGGAGGGTGGCACCGGCGCCGCGCCGCTGGAATTTGCCAACCATGTCGGCATGCCGCTTATCGATGGTCTGAGTTTCGTGCACAACACGCTGCGCGGCACCGGGCTGCGCGACCAGGTCAAGATTGGGGCGGCCGGCAAACTGATTACCGCGTTCGATATCGCCCGCGCCTTTTCGCTGGGCGCGGACTGGGCCAATTCCGCGCGCGGCTTCATGTTCGCGATCGGCTGCATCCAGGCGCAGGCCTGCCACACCAATCACTGTCCGGTGGGGGTGGCCACGCAGGACGCCCTGCGCGCACGGGCGCTTGACCCGGACAACAAATCGAGACGCGTTGCGCGTTTTCACAAGAACACCATGAAGGCCCTTGCCGAAATGGCGGGCGCCGCCGGCCTTGACGATCCGCGCGACTTCAAGCCCTTTCACTTCATGCAACGCGATGCCAGCGGCGAGATGATCACCGGCCACGAGGCGCATCCCGAACTGCCGATCGACTGCATCGTGCGCGGCGAAGAGGTGGCAGGTGCCTATCTGGAGCGCTGGAACCGCGCCGCGGCCGACGATTTCGGCCCGCCGTCGCACTAGGGGCACGCCACCCAGGCGTTACACCAAATCTTTACGCCCACCCGGCAAGGTAGCGCCTCAATACTGGCGGCACCGGACGAACGCATATGACACCAATGGCCTGGACGGATGCGCGGCGGCGGCGCCCTCGCCGGTGACAGCCCCGCCGCTTCCCGATCCCGTCCTTAAAAAGCGGGTCGTCATCGTCGATGACAGCCGCACGATACGTGCGTTGATCCGCGCGACGCTGTCCGATGATGGCAGGCTCGAGGTTGTGGGCGAAGCGTCTGATCCTTACGAGGCGCGCAACGTCATCAAGGCCACCAATCCCGATGTCATCACCCTCGATGTCGAGATGCCAAAGATGAACGGGCTCGATTTCCTGAAGAACCTGATGCGCTTGCGCCCGATGCCGGTTGTCATGGTGTCCTCGCGTACCCGCGAGAACAGCGAAGACGCCATTCGTGCACTCTCGATCGGCGCGGTCGATTGCGTCCATGTCGCGCGGCTGCAATCGGATGCTGTGCATCGCGCCCGGTTCGCAAAGACGATCTACACCGCGGCCGGTGCGCAAATCGCGCAGCGCGAGGTTGCGCGACAAACAGGTTCGGGCGCAATCGCGGCCGTCGCCCGCGATTTCGTGTGGAACCGGCGGCTTGTCCTTCTGGGGGCATCGACCGGCGGGGTCGAAGCACTGGAGCGTGTGCTGCAGGGCTTTCCCAAGAACGGACCGCCGGTCATGATCGCCCAGCACATGCCGGCGCCTTTCCTCAAAAGCTTTGCCGAGCGCCTGAACCGCCGGATCGGACCTGAGGTGCGCATCGCCGCCGAGGGCGACGTCGCGCAGCAGGGCGTCGTTCTGATTGCCCCGGGCGGACAGCATCACCTCGCGTTTGCGTCCGCCGCATCGGGGATGATCGCCACACCGCCGGCCGACGGGACCGAGCTTTACGTCCCGACCATCGACCGGCTCTTTAAGTCTGCGGTCGGCGCGCCGGAAAAGATCGTCGCGGTGCTGTTGACCGGCATGGGCAAGGACGGGGCCGCCAGCATGCTCGAGCTGCATAAGGCGGGCGCGTGCACGCTTGCGCAAAGTGCCGAGACCTGCGTGATCGACGGGATGCCGCGCGCAGCCCGAGAGCTTGGCGCGGTCCAAAAAACAGTTCCGCTGGACGACATGACGCGCGAGATCTTGGCGCTGTGTTCGATCAGGGGCCATGACGATGGTTGAGCGATCGAAAACCGACAGATCCGGCAAGGTCTACGTGGCCCAGGGTGAATACGCGATCGGCGCTGCGCCAGAAGACGTCATCTCGGCCATTCTGGGCTCGTGCGTTGCGGTCTGTCTTTGGGACGAACTCGCCCAGGTCGGGGGCATGAACCATATCCTTTTGCCCGAACTTGATAAGACTGGCTCCGAGCCTGTGGATCGCTCGGCCCGGATCGGCGCCTACGCAATGGAGACGCTGATCAATGCGCTGATCCGAAAAGGGGCCCTCAAGGGGCGGATGGGCGCGAAGGTTTTCGGCGGCGCGTCCATCGTCAAGGGGCTCAGCGACATCGGAGAGCGCAACGCCAACTTTGCCATGAATTACCTGAAGGCCGAGAGCATCGGCTGCGACGCCAAAAGCCTTGGGGGGTCTCGCGCACGGCAAGTGCGGTTCTGGCCCTTCAGCGGCCAGGCACGGCAGCGCTTCGTCCCCGATGCCGATATTGAAATCCTGGCGCCGCAGCCGCAGCCAGGCCAGAATACGGATATCGAGATCTTCTGATGGCGCGCGGCGCGCCGCGTGGAACCGCAAGGACAACCTACATCCGGAGCAGAGTGCCAGATCAAAATGCAGCGAAAGCCCCCTGCGCAATTCGCCGTTTCATATTCCTGCAGTCGATAACACGTTCGCGCAATAAAAAGTGGCCGGCCCGTTCCGGACCCCGCCGCTCACCCGGAGGCGCATTTTGACGGCGCATCGTCCCTGGCCGATCATCTTCGTCGGCGCCGGGCGAGCCAGAACAAAGCGGAGGTATTCGAAATCGGGCGCGGTCGCGGCGCGGCCGGCCAAGACAGGCGGCACACGGATACACATTCGCCGCCAATGCCAGCAGCGCCGCATTAGGCGTCTTGCTGCACGGGGTCCGTCCGGGGGAAAAATCGCCAGGACATGGACACCCGGCGATCAAAAAAACGTAATGCTGCTTCGCGCGGTATCAGTCTCTGGATGGGCTGCACCTTGGGTGAGGCGCTCGGCGAAACTGTCGAGCCCGCTCCAATCATGTATGTCACAGCGCGAAAAACCAGCCGCCGGATCGTTCCTCGCGATCTGGCTCAAAAGCTTGGACATCGCGCCCAGAAGCTGCGCAACGAGGTCCGCGCCTTGCAGATCGCGAACGGCTGCTGCGTCGATCTGAACCCCTTTCAGGGCAAAGGATCCGATCGTCGCCTGAAGCTTTTCAACCGCCTCGGCAGCATCCCGGCACTCCTCGGCCAGCCGCAGATGCAACTGCTCGAGGCTCAAACGGGTGGGCGGCAGATCCGAGCCTGTGGGCCGGTCTTCAGTCACAAGCGACCAACCATCGCCTCAATTGCGGCCTTCAACTGGTTCGCCTCAAAGGGTTTTTTCAGGAAATTATTCATTCCCAGTGACTTGCCCTTTTCGATGATTGACCGGTCCGCACGTCCGGTAATCAGCAGAAACCCGACCTTGGCCGTGCGCGGTCCTTTGCGCAACTCGGCCAAAAGTTCCAGGCCATCCATCCCCGGCATGTTGTAGTCGGAGATGACCATGTGAACCGGTGCGCGCGCGATCGTCTGCAAGGCGGTTTTTCCATCCGCGGCGGCCGACACGTTGGAGATACCAAGCGAATCGAGCGCCTGCGTGATCAGACCGCGGCTAGTCGACATATCATCGACCACCATGATGCGAAGCTGGTCCCTTAGCGACATTTCACTCTCCTATCCATCTTCACGATCCGGCCGCGGACGCTGGCCTGTAGGTTGTAACTCCGGCGTTGACGAAAGACCGCGCCGCGACGTCGTCGAGACGCTCTGAGTGGCCCAAAAACATCCAGCCGTCCGGTGCAAGGGCCGCGTGGAATCTGGGCCAGAGCGCGGACTGCGTGTCGTCGCTGAAATAGATCACCACGTTTCTGCAGAATATGACATCGAACCTGTTTTTCATCGGCCAGGGATCGATCAGGTTCAGCTTGCGATAGGCAATCAGTTCAAGCAGGTCATCCGCCGCGCGGTATCCTGCCGCCCCAGAGGCCTCTTCCACGAAATATCTCTTCAAAATTCCGTCCGGGACATCCACCACTTGCTGCGGCGTGTAGATGGCGGCATTTGCCCGGCCAAGGATAGCGTGATCGATGTCGGTCGCGAGGATGCGCATGTCCAGAGCAGCGATGTCTTGCGCGAATTCCAGAAGTTCAGTCGCGATGGAAAGCGGTTCTTGTCCGCTTGAGCAGCCCGCAGACCAGATCCGCACCCGCGCACCCGTGCGGGCGCGCTCCACCAGGGCGGGCAAGATCTGCGTCCGAAGTGTCTCGAAATGATGCGCCTCGCGAAAGAACTGAGACACGTTGGTGGTCAGGCTGGATATCGCCTGCGGCAACTCGTTCGCGCCATCGCCTGAGAACAGAAAATCGAGGTACTGATCAAATGTCTCATATCCCGTGGCAGCAAGGCGTTTGGCCAGGCGCGATTGGATCATACCCAGTTTCGAGGACGGTATGGTCAGCCCGGCCTTCTGCAATGCCAGATCTGCCACCCGCTGGAAACCCGCCTGCGACAGCTCGGCGGCAAGTCGCGCGCTTTGGGGGCGCGCTTTGGATGACTGCACACTCATGCCGCCGCATCCGCGCTTTCCGGAAGCACCGCCGACAGGTCGAGCACCCGGATCATGCGTTCATCCAGTATCGTGAGGGCCCGAACGAAGGTGGCGCCCCGGTCCGCTGCAAGCTCCGGCGGAACCTGCATCTGCGCGCTTGGGATCGACAGAATGTCGGAGACCGCATCGACCCGCAGGCCCAGCGTCCTGCCATCGAGATCGACGACGATAATGACGTTTCGCTCGGTCGGCTCCTCGACCTGCAGGCCCAGCCGCAGACTCAGATCGATGACCGGCAGCACCGATCCGCGCAGGTTGATCACGCCGCGCACATAGTCCGGGGCATGGGGCAGGGAGGTTGTGCGCGTCCAGCCGCGGATCTCGCGCACCGGCATGATGTCGACCGAGTATTCCGCATCGCCGACGCGGAAAGACAGAAGCTCTACCTCTGCGACCGGGGCCTGGGGCTCCTGCGGGGCTTCGGGGCCGATGGGGGGGGGCTGTGTCAGACATGGCGCGACCTAACCTGCAAGGGCTTCGGGCGGCACACCTGCGCCGGGCCGAGAGATGCCGGTTGCGTTTTCGAGCAAGTCGACGGGATCTAGGATCAGTGCGATCTGCCCATCGCCCAGGATCGTCGCGGCCGCGACGCCGCGCACGTGCCCGTAGTTGTCATTGAGGCCCTTTATGACGACTTGCCTCTGGTCGGCGATGTCATCGACAACAAGCGCCGCGCGGCTGCCATCTTCCTGGTTGATCAGCAGGACGATGGCGCCATCCTCGATCTCTTGCGGCGGCCGATAGCCCAGCTCGGTCGCCAGATCCAGAAGCGGCACGAAGGTCTTGCGGACCTGAAGAACCTGCGTCTTCGGACCAAGGCTGCGCATATCTTCGCATCGCAGCGAAAGTGTTTCGGAGATCGTGCTGAGCGGCACAACCAGCGTTTCGCCGGCAACGCTGACGACCATACCGTCCAGCACCGCAAGCGTCAGCGGCAGCGAGATTGCAAAGCTGGTCCCCTTTCCCGTCTCCGAGGTCGTGGTGATCCGCCCGCCAAGCGCCGAGATCGCATTCCTGACCCGTCCATTCCAACCCCGCGGCCCGAAAGATTGGACACTTCGCTGGCCGTCGAAAAACCGGGCAGAAAGAGAAGATTGTCGACCTCGCTATCGCTTAGTTCGTGATCGGCCGGGATCAGGCCCTTCTGCTCGGCGATGGACTTCACCTTGGCGCGATTGATCCCGCCGCCGTCGTCGGCAACCTCGATGATGACGCGACCCGATTTGTGCGATGCCGAAAGCGTGACGATGCCCTCGGCGGACTTGCCGGCCTCGATGCGCTTTTCGGTGGATTCAAGCCCATGATCGACGGCGTTGCGAATCATGTGGGTCAGCGGGTCGGCGAGCCGTTCGATCACGGTCTTGTCGATCTCGGTGTTTTCGCCTTCGGTCTTCAGCCGCACCTTCTTGCCGACGTCGCCAGAGGCTTCACGCACGATACGCGCCATGCGCTGGAACAAGGATTTGACCGGCTGGGCGCGGATCATCATCACGCTGTCCTGAATATCCCGCGTCAGTTGCTGGAATTCGTCGAGCCCGGCGGCAATGGTGGTTTGGTTGGCAACGCCGGCTTCGGTCAGCGATTGGGCCAGCATCGCCTGGTTGATGACAAGCTCACCCACCAGGTTGACGAGGCGGTCAATACGCTCAAGATCGACGCGCACGGTCGCCGAGGCGTTGCCGACCGACTTGCCAGCCCCCGCGGCATCTTTCTTCGCCGTCGCTGCAGCTGCATTGGAGGGCGACTTGGGCGGCGATTTGCCGTTATCCTTGGTATCGGCCTCGGTCATTGGGGCGGGGGCAGCGCTGGCTTCGGTCGCTGCTGCGGCTGGATCTGCCGGCGGCGCCTCCGGGGCGGTTTGGGGCATCGGCGTGACATAGGTCGCGGGATCGGGCGCATCCGGAACCCGCGTCTCTGCAAGGTCCGGCGGCGCAAGACCGCCGGCCGCCGCGAGCGGCTCGATCGTCAGATCGCACAACCCATCGACAAACTCGAAGATCTCGCGGATGCCGGCCTCGTCGATCTCGGTTTGGATCTCGATGGTCCAACTGAGCGCGGCGGCGGGCAGGGCCAGATCGCCGAGATCGGGCAAATCAGAGACATGCGCCACAACCCTGCAGACGCCAAGCTCGGCAAGCGCGCGAAGCAGAAACAGAGGCTCGCTTCCAGAGCTGTATAGCCCGACATGCGGCATGAAGGCGATCCGGTAGCCGCCGCTTGCCGGCGCTTCGAGATCGTCGCCAGGATCATCGAGAGCCGGCAGGCCCCCATCACCCAGATCGCCAAGATCGCCCAGATCGAGCGACAGCGCCATCGGCTGGAAATCCTCTTCGCTGACCTCTTCTTCGTCCTCGGCGCCGGCCAGCTCTTCAAGCTGCTCCAGCAGGGGTTCGATCTGTTCGGCTGGAACCGAGCTGTCTTCCCGCGCCGCGGCCACGATATCCGATAGAGTATCGCCGCACTGAAAGAAAAGCAGCATGGCCTCTGCGTCGGGCACCAGATTACCGGCTCGCACCTCGTCCAGCGCGGTCTCGAACGCATGCGCAAAGCCCACCACCTGATCGAGACCGAACGCTCCGGCGCCGCCCTTGATCGAATGCACCGCGCGGAAGACCACGTTGATGGTCTCATCGTCGCCGCTGCCATCTTCGATCTGCTGCAGCCCGTCCTGCAATGCCTCTAGAAGTTCATCGCATTCGATGAAAAAACTGTCACGAATTTCCTGCATTGCGTCTGACATGGAAATGCTACCCCGCGACCATGTGCAGGGCTTTGACCAACTTGACCGGATCGAACGGTTTGACGATCCATCCCGTGGCGCCCGAATTGCGCGCCTTGGCCTTCAACTCGTCCGAGCTTTCGGTCGTAAGCACCAGAATGGGAATGGTTTTGTAGTCGTCCTGGTCCCGGACGGCGTCGATGAACCCAAATCCGTCAAGGCGCGGCATGTTTATGTCGGTGATGATCACGTCGGGGTCGAGCCCATCGAGAACCTCCAGCCCGTGCTGGCCATCCTCGGCAAGATGCGGCGTCATGCCCGCCTCGACCAAAGTCAGCTTCAGCATGTCCCGGATGGTCCGGCTGTCATCGACGGCAAGCACTTTCAGCGTCATGCGGCGCGCTCCTTCATCATGTCATCGTGGCTCAGCCCCATTTCCGCAAGTTGAGCATGAATTGCGTCCGGCAAGCCTTCGATATCGAACGCTTTTCGATCCTTGATCCAGGATTGGGTGGCGCACATGATAAGCTGCGCCGCCTGCACGCCCAGATGATCCACCGCGGCGCCGTCCAGCACCAGATCGCTGCCACGGGCTGCGCGGATCTGCCCAAGCAGCGCCTCGGCGGCGCGAAAATCCAGCTTCGGCGCAAGGTCGATACGCATCGTCATCGCGTCCGTCCCCGGCCAACGCCAAAGTTCACTTTCAGCCAATTGCGCATTGCTTTTCCCAACGGTGCATTCGACCGAGGGTCTAACGTGCGGCGGGTTAAGGTGTGGTTACGGCGCGCAGGACGGCATTGAGCCTACATGATCCGCGCCAGGTTACCGGCCAGGCCCGTCAGGGCGGCATAGTCGTCCTCGACTATGCGGACCGGGAAATTCTGCATGAAGCCGGCAAACCGTCCCTTGTCGCGGAAGGCATCGACGAAACCGAATTCAGCAAGGTACGGTGTCATGGCGCGTGAGATACCTCCGACCAGAAAAACGCCGCCGAAAGGCAGGTGGATCAACGCCTGGTTTCCGGCCACTGTTCCAAGCATTCGCGCGAAGATCCGCACGGCCTCTTCGGCGCGCGCATCGCCCGCGGCCAGCCGATCCATGATTTCGGCCGAGCCACGCTCGGCCGGATCGCCAGCCTCGTGGCCGAGCCAGGAATAAACCCGTCCCAGGCCGCGCCCCGACAACACGTCTTCGACCGCCGGAAAGCCATGCGCGGTCTCAACGAACTTGCACAGGCGCAGCTCTTCTTCAGTGCGGATCGGCAAGTTGGAATGGCCCGCCTCCGATGGCGGCACTATGCGGACCTGGCCCAGGCTATGCACGGGCGCCACATTGAAGCCGGTGCCGACGCCGATCACGAGCTTGGCGGCATCGGGCGCCGCAGGCTGTCCGTCAAGGATCGTGACAAGGTTTTCCTCGGCGATCCGGCCCAGAGCGTGGCCCTGCGCCTGAAGATCGTTCAGAACCGCCACGGTCTCGGCACGGGTGGCGCGCGCCACGGTGTCTTCATCGATGGTCCAGTCGAGATTGGTCAACGTGCCGCGCCCATCGCGCACCGGGCCCGCGATCGCGACCGAGGCGCCTTTGCAGTCAACGCCGCCCTCGGCCTCGATATAGGCGCGCAGGACGGTCTCGAGCCCGGGGTAGTCAGAATTGCGGTACCGGCGGATGGTGTCCGGCAGCAGGTCCTCGCCCTCGGCGAGCGCCACACGGGTGTTCGTCCCCCCGATGTCGGCCACCATGGAATAAACATCGGCCGGGCGCGAGGACGGCATGGCAGGTCACCTCTTCAGAATGCGGCGGGCGCGGCGTCAGCCCCGCGCAAGAGCCGCTTTGAGGGCGTGATAGGATGCTTTGGGGGTACGCTGCAAGCTGTCGAAATCGACGTGAACCAGTCCAAAGCGCTTCTCATAGCCAAGCGCCCACTCGAAATTGTCCAGAAGCGACCAGGCATAATACCCCGCCACCGGCGCCCCCGCGGCGATCGCGCGGCGCACCGCACCAAGGTGCTGATCGAGATAGTCGATCCGGTGCGGATCATCGACGGCGCCATCTTCGATTTCATCGGGGGCCGCCATGCCGTTCTCGGTCACGTAAAGTGGCAGATCGCCAGTATAGTCGCGATGCGTCCGCTTCAGGAGGTATTCCAGCCCCTCGGGATAGATCTCCCAGCCCATCGCGGTTTTCGGCAGCGGGCCGTCGACCTCGTGATGGCTGGGCCAGGGATCGTCATTCGGCGCAATCAGCTTGCGCGTGTAGTAGTTGATCCCGCACCAGTCCACCGGTGCGCCGATGACATCGAAATCGTCCTGCCACCCTTTGGGCAGGTGTGGCCCCAGACCTTCCAGAACGGTATCGGGATACGCCTTCTTGAACATGCCCGAGATGAAGAAGTGGTTGTAATAGCCGTCATAAAGCTCGGCTGCCGCCGCGGCTTGGGGGGTGTCATCGGCGGGCGCGGCGTACTCCATGTTGCACACGGCGCCGAGATTGCTCATCCCCAGAGCGCGCATCGTTTCGATCGCGCGGCCGTGCGCCAGAAGCACGTGGTGCATGGCACGCGCGGTCGCGCGGATGTCGCGCAGCCCCGGCGCATGGTGCCCCAGGAAATGCGACAGCCAGCCGACGCACCACGGCTCGTTGATCGGCGCGGCCGACCAGACCCTGTCGCCGATCCGACCCATGATAACCTCGGTGAAATCGGCAAACCAGCCGGCGATGTCGCGGTTGCGCCAGCCGCCGAGATCGGCCAGAGGCGAGGGCAGCTCCCAGTGATACAGCGTGGCCGCCGGCTTCAGCCCGCGCTCCAGCATCCCGTCCACCAGCCGGTCATAAAAATCGAGCCCCTCGGGATTGGGCGTGCCGCGCCCTTCGGGCAGGACCCGCGCCCAGCTTGTGGAAAACCGGTAGACGTCGAAATTGCCCTCGGCGAGCAGATCGAGATCATCCGCGTAGCGATGATAGTGATCGCAGGCGATATCGCCGTTCTCGGCGCGCACCACATTGCCGGGCGTTGCCGCGAACGTGTCCCAGTGGGTCTTGCCGGCGCCGCCGAACGAATGGCCTTCGATCTGGTACGATGAGGTCGCAGCCCCGAACTGAAAGCCCTCGGGGAAGTCGGAGCGCGCAAAATCCATCACATTCAACCTTGTCTTGCCGTAGGTGTTTGGCGTGCCGGTCCAGTGGACTGGCCGACCACGAAATCGACCTCGAGCAGCTCTTGCATGAAGCCTGATTGCGGCTTGGAGATCTGCGCCATCAAAAGCCGCGCCACGCGCTGCCCCGCCTGTCTGACCGACGATCGCAGCGCGGTAAAGATCGGAATGTCGGGCCCGTTCTCGAAATAGGACAGATCGTCGTCATGCGCGATCACTGATATGTCGCGATTGAGCCGAAGCCCGAGATCATCGAGCGCCCGGCGAATTCCGAAAGCGATGATCATCGACGAGGCCAAAAGCGCCGTCGGCGGATCCGGCAGACCAAGCAAGGCCCGGGTCGTGGCGTAGCCGTGATGCTCGGTCATCTCGCCCGAGCGGATGATGCCCGGATCCTCGCCGATACCGCGCGAGGCCAGCGCCGACAGGTAACCGGCACGGCGCCGCGCCGCGAAATCAAGCTCTTCGATCCCGTTGATCAGGCCGATCCGGTGATGGCCAAGATCCATCAGAAAATTGGTCGCGCGCTCAAAGGCGCGGCGATTGTTCACGTCGACCCAGTTGTAGTCGCTTGCCACCCCCGAGGATCGCCCGTGCACCACAAAGGGCAGACCGATCTGCTGCAGCAGTTCGATCCGCCCATCGCGGACCCGCGGCGCGTGGACGATGATGCCATCGACCGTGCCCTTGGCGGCAATATCGCGGTAGATCTTCTGCTCGTCGGTTTCCTTGACGATCGACAGATGCGTGACATAGCCGTGCTGGGCATAGACGGCGCCGGCGCCGGCGATGAAGTCGGCAAAGACCGGGTTCACGATTTCATGCTCGGATCCAAGCGGCACGATATGGGCAATCGCCATCGACCGCCCGGTGGCCAGCGCCTTGGCGCGGACGTTGGGCTGGTAGTTGTGCAGCGCCGCTGCGGCCTCCACGCGCAGACGGGTGGCCTCGCTTACCTCGGGGTAGCCATTCAAAGCCCGGCTGACCGTTGTTTGAGACAGGCCAAGCTTGCTGGCCAACTCTTTGAGATTCATTGCGAAAATTCCTCAAAGCGCTTTTAAGTTCAGACTACATTAGCGATGAATCTTACGCGCGTCAAAGCGGACACTTGAATCCGGCCTAAAAAATTCGCGTGGAAAATACCTTGTTTTCAAAGCGATCCCGAAAATGACGCATTGACTTCGATGCAATGATGGGCGACGCTCGACCAGCCCAAAGCGCTTTGGCGTTCCCGAGGTGCGGGTCAACAATTCAGAACTCAGGCGCGCTCAAGCGCGCAGAACCGGGGAGAAAATCATGAATAGAGTACTGTATGCCAGCGCGGCAGCAGTAGCGCTGACCGCCGGAATGGCCAGCGCGGAACAGGTCACCGTGTTCGGCCCATGGCTTGGACCGGACCAGATCAACGTCGAAGCCGTACTTGCAGCCTTCGCCGAGTCCTCGGGCCACGATGTGCGCTATGTCGGATCGGACAGTTTCGAGCAGCAGATCGCTGTTGACCTCGAAGCGGGATCGCCGCCCAACGTGGCTGCATTTCCCCAGCCCGGTCTTGCGGCCGAGATGGCGAACCGGGGCTTTCTGACACCGCTGTCCAACGGCACTGCCGACTGGCTGCGCGAGAATTACGCGGCGGGCGATTCCTGGGTCGATCTCGGCACCTATGCCGATCCGGGCGGCAACATGAACATGTACGGGTTTCCCTACAAGACCGATGTGAAATCGCTGGTCTGGTTCGTGCCGGAGAACTTCGAGGATGCCGGGTATGAAATCCCCGGCACCATGGAAGAGCTGAAGGCCCTGACCGATCAGATCGTTGCCGACGGCGAGACGCCGTGGTGCATCGGTCTGGGATCCGGCGGTGCGACCGGCTGGCCTGCAACCGACTGGGTCGAGGACCTTCTGCTGCGCACGCAGGATCCGGGCGTCTATGACCAGTGGGTGACCAACGAAATTGCGTTCGACGATCCCAGAATCGTCGCCGCGATCGAAGAGTTCGGCGCGTTTGCCCGCAATGACGACTACGTCGCCGGCGGCGCAGGCGTGGTGGCCTCGACCGACTTCCGCGACAGCCCCAAGGGCATGTTCTCCAGCCCGCCGCAGTGCTATATGCACCGCCAGGCGTCGTTCATCCCGGCCTTCTTCCCCGAAGGCACGATCGTGGGTGAGGATGCCGATTTCTTCTACTTCCCGGCCTATTCGGACAAGGATCTCGGCAGCCCGGTTCTGGGCGCGGGGACGACCTGGGTGATCACCAATGACAGCCAGGGCGCTCATGACCTGATCGAGTTCCTCAAGACACCTCAGGCGCATGAAATCTGGATGGCCCGCAAAGGCTTCCTGACGCCGTTCAAGGGCGCCAACCCCGATGCGTTCAGCGATCCGACGCTGAGAAAGATGAACGACATCCTTCTGGGCGCGACGACCTTCCGGTTTGACGGCTCTGACCTGATGCCCGGCGGTGTTGGCGCGGGAACCTTCTGGACCGGCATGGTCGACTACACCGGCGGCAAGCCTGCTGCCGAGGTGGCGTCCGAGATCCAGTCCTCGTGGGAAGCGCTGAAGTAAGCTGACCGACAAAGATCGGTCCGCCCCGGCCTGCGCCGGGGCGGATACCCAGCCAATGTGCGCCCCGATGGCTTTTTGAAAAGCCGGGAGAAGCCGCACACGACAACAGACCGAACCGACAGTGGAGACGGGCCATTGCGGCGTCTTCTCAGGACATAAAATTCGCAGCCGATCCGAGCCGGGGCAAATGCCCGCGTGCACGCCTCGGCCAAGCAAATGAACGCAGGAGGGGATCACATGGAAGCGGCGCTACTTGGTGTATTCACCATCATCATCGGCGTTGGTGGGTGTATAAGTTACTTCTACTTTTCCAACTTGTTCACCGACAAGGTCCTGTTTCCGGCCCGCAATATCAGCGAGGCGGACGTTGGCGGACACCGCACCCGGGCCGCTCTTTGGACGGCCGCTATCCCGTTCTTGATCCTCGTTGCCGTCATCATCATCCAGGTGGTTCTGGCCGGCGTATTCGCGCTTGTCTCACCTGGCGTCGACGCCGTTGCGATCGGCATTCCGACCAAGGTCCTGATCTACGCCGCGGTTATCGCCGTGGTGATCGGCGCGCTGATCTTCTTCATCACCGGCTCCAAGCCGGTCTCTGCGGGGCAAAACATCAACCGCGCCAACGCGCTCAGGCCGTGGCTTTTTCTGGCGCCCGCGCTGACCGCGCTGGGGCTTTATCTTGCCTATCCCGTGCTCGAGACGCTGCGCCTGTCGCTGACCGAGCGCATCCCCGGCGGTGGGTCGGACTTCGTCGGGCTGGCAAACTACGCCCAGATGATGTCCGAGGCCAAGTTCTGGGAAGCGCTGACCAACAACATGTACTGGCTGATCGTTGTGCCCGCCTTGTCGACCGCGTTCGGACTTCTGGCCGCCCAGCTGACCGACCGGATTTCCTGGGGCAATATCGCCAAATCGCTGATCTTCATGCCGATGGCGATCTCTTTCGTCGGCGCCGCGGTGATCTGGAAGCTGGTCTATGACACCCGGCCCATCGACCAGGACCAGATCGGCGTTCTGAACGCGATGTATCTCAGCCTTGGCGGCGACGAGCCGCAGACCTGGCTGACGATCCCGTTCTGGAACAACTTCTTTCTCATGGCGGTTCTGATCTGGATCCAGACCGGCTTTGCGATGGTGATCCTCTCGGCCGCTCTGCGCGGCATTCCCGAAGAGACCATCGAAGCCGCGATCATCGACGGCGCCTCGCCCTTCCAGATCTTCTTCAAGATCAAGATCCCGCAGATCATGGGCACCATCGTCGTCGTCTGGACCACCATCACGATCGTGGTTCTGAAGATCTTCGACATCGTCTTTGCGATGACCAACGGCCAGTGGGAGACGCAGGTGCTTGCCAACTACATGTACGACAAGCTGTTCCGCGCCAATGACTGGGGCGTCGGCTCTGCGGCGGCGATGATCATCATGCTTCTTGTCACGCCAATTCTGATTTGGAACGTGCAGAACGCACGCAAAGAAATGCGCTAGGGGGACGGGAAAATGGACAATATCGCAGGTACCAAATCATCCCTGACCTGGGCCGTGCACATCTCTGTTGCGGTGCTGGTCTTTCTTTGGCTCTTCCCGACGCTGGGGCTTTTCGTGTCGTCCTTCCGCACCGCCGACCAGATCGCGACCAGCGGCTGGTGGAAGGCGATGTTCCCGGCCGAGCAGAACCTGACCCTGCGCACCGCACCGCCCGCAACGCAGGTGCAGCAAGGCAATCTGTACGTCATAGAGGGCAACCTGTTCGAAGACGAGAGCAGCGAGGCCACGATCTCGGTCTTCGGCATCAGCTCGCGCGATATCGACGCCTTCGTTCCCGGTGACACCGCCGAAATGCGCGGCGGCGAGCGCGTCACGGTTCAGGCCAATGGCGACTATCGCCTCGAAAGCGATGTCGAGATGGAAGGCGGGCGCGGCGAGCGTGTGTTCGTCACCGCCGAGACGCCGCCCGAATTCACCTTCCAGAACTACCGGAACGTGCTTTTCGATCCCAGCAACCGCGAGGGCATGGCAAAGGCGTTCTTCAACACGCTGACGGTGACCATTCCGGCCACGATCATCCCGATCCTGGTAGCCGCGTTCGCGGCCTATGCACTGGCGTGGATGGATTTTCCCGGCCGCGCTCTGCTTATCGCGGCGGTCGTGGGCCTTTTGGTGGTGCCGCTGCAGCTTGCGCTGATCCCGCTTCTGCGGCTTCACCTGGAATGGGGTATCGGCAAGGGCTACGTGGGCGTCTGGCTGGCGCATACCGGCTTTGGCTTGCCGCTCGCGATCTACCTCTTGCGCAACTACATGGTCGGCCTGCCGCGTGACATCATCGAGAACGCAAAGGTAGACGGCGCAACGGACTTCCAGATCTTCACCAAGATCATCCTGCCGCTGTCCTTCCCGGCGCTGGCCTCTTTCGCGATCTTCCAGTTCCTCTGGACCTGGAACGATCTTCTGGTGGCGCTGGTGTTCCTGATCGACGCGACCGGCGAGACCACGGTGATGACCAAGCAGATCGTCGAGCTTCTGGGCACCCGGGGCGGCAACTGGGAAATCCTGGCCACCTCCGCCTTCGTCTCGATCGCCGTGCCGCTTGTCGTGTTCTTCGCGATGCAGCGGTACCTGGTGCGCGGCCTTCTGGCCGGTTCGGTGAAGTAGGACAGGCAAGGACAGCGGGAATGAACTTCCTCGATCCCATGATACGGCCCGACGCCAAGATCGACGGCGATGCCGACTGGTGGCGCGGCGCGGTGATCTACCAGATCTATCCGCGCTCGTTCCAGGACAGCAACGGCGATGGCATCGGCGATCTTGCCGGCATCATCCACCGTCTGCCACACGTGGCCGAGCTTGGCGTCGATGCGATCTGGATCTCGCCGTTCTTCAAATCGCCAATGCTCGATTTCGGCTACGATGTGTCGAACTACCGCGATGTCGATCCGATGTTCGGCACGCTGGGCGATTTCGACGCGCTGATCGACCGGGCGCACGCACTTGGGCTGCGGGTGCTCATCGATCTCGTCCTGTCGCATACCTCCGAAGAGCATCCCTGGTTCAAGGAAAGCCGCTGCAGCCGCGACAACCCCAGGGCCGACTGGTACATCTGGGCCGATGCCAAGCCGGACGGCACGCCGCCCAACAACTGGCTTTCGGTCTTCGGCGGATCCGCCTGGGAGTGGGACGGCGAGCGGATGCAGTACTACATGCACAACTTCCTGGCCGAGCAGCCCGACCTGAACTTCCACAACATGGATGTGCAGAACGCGCTTCTGGATGTCGCGCGCTTCTGGCTGAACCGCGGCGTGGATGGGTTCCGGCTCGATACCGTGAACTTCTACGTCCACGACAAAGAGCTGCGCGACAACCCGCCCCTGAAGCCCGAGGACCGCAACGCCAACACCGCGCCGGCGGTGAACCCCTACAATTTCCAGGACCACCGCTACGACAAGACACGGCCCGAAAACCTGGAGTTCCTGAAGCGCTTCCGGGCGCTGATGAACGAGTATGACGCGATCACCTCGGTGGGCGAGGTGGGCGAAAGCCAGCGCGGGATGCAGGTGCAGGCCGATTACACTTCGGGCGGCGACAAGCTGCATATGTGCTACGATTTCGAGTTCCTGTCGGGCGAGGCGCCGACGGGCACGCGGATCGGCAAGGTGCTGGAGCGGTTCAACGAGATCGTCCGCGAGGGCTGGGCCTGCTGGGCCTATTCCAACCATGACGTGCCCCGCCACACCTCGCGCTGGAACCTCACCGAAGAGGGCGCTCGGGTCTACGCCGCGCTGTTGATGTCGATCAAGGGCTCGGTCTGCCTTTACCAGGGCGAAGAGCTTGGCCTGACCGAAGCCTATGTCGCCTTCGAAGAGCTGCAGGATCCCTATGGCAAGCGGTTCTGGCCCAAGTACAAGGGCCGCGACGGCTGCCGCACCCCGATCCCCTGGACCCGCGACAACCAGAACGCCGGCTTTTCCGATGCCAAGCCCTGGCTTCCCGTCGCGATGGAGCATGCGCAGCGCGCGGTGTCGATCCAGGAGCAGGACGAGACCTCGACCCTGGCGTTCTACCGCCGGATGCTGGCATTCCGCAGCGCGCACCCGGCGCTGATCAAGGGTGAGATGGAGATGGTCGCTGTCTCGGATGAGGTGATCTCGTTCATCCGGCAAGACGAGGGCACGCGCATGTTCTGCGCATTCAACCTGTCCGATGGGTCGCACCCCATCGACCTGCCCGAAGGATCCTGGCGCGCCGACAAGGGCGCTCCGTTCAACGTGGTCGAGACCGACCAGGGAATTGCACTTCCCCCCTTTCAGGCCTGCTACGCCCTGGAAGCCGGGGAGCAGACATAAAAAAGCGAAGGGAGGACACATGGCCGATCTCAAACTGACGAATGTCGGGAAGTCGTACGGTGGAACCGTCGAGGTGCTGAAAGGCATCGATCTCGACATCGAGACAGGCGAGCTTATTGTCTTTGTCGGCCCCTCGGGCTGCGGCAAGTCCACACTTCTGCGCATGATCGCGGGGCTCGAAAAGATCACCGCGGGCGAGTTGCAGATCGACGGGGTCGTGGTCAACGACGTGCCGCCGTCCGAGCGCGGCATCGCCATGGTGTTCCAGTCCTACGCGCTTTATCCGCACATGACCGTGCGCGACAACATGAGCTTTGCGCTGCGGTTGGCCAAAAAGTCCGAGGAAGAGATCACCCAGGCGGTGAACGCGGCGGCCGACAAGCTGCAACTGACCGAGTATCTCGACCGGCTTCCCAAGGCGCTCTCGGGCGGTCAGCGCCAGCGGGTGGCCATCGGCCGATCGATCGTCCGCGACCCCAAGGTCTATCTCTTCGACGAGCCGCTCTCGAACCTCGACGCCGCCCTGCGCGTCGCGACCCGCATCGAGATCGCCCAGCTTAAAGAGCAGATGCCGGACAGCACCATGATCTACGTCACCCACGACCAGGTCGAGGCGATGACGCTGGCCACCCGGATCGTGGTTCTGGCCAACAAGGGGATCGCTCAGGTCGGCAGCCCGCTTGACCTCTACGAGCGGCCCAACAGCGAGTTCGTCGCCCAGTTCATCGGCTCTCCGGCGATGAACCTTCTGCCCGGTGAGGTCACCGGCACGGGTGAGCGGACCACCGTCAAGCTGGACGATGGCGGCGTTGCGGTCTCAAACGTGCCGACGCGCGACGGTGACATGGGGCTGAAAGTAAAAGTCGGTGTGCGGCCCGAGGATTTCGTCGAAGCCGAAAGCGATTTCATCTACCAGGGCAAGGTGAACTTCACCGAGGCCCTGGGCGAGGTCACGCTTCTCTACTTCGTGGCCGAAGGAAATGAGCCGGCGGTCATCGGCAAGCTGCATGGAATCCACTCTGAAGCGCGCGGCCGCGATATCAAGCTGGGCGCCGATCCGTCCAAGGTACATCTTTTCGCCAACGGCGTGTCGCTGCTTTATCGCGCCTAGGCTTTGCTGGCTTCGCGACAGGCCCCGCCCATGCACCGGCGGGGCCTTTTTGTGTCGCCTGTTGTTGGGGCATATGCAGATCCGGCGCTGATTGACCCCGTCGCTTCGGCCTGAGAGGGTGGAGCAATCGCAAAGGAGCCCGCCCATGCCTGCCCCCCACAACGTCCTCAAACACGCCCTGGCCGAAGGCAAGATCCAGATCGGGCTCTGGAACAGTTTCGCCAGTCCTACCGCGTCCGAGATCGTCGGGCAGGCCGGCTACGACTGGGTGCTCGTCGACGCCGAACACACGCCCAATTCAGTGGCCTCGTTGCAGATGCAGCTTCAGGCCATGAACGGCGCGCCAAGTTCGTCGATCGTTCGCGTTCCGGTGGGCGAAGACGCCACGTTGAAGCGGGTGCTCGATATCGGCGCGCAAAGCGTTCTGGTGCCGATGGTGCACACCCCCGAGCAAGCCGCCGCGATGGTCCGCGCTGTGCGCTATCCGCCGCACGGCATTCGCGGTGTCGGCGCCGGCATGGCGCGCGCCTCCGGCTATGGCGCCGAGGCCGACTACGCCGCCACCGCCAATGACGAGATCTGCCTGATCGTGCAGGCCGAGAGCCGCATGGCGATCGACAATATCGACGCCATCGCCTGGACCGAAGGTGTGGACGTGGTCTTCATCGGCCCGGCCGATCTGTCCGCCGATATGGGCCATCTTGGAACCACCGATCACCCCGAGGTGCTGAGGACAATCGAAGAGGCGGGCGCGCGTATCCGCGCCGCTGGAAAGGCGGCCGGTATCCTGACCTTCGACACGTCCATGATCAGGCCATTCGCCGACATGGGTTTCACGTTTCTGGGCGTCGGCGGCGATCTTGCGCTTTATGCCGACGCGGTGCGGCAGCGCGCCCGCGATGCGCGCGCCGCCCTGGCTGCGCAAAATATTGGGGGTTAGGGCAGATCGAGGCCCAGATAGGGGTTTTCCCTCGCCGATATCCATGCGATAGGGACGCGTCAAACGAACCCTCCGCAGGAGTACCGCATGGAGATTCGCGAGGCCCTTACCTTTGATGATGTTCTGCTGGTTCCAGCCGCGTCCAGCGTGCTGCCATCGACCGCGGACACCCGCACTTTCGTGACCAAGCAGATCGCTATGAACATCCCGCTCTTGTCCTCTGCCATGGATACGGTGACCGAGGCGCGGATGGCCATCGCCATGGCGCAAGCCGGGGGCATCGGCGTCATCCACCGCAATCTAGATATCGAGATGCAAGCCAACGAGGTCCGCCGGGTGAAGCGGTTTGAAAGCGGCATCGTCTACAATCCGATCACGCTGACACCGGACCAGACCCTGGCCGATGCCAAGGCCCTGCAGGAACGCTTCAGGGTCACCGGTTTTCCGGTGGTCGACAGCGCCGGGCGGGTCGTGGGGATCGTCACCAACCGCGACATGCGCTTTGCCGAGGATGACAGGACCCCGGTGAGGGTGATGATGACCTCCGGCGACCTTGCGGTCCTGACCGAGCCTGCCGATCTCGACGAGGCGCGCTCCTTGATGAAGGCGCGGCGGATCGAGAAGCTGCTGGTAACCAATGGCGAAGGCAAGCTGACCGGCCTTCTGACGCTGAAGGACAGCGAGCAGGCGGTGCTGAACCCGCAGGCCTGCAAGGACGCGCTGGGGCGGTTGCGCGTTGCGGCGGCCACGACGGTGGGCGATGCCGGCTACGAGCGCTCTCAGGCGCTGGTCGATGCCGGGGCGGACATCGTGGTGATCGACACCGCGCATGGCCATTCCGAGGGCGTCGCCAAGGCGGTCGAGCGTGCCAAATCGCTGTCGAACGAAGTGCAGATCATTGCCGGAAACGTGGCGACGGCGGACGGGGCCAAGGCACTGATCGATGCCGGGGCGGATGCGGTGAAGGTGGGCATCGGGCCGGGCTCGATCTGCACCACCCGCATGGTGGCCGGCGTCGGCGTGCCGCAGCTGACGGCCATCATGGAGAGCGTTCAGGGCGCCGGCGACGTACCCGTCATCGCCGATGGCGGCATCAAGTATTCGGGCGATTTCGCCAAGGCGATCGCCGCCGGGGCGTCCTGCGCAATGGTCGGCAGCATGATCGCGGGCACCGACGAAAGCCCCGGCGAGGTGATCCTCTACCAGGGCAGAAGTTTCAAGAGTTACAGGGGCATGGGCTCTTTGGGCGCGATGGCCAGCGGCTCGGCGGATCGCTATTTCCAGAAAGATGCGGCCAGCGACAAGCTGGTGCCCGAAGGCATCGAGGGGCAGGTGGCCTACAAGGGCCCGGCCTCGACCGTGATCCACCAGATGGTGGGCGGTTTGCGGGCCGCGATGGGCTATACCGGCTGCGGCACCGTCGACGAGATGCGGCGCAACTGCCGCTTCGTGAAAATCACCGGCGCGGGGCTGAAAGAGAGCCATGTCCACGATGTGCAGATCACCCGGGAAAGCCCGAATTACCGCATTATGTAAAGGCCGGAATGTACAAGGTCTCGGCTGGACCGGGGGCAGGTTTGTACCGCCGCGCGGGCGGACATTTGGCGTCTTCTACGCCGCCTTGGACACCCTCCGCGCTGCCTTGATCCAAACCGGAGAGCCCGCCCGATGACCCCCGGCGCGCGCGTTGCCGCGGCGATCGACATCCTGGGTGCAATCGCTGGCGGCGCTCCGGCCGAGCAGGCGCTCACCCGCTGGGCCCGCGCAAGCCGCTTTGCCGGATCGGGTGACCGCGCCGCGGTCCGAAGCCATGTCTTCGACGTCCTGCGGCAGTGGCGCTCTACCGCGGCGCGAGGCGGCAGCGAAACGGGCCGGGGCCGGATGATCGGGCTTTTGCGCGGGCGCGGCGAGGATCCCGGCGCCTATTTCACTGGGCAGGGCCATGCGCCGGCGCCGCTGACAGCTGCCGAGGCCGAAGCGCCGTTGGGCGCGCCAGATCCATCGAAAGGCGTCGCACTCGATCTGCCCGATTGGCTGTTGCCCGAATGGGAGCGCAGCCTTGGCGCCGATGCCGCGCCCGTGGCCGAAGCCCTGAAAGCGCGCGCGCCGGTCTTTTTGCGGGTGAACGCCGCCAAGACCGACCCGCACGCCGCGATCGGCGCCCTGGCGGAAGACGGCATTGTGGCGGTGCCGCATCCTTTGGCAGACACCGCGCTGGAAGTCACCGAAGGCGCGCGCCGGATCAAAAACGCGCGCGCCTTTGCCGCCGGGTTGGTGGAATTGCAGGATGCCGCCTCGCAGGCGGTTGCGCTTGCGGCGCTGGCGCGGATCGGTCCGGGCGCACAGGTGCTCGATCTTTGCGCCGGCGGCGGCGGCAAGGCGCTGGCGATCGCCGCGGGGAGCGACGCGAAGATATCCGCCCATGACGCCGATCCGGCGCGGATGCGCGATCTGCCGGCGCGCGCAGCACGGGCCGGCGCCCGCATCACACCGCTGGCGACCGCCGAACTTCCCGTCCACGCGCCCTTTGATCTGGTGATTGCCGATGTGCCCTGTTCGGGCAGCGGGGCCTGGCGGCGGGCGCCGCAGGGCAAGTGGCTTTTGACCGAGGCGCGCCTTGCAGAGCTTGAGGCGATGCAGGCGGACATCCTCGATCAGGCGGCGGCGCTGACGCGGCCCGGCGGCTGGCTGATCTATGCCACATGCTCTGTTCTGCAGGCCGAGAACGAAGCACAGATCACCGCGTTTTCTCAGCGGCACAGCGGCTGGCGATGCGATGTCTCGCGCCGGTTCACGCCGCTGGACGGAACCGACGGGTTCTACACGGCGCACCTATCGCACTCACCCTAAAAGATTTTCTTCTCAATTCCACTCTACCTATGGTAGTGTGCCGAATGTTCCTTAAGCCGAAGTTAACGAATGGCGGCGGAATATACGGCCAGCGAATCGTTCCAGGGGGACAGGGTGTCGCAAACGACACTGCATCAGACAAGCCAATCGAACCTGACCGCGGCACTTTCGCCGCGGGTCGGCTCGCTTCTGGTGGCGGCCATTAGCCTGATCGCGGCCGGCGCCGTCGCCGCCGGTACGCCCTATGCCCTTGTCCTGGGGTCCGCGGGTTTCGGCCTGTTCGCACTGGCGAGCGTGGTCGGATCGGCGGCGTTGAAACAGAAGCGGGCGCAGGCGGCGCTGATCGGCGCGGTGTCGCAATTTGTCGAAAACGACGCCTCTCCTAGCTTCACCACCGACGCCGATGGTGTGATCGGCTACAATAACGCCGCCGCGGCAGAGCGGTTCGGAGACAATGCAGGCAACACCTTGGCGACCGCTCTGAACGGGCTTTTCGCCTCGCCGGGGGCGGTGCTGCACCGCTTGCAGAACCGCGCCTCGCTGAAGCGCGCGGCGCGCGAGGACGTGGTGCTGCGGCGCGGACACCTGCGCCTCTCGGTGCATCAGATCGGCGCCGAGGGCTACCTGTGGCGGCTGGAAGATATCGCCGGGCGCAGCGCCGCGGCGCGCGGCGCCGATGGGATCAGCCTGCCGATGCTGAACGTGTCGAAAAGCGACACGGTGCTCTTCATGAACGAGGCGATGCGGCGCCTGATCGGCGGGCGCGAATCGACGCTGGACAAGATCGTGAATGACATGCCGATCCGGCCCGGCGCCGTGCATGAGATCGCGGCGCTTTCGGGACCGATGCACACCATCATCCACGAGATCGCCGGCGCGGCAGGGCGACGCGAACTTTTCTTTCTACCCGCCGACAGCGCGACACCTCAAACCCCCGACGACTGGACGTTCTTCGACGCCCTGCCGGTTCCACTACTGAAGCTGAGCCGGGCGGGAAAGGTGCTGATGGCCAATCGGCTGGCGCGCGATCTTCTCAGACTGCCGGCCGATGCCGACACCGATCTGGCGCAACTGGTGGAGGGGCTGGGACGGCCCGTCGCCGACTGGCTGCACGATGCGGTCAACGGCCGACGCCTGCACCAGGCCGAACTTGTGCGCGCCTCCAATACCGCGTCCGAGCTTTTTCTGCAGATCTCGCTGAGCCGGGTCGAGACCGGGGGGGAGATCGTCCTGGTGGCGGTCCTGAACGATGCGACCGAGCTGAAGACGCTAGAGGCGCAGTTCGTGCAAAGCCAGAAGATGCAGGCAATCGGTCAGCTGGCCGGCGGTGTGGCGCATGATTTCAACAACCTGCTGACGGCGATCAGTGGCCATTGCGATCTTCTGCTCCTGCGCCATGACAAGGGCGATCCCAACTACGCCGATCTGGACCAGATCAACCAGAACGCCAATCGCGCGGCCAGCCTTGTCGGCCAGCTTCTGGCGTTTTCGCGCAAGCAGAACCTGCAGCCGCAGATGCTGGATCTGCGCGATACACTGGCCGAGTTGACGCATCTTCTGAACCGCCTGGTGGGCGAGCGGATCATGCTGACGGTGTCGCATGATCCGACGTTGAAGATGGTGCGCGCCGACAAACGTCAGCTGGAACAGGTGATGATGAACCTTGTCGTGAACGCGCGCGATGCGATGCCCCAGGGCGGCGCGATCGAGATCACCACGGGGCTGGAGTTTCTCGAAGAGGATCTTGAGCGCGACCGGGCAATCGTTCCGGCCGGCGAATACGTGGTGGTGCGGGTCTCGGACGAGGGGTCCGGCATTCCGCCCGACAAGCTGCCGAAGATCTTCGAGCCCTTCTTCACCACAAAAGGCGCGGGCGAGGGGACCGGGCTGGGCCTGTCCACCGCCTACGGCATCATCAAGCAGACCGGCGGTTTCATCTTCGTCGACAGCGCCCTGGGCGCGGGCACCACCTTCACGCTGTATTTCCAGGCCCAGGAGCAGGTCGAAGAACCGCTGGTGCTGGACAGCCCCGTGGAGCCGCGGCCGACACCCTCGCAAGGCGAGGGCGTGATCCTTCTGGTCGAGGACGAGGCGCCGGTGCGCGCCTTTGCCTCGCGCGCGCTGCGGATGCGCGGCTATACGGTTCTGGAAGCTGCGAACGGCGAAGAGGCGCTGACAACGCTGGACGACGACACGCTGGCGGTCGATGTCTTTGTCACCGATGTCATCATGCCCGGCATGGATGGGCCAAGCTGGGTCAGCAAGGCGCTTTTAGAGCGCCCCGACACGCGCGTTGTCTTCGTTTCCGGCTATGCCGAGGAAAACTTTGCCGAAAGCCAGGCGAAAATTCCCAATTCGGTGTTCCTGCCCAAGCCGTTTTCGCTGAACAAGCTGACCGAGACGGTGCAAGCGCAGCTTCACTAGATCGCTGCCAAATCTTTTTCTTCCGAAAGCATTTTCCATGTTTTATTAGCATCCTACGGCGCAAAGTTCATTTTTGCGTTCCGCGCTAACCCTCTTTTAACCACATCCGGGCATTTCCTGTTTGAATAAAATTGTTGAAATGTTCTCTTTTTGATCTCATACAGACAAAACAGAACAAGAGGCGAACATCAGCAGTTGTTGCCGCCCGGTTGCGGGTATGAAATAAGGACAAAGAAACATGGCCACGGCAAGTATTCTCGACATGACAGACAAGCGTTCAGGCGAAAAACAGAAGGCGCTCGATTCGGCGCTGGCGCAGATCGAGCGGCAGTTCGGCAAGGGCTCGATCATGAAGCTGGGCGCCGACAACCCGGTACAGGAGATCGCCTCCACCTCGACAGGTTCGCTGGGGCTTGATATCGCGCTTGGCATCGGCGGGCTGCCCAAGGGCCGGATCGTCGAGATCTACGGGCCGGAATCGTCCGGCAAGACCACGCTGACCCTGCATTGCGTGGCCGAAGAGCAGAAAAATGGGGGCGTCTGCGCCTTTGTCGATGCCGAACACGCGCTGGATCCGCTTTATGCCAGGAAGCTGGGCGTCAACCTCGATGAGCTTTTGATCTCGCAGCCCGATACCGGCGAGCAGGCGCTGGAGATCGTCGACACGCTGGTCCGCTCGGGTGCGGTGAACATGGTGGTGGTCGATTCGGTGGCCGCCCTGACCCCGCGCTCGGAGCTGGAAGGCGACATGGGCGACAGCAATGTCGGCGTGCAGGCCCGCCTGATGAGCCAGGCGATGCGCAAGCTGACCGGCTCGATCAGCCGCTCCAACTGCATGGTGATCTTCATCAACCAGATCCGGATGAAGATCGGCGTGATGTTCGGCAGCCCCGAGACCACGACCGGCGGCAACGCGCTGAAATTCTATTCGTCCGTGCGGCTTGATATCCGCCGCATCGGCGCGATCAAGGACCGCGACGAAGTGGTTGGCAACGCCACCCGCGTCAAGGTCGTCAAGAACAAGGTGGCGCCGCCCTTCAAGCAGGTCGAGTTCGACATCATGTATGGCGAGGGCATCTCGAAGATGGGCGAACTTCTGGATCTCGGCGTGAAGGCCGGGGTCGTGGAGAAATCCGGCGCGTGGTTTTCCTATGGCGACGAGCGGATCGGCCAGGGCCGCGAGAACGCCAAGATCTTCCTGAAGGAAAACAAGCGCATCGCCTACGAGATCGAGGACAAGATCCGCGCGGCGCACGGTCTGGATTTCGAAATGCCCGAGATCGACCGGATAGAGGATGCTGGCGACGGGGCTTTGCTCGAAGAATAGACCTGCCTGCAAAACAGGTTTGGATCGGGGCGTTGCGCGGGCAGCGCCCCTTTTGCTTTGCGATCGCAAGTGGCCGGCGTCACCAAACCATCACTTGTGCGAAGGGGGCATGCTGTAAGATCGAGAGACATGTGCATTCTTTATGCTCTTGCAGTCTAATTCGGCATCTTCTGCCTGCTTCACGGAACACCTTTGGGCGCGCCATTCGTCTATGGGCGCGTCTCTTTGGACGACTTGCCGCCGGCCTCGGTGTCATTCCCGATCCTGTCGGTTGTCATGGTATCGGAAAGCTGGCGCATCGCGGCTGCCACGGCTTTGGCCGCACTTCTGACCCTTGCTGCACTCTATTTCTGGCGGCGCCCCCCTATGGCTGGCTTCTTCTGACCGCAGCCCTGCTGGCCTTGCAGACCGGCGGCGTCCTTGGCGAGGCCGTCATGGGGTCGGTATAGAAGCGGCGCGGTGATCTATTTACCCCTGTGCGGGATTTGTATATTGCGGTGGCTCAGTCCAGACCTCCGAGGCGCGTAGATGGCCAGCCTGAACGATATCCGCACGAGTTTTCTCGATTTCTTTGCAAAGAACGGTCACGAGGTCGTGCCAAGCTCGCCGCTTGTGCCGCGCAACGACCCCACGTTGATGTTCGTCAACTCGGGCATGGTGCAGTTCAAGAACCTCTTCACCGGGGTCGAGCATCGCGACTACACCCGCGCCACCACCAGCCAGAAATGCGTGCGCGCCGGCGGCAAGCACAACGATCTCGACAACGTGGGCTATACCGCGCGGCACCATACCTTCTTTGAAATGCTGGGGAATTTTTCTTTCGGCGACTATTTCAAGCAAGAGGCGATCCCCTACGCCTGGGACATGATCACCAAGGAACTGGGCGTCAACAAGGACAAGCTTCTGGTCACCGTCTACCATACCGATGACGAGGCCGCCGAGATCTGGAAGAAATATGCCGGGCTTTCGGACGACCGGATCATCCGCATCGCCACGGACGACAATTTCTGGATGATGGGGCCGACCGGCCCCTGCGGGCCGTCCTCGGAGATCTTCTACGATCACGGCGATCACATTCCCGGCGGGCCTCCAGGCAGCCCCGACGAGGATGGCGACCGGTTCATCGAAATCTGGAACCTCGTCTTCATGCAATACGAGCAGTTCGAGGACGGCACGCGCCGCGATCTGCCGAACCAGTCGATCGACACCGGCATGGGGCTGGAGCGGATCGGCGCGCTTTTGCAGGGCAAGCACGACAATTACGACACCGACCTGATGCGCGCGCTGATCGAGGCCTCGGCGCATGCCACCAGCGTCGATCCCGACGGACCGGGCAACGTGCATCACCGGGTGATCGCCGATCATCTGCGCTCGACCTCGTTCCTGATAGCCGATGGCGTGATGCCGTCCAATGACGGACGCGGCTATGTGCTGCGCCGGATCATGCGCCGCGCGATGCGCCATGCGCACCTTCTGGGCGCCGCCGATCCGCTGATGTACCGGCTGGTACCGGCGCTGGTGTCGGAAATGGGCCAGGCCTATCCCGAGCTGGGCCGCGCACAGGCGCTGATCGAAGAAACGCTGAAGCTGGAAGAGACCCGCTTTCGCCAGACGCTGGAGCGCGGCTTGCATCTTCTGGAAGGCGAGCTTGCGGACATTCCCCAGGGCGCGGACCTGCCCGGTGAGGCGGCATTCAAGCTTTACGATACCTACGGCTTTCCGCTCGATCTGACGCAGGATGCGCTGCGCGAGAAGGGCCGCGGCGTCGATGTCGCGGGCTTCGATACCGCGATGGCCGAGCAGAAGGCCAAGGCGCGGGCCGCCTGGGCCGGCTCGGGCGAGACGGCGGATGCGGCGGTCTGGTTCGATCTGGGCGAGACCCACGGCGCCACGGAATTTCTAGGCTATGACACCGAAGAGGCCGAGGGCCAGGTGCTGGCGATCATCGTGGATGGCAAGCCGGTGAACCGGCTTGAGGATGGCGCCACCGGCTGGATCGTCGTCAACCAGACCCCGTTTTACGGCGAGGCCGGCGGCCAGGTGGGCGATCAGGGCACGGTGATCCGCCTTGAAGACCGCGATGTCACGGGACATGTGGCGGACGTGAAGCGCTTCGGCGGCGGGCGGATCTTCGGCCACCAGGTCACCGCCGCGGGCGGCGATATCCTGAACGGCGATTTTCTGCATCTCGTGGTCGATCATGCGCGGCGTTCGCGGGTGCGGGCCAACCATTCAGCCACCCACCTTCTGCACGAAGCGCTGCGCCAGGCGCTTGGCGATCACGTCGCGCAGCGCGGCTCTTTGAATGCCGAGGACCGCCTGCGGTTCGATTTCAGCCACGGCAAGGCGCTGAGCCTTGAAGAGCTGGCCCGCGTGGAAGCCGAGGTCAACGCCTTCATCCGCCAGAATACGGCCGTGGACACCCGGATCATGACACCCGACGAGGCGCGCGAGATCGGCGCGCAGGCGCTATTCGGCGAGAAATACGGCGACGAGGTGCGCGTGGTGTCGATGGGCGCGGACAAGACCGGCAAGGGCCAGGACGGCAGCACCTATTCGATCGAGCTGTGCGGCGGCACGCATGTCCGGCGCACCGGCGATATCGGCGTGTTCGTGACGCTGGGCGACAGCGCCTCGTCCGCCGGGGTGCGCCGGATCGAGGCTTTGACCGGCGATGCCGCGTTCCAATACCTGGCCGAGCAGGATCACCGGCTGGCCGAGACCGCGCTGACGCTGAAGGCGCAGCCGGCCGAGGTTTCGGGGCGGGTGAAATCGCTGCTGGAAGAGCGCAAGGCGCTGCAATCGGAAGTGGCCGAGCTGCGCCGCAAGCTGGCGATGGCCGGCGGCGGCGGAGAGAGTTCCGAGGCCGCAAAACCACGGAAAATCAATGGGGTGTCATTCATCTCTCAGGTATTAAGCGGGGTGTCCGGCAAGGACCTGCCGCCGCTGATCGACGAGATGAAGGCGCAGATCGGCTCGGGCGCGGTGCTGCTGATTGCCGATACAGGTGTCAAGGCGGCCGTGGCGGCCGGCGTCACCGAAGATCTGTCCGGCAAGCTGTCGGCGGTCGATCTGGTGCGCGCGGCGGTGGCCGAGCTTGGCGGCAAGGGCGGCGGCGGCCGGCCCGACATGGCCCAGGGCGGCGGGCCGGATGCAACGAACGCCGATGCCGCGATCAAGGCCGCCGAGGCGGCGATAGGAGGATAACATGCCAGCACTTTGGATTGCCCGCGTCGATATCACCGATCCGGACAAGTACGGGATCTACATCGAGGTTGCCTCGCGCGTGATCCCGGCGCATGGCGGTGTTTTCATCGCGCGCGGCGGGCGCGTGGAGCAGGTGGAAGGTCAGGGCCGCACACGCAACGTCGTGGCCCGGTTTCCCGATGTGAACGCGGCGCTTGCGGCCTATAACGATCCTGACTACCAAGAGGCAGTCAAGCTGGCCAAGCAAGCCTCGGACCGCGAGATCATGATCGTGGAGACGACCGAGTAGCGGCGTTTGTGCCGGGCCTCAAGAATGCGGCGGTAGCGCCAGCGCCGGGGGCGTCCTTGCGATCTGCGGATTGAAACCGCGCGCCGGATTGGCGTGGGACGTGCGGCGCGCATCGCGCGGGCGTCTGGTCACAAATCCCAGGGGCCCTGGATCGCCGTTAGGGCAGGTAGAAATCCAGAAGTACATCGCCGGCCATCACCTTGCCGACGTAATCGCACCCCTTGCCGGGACGGGAGTAAAACTCCCACGCAAGCTGGGCGAACTTGCCCGGCGCCATCATCAGGACCAGCGCGAGATCGGCGGGTGTTTCGACCCGGGTCCGCGGCATGCCGTCGAGAAACCGAAGCCGATCGGCTTCGGACAGCGAGCGGACCTGCATGCTGTAGGCGAGAAACTCGGCCGTCACCGGGCAGGTACCGAACGGGCAGAAGGTATTGTCATAAGCCGCGTGGGTCAGCTCGTGGGTGATGATGCTGTCGAAATAGGCCTTGGGGTCGAGTTGGTGAAAGGCGCTGTCGTAGAGCTCTCGTTCTTTCAGAAACTCCGGGCTGAGGACCTCGATCAGTCCTTCACCGCAATGATACTGGCCAACGCAGCCGGGCGGCAGATCGTCGTTGATCCGGATCGTCACGGGGCGGGCGACCACGACGTTGCACGCTGCCAGCTCTTCGACCGCGGTTTGCGCAACGCGGCAGATCCGCTCTACAAGGGCCGGATCGGGCGCATCCACCGATATTGCGGCGACAGCAGCGGGATCTGGGGCGGGACACAGCGTCGGCTCTGCCCTTGGGGCCGTGGCAAAAAGCGCGCCGGCAAGGGCGGCCGCCAGCACGGTCCGTGCCGAAAATGCCCACGTTTCAGAAGTATGCCTAGCCATGCGCGACCTTATGATTGGGCACGGATCGAACCCTTGATCCTGCTCAAGAGGCTTCACGTGCCTGGCGCTTGCGCTCGTGTGGGTCGAGATAGCGCTTGCGCAGGCGGATGGCGTTCGGCGTGACCTCGACCAACTCGTCGTCATTGATGTAGGCGATGGCCTCTTCCAGCGACAGGCGCACGGGCGTCGTCAGGCGCACTGCCTCATCGGTGCCCGACGCGCGCACGTTGGTCAGCTTCTTGCCCTTTAGCGGGTTCACTTCAAGGTCGTTGTCGCGGCTGTGCTCGCCGATGATCATGCCGGTATAGATCTGCTCTTGTGCGCCGATGAACATGCGGCCGCGATCTTCGAGGTTGAAGAGCGCGTAGGCGACCGACACACCGTTTTCCATCGAGATAAGCACCCCGGCGCGGCGGCCCGGAATCGGGCCCTTGTGCGGCTCCCAGCCGTGAAAGACGCGGTTGAGAACGCCGGTGCCGCGGGTGTCGGTCAGAAACTCGCCGTGATAGCCGATCAGTCCGCGCGACGGCACATGTGCCACGATGCGGGTCTTGCCGGCACCGGCGGGCTTCATTTCCGTCATCTCGCCGCGCCGCGCACCGGTGACCTTTTCGATCACGGCGCCGGAATATTCGTCGTCGACGTCGATGGTGACTTCCTCGATCGGCTCCAGCGTCCGCCCGTCCACTTCGCGCAACAGCACCTGCGGGCGCGAGATCGACAGCTCAAAACCTTCCCGGCGCATGTTCTCGATCAGAACGCCCATCTGCAGCTCGCCCCGGCCCGCGACTTCGAACGCCTCGCCGCCGGGGGTGTCGGACACCTTGATGGCGACGTTGCTTTCGGCCTCTTTCATCAACCGCTCGCGGATCACGCGCGACTGCACCTTCTTGCCGTCGCGGCCGGCGAGCGGGCTGTCGTTGATGCCGAAGGTGACGGTGATCGTCGGCGGATCGATCGGTTGGGCGGGCAGGGCCTCGTCCACCGCCAGGGCGCAGATCGTGTCGGCCACGGTGGCCTTGGACATGCCGGCGATGCTGACGATGTCGCCGGCCTGCGCCTCGGGGATGTCCTGCTGGCCGAGGCCGCGAAACGCCTGGATCTTGGTGACGCGGAACTGCTCGATCTTCTGGCCGATCCGCGAGAGCGCCTGCACTGTCGCGCCGACCTTCAGCGTGCCGCTTTCGACGCGGCCGGTGAGAATGCGGCCGACGAACGGATCGGCGCTGAGCGTGGTGGCGAGCATCCGGAAGGGCTCTTCCATGTGGCGGATCTGCGCAGGCGCGGGCACGTGGTTCACGACGAGGTTGAAGAGCGCTGCAAGATCGCTGCGCGGGCCATCAAGCTCGGCATCGGCCCAGCCAGAGCGGCCCGAGGCGTAAAGATGCGGGAAATCGAGCTGGTCGTCGTCGGCATCGAGCGCGGCGAAAAGATCGAACACTTCATCGAGCGCGCGGTCGGGCTCGGCGTCGGGCTTGTCGACCTTGTTCAGCACCACGATCGGGCGCAGACCAAGCGCCAGCGCCTTGGAGGTGACGAACTTGGTTTGCGGCATCGGCCCTTCGGCGGCGTCGACCAGAAGCACCACGCCGTCGACCATCGACAGGATACGCTCGACCTCGCCGCCGAAATCGGCGTGGCCGGGGGTGTCGACGATATTGATGCGCGTGCCTTTCCATTCGACCGAGGTGGCCTTGGCAAGGATGGTGATGCCGCGCTCACGCTCCAGATCGTTGCTGTCGAGCGCGCGTTCGGCCACCGCCTGACCGGCGCGGAAAGCGCCCGATTGCTTCAATAGCTCGTCCACGAGCGTGGTCTTGCCGTGGTCCACGTGGGCGATGATCGCAATGTTGCGCAGGTCCATGAAAGTCTCTTTCGGTCGGGTCTCGCGGGGGCCTATCGCGGGCGCGCCGCTTTGACCAGTGCAAAGCGCGCCCTAGCGGCCGATATAGCGGTCCTTGCGGTGATTGACGCCGACGATGAGGTTGACCACCACCGCGCCCAGCAGCGACCACAGCACCAGCGGCGGCGCGAGAACGAAAACCGCCAGCGCAAAGAGGCAGGCATCGAAGATCAGCTGGGTCCAGCCCGCCTGAAAGCCGATGCGGTCCTGCAGGTAGAGCGCAAGGATGCCGACCCCGCCCAGCGAGGCGCCGTGGCGGAAGAGCGCAAGAAGACCAAGCCCGGTCATCGCCCCGGCCAGTGCTGCGCCCAGCGGCGGGCTGAGCGCGCTGATCGTCAGGCCGTAGGGCATCAGCACCGAGAAGACCGACACCATCGACACCGCGATGAAGCTTTTGACCATGAAGCGCGGCCCCATCCGCATGTAGGCCAGCACGTAGAAGGGGATGTTGACGGCAAAAAACACCGCGCCGAAGCTGAAGCCGGAGACGTAAGAGCCGAGCACCGCAAGGCCTGCGGTCTGGCCGGTAATCAGGCCTGAATGGGTGAGCAACTGAATGCCGAGCGCGCACATCGCGGTGCCCAGGACAAAGGCCATCGCGTCTTCCAGAAGGGTGTGTTCGATGCGGCTGTGCGGCTCGTTCATGGTGGCCTTCGCCTGTCATGGTTCCGGGCGATTTGTCCAGCACGGCTTTGGATTATTTCTTGTCCCGCGGGCCGCTTTTGTCGGCGCGGACGGGATCGGGGATCTTGGGACGCGGCTGGCGGAAGTAGGCGGCGATCAGCGCCAGGCGCATCGATAGGCCGTCCTTCTTTTCGGCCAGCTGGCGTACCGTCATCCGCCGCCCGCGCACCACCCTGCGCGCGACGCGAAAATCGAACTTGCGCTTGCGCTCGAGGTATTCCTCGGGAAGCCGGCGGCGCAGAATCTTCCACAGCCAGCTAAGCTGGAAGAACGCCACCGCCTTGAAGAGCATCTTGCGCACCGACAGGGCCACCATCCGGCCAAAGGCCGAGACCGCCGCGATCAGCCAGATCGGCAGCTTGATGGAAAAGAGAATCAGCCACAGCCCCAGCGACGAGACCGCCAGCCCCAGCGTGCCAAAAAGCAGGATCAGCGCCGCGATCAGCTTTTCGTACCATTCCAGCCAGTCATACCAGCGCAGAAGCCGGTCATACTGGGCCGAGATCGCCTCGCGATAGCTGGCCACGAACGCTTCCAGTTTGCGAAAGACAGCATTGCCGATCAAAAGCGGCAGAGCGGTGGACATGAACCACTTCTTGAGAAGCTCGATGCGGAAGAACTGGGCGATCTCGGTCTTCAGCCAGACCAGGATCGCGGGCCATTCGATCATCGCGATCTTCTTGGCGACGATCTTGAGCTGGATCAGGATCAGCCCCAGCGCCAGAAGCACCTCGTCGCCGAAATAGAGCGTCGCCGCAATCGACAGGCCGGCCACGAAAAGGAGAAGCAGAACCGCGCGGAGAAACATGGGGGTAACTTTGCCAGCCGGGGGCAGGGGCGTCCAGTGGGGCTATCGGGTCTGAACCGTCACGGCGGCCGTACCCATGCGTACCAGATCAGCCCGCCAGCGCGGTGTCGAGGTTCTCTTCGATCTTTTCAAGAAAGCCCTCGGTGGTCAGCCAGCTTTGATCGGGGCCGACCAGAAGCGCGAGATCCTTGGTCATAGAGCCGCTCTCGACGGTGGCGACGACCACCTCTTCCAGACGGGTCGCGAAATTGGCCAGCGCGGCGTTGCCGTCAAGCTTGGCGCGATGCTTGAGCCCGCCGGTCCAGGCGAAGATCGAAGCGATAGAGTTGGTCGAGGTCGCCTCGCCCTTCTGGTGCTGGCGATAATGCCGGGTGACGGTGCCGTGCGCCGCTTCGCTTTCGACGATCTTGCCGTCCGGCGTCATCAGGATGCTGGTCATCAGCCCCAGCGAGCCAAAGCCCTGCGCCACGGTGTCCGATTGCACGTCGCCATCGTAGTTCTTGCAGGCCCAGACAAAGCCGCCCGACCATTTCATCGCCGAGGCGACCATGTCGTCGATCAGCCGGTGCTCGTAATAGATGCCGGCTTCCTTGAAGCGGTCGGCGAATTCCTCGTCGAAGATGCGCTGGAAGATCAGCATGAACTGGCCGTCATACTGCTTGAGGATCGTGTTCTTGGTCGACAGGTAGACCGGCCAGCCCAGGTTCAGCCCGTAGTTGAACGAAGCGCGGGCGAAATCCTCGATCGAGCCGTCAAGATTGTACATGCCCATGTAGACGCCCGAGCTGGGCGCCTTGTAGACCTCGTGCTCGATCACCTCGCCGTCCTCGCCGACGAATTTCATCGAAAGCGTGCCGGGGCCGGGGAACTTCATGTCGGTGGCGCGGTACTGATCGCCGAACGCGTGGCGGCCGATGACGATGGGCCGGGTCCAGCCGGGCACGAGGCGCGGCACGTTCTTGCAGATGATCGGGGCACGGAACACGACGCCGCCCAGGATGTTGCGGATCGTGCCGTTCGGGCTGCGCCACATCTTCTTCAGGCCGAATTCCTCGACCCGGCCCTCGTCGGGGGTGATGGTGGCGCATTTCACGCCGACGCCGACCTGCTTGATCTTCTCGGCAGCGTCGATCGTGATCTGGTCGTCGGTGCGGTCACGCTCTTCCATGCCGAGGTCATAGTAAAGCAGGTCGATATCGAGATAGGGCAGGATCAGCTTCTTCTTGATAAAATCCCACATGATCCGGGTCATCTCGTCTCCGTCGAGCTCTACGACGGGGTTTTCAACTTTGATTTTGCTCATCGGGGCCTCTGGGACTGTGCGGTCGGAATCGCGGGGGTCTGGCCGGGTTCTAGATGAAAAGAGCGCCGGAGGAAAGCTTTTGTATACGTTGGTATACCAAACACGTCATGCATTCGGTGCATCATGCGGGGTCTTGAAGAAGGCGGTGACGGCAAGGCAGGCGAAAAAGAGCGTCGAGGTCACTGGAACGAGCACCAGCGCAAAGACAAGAGTGCGCGCGCCGGTCTCGTCGCAGCCATGCCAGATCTCGACCGGGCGGGTGACCAGAAAGAGCACCGCGACAAGACAGAGCAGGCCGACCGCGCCGAACACCGCGCGGGCGGCGGCGACGTTGGAAAACCAGGTGGCGGCGAGAAAGGGCAGAAGCGACATCATCACCACTCCGGCGCCAAGCTGGCCGGCAAGCCCCAGAGAGGCGAGCCCGGCGAGCTTTTCGGAAAACGCCATGTCGGCGACGCGCAGCCCGTTGCCGCCGGCGGCGATCTCGCGGCATTCCTGCAGGTCGAACTCGGCCAGGGCAATCACCGCACCATAGGTCAGAGCGACCGCGCAGGTCGCAAACAGCAGCACGAAGAAGACGACGCGAGAGCGGCGGGCCGGCTGCAAATCAGCGCGTGGTCTCTGTGAGCCGGCGCTCGACATACTCGGTCACGTTGCCGATCATCTGTTCCATATGCGGGTCTTCGAAGAAGTGCCCGGCGCCCTCGATCTCCTGGTGGGTGATGGTGATGCCCTTCTGCTCGTGCAGCTTTTCGACAAGCGTGTGGGTGTCGCGCGGCGGGGCCACGCGGTCGGCCGCGCCGTTGATGATCAGGCCCGAAGACGGGCAGGGGGCGAGGAAGGAAAAATCGTACATGTTGGCGGGAGGCGAGACCGAGATGAAGCCGGTGATTTCGGGACGGCGCATCAAGAGCTGCATGCCGATCCAGGCGCCGAAGGAGAAACCGGCGACCCAGCAATGCTTGGAGTTCTGGTTCATCGACTGCAGGTAGTCCAGCGCCGAGGCGGCATCGGACAGCTCGCCCACGCCCTGGTCGTATTCGCCCTGGCTGCGCCCTACGCCGCGGAAGTTGAAGCGCAGAACGGTGAAGCCCATCTCGTGGAAGGCATAGTGCAGGTTGTAGACGACGCGGTTGTTCATCGTGCCGCCGAACTGGGGATGGGGGTGCAGAACGATCGCGATCGGCGCGTCTTTTTCCTTCTGCGGATGGTAGCGCCCCTCCAGTCGGCCTTCCGGGCCAGGGAAAATCACCTCGGGCATATCTGTCGTTTCACCTTGTCTTGCGATCCGGCCCGTTATTGTTGACGGATTTGCTCGGATACTTTAGAACTATTCTAAACTGGTTTCTGCGTCCCTTTCAGGGCTGTCTGCACGTAAGCTGCCGAAACAGAAACGTCAATGTCTTGGGTCGGGACGAAGATCATGAAACTCAGCACGAAAGGCCGCTATGCGATGGTGGCGCTGACCGATCTGGCGCAGGCCCCGGCGGGCACTCTGGTATCGCTGGCCGAGCTGAGCAAGCGGCAGGATATCTCGCTGGCCTATCTGGAGCAGCTCTTCGTCAAGCTGCGCCGGGCCGGGCTGGTCACCTCGGTGCGCGGGCCGGGCGGCGGCTACCGGCTGGCGCTGCCGGCGTCCGATATCCGTGTCTCGGATATTCTGGGCGCAGTCGATGAGACGGTGAGCGCGATGTATACCGGCGCCGGCGCTTCGGGCGGTGCGTCCGGCACCCGTGCGCAGTCGCTGACCAACCGGCTGTGGGAGGGGCTGTCGGCCCATGTCTACGTGTTCCTGCACCAGACCCGGCTGTCGGACGTGGCCGGCAACGAGCTGGCCCCGTGCCCGGCGGTACCGACCCTGTTCACCGTCGTGGATGATGCGTGATGGCGGTTTTTGATTTTTATGCCTCCGGCGGAGGTATTTTTGGCCAGATGGAGGGCGGAGCCGGGCGATGAGCGAGCGGGTTTATCTCGACTGGAACGCCACGGCGCCGTTGTGCGCCGACGCGCGGCAGGCGATGATCCGAGCGATGGACGTGCTCGGCAACCCCTCGAGCGTTCACGCCGAGGGGCGCGCCGCCAAGGCGCTGGTCGAGCGCGCGCGCGCGGAGGTCGCAGGGGCGGTGGGCTGCAAGCCGGCCGAGGTGGTCTTCACCTCTGGCGCGACCGAAGCGGCCCGGGTGCTGGATGGACGGCCGCCCGAGCTTGCGGTCTGCGTGCAGGACACCGCGCATGATGCGCTCTGGTCGCATTTCGATCTCGGCGGTCCGACAGCGCAGCCCGACGGGCGCGGGCACACGCTGGCGATGGGGCTGGCCAATTCGGAAACCGGCGTGATCACCCTGCCGCCAAAGAAGGTGGACGGGCGCTATCCTTACGGGATCTACCGCTGCGACTGGCTGCTTTTGGACGTGACCCAGGCGATCGGGCGGATCCCGTTCGCGTTTTCCTGGAGCGGGGCCGATTTTGCCATCCTGTCGGCACACAAGCTGGGCGGGCCCAAGGGCGTCGGCGCGCTGATCGTGCGCGAAGGGCTGGATATCAATGCGCTGGCCTCTGGCGGCGGGCAGGAGATGGGCCGCCGTTCGGGCACCGAGAACGTGATCGGGATCGCCGGGTTTGGCGCGGCCTGCGGCGCGGCGATGCGGGATCTCGAAGCGGGACGGTGGAAGCGGGTTGCAGAACTTAGAAATATTCTAGAAAGAGCACTGGCGCCGGAGGCAAAAGAGACTATTTTTGTCGGACAAGACAAGGAGCGCCTGCCGAACACCAGCTGTTTCGCCACGCCGGGCTGGAAAGCCGAGACCCAGGTGATGCAAATGGATCTCGCCGGGTTCGCGATCTCGGCCGGATCTGCCTGCTCGTCGGGCAAGGTGAAGGCGAGCCGCGTGGTCGAGGCGATGGGCCTTGGCACGGAGGCGGCGCAAAGCGCGGTGCGGGTGTCGATGGGGCCCGGCGTGCAAGAAAAGGACGTGATGCGTTTTGCCGATACCTGGCTGGCGCAGTACCGGAAATTCCGCCGCAAGGCGGCCTGAGGAAGTGAAAGGCGGACGTATGTCAGCACTCGAAACACCAGTGGTCAAGGACGGCGTGGACCAGGAGACGGTGGATGCAGTCGCCTCGCTGTCGGGCAAGTACAAGTACGGCTGGGAGACCGAGATCGAGATGGACTATGCCCCCAAGGGGCTGTCCGAGGATATCGTGCGGCTGATCTCGTCAAAGAACGGCGAGCCGGAGTGGATGACCAATTGGCGGCTTGAGGCTTTCGCCCGCTGGCAGCAGATGCAAGAGCCGGACTGGGCGATGGTCGACTATCCCAAGATCGACTACCAGGAGCAGTATTACTACGCCTCGCCGAAATCGATGGCCGAAAAGCCCAAGTCGCTCGACGAGGTCGACCCCAAGCTTCTTGAAACCTATCAGAAGCTGGGCATCCCGCTCAAAGAGCAGATGATCCTGGCCGGGGTCGATGGCGCCGAGGACGCGCCGGCAGAGGGCCGCAAGGTCGCCGTCGATGCGGTGTTCGACAGTGTTTCTGTTGGAACCACGTTCCAGGCGGAACTGAAGAAGGCGGGCGTGATCTTCTGTTCGATCTCCGAGGCGATCCGCGAGCATCCCGAGCTGATCAAGAAATACCTCGGCTCGGTCGTGCCGCAGTCGGACAACTTTTTTGCGACTCTGAATTCTGCGGTCTTCTCGGACGGCTCGTTCGTCTACGTGCCGCCGGGCGTGCGCTGCCCGATGGAGCTGAGCACCTATTTCCGCATCAATGCCGAGAACACCGGCCAGTTCGAGCGCACGCTGATCATCGCCGACAAGGGCTCTTATGTCAGCTATCTCGAAGGCTGCACCGCGCCGATGCGCGACACCCACCAGCTGCATGCCGCGGTGGTAGAGCTGGTCGCGCTTGAGGATGCCGAGATCAAGTATTCGACCGTGCAGAACTGGTATCCGGGTGACGAGAACGGGGTCGGCGGTATCTACAACTTCGTGACCAAACGCGCCGATTGCCGGGGCGACCGGTCGAAGGTGATGTGGACGCAGGTCGAGACCGGCTCTGCGGTGACCTGGAAATACCCCTCGTGCATCCTGCGCGGCGATGAAAGCCAGGGCGAATTCTACTCGATCGCCATCGCCAACAACATGCAGCAGGCCGACACCGGCACCAAGATGGTTCACCTGGGCAAGAACACCAAAAGCCGGATCGTGTCGAAGGGGATCAGCGCGGGCAAGGCGCAAAACACCTATCGCGGGCTTGTCTCGATGCACCCAAGGGCCAAGGACAGCCGCAACTATACGCAGTGCGACAGTCTTTTGATCGGCGACAAGTGCGGGGCGCACACGGTGCCCTATATCGAGGTCAGGAACAACTCCAGCCGCGTCGAGCACGAGGCGACGACGTCCAAGGTGGACGACGATCAGCTCTTTTACTGCCGCCAGCGCGGCATGGACGAAGAAGAGGCCGTGGCGCTGGTCGTAAACGGGTTCTGCAAGGAGGTGCTGCAGGCGCTGCCGATGGAGTTTGCCATGGAAGCACAGCAGCTTGTCGCCATTTCGCTGGAAGGATCGGTCGGCTAGGTGGCCCGGACTGCGGGCATATCAGCGGCGCGCGCCACTTCGGTACCGGCGAAACCGGAGAGCCGCGATGGGGCGTAATCCGTTCGTGGAGCAAAAGCGCGACGCCGAGGGGCTGGAGCCGGTTGCCATCGAGGACGCCGAGCCGGCTTGGGTCGAGCTTGCCCGAAACGCGCGCCCGGCGCCGCAGGGCGAGCTGGAGACCCCTATCACCCAGAAGAGCCTTCTGGGCGTCTTCGGGGTGATCTGGGGTTACGGCTTTGCGACCGAGCTTTTGAACCGGACGTATGATCGCGGCACGTTCGGCGAGGAGAATTTCTACCCCGATCTTGCACGGCTGGTTCTGTCCGAGCAGGTTTTCTTCATTCAGGCCGGCTTCTACCTTCTGCTTTTGATGGCGATGATCGTGCGCTCTCTGCGACGGCGGTTTTTGTGGATGGTGCTGGGCTTCTACCTTGGCATCGCGGGGGCTTATTCGCTGTTCTTGCGCGAAAACCCGGACGCACGCCGGTCCGAGGCCCCGGCCGCGGTGGTGCAAGCGGAGATCGCCGCATGATCCGCGGAATTGCCCTTTTCGTCGTTTTCATCGCCGGTTTTCTGGCGGCTGATCACGCGGGTCTGATCCCGCCGGAATACACCCGATTCTATCTTCCCGAAAAAGGCGTTCTCGACGGCATGTCGCCAAGCGTCTTCACGCGCATCCAGGATGGCGTGAAAGCTTTCGGAAGCAAAGGGTTCTGAGGCATAACCTGATGAAACCCGTTCTCACATCCGCTTTGCTGACCGGCGCGTTCTGCGCCGGCTTTGCGGTCGTGATCGAGCAGGCGACCGATATGCTGGCGACCGGCAGCGTGATCCTTTTCGCGGCCTTGTCGGGTTTTCTGGGCTCGCTTTTCGCGCAACTCGTTCTGCGGGGGCGGCGCTGATGTCATATTCACTTAACGTTGGCCCCGGCAAAAGTACGCAAATCTCCCTGCCATCGTCATGGATTTGCCCCGATTTTCCGGCCTTCTGGCGCGGGATTTATGGTGGAGTGAGGCGACATGGCTTCTATGTCGGACGGCAACAAGGCCGCGTTTCAAGAACGGATCCAGCGCATCAAGACCGGCGGCGCGGGAACGATGGGCGAGATTCTGGTCGGTCCGCCGGACGAGGAAGAAGTGCTTGGCCGCAAGAAATCCGGCAAAAAGAGCAAGAAACCTGTCTCGGCCCTGCCAAGCTGGCGCGACAATATCAAATACCCGCTGACGATCGCCGGCGTGTTCATCTTTGGCATGGCGGCGGTCTTTGTCGCGCGCTACGTCCGCTTTCACATGATGGGCGGATCGCTCGCCGGGGACGACCCCGATCTTGCGATGATCCTGGACTTCGTGATGGCCGGCGCGGTGACGTTCTTTCTGACCTCGCTTCTCAATACCAGGGGCTCGGAATTCACCTTGGCCAAGACAGCCGGGATCGCGGTGATGATCGCAACGATGCACAACATGGTGCACTTCCAGCCGACAGCCTTCGGCAAGGTCTTCTCGCCCGAATGGGTCGAGGAAGTGGTCTACGTGACCGAGCCGAATTCGGTGCTGTTCCGCGGCATCTCCTTCGTTGTGGGCGAGCCGCGCACCGAGACACCGCCGATGCCGAGCCATTGGCAGGAAGACGGGCTTTCCGGCATTGCCACCGAGGAATTCAGCGCGATGACGCCGCCTGTGTCCGAAGTGATGGTATCGCTCACGCAGGCCAATCCGCCGCGGCCCATGCCGCGCCCCGCGACCTAACACTCTCTAACACTCTCCCTTTTGCAGGGCGGCGCCACTTGGCGATCGCCCTCTAGCCATTTGCACATGAGGAAAACCATGCTGGAAATCAAGAACCTGCACGTCAAACTTGAAGAAGAGGACAAGGCCATCCTGAAGGGCGTCGACCTGGCGCTGCAGGCCGGCACGGTCCATGCCATCATGGGGCCAAACGGGTCCGGTAAATCGACGCTCTCCTACGTGCTGTCGGGCCGCGACGGCTATGAGGTGACCGAAGGCTCTGCCAGCCTGGAAGGCGCGGACATCCTGGAGATGGAGCCCGAAGAGCGCGCGGCAGCCGGGCTCTTTCTGGCGTTTCAGTACCCGGTCGAGATCCCCGGCGTCGGCAACATGACGTTCCTGCGCACCGCACTCAATTCGCAGCGCAAGGCGCGCGGGCAGGACGAGATGAGCGCGGCCGACTTTCTCAAGCTGATCCGCGAAAAGGCCAAGACGCTGAAGATCGATGCCGACATGCTGAAGCGCCCGGTCAATGTGGGTTTTTCGGGCGGCGAGAAAAAGCGCAACGAAATCCTGCAGATGGCGGTGCTGGAGCCGAAGATGTGCGTTCTGGACGAAACCGATTCGGGGCTGGACGTGGACGCCATGAAGCTGGTGGCGGAGGGCGTGAACGCGCTGCGCGATGCGGGGCGGTCGTTCTTGGTGATCACGCACTACCAGCGGCTTCTGGACCACATCAAGCCGGACGTGGTGCACATCATGGCCGATGGCCGCATCGTCAAGACGGGCGGGCCCGAGTTGGCGCTGGAGGTCGAAGCCAACGGCTATGCCGACATCCTTGCCGAGGTGGCCTGAATGAACGTCGTCCTGCAGAAAAAACAAAGCGCCGCCGAGGCGCGACTGGGCGCGATGGCGCTGCCGCAAAGCGCCGCCTGGATGATGTCGGCGCGCGAGGATGCGCTGGCGCGGCTGCGCGCGATGGGCTTGCCCAGCGGGCGCGACGAGTATTGGAAATACACCCGCCCCGACAGCCTGACCAAGGCCGAGCCGGACCCTGCGGCGATCTTCCACTCGGACGAGCCGCGGCTTTTCGGCCAGATCGACCGGCTAAAGATCGTCTTCGTCGACGGCGCGTTCGATGCCGAAGCGTCGGACGATCTTGAGATGGCCGGGATAGAGATCCACCGTCTGGCCGATATCTCGGCGACCGATATCCACTGGTCGCGGGATCTGTTCGAGCTTTACGGAACCCTTGAGGCACGCGGGCAATCGCCGGTCGAGCGGCCGCTGGCCGCGCTTAACACGGCCTATGCGACCGACGGCATCGTGATCCGTGCGACGGGCAAGGCGGCCAAACCCGTCAGCCTGATCTATCTGCACAATTCGGAGACCTCGGATGCGATCCTGCATCACGTCATCCGGGTGGAAAGCGGCGCCGAATTGACGGTGCTGGAGAACGGCCCGGCGGCGGCGCGGTTCAACAAGGTGATGGAAGTCGATATCGCCGATGGCGGCGCCTTCAACCATGTCCGCGCGCAAGGGCGCGATCACGAACGCCGGGCAGTCACGCACACCTTCGCGCGGCTTGGCGAAGAAAGCGTCTTCAAGTCCTTCACCCTGACCGCGAACGGCGTGATGACCCGCAACGAGGCGGTGATCGAGCTGACCGGCGACAATGCGGTGGCCCATGTGGCCGGCGCCGCGGTTGGCGATGGCGATTTTCACCACGACGACACGGTGTTCATCACCCATGACGCGGCGGGCTGCGAAAGCCGGCAGGTCTTCAAGAAGGTGCTGCGCAACGGCGCAACGGGCGTCTTTCAGGGCAAGATCCTGGTCAAGCCGGACGCCCAGAAGACCGATGGCTACCAGATCAGCCAGTCGCTGCTTCTGGACGAGGACAGCCAGTTCCTGGCCAAGCCCGAGCTGGAGATCTACGCCGACGACGTGGCCTGCTCGCATGGCTCAACTTCGGGCGCGATCGACGAGACGGCACTGTTCTACCTACGCTCGCGCGGGATCCCGACCGCCGACGCGCAGGACCTTCTGGTGCTGGCCTTCCTGGCCGAGGCGATCGAGGAGATCGAAAGCGAAGAGATCGCAGCCGACATCCTGTCGCGGCTTCAGGGCTGGCTGGCGCGCCGCAGGTAGCAGATGAGCGTTACCGACGACATCCTTCGCAGCTACCGCGCCCCGCGCGAGGTGCTGCGCCGCCGCATGGACGGCGCCGGCGAGGACAAGGCGCTGGCGCTCTTGATGGCGGCGTGCCTGATCATGTTCGTGGCGCAGTGGCCGTACCTGTCGCGGCTTGCCTTCGAAGATCCATCGGTGCCGCTGGAGGCACGGCTGGCCGGGGCGCTGATGGGCTGGCTTTTCCTGGTGCCGCTGGCGGCCTACCTAGTGGCGGCCGCAACGCATATCGTTGGGCGTCTCATCTTCGGCGCGGGCAGCTGGTTCGGCGCGCGCATCGCGCTTTTCTGGACCATGCTGGCGGTCAGCCCCTTGTGGCTCTTGAACGGGCTGGTGGCCGGGTTCATCGGGCCCGGACCGGCGCTGACACTGGTCGCCACGATCGCCGCGCTTGCGTTTCTGGTTATCTGGGGCGCAGGACTGCGAGAGATCTATTCAACCCGAACGGACACCGCATGACGCTTACGCTTTCGAACCTGATCGGCATGGCCATCCGCTCTGTCAGTAACCCGCGCGAGGGCGCGGCCGAGGTGCTGTCGCTGGGCGTGCCGCGCTCGGCCTTGATGACGATCATGGCGCTGGTCGTGGTGCTGTCGTCGCTTCTGGCGCTGATGACCAACCTGCTGGTCCAGGCGGCGGGCGGCGAGGTGCCGCCAGGGCCCTTCAGCGACCCGATCGCCATCGGCGCGATGCAGTTCGCACTGCTGCTGTTGATGGTGTTCGCGATCTTCTGGATCGGGCGCAGTTTCGGCGGCACAGGCTCGCTGGAGGAAGCGATGCTTCTGGTGGCGTGGCTGCAATTCATCATGGTGTGCATCCAGGTCGTGCAGACGCTGTTCTTCGCCATCATGCCAGCCGTCGCCAGCCTGATCGGGATTTTGGGGTTCGCGCTGTTTTTGTGGCTCTTGACCAATTTCGTCGCCGTGCTGCATGGCTTTCGGTCGCGCGCGCAGGTCTTCGTGATGATCCTGGTCTCCAGTGTTGCGATTGTTTTTGCCATGTCGCTGATCCTGATCTTTTTGGGGATCGAGGTCCCCACCACCGGACAGATATGATGTATGACGTAGAAAAAATCCGCGCCGATTTCCCGATCCTGTCGCGCCAGATCAACGGCAAGCCGCTGGTCTATTTCGACAACGGCGCCTCGGCGCAAAAGCCCCAGGTGGTGATCGATGCGGTCAGCCGCGCCTATGCCGAGGAATATTCCAACGTGCACCGCGGGCTGCACACCCTGTCGACCATCGCGACCGAGAAATACGAGGCCGTGCGCGGCACGATCGCGCGGTTCCTGAATGCCGCGTCCGAAGACAGCATCGTGATGAACACAGGCACCACCGAGGGCATCAACATGGTCGCTTACGGCTGGGCCATGCCCCGGCTTGAGGCGGGCGACGAGATTGTCCTGTCGGTGATGGAACATCACGCCAACATCGTGCCCTGGCATTTCCTGCGCGAACGGCAGGGCGTGGTGCTGAAGTGGGTCGATATCGACGAACAGGGCGGGCTTGATCCGCAGCGGGTGATCGACGCGATCGGCCCCAGGACGAAGCTTGTCGCGATCACGCACCTGTCGAACGTGCTGGGCACGCGCGTCGATGTCAAAGCGATCACCGAAGGCGCCCACGCCAAGGGCGTGCCGGTGCTGGTCGATGGCAGCCAGGCGGCGGTTCACGCGCCGGTCGACGTGCAGGATATCGGTTGCGATTTCTATGCGATCACCGGCCACAAGCTGTACGGGCCGTCCGGCTCCGGCGCGATTTACGTGGCGCCACAGCGGATGGCCGAGATGCGGCCCTTCATGGGCGGCGGCGACATGATCCGCGAGGTCCACAAGGACCGGGTAACCTACAACGATCCGCCGATGCGCTTTGAGGCCGGAACGCCCGGCATCGTTCAGCAGATCGGGCTGGGTGTCGCGTTAGAGTACATGATGGGCATCGGGCTGCAGAATATCGAGGCGCACGAGGCCGGCTTGCGCGACTACACGCTGGACAAGCTGCGCGCGCTCAACTGGGTGAACATGCAGGGCACGACTTCGGGCAAGGCGGCGATCTTTTCGTTCACGCTGGATGGCGGCGCGCACGCCCATGACATCTCGACCATCCTCGACAAGCGCGGCGTCGCGGTGCGCGCGGGCCAGCACTGCACCGGTCCGCTGATGGATCACCTGGGCCTTGCCGCCACCTGCCGCGCATCCTACGGGCTTTACAACACCCGCGAAGAGGTCGACAGCTTCGTCGACGCACTGGAGCTGTGCCATGAACTTTTTGCCTGATACCGGCCCTTGCGGGGGCGGTGCGGCGAAGCTATAGACGCCACAGGCACCCGTAGCTCAGCTGGATAGAGCGCTGCCCTCCGAAGGCAGAGGCCAGAGGTTCGAATCCTCTCGGGTGCGCCACCCCTGCCTCAAAGTGCCTTGTTTCATTGGGCTTTTCCCTTCGAATTTTCCAACTTTTGGACCGGGTTTGGA
>JABDLJ010000037.1 GCA_013003075.1 Paracoccaceae bacterium
GCCTCCCCCTGTTGCTGCCTTCAAAGCCCATGGGCCCCCCTTGCATGCGCGCTCGGGCGCGACTACCCCCTTAGAGAAACACGCAATCCGGTTCAAGAATGGATAAGCATATGGGCAACAAAGCCGCAGCGCCTGAAAAGATCCGTATCGCCGATCTGCCGACCGGCCACCCCACCGCGTTCGAGCTTGTGCCCGACGCCGCCGCCCGCGCCGCTTTGGCCAAGGCGCTGGACATCCTGAAGATCTCCAAGCTGCGGTTTTCCGGCACTCTGACGCCGCGCGACAAGCGCGACTGGCAGCTTGACGCCCAGCTTGGCGCCACCGTTCAGCAATCCTGCATCGTCACGCTGGAGCCGGTGACCACGCGCATCGACGAGCCGGTGGCGCGGTCCTACCTGGCCGAGCTGCCCGAGCCTGAAATCGAGGCCGGCGCCGAGATCGAGATGCCCCAGGACGACAGTGTCGAAGAGCTGCCCGCCACCCTTGATCTCGGCGCGGTGATGGCCGAGGCGCTGTCGCTGGCGCTGCCGCCCTATCCGCGTGCGCCCGGCGCCACGCTTGAAGGCGCGCAGGTGACCGAGCCGGGCAAGGCGCCGCTCAGCGATCAGGACACCAAGCCCTTCGCGGCGTTGAAATCATTGAAAGACAAGCTTCAGGACCCCGGCTAGACGCGGCCCGCAACCCGCCCTGCCGATCTGGCAAATGCGCTTGCAGAAAAGGGCTTGCACCGGCCCGGAATCGCAGTATGTTCCGCGCCTCGTTTGCAATCGGATTGGACAACGGGAAGCGCTTCGCGTAAGACCCCGCCCAGACCCACAGAAATCCGGGGCCCGATGCCCCAAAAGACCAAAGGTTGAGACATGGCTGTTCCACAGAATAAAGTCACGAAATCGCGCCGGAACATGCGCCGTGCCCATGACGCGCTGACGGCGGCCAACCCGGCCGAATGCCCCAACTGCGGTGAGCTGAAGCGCCCGCATCACGTCTGCGCAGCGTGCGGCCATTACGACGAACGCGAAGTTGTCGCCAAAGCCGACGAGATTGATCTCGACGACGAAGACGCGGCGTAAGCGGCTGGGCGCGCGGCTCTCGGCATGAACGAGACAAGCGATCCCGGCCCCCCGGTCCAGCCTGCCACTGCGGGCACCCGCACCATTATCTCGGTCGACGCCATGGGCGGCGACAAGGGGCCCTCGGCGGTTGTCGAGGGCATCATTCGTTCTGCGGAGATCAATCCCGACATCGGCTTCATCCTGCACGGGCCAAAAGGCACGCTGGATATGCTGGTCGGAAAAAGCGGCATTGCGGACCGGATCGAGATCCGTGACGCCGCCGGTGTCGTTGAAATGGACGACAAGCCCAGCCAGGTCATGCGCAACGGCAAGGACACCTCGATGTGGTCCGCCATCGAGGCAGTCAAGAATGGCGAGGCCGAGGTCTGCATCTCGTGCGGCAATACCGGCGCGCTGATGGCGCTGTCGATGATCCGTCTGCGCAAGCTGCCGGGCGTGAACCGGCCCGCGATTGCCTGCCTCTGGCCCTCGCGCAACAGCGAAGGCTTCAACATCATGCTCGATGTCGGAGCCGATATCCGCGCCGACGAGCACGACTTGCTGCAATACGCGCTGATGGGCATGTCCTATGCGCGCAACGGTCTTGGCATCAAGCGCCCGCGCATCGGCCTTCTCAATGTCGGCACCGAAGAACACAAGGGCCGGGCCGAACTGAAGGCCGCGCACGAGCTGATCGGCGACGCGGCGGAGGCCGCCAATTATGAGTTCGTGGGCTTTGTCGAGGGCGGCGACATCCCTTCAAGCCGGGTCGATGTGATCGTCACCGACGGTTTTACCGGAAACGTCGCCCTGAAAACCGGCGAAGGGACCGCCACGCTGATCCGCGATTTGTTGCGCCAATCGCTCGGCGCCACGCTTCTGTCACGGCTGGCCGCCCTTCTGGCCGCCGCATCGCTGCGCGGGCTCTCGCAGCGGATCGACCCCAGGCGGGTGAATGGCGGCGTCTTTCTGGGGCTCAACGGCACGGTCGTCAAATCGCATGGCAGCGCCGATGCCACCGGCATCGCGGCCGCGATCAAGCTTGCTTTCACCCTGGCGCAGTCGCACTTCTCTGAGCGCCTGGCCGCCCGGGTTGCATCCGCCATGCCCGCGCGCCAAGATGACGATCAAGAGCAAGAACAGAGCGAACCCTCCCAATGACACTGCGCGCCCAGATCCGCGGCGTCGGGCATTATCTTCCCGACCGGGTCGTCGAAAACGCCGAGTTTGAAAATTGGGTCGACACATCGGACGAATGGATCCGCTCGCGCTCGGGGATAGAGCGGCGCCACTTCGCCGCCGAGGGGCAAACCACCTCTGACCTGGCCACCCGCGCCGCCCGCGCCGCACTGGACGATGCCGGGCTCTTGCCGGGCGATGTCGACGCGCTGATCGTCGCCACCTCGACGGCGGACCTGACCTTTCCCTCGGCCGCCACCATGGTGCAGGGCGCGCTCGGCATGGAAAGCGGCTATGCGTTCGACGTGCAAGCCGTTTGCGCCGGCTTTGTCTTCGCGCTGGCAAACGCCAACGCGATGATCGTCTCGGGTCAGGCCAAGACCGTGCTGGTGATCGGGGCCGAGACCTTCTCGCGGCTGATGGACTGGTCCGACCGTGGCACTTCGGTCCTGTTCGGCGACGGCGCCGGCGCGGTCGTGCTGCAAGCTGGCGAGGGCGACGGCACCAATGCCGATCGCGGTATCCTCGCCACCGATCTCAATTCGGACGGCCGCTACAAGGATCTGCTTTACGTCGATGGCGGCGTGTCGACCAATTCCACCGGACATCTGCGGATGGAGGGTAAAGAGGTCTTCCGCCATGCCGTCGAAAAGCTCGCCGCCACGGCGCATACCGCGCTTGGCAAGATCGGGCTGACGGGCGAAGACGTGGACTGGATCGTGCCGCACCAGGCCAACCTGCGCATCATCAAATCGACCGCCCAGAAGATGGGCGTTCCGATGGATCGCGTGGTCGTCACGGTGCAGGATCACGGCAATACGTCGGCGGCATCGATTCCCCTGGCGCTCTCGGTTGGGTGCCAGCGGGGCCAGATCAAGACGCATGATCTGGTCGTGATCGAGGCAATTGGCGGCGGTCTGGCCTGGGGATCGGTGGTTCTGCGCTGGTAATTGCTGTTTAAGCGCATTGTCTAAGGGGTTGATATTGACTCGGAAAATCTCCGGGTCCTATTCTCGCAGGAATATAACGAAAAAGGGGAGAGTGATGAGCGACAATACATTAACGCGCATGGACCTGAGCGAAGCGGTGTTCCGCGAAGTCGGTCTCTCCCGAAACGAAAGCGCCCAGCTTGTCGAAAGCGTGCTCGGCCATATGTCCGACGCGTTGTCCGCGGGGCATTCGGTCAAGATCTCTTCCTTCGGCACCTTCAGCGTGCGTGACAAGGCGGCCCGCATCGGCCGCAACCCCAAGACCGGGGAAGAAGTGCCGATCCACCCTCGCCGGGTTCTGACATTCCGCCCCTCGCATCTGATGAAAGATCGCGTGGCCGCTGGCAACAAACGGTAATTTCATGGAAAAGTCGCCTGACGCATTTCGGACCATCTCCGAGGTGGCCGAGTGGCTTGACGTTCCGACCCATGTGCTGCGCTTCTGGGAAAGCCGGTTCGCACAGGTCAAGCCGGTGAAACGCGCCGGGGGCCGGCGGTACTATCGGCCCACCGACATGCAGTTGATCGGCGGCATCAAGAAACTCCTGCACAAAGACGGCATGACCATCCGCGGTGCGCAGAAGCTTCTGCGCGAAGAGGGCGTCAAATACGTCGCCGCACTGTCGCAACCGCTCGATTCCCAATCGGCGGACGTGATCGCCTTCGAGGCCAAAGAGCGCGAGGCGGCCATCGCCGCGCCCGTCGATCTGATCGACGAGGCAACGCTGGTGCCGAAGACGCCGGCACCGCCGGCAGCCGCCGCGCCCGATGCCGCCGAAGCGGCCCAAGCCGAGACACCGGCAAGCGAAACTGACCCGCTAGAGGCCGCCGAACCCGAGCCCGCCGCGCCCGACACCGGGCCCGCGACCGAAATGGCCAGTGGCCCCGGCGCGGCCCCCGCGGCAAAGCCCGAGGCCGCAGAAGCCGAACCCGACGCCACCGAGCCCGCACCGGTCAGCGACGCCCCGGCGCGCATCCATTTCGGATCCTCGCGCGCCGCCGGCGCCGATGACACCGCTGACCCCGAGCTGCCGTTTCTGGGCAGCCGCGGCGGTGTCCCGGAGCTAGAGCGCGAGCTCGATCCCGAAATCGCAGCCGAAGCCGAAGCCGCCCGCGCCGTCACCGCCGAGCCTGACATGACCGAGCCCGCAGCAGCAGAGCCTGCATCGGCCGAGGCCCAGCCAGCGCCCGGGATCCCGGCCACCCCCGATGTGCCGGAGCACGATCCCGAGGACACCGATCCTGGCTATCCCGCAGCCCCCGGCGTCGCCGCCCGGCTGGGCACTGTCGCGCCCAAAGAGCTTGCCGCGCACAAGGCCGCCCTGTCGCAAATCTGTGACGAGCTTGCCGCGCTCCGGCAGCGCATGGGCTAGGCCCCGGAACGCGGCCGCAGCACAATGTCAGGTTTCGTCAATCTCGGCCGCTACCCGCTGGACCGCCCTCAAAGCCGCAGCTATGCGCGCCTGGTTCAGCGCTGCAAATCCGAGCTTACGCGCGATGGCCTTTTCAACCTGCCCGGTTTCATCCACCCCGAGACCGCGCAAGCCGAAGCGCAGCGCCTTGCGCCGCGCATGGCCAACTCGTCCTTCACCCACGCGCGCCGGCACAACATCTATTTCAAAAAGGCCGTAGAGGGCCTGGCGGACGATCACCCTGCCCTGACGGTCTTTAAGACCTCCCACAACACGCTGTGCGCCGACCAGCTTCAGGACAGCCCCGTCGCCTATGTCTATAACATGCCGCAATTGCAGCGCTTTCTGGCAACCGTGATGGACAAGCCCGCGCTTTTTCCGATGGCCGATCCGCTGGCCGCCTTCAACGTTATGAGCTACGCCGAAGGCCAGGCGCTCAACTGGCATTTCGACCGCTCCGAATTCACCGTCACGCTGCTGCTTCAGGAACCGCAGGCGGGCGGCGTCTTCGAATACCGCACCGATCTGCGCAGCGCGAAAGATCCCAACTATGACGGCGTCGCACGGCTTTTGGCGGGCAAGGACCCTCAGAAGATACAGATGCAGGTCGCGCCCGGCACGCTGAACGTCTTTCGCGGCGTCAACACCCCGCACCGCGTCACCCCGGTCAAGGGCGCCCAAGCCCGCATGATCGCGGTCCTGACCTACTACGAAGCGCCTGGCGCGCGGTTCAGCGAAACCGAGCAACTGGGCTTTTACGGCCGCATCGCGTAACCCGCGCGCCGGCGCCGCCCGCTCCAATTCCTTCTTGCCCCTGCGCGCAATATCAGTATGAAAGGCCAGCGTCGGGCTATGGCGCAGCCTGGTAGCGCGTCCGTCTGGGGGACGGAAGGTCGCAGGTTCGAGTCCTGCTAGCCCGACCAACTCACCCGCGCCCGCGCCCCACAATGGCGGCGGGCGCTGGCGCATAAAGGATGGGGCGCATGACCGGGGTTCTGCCGGATACGGCACTGACAGAGATGATCGCGGCCGGCACCATCGCGGCCACGCCCGATATTCTCCCCCAGCAGGTCCAGCCCTCTTCTCTCGATCTGCGCCTCGGCGCAACCGCCACCCGTGTGCGCGCCAGCTTCCTGACCGGCGAAGGCGCCCGCGTCGCTGACCGGCTCGATGATTTCGCCATGCACCAGATCAGCCTCGAGGGCGGCGCGGTGCTCGAAAAGGGCTGCGTCTACGTCATGCCGCTGATGGAGCATCTCGATCTGCCGCCCGGAACCGAGGCGATCGCAAACGCCAAATCCTCGACCGGCCGGCTCGATCTTCTGACCCGCCTGATCACCGATGGCGGGACAGAGTTCGACCGGATCCCCGACGGCTATTCCGGCCCGCTTTACGCCGAGATCTGTCCGCGCTCCTTCTCGGTGCTGGTACGGCCCGGCATGCGCCTCAACCAGATCCGCTTTCGCCAGGGCCAGGCGGTGCTGACCGATGCCGAACTTCTCACGCTGCACCAGGCCAGCCCGCTGGTCGACGGCAATCCCGTGATCGGTCAGGGGTTGGGCTTTTCGGTGGATCTGCGCCCCAAGACAGGCGATCTGGTCGGCTACCGCGCCAAACCGCATACCGGCGTGATCGATCTCGACCGCATCGGTCAGTACGAGCCCGGCGAATACTGGGAAGAGATCCGCACCACCGACGGCCGCATCATTCTCGATCCCGGCGCCTTCTACATCCTCGTCAGCCGCGAGGCGGTCACCATTCCGCCCACCCACGCCGCCGAAATGGCGCCCTACATGGCCATGGTCGGAGAGTTCCGCGTCCACTACGCCGGCTTTTTCGACCCCGGGTTCGGCTGGGCCGAGGCCGGCGGCGCCGGCTCCCGCGGCGTACTGGAAGTGCGCTGCCACGAGGCGCCGTTCGTCCTGGAGCATGGCCAGATCGTCGGCCGGCTCGTCTACGAGGCGATGGCGGCCACCCCAAAGGCGCTCTACGGCGCCTCGATTGCCTCCAATTACCAAGGCCAGGGCCTGAAACTCTCCAAACATTTCAAAGTGATCTAAGGCGTACGTCCAGCAAGCGCTCCGGCTTTCATCTGGCCCAAAATACCTCCGCCGGAGGCATGAAAACGCTCTTCAGGGCCGCCCGATCCGGCGCGCCGCCCGAACCGCCTGGCGCGCCCGCTTGGCCGCCTGCCGCGCAGCCTTCGCCTCGGCGCGCTCTGCCGCGCTCATCGGGCGATCAGCCTCAGCGCCCGCGCCGGAACCGCCGCTTTGACCCACGCCGCGCATGGCGCGCGACAGCGCGCGGCCCAGGATCCTGGTGAAAAGCCGTTGCAGGGTCATCGCTCGTCCTCCGCGTCCGCATCTTCGGGCTCAGATGCCTCCTCGCCGAACACATCGCCGCCGTCGTCATCCTCTGCGGCGCCCTCGAACATGTCCGATTGCTCGTCGTTCTCGTCGCGCTCGTCCTCCGCAGCGCCGGGCGCGGGGCGGCTGTCGAGAAGCCCGGCCGAGCGCAATTCCTTAAGCCCGGGAAGATCGCGCGCCGATTCCAGTCCGAAATGGTCAAGAAAGCTTTGCGTGACCACAAACGTCACCGGGCGCCCGGGCGTCATCCGCCGGCGGCCGAGACGGATCCATTCCAGCTCCAGAAGCTGATCGATAGTGCCGCGCGACACCGACACGCCGCGGATCTCCTCGATCTCGGCGCGGGTTGCCGGCTGGTGATAGGCAATGATCGCCAGCGTTTCGATCGCCGCCCGGCTCAGCTTGCGGGTCTCGACAGTCTCTTTCTGCATCAAAAACCCAAGATCGGACGCGGTGCGGATCGCCCAGGCATCGCCCACCTTGACGACCTGCACGCCGCGGCCCTCGTAGCGCTTGCGCAGATGGCCGATGGCCTCGACCGCATCGGCGCCATGCGGCATCCGCGCGTTCAACTCGGGAATGCCCACCGGCTCGGCGCTGGCAAACAGGATGGCTTCCACCATCCGCTCCTGCTCGCCCATCGGCGGCGCCTCGAACAGGCTCTCTTCGGTCTCGTCAGCCATCGGTCTCAGCCATCGCTTTGGGGACGCCTGCGCATCTGAATGGGCGCGAACGGGTCGCTCTGGCGGATCTCTACCTTGCCGGCCTTGGCAAGCTCAAGGCTTGCCGCGAAGGTGGCCGCCGTGGCCGAGCGCCGGCGCGCGGGGTCGGTCTCCCAGCCCTCGGGCAGAAACGAAGTCAGGTCCGCCCACTCGCCGGCAAAGCCAATGAGGTGCCGCATCCGGTCCAGCGCCTCTTCCATGGTCAGAACATAGCGCCGATCCATCGTGAAAGGGCGGAATTCATCGCGGGTGCGGATCCGCGCATAGCCCTGCATCAGGTCCAGAAGCGTCGCCGTGTAGGTGACCCGGCGCACGCGCGTGACGTCCTCGGGAATGCCGCGCGCAAAGAAATCGCGGCCCTTCTGGTCGCGCGCCATCAGCTTGGCCGCCGCCTCGCGCATCGCCGACAGCCGCTCCAGCTGGAAGGCCAGATGCGCGGCCAGCTCTTCGCCCGACGGACCCTCGTCCGCCGGATCGGGCGGCAGCAAGAGGCGCGATTTCAAAAACGCCAGCCAGGCCGCCATCACCAGGTAATCGGCTGCAAGCTCGATGCGCAGATCGCGCGCCTGGTTGATGAACGCAAGGTACTGTTCGGCCAGATGCAGCACCGAGATCTTCCGAAGATCCACCTTCTGCGTGCGCGACATCGTCAAGAGCAGATCGAGCGGGCCCTCGAAACCGTCGACATCGACGATCAGCGCTTCGGACGCAAGCCGCTCGTGCACCGACACGACCGTCGCGCCCCCGGATGTCTCGTCACTCGGTGTCATAAACCTGGCCCTTCAAAAGCGCCTCAAGCTCGGCCTCGGCGCCCGCAATGTCAATGGACCCTGCCGCCGCGCGAAGCGCAAGCGCGTTCTGGCCGCGCAACTCGGCCTCGGCGGGCAAATGCCCGGCCTCGGTGGCCACCGCCTGCATCTCGTCCAAAGCGCCATTGCAGTGCAGCACCAGATCGCAACCCGCAGAGATCGCGGCCCGCGCCCGCTCGGCGCTCGTACCACCAAGCGCCTCCATGTTGATGTCGTCGGTCATCAACAGGCCGGCAAAGCCGATCTCTTGCCGGATCAGCGCGATCATCCGCGCCGAGACTGTCGCCGCCTGGGTATCCAACGCCGAATAGACCAGGTGCCCGGTCATCGCCAGCGGCAGGTCGGCCAGCGCGCGGAACGGCGCGAAATCGACCGCCGAAAGCTCATCGGGGCCGGCACCCACCACGGGCAGCTCTTTGTGGCTGTCGACCTGCCCCCGCCCGTGTCCGGGGATGTGCTTCATCACCGGCAGGACGCCCGCGGCCAGAAGACCCGTGGCCACCGCGCGCCCGATCTCGGCCACGGGGGCGGGCTCGAAGCCATAACAGCGGTTGCGCAGAAACGGATGGGTTGCCTTACGCGCCACATCGAGCATCGGCGCGCAGTTGGTGTCGATCCCGAAGCCGCGCAGCTCGGCCCCGATCAGCGCATAGCGCAGATACATCGAGCGCGCCGCCGCCTCCGGACCGGCCTGTTGCACCTGGGTCAGCGGTGGATGCCAGGCCCGCGCCAGCGGCGGACGAAGCCGCTGCACGCGCCCGCCTTCCTGGTCGATCAGGATCGGCGCATCGCGGCCCAACGAGGCGCGCAGATCGCCGCATAACCGGCGCAGCTGCGCGGCATCCTCGATATTGCGGGCAAACAGGATAAAGCCCCAGGGCTGAGCGTCCTTGAAGAACGCCGCCTCGCCCGAGGTCAGGTGCGGGCCCGCGCAGCCGCTGATAAAGGCGCCGGGCCCGGCCATGCCGCTTAGCGGTGGATCACGGGGATGCAGTTGGCGCTGCCGGCCACCAGGACCGCGCAGAACCGCCGCGCATCCGACAGATCCTCATAGCCAACCGCGCGCAACCTGTAGAAGGTCTTGCCGCCCGCCTTGGCTTCCTGCACCAGCCGCTGCTTGTCACCGAAATAGTCGGCGAACTGCGCTCCCAGCTTGTCCCAGGCCTCGTGCGCGGCCTCGGGCGTGGGAAAGGCGCCAAGCTGCACCAGGCGCGCGCCGGGCGCGATATCGCCCGGGCCCAGATCCAGCGTGCTGGCGGTCGGCACCGATGACACCGATCGCACGCTGACCGTCTGCACCAGGCTTGCCGGCCGGATCATCGGCCGCGGCGACACCGCGACCCCGCGCACCGAAGGCGGCACCAGGCTGGCGCCGCTGGCCGAGGCCAGAACCACCTGCGCGCCGTTCTCCTGCGCGATTTCCTCGCCCAGAGCCTCGGCGAGCGCCATCTCGATGGCCGAGGCGACAGGGGCCTCGCCGCCGCCTGTCTCGGCGCTGGGAAGCCCGACCGCGCCGCCAGAGGCCAGCGTGCTGTCTTCCAGTGGATCAGAAGGGATCAGCGCCGCAACCGGAAGGTCCTCTTCTTCCAGGTTGACCTGCGCAGGGGCCAGAACCACCTGCTCGGTCGGCGCTTCGGCCGCGCCTTCCACGGCGACCCGCGTCACCGACAGGCCCTGGTATTCGGCCTGCGCGCCGCCGGGATCGACCGGGGCGATCCGCATCGGCCCCTCGATGGCGCGCACGACCGGAACCCCGGCCACATCGCGCACCAGCAAGGTGTAGCCCCAGTATCCAAGGCCACCGATCAGAACCATCGACAGGACCGCGCCCGTCCAGTTCATCAATGTCGCCACCGACCCCACAAGGGCTTCGGTGTCGGACTCGTAGTAATCGTCGAAATCAACGTCTGTCATACCCGCCTCACTGCTCCGCCGGTGCTCTCCGGCGATTATATTGCCTGCGTCATTCGGCGGCGGTGGCTGTTGATCAGCGCATCTCGTCCGCCGGATGCACGCCAAGAATACCCAATCCTGCAGAAATAACAACGGCTACGGCCCGCGGTAGGGCAATTTTCGCCGCTGTTGCATCAGGATCGTCTTCCTGGACAAAGCGCAGTGCGGGATTGTCGTTGCCCCGGTTCCAAAGCGCGTGAAACTCCGAGGCAAGCTCGTAAAGGTAGAATGCCACCCGGTGCGGTTCGTGATTGCGGGCCGCGATCTCGACCAGCCGGGGCCACTCGGCGATCTTGCGGGCGACGGCGAACTCGGCGGCATCCTCCAGCTTTGGATGGTCCGAGATCGGCAAGCCGGCCTCTTCGACCTTGCGCAACGCCGACTTGACCCGGGCATGGGCGTACTGGACATAGAACACCGGGTTGTCCTTGGACTGCTCGGCCACCTTGTCGAAATCGAAATCGAGCGGCGCGTCGTTCTTGCGCGTCAGCATAACGAAACGGGTGACATCGGCGCCGACCATATCGACAACGTCCCGCAGGGTGACGAAGGTTCCCGCGCGCTTTGACATCTTGAACGGCGCGCCGTCCTTGTAGAGCCGCACCAGCTGCGTCAGCTTGACATCGAGCGGCACAGATCCGTCCGAAAGCGCGCTGACGGCCGCCTTCATGCGCTTGACATAGCCGCCGTGATCGGCACCGAAGATGTCAATCAACTCGTCATAGTCGCGCCGGATCTTGTCGTAGTGATAAGCGATATCCGGCGCGAAATAGGTCCAGGCGCCGTCGGATTTCTTGATCGGGCGGTCGACATCGTCGCCATGCGCGGTCGAGCGGAACAGCGTCTGCTCGCGCGGCTCCCAATCCTCGGGCAGCTTGCCCTTGGGCGGCTCCAGCGTGCCGGTATAGATCAGCCCCTTCTGGTCCAGAAGCGTAATCGCCTGCTCAATCCGGCCCGACCCGTAAAGCGCTTTTTCCGAGAAATAACGGTCCATCGTGATGCCGAGCGCTGCAAGATCCTCACGGATGAGACCCATCATCGCGTCCGTGGCAAATTCGCGAACCGTCTCCAGCCAGACATCCTCGCCCTTGTCCAGGAACGCATCGCCATAGGCTTCTTTGAGCGCCTCGCCCACGGCAATCAGGTAGTCGCCGGGATAAAGACCCTCGGCGATCTCGGGGCTCTGGCCGTGCGCCTCGCGGTAGCGTTCATAGGCAGAGCGCGCCAGCACATCGACCTGCGCACCGCCATCGTTGATGTAGTACTCGCGCGTCACCTCGTAGCCGGCCGACTGCAGCAACTTGGCCAGCGCATCGCCGAAGACCGCGCCGCGCGTATGCCCGACATGAAGCGGCCCGGTGGGATTGGCCGAGACATACTCGACATTCACCTTCACGCCCGCGCCCATGCCCGAATGGCCGAAGGCCGGCCCGGCATCGATCGCTTCGGAGACGATATCGTGCCAGAGCGCCGGTGCCAGGTTGATATTCAGAAACCCCGGCCCCGCCACCACGGCGCTGGCGATCTGCGGATCCTCCATCAGCCGCGCCGCCAGGGCCTCGGCGATCTGCCGCGGCTGAATGTTGGCAGGCCGCGCCAGCACCATCGCGGCATTGGTTGCCATATCGCCATGCGCGGGATCGCGCGGCGGCTCTACCGCGACCGCGCCGTATGACAGCCCGCCCGGAAGCGCGCCATCGGCCACCATCGCATCCAACGTTTCGACGACGGTTGTACGAATTTCCGCAAATAGGTTCATCTGGGCTGGTCCTCGGTTTCGCGACAGGCCTATATTTGCGCCGCGGCATCGTCAACGGGGCGTCGCCAAAGCCGCGCCGCCTTCCGATCCTGGACCGGGCAAGGCCCGAGAAACGCTGCTCGGAACACTGGCCTAAAAGTTCACGCCGCGCAAACCCCGTAGGCCGGTACAGGTCGATCTGCGGCAAGGCGGGGCGACAGCGCATGGCTCGGTGGGCGAGATGTCTTACGCGCCGCGCTCTGAGTTCGTCTCTCGGCCAGATACGGGCACGGCGGATTTCGCCCGTCTCGGCGCCGCGGTGCTGGCGTTGGCGCATGATCTGGATCTGCGCTGGGATCTGCCGGTCTCGGACGCAGCGCTGGACGCGGTCAGACAGGCCGGCGAGACCATCGAAAGCGCGCACGCAAGCCGCTGCTGTCCGATCGCACTGCCCAGGCCTGCGGGGCAAGAGCCGGCACCGGCCCAAAATCATGCGGCGGGTCTGTTAGGCCTCTGCGGCGGCGTCGCTTCCACGTACGCCGCAACGCAAGCCGCAAAAGCGCGTCGGGGCAGCCACGGCATGCAGATCGCCGGCGCCGATTGTCCCGGTGCGGCCAATCCCGGCTTTGCCGATCTGCGCGCCCGCGTGGCGGCGATCGGCGCGATTGCGCGCGATCATCCGCGCCTGAAGACGCACATCTCGGTCTGCCACGCGGCCAAATACACCAGCGGCAACTGCGAAACTTGCGGGAAATGCGTCCGCACCAAGCTGAGCCTCGTGGCCGCCAGTATCGATCTTCGGCCTTGTTTCGAGGCCATTCCCGACCTTGCCGAACTGGTCGGCGGGCTGAGCGTTCCAAAGCCGCAAGCCGACCGCCGCAAGCACGCCTTCCTGCCCGGCGCCGGGCACACGATGCCCACCGGGCCGGGGCGCGACGCGCTTGGCGCGCGCATCGATCAGCTTCAGGCCAGCACGGGTCCGCACCGGCAAGATCTGAGAACCCCCCGAGCGCCCTGCCCCGTTATCCCAGAAGCCGCGCGTGCTCTTGCAGGGCAAACCGGTCGGTCATGCCAGCGATGTAGTCGCTGACGATACGCGCCAGGGCGGTGTCGTCCTTGGCGTCTTCGACATCCTTGCGCCACTGCTTGGGCAGCTCTTCGGGATGGGCCAGAAAGAACGGAAAGAGCGCGTTGATCACATCCGTCACCTCGGCGCGCATCGCCACCACGTCGGGCGCCCGGTACATGCGCTCGAACAGAAACTGGCGGATCACTTTCAGATCCTCGAACACCGGACCCGAGAACCGGATCACGCCGCGCCCGGCCAGCCGCACATCGGTCACCGATTTCGGGTCGATTTCAGCAAGGTTGCGTTCGGCCACCGCGATCACATCCTCGACCAGAAGCCCGAAGAACCGGCGCAACGCCTCGTGCCGCCTGCGATAGTAGTTGAGCCCCGGATAGCGCGCATCGACCCGTGCAAAGCAATCGCCCAGAAGCGGCAATTCGGCCAGCTCGTCTGTGGAAAACAGCTCGGCCCGCAACCCGTCATGCAAATCGTGGTGGTTGTAGGCCACATCGTCGGCGATCGCGGCCACCTGCGCCTCGGCGCTGGCATGGGTATGCAGTTCAAGGTCGTGTTCGGCATTATAGGCCGCAAGCGCCCAGGGCAGATCGCCGGTGAGCCGACCGTCGCTGCGCAGCGGCGCAATGGGTCCATTGTGCTTGGCCAGCCCCTCCAGCGTCTCCCAGGTCAGGTTGAGCCCGTCGAACTCGGCATAGTGACGCTCCAGCGAGGTGACGATCCGGATCGCCTGGGCATTGTGGTCAAACCCGCCATAGGGCGCCATCAGCGCCGACAGCGCGTCCTCTCCGGTATGGCCGAAGGGCGTGTGGCCCAGATCATGCGCCAGCGCCAGCGCCTCGGTCAGCTCGCCGTTCAGCCCCAAAGCGCCGGCGATCGTCCGCGCCACCTGCGCCACTTCGATCGAATGGGTCAGGCGGGTGCGATAATAGTCGCCCTCGTGCTCGATGAAGACCTGCGTCTTGTGCTTGAGACGCCGGAACGCGCTGGAATGGATGATCCGGTCGCGGTCCCGCTGAAAGCACGACCGGAAGGTGCTTTCCTCTTCGCGGTAGCGCCGTCCACGGCTTTCGCTCGCGCGGCTCGCATATGGCTTTTGCATCGCCTGCCCGTTCTTGCCCAACTGTCCCGCGGCCCATATATACCACCTTGCCCGCAATAAAAACGCCGGAGTGCCCGACGATGGATCTCAACCTGCCCCCCAAAGTGACCGACCGTGCCTTTGCGCGCCTGGCCGAGATCAATGACGGCGCCGCGGCGCCCAAGGCACTGCGCGTGGCGGTCGAGGGCGGCGGCTGCTCGGGCTTTCAGTACGACATCAAGCTGGACGATCCGGCCGACGATGACCTCGTTCTGGAAGGCTCTGGCCAGCGGGTTCTGGTCGATGCCGTGTCGTTGCCGTTCCTTGCCGGCGCCGTGATCGACTTCTCCGAAGAGCTGATCGGCGCGCGGTTCGTGATCGAAAATCCCAACGCGACCTCCAGCTGCGGCTGCGGCACCAGCTTTTCGATGTAAGGCGCCCCGGCCCGCACTCCGCGGCCTCACGACCCTTCACGTTTGCCGGAGATGCGCCCGCCTCACCGGCTTGTGCGCAGGTGTGAGCGCGGGTTGCTCCTAAGCTGACCTTCTCACCTCATTTCCGGGCGTGGGGACAAAAAATCTACAACAGGAGCTTTTTCATGAGGACCATTAACCTGCTGCGGGCCGGCACCGGGCTGGGCGCTATTGTCGGCGTCAGCCTGGCGGCTTCAGCCGCTGCCGCGACAACCCTCAACATTACCGTCATCAACACCCAAGAGCCCGGCGGGCTAAGCGCCACGCCGGTCTTCACCGCCATCCACGACAGCAGCTATGACGCCTTCGATGCGGGATCGGCCGCCAGCGCAAACCTTGAAGCCCTCGCCGAGACGGGCGCGACGGGCGGGCTTGCCGCAGATGCGCTTGCCGCGGACGCCGATGCCACCACTACGGTCTTTGCCTCGCCCGCCGGCCCGCCGCCGGTGCAGCCGGGCGAGAGCGTCTCGCAGATCGTTGACATCACCGCAACCGAGGCGCTGTTTCTCAGCTTCCTTGCGATGGTGCTGCCCTCCAACGATACCTTTGTCGGCAATGACGACCCGCTGGCCTTCCAGCTTTTCAACGATGCCGGCGAATTCCTGGGCGACCGGGTCTTCACGATCACCGGCACGTCGATCTATGACGCCGGAACCGAGGTGAACGGGCTGACCGGCTCTGCGTTCGTGGCCGGTCAGGATATCAGCCTCGGCGATCCTGAGGGCGGCGTTGTCGGCCCGGGACAGTCCCTGGCCGCCTTTGCCGGCGCGACGCTTGCCACCGGTGATATCCTCGGCGATGCCGACCTGATCGACTTCACCTCACGCCCCTCGGCGTTCAGCTACCTGACCATTTCGGTCACCGAGATTGCGCCGGTACCGCTTCCCGCAACCGCGCTTCTCATGCTCTCTGGCCTGGGGTTGGCCGGTTTCGGTCTGCGCCGCACCCGCCGACGCGGAAAGGCCGCTCAGGCCGGCTGAACGGGGGCCATTAGCCCCCTGCCGGGCGCCTCACCCCTTGGCGCCCGGCGCTCTTGGCCTCTCGCTCGTCAGGTCCGTATCGCGGCACGGCCAGCCTGAAGGACACTTGCGCCACGGCACAATCGCTGAATGCAGCGGGGTCTATGCAGGCCTTTGAACCAAACCCCTCAAATCGCCGCAATCATGGCCCTTTTTCGCCAATGCCCGCTGTCTAAAGTCGACTGCGGTCGTGGTGAATACTGTGTAAATGATCGCGTTTTCTTAGTGTTGTGAGTGCCATGTTTGAATTCCCCGCGGACCCAGCCCCCGAAACTCCCCAGGACACCAACCCGGGCTTTCGCAACTTCCTGACTTGCGCCTCCGGCGCCGTATCGTCGGACTTTGTCGTACTCACCGCGTTTGCGCTGATGATCGCCGGAACCGTGGCCTTTGGCGTTGGCGAGGGTTCGAGCGAGGCCTCGGTACGTGTCGGGACCAATGTCGAGGCCGCCGAGACCATGCTTGGCGGCGGAGGCTACAACAACGCAGGCTATTACGAGGCCGCGACTTCGGGCTCCAGCCAGGGCGATGTCGGCGGCGGAAGCGGCGGTTCTTCCTCAGGCGGTTCGGGCGACGGCGATGTGATCATCAACGTGGGCGGCGATGGCGGCGGCGATGGCGGCGAAAGCGACAGCGGCGGCGGCGAAACGACCGATACCGGCGGCGATACCGGCACCGACAGCGGCACCGACGGCGGCACCGATACCGGCTCAGGTGGCAGCGACACGGCCGGTGGCGGCGGCTCTGGCGGCTCGGGCGGCGGCTCCACCGATCCCGGCGGATGCGGCACCGAGCCCGATCCCGATGCGTCCCCGCCGGCCGATCCTGATCCCGGCGATCCCGGTGATCCGGCCTGCCTCTGACCCTGCGCCGGCGCTTCAGGCGACGCGCGCCTCGGCCGAGCCCAACAGCATCCGCCGCAACGTCCCATCGCGCCGCTTGATCGCCGCAGCTATGTGGATCAGAACCAGCGCCGCCAGCAACTTGGTCAGAATGCTGTGGACGAGAAATGCGCCATCCTCCCACGCCTCGGACACCGGCACGACCGATGGCACCTTCCAGCGCTCAAAGAGCAGAACATCCAGCCCCGATGCCGCGCTGCCGATATAGCCGAAGATCGGGATCAGCACCAAAAGCACGTAAAACGACCGGTGCGCGATGCGCGCCGCACTGTCCTGCCAGGCCGCCTCGGCCGGCATCGGCGCGGGCGGCGCCGAGATGCGATGCCAGATCAGCCGTAGAATGATCAGCGCAAAAAGCATCATGCCGATCGACTTGTGCACCCCGAACAGCCAAAGGTTCGAAAACCCCACCTCCATCCGCACGATATAGGCGCCGAGCCCCAGCATGGCGATCACGCCGAGGGCCATCAGCCAGTGGATCAGCCGGGACACCCAGCCATATCGGGTTTCGGTATTCATCGCGCCGCGCCTCGTCACTTCGCCTGGTTGACCTGCACCCTAATATCGAGCGTCACGGTGTCGCCGACAAGATCGGCCCAGCCGGTCGCGCCGAAATCGCTGCGCGCGACATTGCCCGACAGCACCACCGACAGCACCGCCCGGTCGCCCAGCTCGGTGCCCTTGGGCCGGAACACATCCGCCCGCAAATCGATCGGCCGGGTCACGCCGCGGATCGTGATATCGCCGCTGACGATCGCGCCGCCGTCCTGGGCCGCCACCGACCGGCTGACGAAGGTGATGTCTGGATGCGTGTCAGCGGCCAGCACCTTGGGGCCGCGCATCGCCTGCGTGGCGAAGGGAAAGTTGGCCTGCGCCTGGCCCACGTCCAGAACCACCGACACGGTGCTGTTCGAAGCGCGCTCGAAATCCAGAACGATATCGGCCTCGCGAACCGGAAACGTGCCCCTGATCCTGTCTGGGCCAAACGGGACGGCAAAGCCGACCTTGGACTTCTCGGCATCCAGGAGATAGCGCTCGGGGCCGGCAAGCGCTGCCACGGCGCTCAGGCACAGCGCCACCAACGCGGGAAAAATGAGTTTATTCATATCGCCACCTTAGCGCACGCCGGTGGCCGATCACATCATGTTTCCGTGACGCGGCGGCGACGGCGTGCTGGCCCGCCGTCGGGCGGGCAAAAAACGGTCCAAAAGTCCGACAGGTGTCGGCCGAAAGGTAGCCATGGTGCAGACACCGCGTCTTGCGGCGTTTACATTTGCCCGGCCTTGCGGTTCCTTGGGCGAAATCTCAAGGATCCTGCCCCGATGACGATACCTCACGCGGTGACCCGCGACGCCATCAATGCCGCCTATCCGATCATTGCGCCGCATATTCGGCGCACGCCGGTTCTGACGGTTTCCGCTGCCAATCTCGGGCTTGACCCGAACCTGAGCCCCATCGCACTAAAGCTTGAATTTCTTCAATATTCCGGGAGCTTCAAGGCGCGCGGCGCGACCTACAACCTGATGACCGCGCCGGTGCCCGAGGCCGGCGTCGTCGCCGCCTCTGGCGGCAATCACGGGGCTGCGCTTGCCTGGGCCGCGCGCCGCATGAACGCAAAATGCAAGATTTTCGTGTTCTCGTTCACGCCGAAAGCCAAGATCGACCGGATCAAGAGCTTCGGCGCCGAGGTCGAGCCGGTCGACGGCGGCTTTGATGAGCTGATGTCCGCCACCCACGCCTATGCCGAAAAGACCGGCGCGCGGCTGGTGCATGCCTATGACGAGGTCGGAACGCTGACCGGCCAGGGCACCTGCGCGCTGGAGTTCATGGAAGACTGCGCGCTCGACACGCTTCTGGTCGCCGTTGGCGGGGGTGGTCTGATCGGCGGCATCGCAGCTTACGTCGCGGGTCACGCGAAGGTGGTCGCGGTAGAGCCCGAGGCCGCGCCAACGCTTCACATGGCACTTGAAGCCGGCCGGCCCATCGCCGCGCCCGCCGGCGGGATCGCGGCCGACAGCCTTGGCCCGGCGCAGGTAGGAAACCTGATGTTTCCGATCGCGCAAAGCTCTGTAAACGCGTCACTTCTTGTCCCCGACAGCGCGATCGCAGAGGCCCGGCAGACGCTGTGGGACCAGGCGCGCATCGTCACCGAACCGGGCGGCGCGACCGCCCTCGCCGCGCTCTTGTCCGGCGCCTACGCGCCCGCGCCCGGCGAACGTGTCGGCGTCGTCCTGTGCGGCGCAAATACCGATGCTGTCTCGTTCGGATAAGCGCCGATTGGGGTATGACATCCCGCGCGATCCGCCCTAGACTTCGCCGCGTACCAGGACCCCGGCAAAAGGCCCCCTGCCCATGAAAATCGCCACCTTCAACATCAATGGCATCAAGGCCCGTATCGGCGCGCTCACCGATTGGCTGAACGAGGCGGACGCCGATATCGTGCTCTTGCAAGAAATCAAGTCGGTCGACGAGACCTTTCCCCGCGAGCATTTCGAGGATCTTGGCTATACCGTTGAAACCCATGGGCAAAAGTCGTTCAACGGCGTTGCGATTCTGTCCAAGCTACCGCTTGAGGACGTGACCCGAGGCCTGCCGGGGGATGACGAGGACGAGCAGGCGCGCTGGATCGAGGCCACCGTCATGGGCAAGGCCGCCGCGGTGCGGATCTGCGGGCTTTATCTGCCCAACGGCAACCCCGCACCGGGGCCGAAATTCGACTACAAGCTTGGATGGATGCGCCGCCTGAAGGCGCGCGCCGCAGAGCTTCTGGCACTTGAAGAACCGGCGTTGATGGCGGGCGATTACAACATCATTCCGCAGGACGAAGACGCCGCCCGCCCCGAGGCCTGGGTCGATGATGCCCTGGCCCGCCCCGATGCCCGCGCGGCCTTTCGCGAGGTGCTGAACCTGGGTTTCACCGAGGCGTTCCGCGCCCGCAGGCTCGGACCCGAACACTACAGCTTCTGGGACTATCAGGCCGGGGCATGGAACCGCAATGACGGCATCCGCATCGACCACTTCCTTTTATCCCCGCAATGCGCTGATTTGCTTGAAGATTGTCAGATCGACGCAAAGGTCCGCGGGCGCGAGAAACCCTCGGATCATGTTCCTGTCTGGGTCTCGCTCAGCGCGTAGATTTTCGCGCCTGTCTCTGCTAACCTTGGTCTGATATGTAACGCGCGGGCTGCCATTTTCCGCGCAAATGCCTTGGGGGGCGTCCATGAAATCACTGGCTGCCGGGCTTTTGCTCGGGCTCTGTCTTGTCGGCACTGCCGATGCCGCCTGCCGCATCAAAGGCGCGCGGTGTCTTGAAGCGCGCAAGATCGAGCCGAACCCGCTGCACAAGGTCGGCGCGATCCTGCCGCGGGGCGAGTACCAGGTGCTTTTGAACACCGCGCTTCTGGGCCTGCCGCCGTCCGACGGCTCTTTTTGGTATTACAAGGTCGAGCGCCGCATTCTGCGCGTCGATCCAAACACCATGGTCGTGCTGGGCGACGCCACACGCGAGGCCAACAAGCGCCGCTGGTAGGCGCCTTCCCGCCGCATGCCCAAGAATCGCCCCTTTGCTATCGCATAACCGCTCCGAAATGCGGCACATGCCCTGCAAAGGAGACCTACTTATGCGAATTCTTACCCTGACCCTCGCCGGTCTTTTCGCACTTGGCCTGAACGCCGGCGCAGCCGATGCCGGCCCCAAGGGCTGCCCGCCGGGCCTTGCCAAGAAAAGCCCCGCCTGCGTGCCGCCCGGACAGGCGAAAAAGGGCGTCACCGCAGAGCAATGGCTGGCCCGTGGCGACTATGTCGGCGACAAGTACGAGCGTGTCTATGACCGCAGCAAGTACCGCCTGCCGCGCCTGCGCGAAGGCGAGGTCTATTACAAGGACGGAACTGTCGTCTACCGGGCGGACCGCGAAACCCGCCGTGTGATCGAGATCATCCGTCTCGTCGATCTGATCAGCAACGGGTGACGCGTCAGCGCGCGGGCGGCGTGATGCCCACGTGCCGAGCGAACTTCCGGCAATAGCTCATCCAGTCGCGGAATTCCTCGCTGAAGACGAACATCATGCCCTTGTCGTCCCAATGGGCGTTCTTTTGCAGGACCAGGGCGCGCACATGCCCGACCGCGTCCGAATGACCCTCGATCTCTGCCTGCCGGACCGCGCCGATAAGCAGGCGGTTGCCATAGTCCTGAAGCGCCTGTCCCTTGCGCCCTTCGGCGCGGCTGGGATCCATGCGATTTGAGATCGTCACAAGGCTCGCGCAGTCGACAAGGCTCTCGCTGTAGGGTTGCTGGGCCGCCGCCGGCAACGACATGAGCACAAGCGCGCAAAATGCGACCCCTGCCCGTCTCACTCGGCGGCCACCTGCCGCGATTTCAGCATTCCCTTGAGGTAATGCCCGGTATGGCTCGCCGGCACCTCGGCAACCGCTTCGGGCGTGCCCTCGGCCACGATCTTGCCGCCACCATCGCCGCCCTCGGGGCCGATATCGATGATCCAGTCGGCCGTCTTGACCACGTCGAGATTATGCTCGATCACCACGACCGTATTGCCCTGGTCCACCAGTTCGTGCAGCACTTCCAATAGCTTGCGCACGTCCTCGAAGTGCAGCCCGGTTGTGGGCTCATCAAGTATGTACAACGTGCGGCCGGTAGACCGCTTGGCCAGTTCTTTCGACAGCTTCACCCGCTGCGCCTCGCCGCCCGACAGCGTCGTGGCCTGCTGGCCGACCTTGATATATCCAAGCCCGACCCTCACTAGCGCGTCCATCTTTTCGCGGATAGACGGGACCGCCTTGAAGAATTCCTGCGCGTCCTCGACCGTCATATCCAGCACATCCGCGATCGAACGCCCCTTGAACTTGATCTCGAGCGTTTCGCGGTTATAGCGCTTGCCCTGGCAGGTTTCGCAGGTGACGTAGACATCCGGCAGAAAGTGCATCTCGATCTTGATGACGCCGTCGCCCTGGCAGGCCTCGCAGCGCCCGCCCTTCACGTTGAAGGAAAAGCGTCCCGGCTTGTAGCCGCGGGTTTTCGCCTCGGGCAGGCCTGCGAACCAGTCGCGGATCGGCGTGAACGCGCCGGTATAGGTCGCCGGGTTCGAGCGCGGCGTGCGTCCGATGGGGCGCTGATCGATATCGATCACCTTGTCGAGAAGTTCCAGCCCCTTGATCGTTTCGCAGGGCGCGGGTGTTTGGCGCGCACCGTTGAGCCGCATCGAGGCGGTCTTAAACAAGGTCTCGATGGTCAGGGTCGATTTGCCGCCGCCCGAGACACCGGTCACGCAGACGAATTTGGCAAGCGGGAACTTGGCGGTCACCTCTTGCAGGTTGTTGCCGGTGGCCTTGACCACCGTGACGCTTTTCTTGTTGCCCTTGCGACGCTCGGCCGGCACCGAAATCTCGCGACTGCCGGTCAGGTACTGCCCGGTGATAGAGGCAGCGTTGCCGGCGATCTCGGCCGGTGTGCCCTGGGCGACGATCTGCCCGCCATGCACGCCCGCACCGGGGCCGATGTCGAAGACATAGTCGGCCTCGCGGATCGCTTCCTCGTCATGCTCGACCACGATCACGGTATTTCCCTGATCGCGCAGGTTTTTCAGCGTTCCCAGAAGCCGGTCATTGTCGCGCTGATGCAGGCCGATCGACGGCTCGTCCAGCACATAAAGAACGCCCGTCAAACCAGAGCCGATCTGGCTTGCCAGCCGGATCCGCTGGCTTTCGCCGCCCGACAGCGTGCCGGCGTTGCGCGACAGGGTCAGGTACTCTAGCCCGACATTATTGAGAAATCCCAGCCGCTCACGAATTTCCTTCAGGATCGCGCGGGCGATCTCGTTTTTCTGGTTGGTCAGGTGCTCGGGCACCGATTTGCACCAGTCGAACGCCTCGCGGATCGACATCCGAACGACTTGGCCCACGTGCAGCCCGGCGATCTTGACCGCCAGCGCCTCGGGCCGCAGCCGGAAGCCGCCGCAGGTGCGGCAGGACCGGTTGTTCTGGTACCGCTCGAACTTCTCGCGAATCCAATTGGAATCGGTCTGGCGATAGCGCCGCTCCATATTGGGTATGATGCCCTCGTAGGGCCGTGACACCTGGTAGACCCGGCCACCTTCGTCGAAACGGAACGGGATTTCGTCGTCGCCAGAGCCGTACATGAAGATATTCCGGATGTCTTCCGGCAGATCCTTCCAGCGCGCGCGTTTGTCGAACCCGTAATGCTTGGCAATCGCTTCAATGGCTTGCTTGAAGAAGGGTGTGCCGCCTTCGGGCCAATGCGCCTCGGCGCATTCCGGAACCGTCAGCGTCTGGTCGGGCACCAGCAGGCGCTCGTCGAAAAACAGCTCTACCCCAAGCCCGTCGCATTCGGGGCAGGCGCCAAACGGCGCGTTGAAGGAAAACAGCCGCGGCTCGATCTCGGGGATCGTGAAGCCCGACACCGGGCAGGCGAAATTCTCTGAAAAGGTGATCCGCTCGGGCTCGCCCTCTTTCGGCCCGGTCTCCAGGATGGCGATGCCGTCTGCCAGATCGAGCGCCGTGCGGAAACTGTCGGCGAGCCGCGTCTCCAGCCCCTCTTTGACGACGATCCGGTCGACCACGACGTCGATGTCGTGGCGGAACTTCTTGTCCAGCACCGGCGGCTCGTCGAGATCGTGGAACTCGCCATCGACCTTGACGCGCTGGAAGCCCTGTTTGCGCAACTCCAGAAATTCCTTGCGGTACTCGCCTTTGCGGTCGCGCACGATGGGCGCCAGAAGATAGGCCCGCGTGGCTTCCTCCATCGCCATCACCCGGTCGACCATGTCCTGCACCTGCTGCGCCTCGATCGGCAGGCCCGTGGCCGGGCTGAAAGGGGTGCCGACGCGGGCAAACAGCAGCCGCATGTAGTCGTAGATCTCGGTGACCGTGCCGACAGTGGAGCGCGGATTTTTCGAGGTGGTCTTCTGCTCGATGGAAATCGCCGGCGACAAGCCCGAGATGTGATCCACATCCGGCTTTTCCATCATGTCGAGGAACTGGCGCGCATAGGCCGAGAGCGATTCCACGTAGCGGCGCTGGCCTTCGGCGTAGACCGTATCGAAGGCGAGCGAAGACTTGCCGGACCCCGAAAGCCCTGTAATCACAACCAGTTGGTCGCGCGGGATATCCACGTCGATATTCTTGAGGTTGTGCTCGCGCGCGCCGCGCACTTCGATGTTTTTCAATTCGGCCATAATGCCCTCGTGCCCACTACCCCCCACAGATAGGCGATTGCGGTCGAGTCTCCAATGAAAAAATGAGAACGAAGCAAGAACGTCGGCGGAAATACCCGGCTAGCCATATGCGGCACGGCGCCGCGCCAAAGCCCATTGGCCGATGGCCCCGCCGCCCAGGATAAGCGCGATGGTCAGCATCATCGCACTATGCCCGCCCAAAGAGATCACCATGAGGATCAGGGGCGTGCCCAGCGTGTTGCCGATATTGCCGGTCTGGGCCAGGGCGCCGTTGGCCTGCGCGCGGGTGTCGGCGGCATCGTTCAGCTCTGGCACCGCGGCGAAGCCCGCGCCCTGCACCAGCCCCAGGGCCGCGGCGAGTGCCAGGCAGACGGCCGGATTTCCGGGCAGCGCGGCCAACAGAAGTGCCATCAGCGCCGCGGCCAGAAAGCCCAGCTGCATCAGGCGCACCGCGCTGATCCGGCGCAATAGCCAGACACCGAGCGCCAGCGACGAGACGATGCTGACCAGCGGCATGGTCCCGATGACGAAGGCGCGGATCTGCGGCGCGATGAAGGGCGGCAGAAGCGTCAGGATGCTGACATAGCTGAGCGTGTAGAAGAGCCAGCCTGTCGCCGGCGCCGAGATGAAGGGCGAGCGGTAGATCACACCGTGGCGGCGCAGGATGCCGCGCGGCGTCAGATCGCCTTCGGGCTCTTCTGCCTGCACCTTGGGCAGCGCGCGCGTCAGGACAAGGGCGAAAGCGGCCATGTAGGCGGCATGCGCGACAAAGAGGGCCGTCAGCCCGAAAGCCGAGACGAAGGGCAGCCCGCCCCAGACCAGAACGGTGAAGGCGACACCGAAGAAGGTGCCCCACAAGGTCAGCGTGAAGCCGCGCAGGTCATCGGGGCTGAGAAGCGCGATCAGTGTCGGGGCCGCCACGACGATCATCAGGTGCGACATCCCCTCGATCACCCGGCTGGCCAGAAAAAGCGGCAGCGGCGGCAGGCTTGCCTGGTAGAGCGAGATCAAGGCCCCGGCGGCAAGCGCCCAGATCAGCGCCCGGCGGTATCGGATGCGCGCCACCAGTAGCCCGGCGGTGACGCCAAGCAGGATGCCGACGAAGCCCACGAGCGAGACGGTGAAGCCCAGCGCCGCCCCGGCCTCTGGATAGACCGCGCCAAGCTGGTCGAAGATGACGCTGACCTTTGCGTATTGCGCGGCAGCCCCGAGCCCGGCGAGCCACAGCAGGAAGACGAGACGAAGGGCCGTGGCGCGATCGGTTGCAGGCATTCGAGGGTTCTGGGCCGCTGGACAGGCGCGGTCAAGGCCCAGCGATCGGCTGGGCGGGGATGCGCACCGCCGGCGTGCCGGCGCCGGAAGCTTTCATGCCTCCGGCGGCGATATTTGAAACACTTGGACGGACAGGCGCTGCGCCCCTGCCAGCCGGCGCGTCCCCTATATGTGGATCACCCGCCCATAGGCGTCGAGTACGCTTTCGTGCATCATTTCCGACAACGTGGGATGCGGGAAGACGGTGTGCATCAGATCTTCCTCGGTGGTCTCCAGCTGACGGCCCACAACGTAGCCTTGGATCAACTCGGTGACCTCGGCACCGACCATATGTGCGCCCAGAAGCTCGCCCGTCTTGGCGTCGAAGACCGTTTTGACCATGCCCTCGGCCTCGCCGAGCGCGATGGCCTTGCCGTTGCCGATGAACGGGAAGCGGCCGACCTTGACGTCATGGCCAAGCTCCTTGGCCCTGGCCTCGGTGAAGCCCACCGATGCGACCTGCGGCTGGCAATAGGTGCAGCCGGCGATGCTTTCGGGCTTGACCGGATGCGGATGGCCGCCGGCGATCAGCTCGGCCACCATGACGCCTTCGTGGCTGGCCTTGTGGGCCAGCCAGGGCGCGCCGGCGATATCGCCGATGGCGTAAAGCCCCTCGACCCCGGTGCGGCAGTATTCGTCGGTCACGACATGGGTGCGGTCGATCTTGACGCCGAGCTTTTCCAGCCCCAGCCCCTCGACATTGCCAACGATGCCGACGGCGGAAATCACGGTATCGAAGTCGATCTTCTCGACCTTGCCAGCCGCTTCAATATGCGCGGTGACCTTGCCCTTGCCGCGGTCGAGCTGCTTGACCATGGCCTTTTCCATGATCTTCATGCCCTGCTTGGTGAAGCTTTTCTTGGCAAAGGCCGAAATCTCGGCGTCCTCCACCGGCAGGATGCGGTCCATCACCTCGACCATCGTCGTGTCGGCGCCGAGCGTGTTGTAGAAGCTGGCGAATTCGATGCCGATCGCGCCGGAGCCGATCACCAGGAGCTTCTTGGGCATGCGGGATGGCATCAGCGCGTGCTTGTAGGTCCAGACGAGATCGCCGTCGGCTTCCAGCCCCGGCAATTCGCGAGCGCGGGCGCCGGTGGCGAGGATGATGTTCTTGGCGGTCAGCTCTTCGCTGCCCTTGTCCATCTTGACCGACACCTTGCCCTTGGCAGGCAGTGTCGCTTCGCCCATGAAGACCTCGACCTTGTTCTTCTTCATCAGATGGCCAACGCCGGAATTGAGCTGCTTGGCGACCGCGCGCGAGCGTTTGACCACCGCATCGAGATCATAGTCGACACCCGTTGCCGACAGGCCGAACTCTTTGGCCCGGTGCATCAGGTGAAAGACCTCAGACGAGCGCAGCATCGCCTTCGTCGGGATGCAGCCCCAGTTGAGGCAGATGCCGCCCATATGCTCACGCTCGACGATCGCGACCTTCAGGCCAAGCTGGGTGCCGCGGATCGCGGCCACGTAGCCTCCGGGCCCCGCGCCTATCACAATCAGGTCGAACTCCTTGGCGGCCATGGCTGTCTCCTCTGTGTCGTTCGGTCATGCCCCTGCAGGGCATCGTTTCAGGTAGTTTGATATTAAACTACCTGACACATAGCGCCGGGATTGTCACGGCCAAGGCGATGCCGCACGGGAATGCCCGAATTGCCGGGTTTGCATGGCTGAGAGTTGCGAAATTGGGGGCGCCGCGCGGGCCCCGAACGGTGACGCCGGCTTGGCAGCTTCGGGGCGGTCAGCGGCCCAGAATGGCGCGCACGTAGCCCTTGGTTTCAGCATAGGGCGGAACGCCTGAATAAGCCTCGACCGCACCGGGGCCGGCATTGTAGGCCGCCAGCGCCAGCCGCCAGGATCCGAAGCGGTCGTATTGCTGGCGCAGGTAGCGGGCGCCGCCTTCCAGGTTGTCGGCCGGATCGCGGGGATTGACGCCAAGCCGGGCCGCGGTCTGCGGCATCAGCTGCGCAAGGCCCAGAGCGCCCTTGTGCGACACCGCCTTTTCGTTCCAGCGCGATTCCTGATCTACGAGGCGCAGGAAAAGATCGGCGGGGATGCGGTGCCGGGTGGCTGCGGCACGCGCTGCGCTCAGGTGGGGCCCGCGATAGCGCCCCGTGTAGCGCGGGATAAGCTCCAACTCGGGGGTTTTCGGCTGAAGCCGCACCGAATGCGCGTATTGCTGCGCGGCGCGACCGTCGAGGACCCGGGTCTGGCTTTGAAAGATCTTCTGGCGGGCTTTGGAGCTGACGGTTATATCGCCTGCGCGCACAACTTGCGGGGCTGCAAGAGACAGCCCGATCATGCAAGCGAGTACACATCGCCAAATCGTCAACACACGCACCCCCATCGTTCCAAGATCGCAGTATAGCGCGGAAGTTCAAATCAGGCCAGCCTGACGCCATTGACAGACTGTTAACCTTCAGCCGCGAAGTGTAGGTTGCGCGGCAAGTCTTAAGAATCGATGGAAGGTGGATCTCATGGCAGGCTCGGTCAACAAGGTGATTTTGGTAGGAAATCTGGGGCGCGATCCCGAGGTGCGGACCTTCCAGAACGGCGGCAAGGTCTGCAATCTGCGGGTTGCCACGTCAGAGACCTGGAAGGACAAGAACACCGGCGAGCGGCGTGAGCGGACCGAGTGGCACTCTGTTGCGATCTTCTCCGAGCCGCTGGCGCGTACGGCCGAGCAGTACCTGCGCAAGGGATCCAAAGTCTATCTCGAAGGCCAGCTTGAGACCCGCAAATGGCAAGACCAGTCGGGCCAGGACCGCTATTCGACCGAGGTCGTGCTGCGGCCCTATACCTCGACCATGGTGATGCTGGATGGCCGCTCGGGCGGCGGCGGGGGCGATTTCGGCGGCGGCGGCGGCGGTGGCGGCTATGTCGAAGACCAGTCCCGCGGCGGAGAGGGCGGCGGCTATGGCGGTGCGCCCGCGCCAAGCGATCTCGACGACGAAATCCCGTTCTGATCGCCTCTGGCTCAGAAACTGCCGGTACAAAGCCCGTCGCAGGACCAAAGCCACATCGCGCCGCATCCAAGCCTTGATGTGGTGCAGTTGCCGGCCTTGCATTCGGTCAGCGCGGCGCAATCGTTGCCCGACCCGCTGATCCCGCGCGAAAACTCCGAAGAGCAGGTGCAGGACGGCAGTGCCACCTGGGCGAACACGGCATCGTCGCAGGCATCGTCGCCAAGTGTCGTGACGATCCGGTTGTAGGTTTCGAACTCTTCAAAGACCTCGTTGGCGCGGCTCTCCAGCTTCAGAAGGGCCACCCGCGCCTCTCGTTGCGCCTTTTCCTGCGAATACGCCTCTGGCGCGGCGTAGGACAAAGCCTCGTTCAGAAGCTCCGCCTGCGCATTGTTAGACATCGTTTCCATTGCAGCGGCGATCCGGTCCTGCCAGAGACCGGCCTGCACGCCTGCGGGCATGCCCGCAAAAGTCGACTTTTGCTCGCCGCGACCCAAGCGGGCCAGCGAATGGCGGAATTCAGTGAGGCGGCTTTTTGCATCGGCCACGATATATATCCTCATGCCCGGGCGGACCGTCCACCCGGTTCGCGAGAATATTATACCACATTATCGCCTTTGATCCTATCCTCGGGCCGAAAGCGCATCGGACAGCGTCGCCCGGATTTGCGCGGGATCGATGTCATCTGCGACGAAAGCGGCCCCGATACCGCGCGCCAGGATCAGCCGCAGGCGGCCGCCGACGACCTTTTTGTCCTGCGCCATCAGCGCCATGAGCGCTTGGGCGTCCGGCAGATTTCCGGGGATGTCGGACAGATCGGTCTTCATGCCCATTGCGCGCAGATGCGCCCGCACGCGGCTGGGCTCTTCCTGCGCGCAGAGGCCAAGGCGGGACGAAAGCTCGAAGGCCAGCGCGCATCCGATGGCAACGCCTTCGCCGTGCAAAAGCCGGTCTGAGTACCCGGTGGCCGCCTCCAGCGCATGGCAGAAGGTATGACCGAGGTTCAAAAGCGCGCGTTCGCCCTGCTCTGTCTCGTCACGCGCCACGATATCGGCCTTCATCTGCACCGAGCGCGTCACCGCCCGCTGGCGCGCCGCGCTGTCGCCCGCGGCCAGCGCGGACCCGTGCTTTTCGAGCCAGCCAAAGAACTCCGCGTCGCCCAGAAGCCCGTATTTGACCACTTCGCCATAGCCGGCCAAAAGATCCCGCGGGCGCAGCGTGGCCAGAAGATCGGTATCGGCCAGAACCAGGCTGGGCTGATGAAACGCACCGATCAGGTTCTTGCCCTGCGCCGCGTTGATCCCGGTCTTGCCGCCGACAGAGCTGTCGACCTGCGCCAGAAGACTTGTCGGGATCTGCACGAAACGCACGCCGCGGCGCAGGATCGCGGCAGCAAAGCCCACAAGATCGCCGATGACGCCGCCGCCGAGGGCGATCACCACATCGCGGCGCTCTATCTTTTCGGACAAAAGCCAGTCCACGCAGCGTTCGAGCTGGGGCCAGCATTTGGTGGCCTCACCGGGCGGCAGGGCAAGACAGGTCGCCTCGATCCCGGCGCCGCCCAGCGCGCCAAGCAAAGCCTCAAGGTGCAGCGCGCCGACAGTCTCATCGGTGATGATCGCGACCCTGGGCCGCGCCAGAAGCGGCGAGATCTTCTCGCCGGCGCGGTCAAGAAGGCCCGGGCCGACGAGCACATTGTAGGCGCGCGTGCCCAGCGGCACGTGAACTGCGTTCGTCATGCTAGGTCTCCTTCAGAACATCGGGCCGCGTCTGCAGCGTCTCGATCACCTTTTCGGCCATTTGCTGGATCGAATAGTCCGGCTGCGCATCGACGACCAGATCCGCTTTTGCGTAGTACGGCGTGCGTTCGGCATGAAGCGCCCCAAGGGTGGCCAGCGGATCGGATGTGCGCAAGAGCGGACGGGTGTCCTTGTGGCGCACCCGCGACCACAGAAGATCGACATCCGCCCGCAGCCAGACCGACACGCCGCGCTCTGAGATCATCGCGCGGTTCGCCGGGGTCAGAAAGGCGCCGCCACCGGTCGACAGGATCACTGGCGCGCCATCCAGAAGCCGCGACAGAACCTGGCTTTCCTTGGCGCGGAAGAACGTCTCGCCCTCGCGCTGGAAGATCTCGGCGATGGTCAGGTTGGACGCGGCCTCGATCTCGGCATCGCTGTCCAGGAACGGCACATCCAGCAGGCGCGCCACCGCGGTGCCGATTGCGCTTTTGCCCGATCCCATCATCCCAACCATGGCGACGGTCTTGTCTAGCGTCCAGGCCAAGTTCGCAACGTCTCGCTTATTGAAAAATTCACGTCTCAATGGCGTGATATTGCCAAAAAGACCAGTTATAATCGACAAATGACCTGCGCCGAACGCGGGCAATCATCGGTGTGCGGCAGGCCGCAGGCCGAGAGGCAGAGAGAAGAGTACAAAGATGGGCCGACTTCTGAAATTCCTGTTCTTCGTGATCCTGATCGGAGCGATTGGGCTGGTGGGCTATGCGTATCTGGGCGATCTGAGCCCCGAGCAGAAGGATATCAGTACCCCGGTGGAGCTTGATGCGAGCTAGGATTGCGCCTGTTTTGGCCACCCTTTTCTGCGCCGCGCCAGTGGCCGCAGAGCCGCCGTCGTCGGTCATCGATTGGCTGTCGGACAGCGTTGCGCAGCCCCAGCAGGCCGCAGCGCCGCCGCTTGATGTCGGCTCGGACATCGCCACAAACGCCAGCCCGGGTGACATTTCGGTCACAACCCTCGATGCCGCAATGCCCGAGGCGATCGGTGTCTTTGCACCCGCCGAAGCAGGGCTGCCGGACGATCTGTGGCGCGCCTCGCACGGCGACGACATCGCAGCCCGTCTGCCGCAGCTGTCGCAACTGCGGCTACCTGCGCTGCGCGAGAGGCTCATCGGAATGCTGCTGGTGCGCGCCGCGCCCGCCGCTGGCGACGCCGATGCGTTCCTGACCGCGCGCGTCGACCGGCTTCTTGCGATGGGCGCGCTGCCGGAAGCCGAGGCACTTTTGCGGGCATCTGGGCCCGAAACGCCCGAGCATTTTAGGCGTTATTTCGATGTCGCGCTGCTGCTGGGCACCGAAAACGAGGCTTGCAGGCTGCTGCGCTCCAAACCCGATATCGCGCCCACCTACCCGACCCGGATTTTCTGCCTTGCGCGCGGCGGCGACTGGGCCGCGGCGGCGGTGACACTGGAAAGCGCAGAGACGCTCGGCATTCTCAGCCCCGCCGAAGACATGCTGCTGGCGCGGTTTCTCGATCCAGACATTACCGAGGCGGCCCCCGATCCGGCGCTCCTGCGCGCGCTGACGCCGCTGACCTTCCGCATGCTCGATGCCATCGGAGAGCCGGTCGCCACCGGCGCGCTGCCGATCGCTTTTGCCCATGCCGAGCTGACCCCCAACCGGGGCTGGAAAGCGCAGATCGACGCCGCAGAGGAACTGGCCCGCGCCGGCGCCATCGCGCCCGATATCCTGTTTGACGCCTACCGCCAGCGCCGGCCGTCGGCCTCGGGCGGCGTATGGGAGCGCGCACGCGCTATCCAAGAGCTCGACGCCGCCCTGGCGCGCGGCAATCGGCGCAAGCTTGCGGCTGCTGTGACCACCGCATGGGACGAATTGTCGGAGGCTGGCCTAACCTGGGCCTTGGCGCGCGCCTACGGGCCGCGCCTTGCGGCCGCTGGCCTGCCCGGCCCCGCAGGCAGCCGGGCCGAAGACCTGGGGCTGATGTCCCCCGATTTCGCCGAGGTTGGACAGGCGATGCGCCCGCGCACGCCCCAGCGCGGCTTTCTGGCGGCCCTCGCCTCCGGCGATCCGGCCCTGGCCCCGGCCTATGACATGCGCAGCATCGCGATCCGCGCGGGGTTCCTCGGCCGACCCCTGCCCGGCCCGCTTGAGCAGCTTCTCGACGATGGCCGCACCGGCGAGGCGATGCTGACCGCGCTGGCGCTTTTTGCGCAAGGCGCCGAGGGCGACCCCGACCGGATCAGCGATGCCATCGGCCTTCTGTCGGCGCTGGGCGCCGAGCGCATCGCGCGCCAGGCTGCGCTTGAACTTCTGCTCAGCCCGCAGCGGCCATGACCGACGCCGAGCGCATCTCCACATTCCTCGACGCGCAGGCGGCAGAACTCAATGCGGCCGAAAATACGCGCCTGGCATATGCACGCGATCTGTCGGATTTCACTGGCTGGCTGGCCCGGCGCGGCAGCGACCTGGCCTGTGTCGACCAGGGCGGCATCGAAGAGTATCTCGTAGCGTGCGATAGGGCGGGCCTTGCCGTCTCGACCCGCGCGCGCCGGCTGTCCGCGATCCGGCAGATTTGCAGATTTGCCTTCGAGGAGGGCTGGCGCGCCGACAATCCCGCCTTGCGGATCAAGGGGCCGGGCCGCGAGGCGCGCTTGCCCAAAACGCTTGGCGAGAAGGAGGTGGATCGCCTGATCGCAGCAGCGCGCACGCGCGGACGCGCGCCGGACCGGCTGCGCAATACCGCGCTGATGGAGTTGCTTTATGCCACGGGAATGCGGGTTACCGAACTTGTCGGGCTTCCTGTCGCCGCCGCCCGCGGCGATCCCGTCACGCTTTTGGTGCACGGCAAGGGCGGCAAAGAGCGCATGGTGCCGCTGACCCAAGACGCCCGCCGGGCGATGGCGGCGTGGCTGATCGCGCGAGATGCGGCCGAAGAGGCAGCGCGGCAGAAGGGCAAACCGGCCTCGCGCTTTCTGTTTCCCTCGCGCGGCAAGGCAGGGCACCTCACGCGCCACCGCTTCTACCTGCTGATCAAGGAGCTTGCCGTGGCTGCCGGCCTGCCGCCCTCGCGCGTGACGCCGCACACCCTGCGCCACGCCTTTGCCACGCATCTTCTTGCCAACGGCGCCGATTTGCGCGCCATCCAGGTGC
>JABDLJ010000014.1 GCA_013003075.1 Paracoccaceae bacterium
CGCACCTGCCACGCGCATCCGACCTATTCCGAAGCGGTCCGCGAAGCGGCGCTGGCCTGTGGGGACGGCGCCATCCACAGCTGACCTCAATGGCCCAAATTCGGCCCCGATGACGTCTTAATGTGTCGTTTACCTCGATTTGCAGCGGTTTTCCCACCGCCGCGAACCGAAACCTTATGACTGCAGGATATTTCCAATGCGCATATTCTATACCGCGGCACTGGCCGCGGCCCTCAGCTTTTCCGCGGCAACGCATGCAGATGCCGCACGCGGCGCCTCTCGCCCCAGCAAGTGGCCGAGATGATCAAGCTTTCGGAAAAAGATCTATCAGACCGCGATTTCAAAACCTTGTGCAAGGGCCTTTTGGAAGAGGACAAGCGCCAGGCGCTGCGCGGCGCGCTGATGGTCGTGGCCTCTGACGGCGGCATCGCGCAAAGCGAGCAGGCCTTCATCGGCGGGCTGTCAAAAGCTCTTGGCGTGGATGGCGATGAGGTCGGCCGCATCTTCGAGCAGCTTGTCGGCGCTAGCTCGTCAACATCCGCAGCCCCTGCGTGACATCGGTGCGCACGGCGAGCCGGAGACCCGGCTCGTCGCCTGCCTGAAGGGCCGCCAGTATCATCCGGTGGTGCGGGGGCACATCCCTGCGCCGCCGCAGCTCGTATAGACGCCGCATCGTCGGGCCAAGCTGAAGCCAGACGGTTTCCGCTGTCGCCAGCATCGCCGGGGCCTGCGCCCGCAGGTAAAGCGTGCGGTGAAATTCCAGATTGCTGCGGATATACCCCACGCTGTCGCCACGCGCGACGGCATCGGCCACTCCGGCGTTTATCGCCTGCAGGCGCTCGATCAGCGCGTTATGCGCGCGCGGCAGGGCGCGGCTGGCAAGCTCGGTTTCGATAAGCGCGCGTAGCGATGAAAGTTCTTCAATCCTTTCATTGCCAAGTTCCGGCGTCGACACCCGGCCCGATTGCGTCAGTGTAAGCCCGCCTTCCGCCACCAGCCGGCGCAGCGCCTCGCGGGCGGGGGTCATGGACACCTGGAACTCTTTACCGATGCCGCGCAGCGTCAGTGCGGTACCCGGTTCGATCTCGCCATGCATGATGCGCGTGCGCAGCGTACGGTAGACCGTGTCATGGGCGGCAGAGTTTGCCTCGGAGGGTCGCGCCTGGATCAGCATGGCGCAACAGTGAAGCCGCGCCCGCGCGCCGTCAATTGCCGAAACGAAAGCGGTGCAGGTCCGGACCTTCGCGCCGAAGCCAGTCCCGCTGGGCTTTCCAGCCGGGTTTCAGGCGCTCGACCAGGTCCCAGAAGCGCGGCGAGTGATCCATCTGCTGCAGGTGCGCGACCTCGTGCGCCGCGACGTAGTCGAGCACGTCGGGCGGCGCCAGAACCAGCCGCCAGGAATACATAAGGTGACCCGCGGACGAACACGAACCCCAGCGCGACCGGGTGTCGCGCAAGGTGATCCGGCTGACGCTGTGGCCCAGTTCGCCCGCAAAGCCCTCGGATGCCGCCAGAAGCCGCCGCCGCGCCGCTTCGCGCAGAAATGCCAGCGCGGCCTTGGCCTCGCGCCCTTGGGGCACCAGCAATGTGTCGCCATCGGCCCGGGCCGCGCGCACCCGCGCCGCCTGAAGTCGCAGCGTGGTGCCGGCGAATGGCAGAACCGTGCCCGGCCCGACCTCTTCCCGGACCGGCTGCGCGGCCAGCGCCTTGCGGATCCAGCTTTCTTTCTCGCTGGCGAACGCCATCGCTTCGCGCTCTGGCACCCGCGGCGGCAAGGTCAGCGTCACACGGCCATCAAGCCGCGAGATCCTGAGCGATATCCGCCGCGCGCGGCCCGATCGGCGCAAATTGATCTCGATCGGGGGGTTGCCTGTCAGGACTGCCTGACCCATTTAGAGACCTCAACTGCTGTTTGCGCACAGCCTAGTGCGGGCGGCCAGGCAAGACCAGCCACAAGCGGCGGGCGAAAGGCTTTGACAGGCTATTGGCTTTGTGGCAGTTGGCAGCGAATTTCATAAGCTCTGGACAACCGAAAGGGACACTCGATGCCCAAACCTGAATGGGGAACGAAACGCGTTTGCCCGACGACCGGAAAACGCTTCTACGATCTGGGCAAAGACCCCGTGGTCAGCCCCTACACAGGCGAAGTCGTAAACCTGGAGACAGGTAAGGCCAGCCGGATGATGGTGGCCGACAAGGCCGACAAGGATACGGTGAAAAAAGAAGAAGAGCTGGCCGATGACGAGGACGTGGTCCTTGACGACGATGACAGCGATGATGTCGATCTGGGCGATGATGTCCTGGAAGACGACGATGACGACGAGGTTTCGCTGGACGAGATCGCCGACGTCGCCGCCGATGACGACGAGAGCTGACCCGCTTAAGTCGGATTTTGCTTGATCACAGGCGGTCTCTGTCCTAGAGACCACTGCGCGGCTCGCAAGCGGGCCGCACCGGTCGGGGCCATAGCTCAGTTGGGAGAGCGCTTGCATGGCATGCAAGAGGTCAGGGGTTCGACTCCCCTTGGCTCCACCACCTTCCTTAAATCACTGAAAATCAATGGCTACGGGCTGATGCTGACCAAGCTGACAAGCCTGTTCTGACCAATACCGAACACAGCACAACGCACCTCGCCTTCGCATCGCCTATTCGATAGGTTGTGTTCGAAACTGAAGTCTGAGGCAAGCGAATGAGTTCTGAAGTAATTTTCCACAAGAAAGTGAACGAGCGCCGTGTCCAGTTCTCAGAAGTTGGACGCCCCGGCTTCATTGCCCGCGCCGTTCTATATGTGAATGCGGCTTGTGCCAACGGCGAAGAATTGGGCATTGAAGGGCTGCCCGTCAAACGCATCTCCGTGACAGATGGCAACGAAGAGATTCACGAGAACCTTTTAAAGCTGGAAGAGTTCATGGACGTGATACGGGCGCGTCACCTGTTTGCGATTGAACCTGATTTGCGGGAAGCATCCGTCCAGTTGGATAAGGACTGGAAGGTCAAAGCATCCACTCTTGTGAGCCACATCAGGGACATCGTTGCGAAGGCAGAAATGGAAGAGGGTCTCCGAGAGCCAATAATGAGGAGCCTCAACCAGCTGCAGAGTGAGATAGACAGGAACCGCACTCGGCTTGATTTAGTTTCGGCTGCATGGCTACAGCTCACTTCGGCGATCGGCAACGGTGCCAAGAACCTCGAACCAGCCGTCAAGTTGGTAGAGCGGCTGTCCAAGGCGCTAGGAAAGGCCAAGAGACACGAAATTGAGGCAGAGCAACACCCTCAGCTGCCGCCTCCCGATGATCTCGAGAATGATGATTGAGCCCCGAAAACAACTGATACAGGGCAGCGCAAGCAAGTATTCGAATATAAGTCAGCTACGCTGACCCTTATGCCGCCGTCTCCTCCCATGCCCGCTGCGGCGTTCACGCCGCGATCGAAACTGCAACGGTGCGCCACGACAATGCCTGCGGGTACAAGTCAGCCGATGACGCTCTGCAAGAGGCTTTTTACTGCCATTTCAGTTTGATGGACATCAAAGCCGCCGGCGCGCTTTGGGCTAGGCTTGCCTGCATGAGCCATCGTATCAAGAAGGGTGAGATCGGCGTTGCGCTTCTGACCTTAGCCTACATCGCTGGTTTTACGGTGTGGTTTCTGTCGATCGGAAACTACGAGTTTATCTTCTACGTGCTGACAATGCTCGGCTTGATGCTTCTTGTCGGCCTGTCGCTTCAGGCTGCTGCGTTTCCTCTGCCGATGCTCTGGGCCTTGTCGATCTGGGGCCTTCTGCACATGGCCGGTGGCGGCATTCCAGCAAATGGCGCGGTCCTTTACAACCTTGTGATCGCGCCCATTTACAACAGCGAAGAGATCGTCATTCTGAAATACGACCAAGCCGTGCACGCTTATGGCTTCGGCGTGACCGCCTGGCTTCTGCACCATCTTCTGACGCGGCATTTCCCAGAAGCCGCCGGTACCGCGACTGCACTTGTCTACCCCGCACTCGGTGCGATGGGCCTTGGGGCAGCCAACGAGATGATCGAGTTCACTGCCGTTCTTCTGGTGCCGGACACGAATGTCGGGGGCTACACCAACACCGCGCTCGATCTTTGCTTCAACGCGCTTGGCGCGGTTGTCGCAGTCATCGTTCTTGCCTTCCTGCCGGCGGATCGCTCCGAAAGGATGCGGAATGATACATGATTTCGATCCCGCGATCCTGAGCACATCTTGGGGCTCGATTTACTGGTACGGTGCGGTCTATTCCTTCGGGTTCGCTGGCGTATTCCTGTGGTTCTGGCTTCGCCAAAGGCGCATCGGGCTTACCAATTGGGACGTATTCACGCTGACGATCCTTTTTGCCAGCGGGATCATGGTGGGCGGGCGCGTGTTCGACATCCTGGTCTACGAGCTGGATTACTACCGAGACCGGCCCTTGGCCGCCTTTGACTGGTGGCAGGGCGGAATGGCCTCGCACGGTGTGCTTCTCGGCGGCCTTCTGGCGACCGTCGCCTTTGCGATGGCGCAGCGGATCCCGTTGCTGGTCCTGCTGGATGAGATTGTCGTTCCCGGCGTCTTTCTTCTTGCTGTCGGCCGGCTGGGGAATTTCATCGAGGGCGGCGTGGTCGGCTCGGTTGCGAACGTACCGTGGGCCTTCGTCTATCCCGACCTCGAAGGTCCGCGCCATCCTGTGGCGCTTTACGAGAGCGCCAAGAATTTCGCCATCCTTCCGGTTCTGATCTGGGCTATCGGGCGCTGGCCTGCCGGGTCGGGGATCGTGATGTCGTTGTTCGTGCTCTTCTACGCGCTCCTGCGGTTTCTGGTGGACCTTTTTCGGGATTACGAGGCCGCGTGGCTTGGGATCGGGACGGGCCAGGTCTTCAACCTGGTCATGGCCGCAGCAGGACTGATGCTGCTGATCGGCTTCCTCCGCAAACCCAGGCCTGTTCCGCCGGAACGACGCGTTGCGCCCCGCAACGCAAACTGGATACAGATCGCAGTCCTGGCCTTCTTGATACTCTATCCCTTGGGCATTCCGACAAGCTGGACGCAGCAAAATATCATCGAAAAGAGACAGAATTCGGAAAATCTGTGAGGTGCAAGGACGGCCGGCAGCCAGGATCAAGTACCGGACGGCAGCCCGGCGGAAGTGCCCGCCGGTGACGGCGGCCCGTTTTCAGATCCCTCCAGTCCGGCCAGGATCCAGCCGATCGCTTCCTCGACATCGTCGGTCAGCTTTGCGACGTCAAGATCGTGTTGGCCGATCAGTTCCCGTTCGGTGACCTCGCCCCTGAGAAACCCGCGTATCGGTTCCCAGAACGAAGTGCCCATCGTGACGACAGGAAAATTCTTCAGCTTTCCCGACTGGATCAGCGTGGCAACCTCGAAACCCTCGTCCATTGTCCCAAAACCTCCCGGCATCACGACGAAAGAGCACGAATATCGGATCAGCATCAGCTTTCGGACGAAGAAGTGGTCGAACTCGACGAAATGGTCGAGATACTTGTTGGGCTCTTGCTCTTCAGGTAGGCGGATATTGCATCCAAGGCTTCGCCCCCCACCCTCTTTTGCGCCCCTGTTGGCCGCTTCCATCACACCCGGGCCGCCGCCTGTCATGACCGTGAACCCGGTCTCGGCCAGTCGCCGGCCCAGTTGCCGCGCCTGATCGTAGGCCGGATCGCCTTCCCTGACCCTTGCCGAGCCAAACACGGTGACGCACGGCTCGGGTACATCCAGCACCTCAAAGCCGCGCAAAAGCTCCAGGAAAATGCCCACCGCGGCCTCTACGTCCGCCTGCTTGCGGTGACGGCCGGACAGGAAGGCGGTCTCTGCGCCCTTGATCAGCGCACTCATCGAAAGCTTGTCGGTCTCTGGCATCATTTGCCCTCTTCGCAGCGAGGTGTTTCGTACCACAGCTTAAGGATTGCGGCGGTGCAGGCATTTGACCTTGCGCAAGGCAATTCGATGAAAATGCATCGCTGTTTCTTGTCATGTGCCTTGCGGTGGTTGTCTGGGAAGCGACCCGTACCGTTTGCCGAAAAGCCCGTCGCGAAGATGGAGAGCACCCCGATCCGGGGCCATGTGGAGGCGGGAAGGCGCCAGCGAATTGTTTGCATTCCCTTGCCGGATTGGACAAACCGATTACCTCTAGGAAGGATGCAACGCACAGTGCGGAAAACCACGGAGACGATATGCTTTTCTCGCTAAACGACATCAGACGCTTTTCGATTGTCGCCGGAGACAACACCTACCCGGTCGACGATGTGTTTGTGGATCTCAACTCATGGAGCGTGACCTACATCTCAGTTGATCTGGGCGGGTTTTTGAACGCCGAGACGGTTCTGATCGGGCTCGACAAGCTGGGCCAGCCCGACACGGCAGAGCGCACATGGGCCGCAGAGATCGACGAGGACATGCTTCGGGCCGCTCCGAATTGGGACGAAGCCACAGGGGTTCTGCCGGAAACCGGGCAAGGCGTTCTGCTGGCCAAAACCGGCGACGCGCAGGGCGCTGGTGCAAAGGTGACGCCGCTTGGCCGGGCATCGCAGTTGCACAACCTTCCGATCATGGGCACGGACGGCGAGATCGGGGCGCAGGACGACTTTCTGTTCGATGCCGATACCGCAAAGATCTCTCACATCGTGATCGACAATGGGCGCGTTCTTCCTGGTCGGCAACTGGTCGTCGACATCGAAAGCGTGCGCCGGCTGGCCGCGGACGGCACACATTTTGTCGTGAACATCGACGGCAAGACGCTGAACGACGCGCCGCAGATCGAGGAAACCGACCTTGCATCGCGCTCATGGATCGAAATGATCAGGTCCTATTACCAGTTGCCGATCTAGGCCGGAGACTGGTGCGGCGCGAAAAAAGGCCGCGCTTGCGTGGCCTTTCAGCCCAAATCGCTCGTCGCCTGCTTAAGCGCCTCGAGAACCATTTCCGTGGTGAATGGGCGGGGTAGGATGACAGCCGGCTCACCCGAGCTAAGCGCCTCGGCCATCACGTTTTCCGACACCACGAGACGGCCGCCCCGCTCTTCGATCAACTGGTGGAGCCCGGTCTCGGAGATCGCCGCTAGGGGAATGCCCAGGAAAACTGCGCTTAACGACGCCAGTTCCGACGTCATATCTATGGCTTCTGCAGTTGTGTCGGCAACGAGAACTTGTGCGCCTGGGTCGGTTCCCAAGAGAGTCTCCGAGAGATCCCGAGCGACGATTTCATTGTTCTCGACCACGAGAAACGTCCGCGGCATCTCTGTTCTCCCATCACCAATGACGCAAGACTGAATAAAAGTGACAGGGGCCGCATTAAACTGTGACATAGTAGTCAAAACTAGGCGGGTTGCCCCTTAATGACGACAAATTGCATGGACTGCCCGTTACGCAGAAAAGAGCTCTTCACGCGTATGAGCGACGAGGACGCAGAGTAGATGCAGCGTTTCAAGGTCGGCGAGATGGTGATCGACGCGGGCGCCCAGATTTTGATGCAAGGGTCCAACAGCCCGCAACTCTATACCGCGCTTCACGGCATGGGTCTGCGCTACAAGACGCTGGAGGACGGGCGTCGGCAGGTCGTGAATTTCGTCATGCCCGCCGACTTCGTGGGCCTTCAAGCGGCAGTGATGGGCGAGATGGCGCATTCCGTCGAGGCGTCGTCCAATATGGTCTTATGCGTTTTTGATCGCAGCGAGTTCTGGAATTTCGTCAAGTCGCAACCTGCGCGCGCTTACGACATCACGTGGCTTTCGGCGGTCGAAGAGCACTTTATGGGCGAAGCCCTGACCGCCGTGGGCCAGCGCAGCGCTATCGAGCGGATCGCCTGGGCGTACTACAAGGTGTTCCGGCGCGGTGAATCGCTTGGCCTTGTCAGCCGGTCAAGGATGCCATTTCCCTTCCGCCAGCAGGATCTGGCGGATGCGCTTGGCCTGTCGCTGGTCCACACCAACAAGACCATCGCCAAGATACGCGAACGCCAGATGGCGACCTGGGAAAACGGCGCGCTTCATGTCGCCGATGTCGATGCACTTGCAAAGCTCGCTGTCACGGAACGCGAAGATGTTCCGAAACGGCCGTTTCTCTAGAGCGATTTCTCAGGGCGCAGGCCAAACGTCACTCGGGCACGAAATCTTCCAGCTTGAAATCTACCGCGATCGCATACTGCCCTGGCGTCTCGTTCACCGCAGCTGATGTCCCGAGCTGCGCGGCGAAAGCGCGGATCAACTGAGATCCAAGTCCTGTAGATTGGGCGGCGTCCGTAGCAGACGGCTCTGCATCCTGCGCAACCGAGTTGCGTATCTCCAGCCGCGCCGATTTTGGACCGATCCGTTTCAAGCTGACAGAAAGCCGCGGCGCTTCGTGCGGCATCGCGGGTCTGACGTATTTCAGGGCGTTGGTGACGGCCTCTGCCGCCAAGAGAGACAGCGGAACCGCCTGATCTGGAAAAAGCAAAACGGGATCCAGGTCGATGCTGGTATTCAGTTCGCCTTTTGCACCCACGACGATAAGTTGCGCGACCATTTCACCAACCAGCTTGCCGGCATCGATTTCGCTGAGGTTCTCGGTGGCGTAAAGATTGCGATGCACGGTTGCGAGACCGAGAATACGCTCTTGCAGACTGCGCAGAAGCGTCTTGGCCTCTGCGCTGGAGGCGATCCTGATCTGCATGTTCATGATCGAAGAGATCAGTTGCAGATTGTTCTTCACCCGGTGATGCACCTCTTTCAAAAGCACCGTCTTTTCGGCCAGAAGTGTCTCCTTTTCGCGCAGCGAACCTTCTTGCTCTGCCTCGTCCCAGACGATGGCCTGCGCCATCTTCAGGAATTCATCATCGATCCGCGCCAATTCGCGCGGGGCGTTCGCGTCGGGGTTCAGCCGCGGCAAGCGGCGATTTCTTGCGAATTCGGCCAGATTGCGCTCCAGCGCATTGATGTGCTGCAGAACCAGCTGGTGAACTGCAAAGTAGCCGACGAAGACGCTTGCGACCCACATTGCGAAAGGGACGTACCAGACGAGGCCGGCACTATTGCGCCAGCTTGCCCCTGTTGCGTTCGGCTCCCAACTGCTGAGCGCATAATAGGCGCCATCGACCAACTCGATCACGGCGAAATCGCGGATCACGCCCGCCGCGTTCGGACTGGTGAAGGCCTGTTCGGTTCCTGCTGCGAGTGTGACCAACGATAATTCCTTGGGCCGCCCGTCCGGCCAGTCGCCGCGTGCCGAAATCACCTGACCTTTTGCGTTGAACGTCACGAGCGAAAGCGGCGCGCGCTCTGGCGTTCGGCTGGGCGGCTGCCCTGATCGAGAGTCTGTTGAAAAACACGCCGAAGGTTCTCATCGATTTGACGAGACCCCTGGGTCGCTGGTTGCTTCTTCGGCGCGTTTGTCATCGGTGTGTTCTTCTGTAAAAGCTGGTTCTACGGAACTAAACTACGAGGTGGGTCGTTTTGTTCACATAGAAAGTGCAGGAATTCGCAAATGTCTGAAACAAAACGAGAAGTTGCCCTTCACGATGTGCTTGAGACGCATTTACCTTATCTCAGGCGATATGCGCGGGCACTGACGGGCACACAATCGTCCGGCGATGCCTATGCCAGCGCGACGCTCGAGGCCATCGTGAACGACCGGGAAATCCTGGAAAGCGGGCTGCCCGGCGGCGTCGCCCTGTTCAAGCTTTTTCATTCAATCTGGGTGTCCACCGGCGCACCGATCGCCGATCCTGGAAACAGGCTTGAGGCCGCCGCCGCACGGCACATGCGCAACCTGACGGCCAACACGCGCGAGGCGCTTTTGCTTCACACCGTGGAAGGTTTCTCTTTCGCCGATGTGGCCCGGATAATGGAGATCGACGGCGGCGAAGCCGAGCTTCTGGTCGAGATCGCCCGCCAGGAGATGGCCGACAGCGTCGCAGGAAGCGTTTTGATCATCGAAGACGAGGCGATTATCGCGATGGATCTGCAAGCCATCGTGTCGGACATGGGACACCGCATCGCCGGCGTCGCCCGAACGCGCAAAGAAGCAGTAAAGCTGGGCATAACCGCTCGTCCGGATCTGATCCTGGCAGATGTCAATCTGGCCGACAACTCATCGGGGATAGACGCGGTGAACGAGCTGCTGGCAGAGCTTGGCGATCTGCCCGTGATCTTCATCACGGCATATCCCGAACGCCTGCTGACCGGCGAGCATCCCGAACCTGCTTTCCTGATTTCCAAACCCTACTCGGAAGGCACGGTCCAGTCGGCGGTCAGTCAGGCGATGTTCTTTTCATCCACCGAAACGTTGAAAGTATAGGCTCCGATATCATGGCCGCGCGCCACCAGATGGCTGCGAAGCGAAAGCTGCATGTGCGAGATCGCCGAACAGGGCTCTGAATTTCCCGAGGTAGCAGCCATCGCATCTTCAAATGCAGCCTCACTACGCGACACGGCTATGCATTCCGCCGGATCGTCCAGACAGCGCGGGCTCGCGCCAAGTCCCAGCCGCAGCAGTACCTGCGGGCGCGACACGGCCCGCACGGCAGGTAATTGCTGTTTGGCCGGTTTCCCAGCGACGCAGAAGCTCTGATGGGCCGCGCTACTGTGTTTCCGAGAGGGTCAAAAGCACAACGCGGCCCTGCCGGTCGGTGCGGGATCTGCGCGAGACAAGCCTAAGGCATGCACGGTTCTGCGCGATCACCGAAATGCAGCGCCGCGGTGCTTTGATGCTCCGTGGTGGAGGTCCGTTTTGTGTCGCGAAGCTCTGCTTCAATGCAAAGCTCCTTGGGGTTTCATCTTACCTCGGATGGGTTCGGGGGTCGCGCGATTGAAGGAGCGCCTTTGCGCCAAGGCCGTCGACTTGTGGCGGCAGGGTCGCGACGTGAAATCCTCCAGAAGGTTATTCTCGCTAGTCTCACATAGCTATTTAACGGCATGGGCAAGGCTCTGCCCTGCTGTATGGATACTCGAAATCTTTCGATCCTTCTTTCAGCCTGACGTCTTCAGACTTTGGCGTGACCGGATTTTGTGGTGCGCAATTGGGCTGCGAATACAGCCAGCATTTCTTCGCGGCTCAGCGCGGACCGCCCTTTTTGCATGGTGCTGCGCGCCTCATCGGACGCAGTCCGCACTTCTCTTGAGCCGCAGCTTTTGCAGGTGCGCGAGATCATCTTTTCTCCTCCCGTCCTTTCGCCAACTCGGGGTCAGTCAAGGCGCGATCGCGCCAATAGTTTCACCAAGCGAAAGAAAATCCTCAAAGAGCCCAAATTCCCGCTCCGCATGGCCATGCAACGTCGCAAAAGCCTCTTTGAACGAGGGCCTTCGGCTTAAAGCTTCGCTTCGAGACCGCCCCGTTCAGCGCCGCGCCTTCGTGGGGCGATGCCGGGCAAAAGATTGACGCCTCCACACCGGCTGCTACCGTAGCGCCTGAACGAGGATCCAAGCCGGCGATGACGACCACCGCAGATATCGAAGACATGATCGCCCGCGTTGGTCTTGGTGACAGAAAAGCGTTCTCTGCCTTGTATGACGCGACTTCGGCGAAACTTTTCGGTGTCTGCCTTCGTATCTTGAATAACCGGGCCGAGGCCGAAGACGCGCTGCAGGACGCTTTTGTCAGGATTTGGCAGAAGGCAGACAGCTACGGCGCCAATGGCTACAGTCCGATGACATGGCTGATCACGCTGACGCGGAATTTGGCGATAGACAAGGTTCGGGCGCGTAAGGCGCCCACCGGTAATATCGAAGAGATGCCAGACATTGGTGACAGCGGGCCAACGCCAGAAGCGGCGGCGGTTGCGGCGTCAGAGCGCAGGCGAATCGACGTCTGCCTGGAAGAGCTGGACGATGGAAAAGCCGGAGCGGTGCGCGGCGCCTATCTTGAGGGCGATACATACCAGGAGTTGGCCGACCGATACGATGTGCCGCTGAACACGATGCGAACCTGGCTGCGCCGCAGCCTGCAAAAACTGAAAGACTGCCTGACGCGATGACCACAGCGGAAGAAACCAACGGTGACGACATAGCCCTTGCAGGGGAATATGCGCTGCACCTTTTGGCACCGGCTGAACGTCTTGCGTTCGAGCGGCGGCTTTCGCGCGAGACCGGGCTTCGCGACGTTTTGCGCGATTTCGAGGAGGGCTTTGTCACCCTCGCCGACGAAATCGCGCCCGAAAGACCACCCCGCCGCCTCAAACGGCAACTCGAGGCCAGGCTTTTTGCCGATCCCGAAAAGACCGGCGGGCTCTGGCTGTGGTCGGCGCTTGCATTTGTCAGTGGCGCGGTCGCTGCGCTGATCCTCGCCGCGATCCTCTTCGTTGCAGTGCCGGTCACAAACCTGACGCCGCCCGGCGCCAGCTATCAAGCCGAGCTTGTCGCAGAAGACCGCTCGCTGGTTGTTCGGGCACGCTATGAGCCGCAGGACGGCCGGCTTTCCATCACCCGGCTTGCCGGGACCGCGGCGCCGGGCCGCGTCTTCGAGCTTTGGCTGATCGCCGAGGGTGCGGATGCGCCGGTGTCGCTGGGCGTTTTGCCCCAAAATCCCATTGCCGCGATTGACGTCTCTGCCGAGATCGTCGCTGCGCTGGAAGCGGGCACGCTTGCGATCAGCGACGAGCCGCCCGGCGGCTCACCAACGGGCGCACCAACCGGCACCGTCCTGGCCGTCGGTGCGGTGATCACGCTCTAGAGGGGCCGAACACGTCTGCTCACATGGCCGTCATTCCAGGTTTCATGGCCTTTGTTGCGCGCCGCGCAATCAGTATCTTCACGATCAAAGGAGATTGCCATGAACCGACGCGTCTTTTTAATGTCGTCCTCCGCTGCACTCTTTGCCGCGCCCACGTTTGCGGCGGAGGGCCCGTTTGAGGTGACCCGCACGAAGGCCGAATGGAAATCGCTTCTGACCGACGCCGAATACCGCGTGATGCGGCTTGAGAAGACCGAGCGCCCCAGGTCCAGTCCGCTGAATAAGGAATGGCGCGCGGGAACATATCATTGCCGGGGTTGCGATTTGCCGGTCTACGGCTCGAACGCCAAGTTCGACAGTGGCACCGGTTGGCCGAGTTTCTTCCAGTCACTGCCGAATGCCGTCCGCACCAAGCCCGACAATACGCTATTTACCACGCGAACCGAGGTGCATTGTCGCCGCTGCGGTAGCCATTTCGGCCATATTTTCAACGATGGCCCCGCGCCAACCGGCAAGCGCCACTGCCTGAACGGGGTCAGCCTGAAGTTCGTCGCGGCATAACGCCCTGAACGCTCTTTTATGCGCCTTTTCTGCCGTGCGGTGAAAAGGGCGCGTTAACCGAGTTGCTCTAATCAATCCCACAGAACGCGATTCCCCGCGCCGGCCTTTCATCGGGCCGGCCGGGGCGCAAGACGCACTTGTCTCGGCGGCCCCGCGGGGCCGGCCAGGCGGCGCCGTACATTGGGATTGGAATTTCCATGAAGCTGGGCGATCTGTCAGCCGATGGCATCGAAACGGTCGAGGGCGGTCCGGGCTCGATGTCGATGGCGCGTCTTGCGCGGCTGTCCGCAGATGCCCGCGCCGACACGCTTCGGTTTGCCACGCTAGAGGTCGGCCGGGCCGAAGACTGGCTTCGTGCCGCGCTTGAAGACGTGCGCATCTTCCGCGAGCGCGAGCAATCGCTTGATCCCTCGGCAAGTGCCGCCGTCCAGATTGAACTCTTGGCCGAGCTAGAGCGCGAATTGCTTGCGATCCGATCCCGCATGGCTGCGTTCGGTGACCGGATCAACGCCGACACCCCGGCGATGGTGTCTCTGCGGCGACAGGCCGAGACGCTGGAGATCCAGATCGCCGAAAAGCTTGCGACGGTCTCGGCCTCGCAAAACCGGACGGGCGCGCCGGGCGCTTTGTCCGAACAGTTGGCGGCATTCGAGGCTCTTGAGATCGAAAAGAGCTTTGCACAGCAGGCCTATGCCTCGGCGCTGTCGTCACTGGAACAGGCGCGGGCGGACGCCGATCGACAGCAGCGGTACCTTGCGGTCTATACCCATCCCGCTGTGCCGCACGATGCCGCCTACCCGAGACGGATCCTGAACGCCTTCTTGATCGCGGGCGCGGCCTTATGTTTCTGGGTCATATCGGTGCTGATCGTTTACGCGGTGCAGGACCACATCGCATGATAGTGCAAGCCGCATTCAACCTTGCCGCGCTGCAATTGCGGATACTGGGCGCGATGATCCTGCGCGAAACACGTGCCACATTCGGCAGCTCGCAAATCGGGTATCTCTGGGCGATCATCACGCCGGCGGCCAGCGTCGCCGTCCTGGTGACGATCTTTTCGCTGATCGGGCGGCAGCCGCCCTTCGGTTCCAGCCTTGCGCTGTTTTTCGCAACCGGGATCCTGACGCTGGAGTTTTACGTGAAGCTCTCGGCCACGCTGATGAACAGCTTCGATGCCAACCGGGCGCTGCTGACCTATCCTTTGATCCGCGAGACCGACGCACTTTTCGCGCGGCTTGTCCTGATCAGTTTCACGTATCTGCTGATCATGCTGATTTTCTTTTCGGCTCTGATCGCCCTTGGGCTTGCAGGCGTGCCGCACCGCCCAGAGATCGTTCTGCAGGCCTTCATCGCGACGGCCGCGCTTGGCTTCGGTCTGGGAACCATCAACGCGGTGATCCTGTCGTTCTGGGAGGCCTGGCACCATGTCGACAAGGTAATCAACAGGCCACTTCTTTTCATCTCGGGCGTCTTTTATGTGCCGAGCCTCTTGCCGCCGGAAGCGGTCGCCGTGCTGGAATGGAACCCGATCCTGCATCTCGTTGAATGGTTCCGTGTCGGCTACTATCCAAACTATCACAGCCCGATCCTGCAAGCTGACTATCCCGCGGCGCTTGCCCTGGTTACCTGCACAATCGGGCTTGGGGCCGAGCGTCTTTTCCGCAAGCAGCGCGCATCGAGATGATAGAGCTTCGCGAGGTCAGTAAATCCTACACCCTGAAGGGGGTGACAAAGACGATTTTCGACGGCTTCAGCTACCGATTTCCCAGGGATCGGAACGTGGCGATCGTTGGTCCGAACGGGATGGGAAAATCTACACTCATGCGCCTCATCGCGGGGTCCGAAATGCCCGATGCCGGGCAAATCATACGCTCGGGCCGCACATCCTGGCCGCTGGGCTTCGCTGGCGGCTTCAACGGGTCGATGACCGGGCTTGAGAACATCCGCTTTGTCTCACGCGTCTACGGCCAGGATACCGAGACCATCATCGACTACGTGCAGGCATTCTCAGAGCTGGGAAAATCGCTCGACCTGCCGATCCGGACCTATTCGAACGGAATGAAAGCGCGCCTGGCGTTCGGGCTGAGCATGGCGATCGATTTTGATTGCTACCTGATCGACGAGATCACAGCGGTCGGCGACGAGGCGTTTCGCCGCAAAAGCCAAGCGGTCTTCGAGGACAAGCTGGGCCACAGCCAGATCATCATGATCTCGCATTCCGGGGCGACGTTGAAAAGCTACTGTGATTGCGGGCTGCTTCTGGCGCCCGACGGCGTCTTCTTTTTCGACGACGTCGAAGACATGCTGCGCGACTATCACCAACGATTTGGCAGCAATGACAAGGCCTAGAAGTTAGCGGCCAGCACTGCCAGTACCGCCGCTGCAAGAACGCAAACCAGGCTCACGCGATCCTTGAACGCAAATATGATCGGATCGTCATGCATCTCGCCGCGATGCGTCTTCATGACGGCGCGGCTCAGCCAGTAGAGCAGGATCAGACAGATGCCCCACAAGAGGGCCGGCGTTGCGTAGAGCTCTTGCACCGATGGCGTATTGAGATAAAGCGCCAGTACCAAGACGGCGACATAGCTGGAGGATATCGCCATTTGCGAGATCAGGGGCAAATCCTCTGCCCGGTAGCCCCGTCCGGCCGGCTGCTGCTCGCCGCGGCCCAGCGCGTCGACAAGCTCGGCCTGCCGCTTGATGGCCGCAAGCGCAAGAAACAGAAAGATAGACAGCGCCAGCAACCAGACCGACAGGTAGATCGAGGTCGCAACACTGCCGGCAACGATGCGGATCGTGTAAAGGCCCGCGAGGGTACAAATATCGAGGATCGTCTTGCGTTTGAAATAGAAGGAATAGGCCGCAGTCAGCAGGTAGTAACCGGCCAGGACCAAGGCAAAAAGAGGCTCGGTCACAAGCGCGATCGCCATGCCCGCAAGTAGAAGTCCGACAGCCATCGGACGGCCCCAGGAAAGCGGCAGCGCGCCAGAGGCGAAGGGGCGTTCCTGTTTGCGCGGGTGGGCACGATCCGATGCCAGATCCAGCAGATCATTAAGCGCATAGACGCTGGATGCGACAAGGCAGAAGGCGGCGAATGCAAGGGCCGAGTGCGCGAAGCTGGGCAACGTCCAGACCTGCCCGGCCATCATCGGCAGGAACACCAGCAGGTTTTTTGCCCACTGATGCGGGCGCAGGGCCGCCCAAAAAGCTGGGCCTGGCGCGTTGGGCGCGCCCACGACATGCGCCGGGATCGGCCGGCCGGCAAACGCCGCGCGGGCGCGATCGGGCAGATCGAGGGTAACGATCGCAGCTGCGTCATCGGCCAGGGGATGATAGGGTGACTGCGGCCCAACCAGCGCATATGTCTGACCATCGGTCGAAAAGGAATGCGGCCAGATCCCCTCGAGCTGCGGAATGTGATCGGCGATCTCCTGGGCAAGGCGGGCTTCACGCTCGTCACAGGACAGGCAGACCCTGCGGTCCAGCCGCGCGGCCTCGCGAATGAATTCCAGCGCCGTCTCGCGGTAGGCAAGGCCCTGGGGTGTCAGCGCATCGCGCCTGCGCCCGTCCGGTTCCAGTTCGTCCTCACCTGCAGGAAGCCATTTTAGCGACAGCTGCGCCCAAACCCGCTCGTCCCGCAATGTGCCGTGTATCAATCCGCCCTCAAGTTCGACAGCGATCACCTCGGGCAATGTCTCGATCAGCTCGGCGAAGGGCTCGGCGCCTTGCGCAGCCTCCAAAGCGGCGGTGGAAAAGCTATCAGATGTCATGCCTGCATTTATGGCCAGCGCTGCGGCCGGCGCAAATGCAATTCGTCCTTCGCGCCGCCCAACGGCGGCATTCATCGCAAACAGGCAACTCAAACGGCGGCAAAAGCAGCCTGCGGCCTTGCATCCCGACCCCCTCACGTTATCACGTTGTGAGTGGCCATTTGGCAAGCGGGCCGCAACCGAGGTGCTTGATGTCTGTTATGTTGTCGGTTCGGGATCTGTCCAAGACCTACGGGTCGGGGCACGAGGCCCTGAAATCGGTCTCGCTGGATATCGAGGAAGGCGAGATCATCGCCCTTTTGGGACCCAATGGCGCCGGCAAGACCACGCTGATATCGACGATTTGCGGGATCACGACGCCGAGCGGCGGTAGTGTGACGGTTGGCGGGCATGACATCATCACTGACTATCGCCCGGCGCGCCGCCTGATTGGGTTGGTCCCTCAGGAGGTCAGTCTGGAGCCGTTCGAGAAGGTGATCAACACGGTCAGCTTTTCACGCGGGCTGTTCGGCAAGCCCCGAGACGACGCGCATATCGAGCGGACCTTGCGGCAGCTTTCGCTTTGGGACAAACGGAATGCGCAGATCAAAGAGCTTTCCGGCGGCATGAAGCGGCGCGTGCTGATCGCAAAGGCTCTGTCGCACGAGCCGCGCATCCTGTTTCTGGACGAGCCCACCGCCGGCGTCGATGTCGAGTTGCGCAAAGGCATGTGGGAGACCGTAAGCGGGCTGAAGGCCGACGGGGTCACGATCATTCTGACGACCCATTACATCGAAGAGGCCGAAGCAATTGCCGATCGGGTTGGCATCATCTCGAAGGGGCAAATTCTGCTAGTCGAGGAAAAGTCAGCGCTGATGAAGCGCATGGGAAAGAAGACGATGCGCATAGATCTGCAGTCGCCGATATCGGCATTGCCCGAGGCACTGGGCGACCGCGGGCTTGAGATCGAAGACGACGGGCATTCGCTTCTTTACACCTACGACACGGCGGCCACGCGCACCGGGATAACCACCCTTTTGCAGGCACTTTCGGATGCCGGGATCACGCTGCGGGACATCCATACCAATCAAAACTCACTTGAGGATATATTCGTCGAGCTTGTGAAGGACGGCGCATGAACTGGCAAGCCATGAAATCCATCTATGTCTTTGAAATGGTGCGAACATTCCGAACACTTTGGCAATCTGTCGTCTCGCCGGTGATATCCACGTCTTTGTATTTCGTGGTCTTCGGGGCGGCCATAGGAAGCCGGATCGACGAGGTTGAGGGCGTCACCTACGGCGCTTTTATCGTTCCTGGGCTGATCATGCTGACCGTGCTTGTCCAGTCGATCTCGAACGCCTCTTTCGGCATCTATTTCCCGAAGTTCATCGGTACCATCTACGAGCTTTTGTCGGCGCCGGTGAACATCCTTGAGATCGTCGCGGGCTATGTCGGAGCTGCGGCGACAAAGAGCTTCGCGATTGGCCTGATCATCCTGGGGACCGCCTACCTGTTCGTGCCGCTCGATATCCAGCATCCGTTCCTGATGCTTGGCTTCTTGATGCTGACCTGTCTTTCCTTCAGCCTTCTGGGGTTCATCATCGGCATCTGGGCTGGCAGTTTCGAGCAGCTTCAGATTATCCCGCTGCTTGTCATCACGCCGCTGGTCTTCCTGGGGGGCAGTTTCTACTCGGTTTCAATGCTGCCGCCGTTCTGGCAAACCGTGACGATGTTCAATCCCGTACTCTACCTGATTTCGGGATTTCGCTGGGCCTTTTTCGGAACCGCGGACGTGCCGGTCGCACTGAGCCTTCTGGCGATCGCGGCGTTCACCGTGATCTGCATCGGCGTCATATGGCTGATATTCCGCACCGGCTGGAGGATCAAAAACTAAAGTCGCTCTCGCAACATTGCGCGCCGAAGTACAAAAGCTCTCTTGTTGCCCGACAGGCAGCGGCCTACATGCACCGATATGAGACGTTTCATCCCTTTCCTAAAATCCCCGCCGCGCGTGTCTGTCGTTCGTCTGCAGGGCATTATCGCGTCGGCCGGAAGAGCCGCGGCGCTGAATGACGAGGGTCTTGCCGCGCTCGTCGAGAAAGCCTTCACACGGGGCAAGCCGGCCGCTGTTGCGCTGGTCATCAATTCACCCGGCGGCAGCCCGGTTCAGTCGTCGCTGATCGCTGCGCGGATCCGGCGCTTGTCGGCAGAAAAGAAGGTGCCCGTCTACGCTTTCGTCGAAGATGTCGCGGCATCGGGCGGCTATTGGCTTGCCACGGCAGCGGACGAGATCTGGGTGGACGACAATTCGATTGTCGGATCGATCGGCGTGATCACCGCCGGGTTTGGCTTTAGCGATCTGATCTCGCGCTTCGGCATCGAGCGGCGTGTCTACACCGCCGGCAGATCGAAAAGCCTTGCCGACCCGTTCCAGCCTGAAAAGGCCTCGGACGTCAAACGCATCAAGGCGCTGCAAGAACAGATCCACGGCAGCTTCATCTCTCAGGTCAAGGCGCGGCGCGGCGACAAGCTGGCCGATCGCGATCTGTTCACCGGCGAGGTCTGGGTCGGACAAAAGGCCATCGACGACGGGCTTGCCGACGGGATTGGCCATCTGGTGCCGAAGATGAAAGAGGTGTTCGGCGACAAGGTCCAGTTCGCGCAGTACTCGCAACGGCGTCCGCTTCTGGGCCGCCTGGGTGTGCGCATCGTGGACGATGTCGCCCATTCACTTGAAGAGCGGGCCAGCTATGCTCGCTTCGGGCTGTAGCGTATGATTTCGATCGTTGGCCTTTTTCTGATCGGCATGGTCGTGCTGGCGCTTTTCGGGCGGATCAAGCGGCCCGGCACGCGCATTGGCGGCAAGAAGTGCCGCCATTGCGGCACGCCGCTGATCGGAAAAGGGCCCTGCGCCTGCGGCAAGAGGCAATAGGCACATGTCGGACTTTGCCTATGCCGGTCTTGGTTTACTGATCCTGATCTTCGCCGGCGATGCGTTGGTGCGCGGGGCGGTCAATACATCGCTGCGTCTGGGCGTGCCGGCACTGATCGTGTCTCTGACCATCGTGGCCTTCGGTACGTCGGCGCCGGAACTTCTGATCTCCGTCAGTGCCATTCTCGACGGCGCGCCCGGCATCGCGCTTGGCAATGTCGTCGGCTCCAATACCGCAAATGTCCTTCTGGTTCTGGGCTTGCCGGCGCTCTTGGCAGGTCTCAAGACCTCTGAATGCGATACCGGCAAAAGCTACCTGATCATGATAGGGGTCAGCATGCTCTTCGTTGCGCTGTGCTTTGTCGGCCCGATCACGTGGTGGCACGGTCTTCTTTTGCTTGGCGTTCTGGCGCTCATTTTGGGCGATCAGCTGCGCGAGGCCCTGACGCACCGCAGCGAGAACTCGCGCGGCCACATCGAAGAGGTCGAAGGTTCCGATCCCGAAATGCGCTGGTGGAAGATAGGTGTCTACACCGTACTTGGTCTGATCGGCTTGCCGTTGGGCGCCGATCTTCTGGTCGACAGCTCGGTGTCCATCGCCCGCACCTACGGGGTCAGCGAAACGGTGATCGGTCTGACGCTGATCGCCATCGGCACCTCCTTGCCGGAACTGGCGACGACGGTCATGGCCGCCTTCCGCAACCAGACCGAGGTCGCCCTTGGCAACGTCATCGGCTCGAACATGTTCAACCTACTGGCCATCATGGGGATCGCCAGCCTCGTTGGTCCCATCCCCGTCGATCGGTCGTTTCTGGTGTTCGATCTCTGGGTAATGCTCGGCGCGTCCTTGCTGATTGCGCCGTTTGTCTTCTCGCGCAGGCTTAACATGACCAAACGCTGGGGCATCAGCCTGACAGTGGCCTATGCGGTCTATCTCGTGGTGGTGATCTATTATGGTAGCTAATCAAAGCAACAAACGCGCGCTGGTCACCGGCGCGGGGCATCGGCTTGGCAGGGCCATGGCGCTCTATCTTGGCGATCTGGGCTATGATGTGGCGGTACACTACAACCGCTCTGAAGCTCCCGCCGAAGAGGTGGCCGGGGCGATCCGGGCGGGCGGCGCCAATGCCGTCGCGCTTCAGGCCGATCTCTTGAGCGAAACCCAAACGCAAGAGCTGGGTCCGAAGGCTGCCGAGGCATTGGGCGGCCCGCTGAGCGTTCTGGTCAACAACGCGTCGGTCTTCGAATACGACAATATCAACACGGCAACGCGCGAGAGTTGGGACCGGCACCTTGAATCCAACCTGCGCGCACCTTTCGTTCTGACACAGTTTCTCGCCACGCAGGATCTTGTCGCGCATACCGACGGTCGGGGCGAGCCGATGGCCTCGGCGCTGGTGGTCAACATGATCGACCAACGGGTCCGGAAGCTGACGCCAGAATTCATGAGCTATACCATCGCCAAGATGGGCCTGTGGGCGCTTACGCAGACCGCGGCACAAGCTCTGGCGCCGCGCGTCAGGGTGAACGCGATCGGTCCCGGCCCAACATTGCAGGGCGCGCGCCAATCCGAAGAACACTTCGCCCAGCAGCGTGGCGCGACCATCCTGGAGCGCGGCGCGAACGTGGAGGATATCACCGGCGCATTGGGCTATTTTCTGAACGCCCCGGCAGTCACGGGTCAACTTTTTTGTATCGACGGCGGACAGCATCTTGCATGGGAAACGCCGGATGTTCTTGGCCCCGAATAGCGAAATTCCGCCGGAATACGAAGATCGGCCCTTGACTTGTACACCTTCTCCGTCGCGGTCACGAAGCTGTTACGAATCCGCTAATGTTTTCAGAGATTTGCCACCTGGTCAAAAATTTATCGTTTAAAATCAATGAGATATTTATGTGCCTATTTTTTAGGCAGGTCATCGAAATGGCTCGAAAATAAGGAAAAATTCCAGTCGCCTGAAAGTTACCAACGGAGTTATCCCCAGAAGTCGTGGACAGCTTTTCTCTTGCGGTGGCTTGCGTAAGGTTGCAGCGCCGACGAGGAATCACGGTCCACACGAGACAAACGCACCAAGTGAGTGAAGTTTTGACAGGTTACGACGTCATCCAAGACTATTTGAAGTCGCTCGGCAGCAGCCCGGGCGTCTACCGGATGCTCGATGAAAAAGGTGCGGTGCTGTATGTCGGAAAGGCGCGAAATCTCAAGGCGCGCGTCTCCAGCTATGCGCGGCCCACAGGCCATACGCCGCGCATCGCACGCATGATCGAGGACACCGCCTCGATGATGTTCCTGACCACCAAGACAGAGACCGAGGCGCTGCTTCTGGAGCAGAACCTGATCAAGCAGCTCAAGCCGCGCTACAACGTTCTGCTGCGTGACGACAAGTCGTTCCCAAATATCCTTGTGGCCAAAGAGCACGATTTTCCGCAGATCAAGAAACACCGAGGTCGCAAGTCCGAGAAGGGCACCTATTTCGGCCCCTTTGCCAGCGCCGGCGCGGTCAACCGCACGCTGAACCAGCTGCAGAAGGTCTTTTTGTTGCGCAATTGCACGGATGCGACATTCGAAGGCCGCACCCGTCCGTGCCTTCTCTACCAGATCAAGCGCTGCAGCGCGCCGTGCGTGGGATACATTGATGCAACGGCCTATGGCGATCTGGTCAAGGACGCCGAGCGTTTCCTGCAAGGCAAGTCCACGAAAGTGCAAGCCCACCTGGCCGCCGAAATGGACGCCGCAAGCGCAGCCATGGAGTTCGAGCGCGCCGCCGCCCTGCGTGACCGCATTCGCGCGCTGACACAGGTGCAGTCCAATCAGGGCGTCAACCCGCAAGGCGTCTCTGAGGCGGACGTGATCGCGCTTTATTCAGAGGGCGGGCAGGCCTGCGTTCAGGTGTTCTTCATCCGGGCCAACCAGAACTGGGGCAACCGCGACTACTATCCGCGCGTTGTCAGCGGCACCGAGCCGGCCGAGGTTCTGCAAAGCTTCATGGGCCAGTTCTACGGCGACAAGACGCCACCCCGGCAGATCCTGCTCTCGCACGGTATCGAGGACCCCGACCTGATGGCAGAGGCCTTGTCGGCAAAGGCCGAGCGCAAGGTCGAGATCCTGGTGCCTCAGCGCGGCGAGAAGGCCGAGCTGATCGCCAATGCCACACGCAACGCCCGCGAAAGCCTGGCACGGAAGATGTCCGAGACCGCAACGCAAGGCAAACTGCTCAAGGGTCTTGCCGGGGCCTTCGATCTAGATGCGCCGCCAGAACGGATCGAGGTCTATGACAACTCGCATATCCAGGGCACCAATGCCGTCGGCGGCATGATCGTGGCTGGACGCGACGGATTTCTCAAAAGCCAATACCGCAAGTTCAACATCAAGAACGAGGATCTGACGCCCGGCGACGATTTCGGCATGATGAAAGAGGTGCTGACACGCCGCTTCAAGCGGCTTTTGAAAGAGGACCCCGACCGCGAAAGCGGCGCCTGGCCCGATCTTTTGTTGATCGACGGCGGCGCCGGGCAAGTGAGTGCGGTGCACGAGATCCTGGCCGAGTTGGGGGTCGATGACATCGACATGGTCGGCGTTGCAAAGGGCGTGGATCGCGACGCGGGCAAGGAAGAGTTTCACCGCACCAGAAAGCGCCCCTTCGCGCTACGCCACAACGACCCAGTGCTCTATTTCGTGCAGCGCTTGCGCGACGAGGCCCACCGCTTTGCAATCGGCGCACACCGCCAGAAACGCGCAAAAGCGGTGGGCGCAACCCCGCTCGACGATGTGCCCGGCGTCGGAGCGACCCGAAAACGCGCCCTACTCAGCCATTTCGGCTCGGCCAAGGCGGTCAGCCGGGCCGGGCTTGCGGACCTCAAGGCGGTCGACGGCATATCAAGCACGCTTGCTGAAAGCATTTACGACTTCTTTCACGAGAAAGGCTGAAGCCCGCCGCCGGTTAGGCTTTCCGGGGCGGCCCGAACAGGCTAGGACAAGCCCATGACGTGGAACCTGCCAAATATCCTGACGGTGCTTCGGCTTTTGGCCGCGCCGGGGCTTGCGATCATGTTCCTCTACTTCGTCCGGCCGTGGGCCGACTGGTTCGCGCTCGTTCTCTTTGTAACCGCGGCCGTGACCGACTGGTTCGACGGCTATCTGGCACGGTCCTGGAAGCAGGAAACCAAGCTTGGCGCGATGATGGACCCGATCGCCGACAAGGCAATGGTGGTGATCGCGCTTTTGGTCATCACAGGGCTTTCGGGCATGGATCCCTGGATCCTTATGCCCGCGACCGTGATCCTCTTTCGCGAGGTATTCGTCAGCGGCCTGCGCGAGTTTCTGGGCGACACCGCGGGCACGCTGAAGGTCACCAAACTGGCGAAATGGAAGACCACCGCGCAGATGGTGGCCATCGCTGTTCTCTTCGCAAAGGGCGTCTTCGAGCATCACTTCGGGATGCTGGTCTTCGGGCTTGGCAGTGAAATGGCAACGAATATTCTGGCGGGCCGCGAAGAAGACGTGATCGGCCTTGGCTGGAAATACCAGGGCATGATCGCCACTTGGTGGGTGGGTGTCGGTCTTTTGTGGATTGCCGGCATTTTGACGCTGATTACCGGCATCGACTACCTTCGCAAATCGGTGCCGTATCTGAAGGATACGCCGTGATGGACGTTCTGTATTTTGCATGGCTGCGCGAACGCATCGGCATTCCCAAGGAAACCGTTGAGACCGATGCCGCCACCGTGTCAGAACTTGTGGCTGAGCTTGTGGCCCGCGAAGAGCGTTATGCCACCGCGTTTGCCGATACCAGCGCGGTCCGGGTCGCGCTGGATCAGGAGCTGTCCGATTTCGACGCCGCGCTGGACGGTGTCCGCGAGGTGGCCTTCTTTCCCCCGATGACAGGCGGCTAGCATGGAGATCCGAGTGACATCGGACCTGTTCGACCCAAGCGCCGAGCTTTCCGGCTTTGCCAAGGGGCGTATGGATACAGGCGCCGTCGTGACCTTCACCGGCGTTGTGCGCGATACCGCGGGCGATCTGAAAACGATGCGGATCGAGCACTATCCAGGCATGACTGAAAAGGCGATTGCCAAGATCGCAGGCGAGGCCCAGACACGATGGAGCCTGACCGACTGCCTCGTGATCCACCGCTACGGCGATCTTGCGCCGGGCGAGGCGATCATGATGGTCGCGACCGCGGCGGGGCATCGGGCCGAGGCCTTCGAGGCCGCCGAGTTCCTGATGGACTACCTGAAATCGCGCGCGCCGTTCTGGAAGAAAGAGATTACCGAGACCGGCGCGGAGTGGGTCGCGGCCAAGGACGACGACGAAGACGCGCTGTCGCGCTGGTGATCAATTCGCGCCCTGGTTGGTGCGCTCGATGTAGGCCCGCAAATCGTCCGCTTCGCTGCGCGACTGGCGCAGCCCGTCCATCGCGGCCTGAAGTTCCGCTTCGGTCTGGGTCAGCCGGTTGGACAACTCGGCCTCGCGCTGGCACATCTTGGTGACCGCCTCTTCCTTGGCCTCTTCGGCTTCGTGCAGCGACCGGGCCAGCCGGTCAAGTTCGCCCACATCCGAAACGTTCACCCGCGTCAGCTTGTGCAAGAGCCAATAGGCGAACCAGCCCAGCATGAAGGCCACGAATAGGATGATCGCGGTTGCGATCACGAACTCAATTCTGTTCATCTTCGGCTCCGTCCTGGCTGGTGTCAGCGTCTTGGTCGCCCGCCTCACCGGGCTCTGGCGCGGTGGGATCATAGAGACGGAACTCGATCCGCCGGTTGTCCTCGCGCCCCTCTTCGGTGTCGTTGTCGGCAATCGGCTGGCTTTCGCCATAGCCGCGCGCGCGCAGCTCGCTGGTCAGGACCCGGCGCGACATGATGGCGTTCAAGACCGCGTTGGCGCGTTCTTGCGACAACCGCAGGTTCATCGATTCGCGACCCTGGCTGTCGGTGTGGCCACCGATTTCCATTGGTACGTTCTGGCACTCGCGCAGGATCGTCGCGACATTGTCGATCGTGTCGAGCGCCTCGACATCGATATCGCTGGAAGAGGGCGCGAAGGTGATCTTGCGATCAGCCAGAACCGCGTTGATCCTTGCGACGCATTCGTCGGGCGTGGGCAGCGCCGCGATCGGATCAAGCTCTTCCTTGTAGGTCACGTCGATCGAGAAATCCTGGCCCTCGCCCAGCCGGCCTGACAGAACCCGCGAAATCTCCGAAGCGGCATCGGGCCGGCCCGTGTCGCCGCGCACGCTCAGAAACTCCGGCTGCACAACGACCGCGCCGTTGTTGAGGTAAGACAGCGCCTCTAGCCCGGCGAGCACCCGAAGCGACCAGCCCTTGGGCAGATCTGGGTCAAGCCGAGCCGCGGCATAGGTGCGATCCAGCCCGAAGCGGGCATGCGAATAGCTTTCCACCGCGCGGCGGCTTCGCTCGTCTGTCAGCCGGCCGCGCAACTGCACATTGCCCTCGGGGCTGCGGGTCGCCACGAATTCCGGCGGGCCTTCGACCGTGTCGCTGCCCGTGCCGTCCACCACAACAGGTTCAGGCTTTAGCGCAGTAAGGGAAAACGCCTCCGGCAAGGCGCGCTCCAACTCGCCGATTTCGCGGTCGAAGACCGGCTGCGCCGCGGTATCGAGCGCCACCAGGCTGACATCGGTATCAGAGATCGTAAGCTTGCCGCCGCCAAGCAGTCTCAGGGTTTCGATCCCGGCAATTGCCGCCTCGGCCCATTCCACCGAGGGCGTCCCGAGGCCGATCGTGCAGTCCGCCTTTCCCGCCAGCCCGGCCTGGCGCGCCGCGGCAAGGATGGCCTCGCGCGCCGCTTCGGTATCGGCCGAGCATGCGTCGAACCGGGCGCCATCGGCGTCGAACAGGAACCGCAGGGTAAACGGCGTGATCACCGGCCTTGGCGCCGAGATATCCAGCACGAGCCGCAGGCCGTCCGGCGCCGCCCGCGTGAGCGCGGTCTCTACCGTACGCTGCGCATCGACGCTGTCGGCAATTCCGGTCACGGCGACTTCGCCCGCTGCGACAGAGACCTTCGAGCGCGGCAACTCGTCGAGCGCAAGCAGCGAAAACTCCATCGCCGCGCGCCAGCCCTCGGGCACTGGAAAATCAGCGCTTTCCAATAGGTCCGTCACAGGCGCTTCGTCCGAGATTGCCTTCAGATCGTCCACGAACGCCTCACGGTCGGTGTCTTGCGGGATCAGGCCGATCAGCGACACGCCGTCTAGATTGCGCAGGATTTCAATCGAAAAGCGCGGCGGTTCGATGGCGCCGCGCTCGGTTACGGTCATCTGGTCAATCACACGCGTGGCATCGACCACGCTGCCCGCGACCGAGATCGCCTTGAACCGTGCCGCTTCGTCCGGCGCCTCGCCCCGCATAACAACGCGCAAGCCATCCACCGTCACCTCGGCCCAGTCCTGTTCGCCTGCCGTCAAGGCGGCGGTGATGTCGAAGCGCGCACTCTGCTCGATCCGGTTCACAGCCACGATCGCTGCGCCAAAGCTGGCCAGCGCCGCAAGAACAACGGCTATCGTGACGGGAAGGAATGATCTCGATTGCATGATTTCCGCAACAACTCAGAGCGCACCGCTTTGTTAATCGCCTTGCCCCGCGGGCGCAATCAGAGGAAGGCCGCCACGGCGAAAAACAGCGCCACGATCAGCCCGGCATCCCGGTTCGAGCGGAAAAAACGCAGGCAGTTATCGGGATCGTCGATATCGACGCGGGTCATCTGCCACATCAAGTGCCAGCCAAAGGCCCAGGCGCCGCAGAAAGCGACGACCAGCGCCAACGGGTTGCCCCGCAGGACCAGAGCGTCGACAACCGCCACCCCCAGAAAGACGATCGCGATCACCAAGAAGATGCGCAGCCAGCGATATGTGTTGTCTCCGAACAGCCGGGCGGTCGATTTCACACCGATCAGGGCGTCGTCCTCCTTGTCCTGGTGGGCATAGATCGTGTCGTAAAACAGCGTCCAGGCGATGCCCGCCAGGTATAGCGAAACCGCCGGGGTATCCAGCGCGCCGGTATGCGCCGTCCAGGCCAGCAGCGCGCCCCAGTTGAAGGCCAGCCCCAGAAAGACCTGCGGCCACCAGGTGAACCGCTTTGCAAATGGGTAAATCGCGACCAGCGCAAGCGAGGCGATCCCCAGCAAGATCGCCTGCGGCGGAAAGGTCAGAAGGATACCGAACGCGATCAGCGATTGAGCGCAGAGCCAAATGAGCGCAGCCCGCACGCTGACCTGACCGGACGGGATCGGCCGAGACCGGGTGCGGGCGACGGCGGCGTCGAACTGGCGGTCGGTGATGTCGTTCCAGGTGCACCCGGCCCCGCGCATCAGAAAGGCGCCGATGGCGCAACCCGCCGCGATCCACGCGTCATAAAGACCAAAGCGCCCGGTGCTGCCGGCCGCCAGAAACAGGCCCCACCAGCAGGGCAGAAGCAAAAGCCAAGTCCCGATCGGCCGGTCCGCGCGCGACAGCCGCAGATAGGGCCGCGATTTGGGCGGCGCCCAGCGATCGACCCAGTTTCCAGCAGCGGCATCGGCCACCTGGCCATCTGGTATCTCATCGGCTTGAGGCATATGTTTGGTCCCATGTCGGCGCCTTCAGTCAGAGTGTTTGTAGAGCACCCCTTGGGAGAGGGGCAATCGGTTCCTCTGACCCGCGATCAGGCGCATTATCTTTTCGGTGTCATGCGACTGAAGGAAGGGGCCGAGATTGCTCTTTTCAACGGCCGCGATGGCGAATGGGCAGCGACGGTCGAGGCCGCCGGCAAGCGCGGCGGGGTCCTTGCATGCTCGCAAAAGACCGCGCCCATGCAAAGGCCGCCGGATCTTTGGCTGGTCTTTGCGCCGATCAAGAAGGCGCGCACCGATTTCATCGTGGAAAAAGCGACCGAATTGGGCGCTGCGCGCCTGCTTCCAGTGCAGACCGCATTCACGAACTCCGAGCGCATCCGCCGCGACCGCCTGCAGGCCCATGCCGTCGAAGCCGCCGAACAATGCGGCGCCACCTATGTGCCGCAAGTTGCCGATCTTGAGAAACTTGGAAAGTTGCTGGACGCCTGGCCCGCCGAGCGCCAGATCCTGTTCTGCGACGAAGCCCTGTCTGGCGATGCGCTCAGCGATCTTTCGGGTGCGAAAGCTGGACCCTGGGCGATCTTCATCGGGCCCGAGGGCGGGTTTTCGCCCGCCGAACGAGACCGCATCTCGGCCCTGAAAAACACCCATGCGATCAGTCTCGGACCCCGTATACTGCGCGCAGATACCGCCGCAGTCGCCGCGCTGACGCTGTGGCAAAGCGCATTGGGGGACTGGAAATGAGCGTGCCGGCGCGCCTTCATGTCATTACCGCAGCAAATGCGCCCGCGGCGATCATCCTGCGCCGCGGGCCCGCGGGTGAGGTCGCCACAATCGGCTGGAACCGCGAAAATGACAGCTTCGAGATGGGCCAGTGGCTGAAAGGCCGGATCTACGAATACCGTTGCGATCTGTCACCGGACGGGCGGCATTTTGTTTACTTCGCGGGCAAGGGCGGAACGCATTACTGGACCGGCGTCTCGCGCAGCCCCTGGCTTTTTGCCGACTACCTGTTACCGCAGGACAGCACCTGGGGCGGCGGCGGCAAATTCACCCCGGACGGCGCGCTTTGGGGATTGGGATCGGGGCCTGAGAAGGCTCAGGACATGAACCTTCCCGAATTTACGTCGAAGGCAGACGCCATGCCTGGCTCCACCAACGGCTTTCACGGCGGCAACACCTATGCAACGGCGATGACCTTCCGCGGTTGGAGCCATGTCTCCGGCGACCGCTGCGACGCCATCCTGACCAAGAATATCGACAAGGACTGGACGCTGGAGCTTGGCTTCGCGCTTTCGGCCAAGAACCGCGCGATCATCTCAAGCAGATACGCTCTTTTGGACAGCAAGACATCTGCGCGCATCGAATGCCCCGACTGGGAGTGGGCGGACCTGTGGAAAAACGATCTGCAATATGCCGCGAAAGGCGCGCTGTGGTCCTGCCGGCTGAACAAGGACGGCTCGCAACGCGACGTGACCGTTATCCGCGATTTCAACGATATGCGCTTTGAGGCGATCAAGGCGCCGTTCGATCCCACCCCGGATTTCGAGGCCAAGACATGAGCTTCATCCGTCCCGAAGTAGAAGGCCTTCTGATGCGTTGGCGCGAGAGCCTCGTGGGACTGGCCGCCGTGGCGCTGGGGCTCTTCTGGGTCCTGACCGCGCTTGGGCCGGTTTATCTTCTGGGCTGGGTGCTGGTCATTGGCGGTGCGCTTCTGGCCTGGGCCGGCGTGCAGCGGGCGCGGTTCCGGCTGGGCGCGGGCGGTCCTGGCTTGGTGCAAGTGGTCGAGGGGCAGCTGGCCTATTTCGGGCCGCATGACGGCGGCGTTGTCAGCATCAAGGATATCAGCCGGCTTGACCTTGCCCCGGGCGAACGCGGGACCGGCCGCTGGATCATCACGCGCGGCGATGGCACATCGCTGGCGATCCCGGTCAATGCCGAAGGCGCCGAAGCCCTGTTCGACGTGTTCGCCGCCCTGCCGGGACTTGCCACCGAAGAGATGCTGGCGCAGTTGACGGACAGCCCGAACGCCCCAGTTGCTGTCTGGCAAAAGGTCCCGCCGCGCCTGCATTGACTTCGCAGGCGTTTGCTTTCACCACGAACCGGAACACTCGTCCCCGATCGGAGCCACACCCCCATGTCCATTCCTCAATCCGGCGGCGGTCCGATCGAGCACCACGCGCAACTGGCCGAGTACCTGTCCAGCGGCTGCAAGCCGATCGAAGACTGGCGGATCGGCACCGAGCATGAAAAATTTGGCTATTGCCGCGAGACGTTGAGACCCCTGCCCTACGACGGCGAGCGGTCGATCAAGGCCGTTCTAGAGGCGTTTCGAGACCGTTTCGGCTGGACCCCGGTGGAAGAGGCCGGTCTGATCATCGGGGTTGAAAAGGATGGGGCCAACATCTCACTTGAGCCGGGCGGGCAACTGGAGCTTTCCGGCGCGCCGCTGGAGACGATCCACGCCACCTGCGACGAGGTGAACACGCATCTCGACCGGGTGAAGGCGATCTCGGACGAGATCGGCGTGGGGTTCATCGGGCTTGGCGCCGCCCCGCACTGGACCCATGACGAGATGCCGATGATGCCGAAAGGGCGGTACCGGCTGATGACCGATTACATGGGCCGCGTCGGCACGCATGGCACGCAGATGATGTATCGGACCTGCACGGTGCAGGTGAACCTCGATTTCGCATCCGAGGCAGACATGGTGCAAAAGCTGCGGGTGGCGCTGGCGCTGCAGCCCGTGGCGACCGCGCTCTTTGCCAACTCACCCTTTTTCGAGGGCAAACTGAATGGCCATAAAAGCTGGCGCAGCCGCATCTGGCGCGATCTCGATCCCGACCGGACAGGCACCCTGCCCTTTGCGTTCGAAGACGGCATGGGCTTCGAGCGCTGGGTAGACTATGCCCTTGATGTACCGATGTATTTTGTCTACCGCGATGGCAAATACATCAACGCGCTCGGCCAGTCCTTTCGCGATTTCATGCGTGGCGAGTTGCCGGCGCTGCCCGGCGAGATCCCGACGCTTTCGGACTGGGCCGATCACCTGACCACGATTTTCCCCGAAGCGCGGGTGAAGAAGTTCATCGAGATGCGCGGCGCCGATGGCGGCCCGTGGCGGCGGCTATGCGCGCTGCCGGCGCTTTGGGTCGGGCTCTGCTACGATCAGGGGGCGCTGGATGCCGCGTGGGACCTGGTGAAAGGCTGGGATGCACAGACGCGGGAAGCGCTGCGGGTCCAGGCTTCGGTAGAAGGCCTTCAGGCCAGGGTCGGGGACATCTCGATGCACGATCTGGCCCGCGAAGTCGTGTCGATTGCCGAAGCCGGGCTGAAAGCGCGGGCGCGGCCGGGCGCGGGCGGTATGATACCGGACGAGACCCATTTCCTGAACGCGCTGACCGAAAGCATCGAGACTGGGACGGTTCCCGCAGATGAGCTGATCGCGCACTACAACGCAGACTGGGGTGGCGATGTCACCCGCGTCTTTGCCGAGTACAGCTACTGATCTGGCGGCCGGGCATATGACGATCCGGCTATTACAAACCGGCGCGTTACATTTGTACGAGCCGGGCGTTCAACCGCCTAGTCCGGCAACACGGCCATGACGAAATCGATCACGGTGTTCGCCGGCATCTCGCAGGGGTTCAGTATCGATTGCCCGGTCGCCAGGCGGTAAAGGTTGAAGCTGATGTAACCGTTGCCGCCCAGTTCCTCGGCCTCGAGCTTTTGACTGCGCCCGTTCGCGACGACCTGCTTGGTCATGCGCCAGCGCAGCCCGTGCGCGGTTGCGCCATAGGCGCCAAGCGGCAGGCTATCGAATTTTTTCAGGAATTCCGGGCTGGGGGTCATGTCTTCGGCTCATTTCCTGATTTGCCCCGCCCAATCTTCGTTTCCGTGCCGGCGATGATACGCCGGATGTTTTCTGTGTGGCGCACCCAAACAAGAGCGCCCAGCACCAAGGCCAGACCCGCCATCGCCGGATAGCCCAGCACCAGCGCCCAGATCGGTGCGGTCGCTGCCGCTGCCAGCGCCGAGAGCGACGAGATGCGGAAGATCAGTGCGGTCGCCAGCCATGTCAGGCAGGCGGCAAGCCCCAGCGGGAAGGCAAGCGCCAGAAGCGTGCCAAGAAAGGTTGCCACGCCCTTTCCGCCCCGGAAGCCAAGCCAGACCGGAAAGAGATGGCCCAGAAACGCGAAAAGCCCGGCGATCTGCGCGGCGTCCTCGCCCACCGAAAAGCGCGCCAGAAGCACCGCGATGCCGCCTTTTCCGGCATCGAGGATCAGGGTCAGGAAGGCGGCAAGCTTGTTGCCGGTGCGCAGAACGTTGGTCGCACCGATATTGCCCGACCCGATCTTCCGAAGATCCCCCAGCCCGAAAAGCCATGCGATAACAAGGCCGAAGGGCACCGATCCCAGGACATAGCCGGCAAGCGCGACGGCCGGCAACAGGGCGGGGGCAGAGACGAACTCTGGCATCAGTCGCCCGTGTAGATGCAGTTGCCGGCCACCCAGGTGGCGAGGACCCGCCCCTGCAATCGCGCACCGTCGAAGGGCGTATTCTTCGACTTGGAGCGAAGCGCGAAGCGGTCGAGCACGAAAGGCGCGTCGGGATCGAACAGGATCAAATCGGCCGGCGCGCCAACAGCCAGCCGCCCGGTGCCAAGACCAAGCCGGCGCGAGGGGTTCAGCGACAGGGCGCGAAAGAGCGCCGGCAGATCGATCTGGCCTGCATGGTAGAGCCGCAGCGCGGCAGGCAGCAGGGTTTCCAGTGCGACCGCGCCCGAGGCGGCGGCCTCGAACGGCAGGCGCTTGCTTTCCTCGTCTTGCGGCGTGTGCATCGACGAAATCACGTCGATGAGACCAGAGGCCACCGCCTCGGCGCAGGCCATGCGGTCGTCTTCAGAGCGCAGCGGCGGCTTGACCTTGAAGAAGGTGCGGTAATCGCCGACATCGAGCTCGTTCAGCGTGAGGTGGTGGATCGAGATGCCGGCGGTGACATCAATCCCCTGCGCCTTGGCCTGCGCTAGGCGGTCCAGCGCGCTTTTGGTCGTTATCTGATCGGCGTGATAGGCAACGCCGGACAGTTCGGCCAGCGCCAGGTCGCGATCAAGTCCGATCCGCTCGGCCATCGGCGAGACAGCGGGTAACCCTTTGAGAGAAGAAAACTTTCCACTGGTTGCAGCGGCGCCGTCTGACAGGCCGGGATCCTGCGGGTGGCCGATCACCAGCGCGCCGAGCGAACGCGCGTAGGTCATGCAGCGCGACAGCACCTTGGTGTTCTGCACGACGCTGTCGCAATCGGTGAAAGCGGCGGCGCCGGCGTCTTTGAGAAAGCCGATCTCGACCATCTCGCGGCCCTGCCGTCCCTTGGTCAGAGCAGCCATCGGCAAAACGCGCACCGGCGCATCTTCGTTGGCGCGGCGGGTGACGAATTCCAGCACCTCGGGGCTGTCGATGGCCGGATCTGTGTCGGGCCGGGTGACCATCGTGGTCACGCCGCCAGCGGCCGCGGCCCGCCCGGCCGAGCGGAAACTCTCTTTGTGGCGCTCGCCCGGCTCGGACACTTTGACGCCGATATCGACGATGCCGGGGGCCAGGTATTTGCCGGCTGCATCCTGTGTGACACGTGGCTGCCTTTTGTCGGGCATCGCACCCATATCGGGCTCTGGTGTGCCGAACACCTCGGCGATCTGTCCGTCCCGGATCAGCAGGGCACCGTGCTTTTCGGTTCCCGCTTCAGGGTCGATCAGACGCGCGTTGGTGACAAGCGTGCTCACTTGTTGGCTCCGAGCATCCAGATGACCACACCGGCGACGACAATCGCGACAAGCGCCAGCAAGCTGCGCTTGGTGCTGCGCTCGCGCAGTTTCGGCGGCGCGCCATTCTGGACGAAATCCGCGTGCCCCTGGGCGCGGGGCGGCGTGGGCAGCGACAGCTCTCGTGTGGCGCTGTCATCGAGATAGCCGCCGATATAGTCCAGCGGGTAGTTCGCTTTCATCCGCGCAGCCTTGCCCTTGAAGGCGCCCGAGCGGACGATCATGACATAGCCGGTCAGGCCTTCCAGACGCGCTTTGTGGTCCTCGATCTCGTCTTCCAGAACCCCCAGCCCTTCGGTAAGATAGGCCACAAGGCCGGTGCCCTGAAGATCTGCGGCTGGAAAGACCTCGACAAAATCGTGGTCCAGTTCCGCCACGCCAAGGGTGCGGTTGATCGGCGAACGGATCGCGCCGTCGTCCAGCGGCTCCTTGGCGGTGAACGAAGTCATCTCGTTCTTGCTGAGTTGCACCTGAAAGACGCGCACCACGCCGCGTTCGTCCTCGGGTGCTACCAGTCCCTTGCTCATACCAATACTCCCTCTGGCTGGCGCGAGGTCCGCAGGTTTCGTGCCAGCAAATCCATCGCGGCCATCCGCACCGCGACCCCCATTTCAACCTGCTCCTGAATAACGCTACGGTTGATGTCATCGGCCAGGGTACCGTCGATTTCCACGCCCCGGTTCATCGGGCCGGGATGCATGACGATGGCGTCGTCCTTGGCCACTTTCAGCTTAGCCGCATCAAGCCCGAACCGATGGTAATACTCGCGCTCGGACGGGATGAAGGCGCCGTCCATTCGTTCGCGCTGAAGCCGCAGCATCATCACCACGTCCACATCCCGAAGACCTTCGGCCATATCGCCGTAGACCTCGACGCCCCAATCGGCGACGCCGGCGGGCATCAGCGTGGGCGGACCCACGAGCCGGACACGGTTTTCCATCTTGCCCAGCAGAAAGATGTTCGAGCGCGCGACCCGGCTATGCGCGATGTCGCCGCAGATCGCGATTGAAAGCCGGTGTAGCCGGCCCTTGGCGCGCTGGATCGTCAGCGCATCAAGAAGCGCCTGCGTGGGATGCTCGTGCCGCCCGTCGCCGGCATTCAGAACCGCACAGTTGACCTTTTCGGCCAGAAGATTGACCGCGCCCGACTGCGGATGGCGCACCACCAGAAGATCGGGGTGCATCGCATTCAGCGTCAGCGCCGTGTCGATCAGCGTCTCGCCTTTCTTGATCGACGAGGCCTGCATGGCCATGTTCATCACGTCCGCGCCAAGGCGCTTTCCGGCAAGTTCGAACGAGGCTTGCGTGCGGGTGGAATTCTCGAAGAACATATTGACTTGCGTCAGGCCGGCCAGCGCGTCGTTGTGCTTGATGTCACGGCGGTTGAGATCGACGTAATGCGCGGCAAGATCGAGCAAGGTTTTGATGTCTTCCGAAGAGAGATGCTCGATCCCCAGAAGATGCTTTGCGCGAAACGTCATTGTGGCAGCGTCCTCGATTTTCACGCTTATAGAAAGCCGGCACGCGCGCGACAAGGATTTACCTTGGCAGAGGCCGTGCCTAGATAGGATGCATGGAACCGGCGAACGCACTGGCTTTACTGGAGTGGCAGATCGAACTTGGCGTGACCGAGGCGATAGGTGATGCGCCGGTGAACCGCTACGAAGTGCCGGCCGAAGCGCCGAAGGTGAAGACGTCGGCGGCCAAGAGATCCAAACCGGCGCCCGGCCCGGTTGACGCGATCGATCCCGTAGCGATGGCGCAGGCGGCGGCCGCAGAGGCCGACAGCCTCGAGACGCTGGCCTTCGCGCTTGGCGCTTTTGAGCATTGCGAGCTGAAGCGCGGCGCCCGCAACCTGGTCTTTTCCGACGGGATGCCCGAAGCGCGGGTGATGATCATCGGCGAAGCGCCGGGCCGCGACGAGGATCTGCAGGGCCGCCCTTTTGTCGGTGCGGCCGGGCAGCTTCTGGACAAGATGTTCGGCGCCATCGGCATGGCCCGCGATGCAGCCAAGCCGGAGGCCGCGATCTACATTACCAATATCCTGCCCTGGCGGCCGCCGCAAAACCGCGATCCGCTGCCCGAAGAGATCGACATGATGCTGCCGTTCGTGCGCCGCCATATCCAGCTTGCCGCACCGGACTTGCTGGTGCTTATGGGCAATATCGCCTGCCAGGCACTTTTGGGCCGCAAGGGGATCACCCGGCTGCGTGGGTCATGGGAGACGGTGATGGACCGCCCCACCCTACCGATTTTCCATCCCGCCTATCTTCTGCGCAACCCGGCGGCCAAACGCGAGGCCTGGGCCGATCTTCTGGCGCTGCAGGCAAGATTGAGAGAGATGTCATGAGCAGGATCGACGAGAGCATGGAATTCCTGCCAGTGCGGATTGCCGTGCTGACCGTGTCGGATACCAGGCAGGTATCGGACGATCGCTCTGGCGACGTGCTGGTCCAGCGGCTGACGGACGCCGGGCACAAGCTGGCGGCGCGCGATATCGTCACCGACGACCGAGAGCTGATCGCGGGCAAGCTGCGCGGCTGGTGCGCTGATCCCGATATCGACGTGATACTCAGTACCGGCGGCACCGGGCTGACCGGACGCGATGTCAGCGTCGAGGCGCACCGTGATATCTATGAGAAGGAAATCGAAGCTTTCGGGACCGTGTTCACCATCGTGTCGATGAAGAAGATCGGCACGTCGGCGGTCCAGTCGCGCGCCTGCGGCGGCGTGGCCTCGGGAACCTACCTTTTCGCCCTGCCCGGCAGCCCCGGCGCGTGCAAGGACGCCTGGGACGAGATTCTGGCCTATCAGCTTGATTACAGGCACCGCCCCTGCAACTTCGTCGAGATATTTCCGCGACTTGAGGAACACCAGCGACGGAAATAACTGGCGCAAACGTTACAGTCCGGCGTCTTGGTATAAGGTAATCTTGCTCTAGATAACGCATAGGGCATTGAAAAAGGTTGGCCGGATGCGATTTTTGCGCAGAAGTCTGAGCGCGATATTCCTTCTTGCGGTGACGCTGGGGCTGGTCGGTATTGCTGTCAGCAGCATCTACGAGGCGCTGCAGGCGCGCTGGTCCCAGGAGGCGCGCGAGCGGCCCGGGCGCGAGCGGGTCTTCGCAGTCAACGTGACCGAGGCCGAGCCGCAATCGATCACCCCGATCCTGAGCTCCTTCGGCGAAGTGCGCAGCAAGCGGACGCTGGAGCTTCGCGCCTCGGCTGCCGGCGAGGTGATCTACATCGCCGAGGACTTCGCCGATGGCGGCGAAGTGGAGGCCGGCGCGTTGCTGATGCAGATCGACCCGCAGGATGCCGAGGACAACCTGGCTGTCGCCAAAACCGATCTTGCCGAGGCCGAAGCCGATTTGCGCGATGCGCGCCGGGCGCTGGACCTGGCGCGGGACGAGCTTGCCGCGGCCGAAGAGCAGGCTGCCTTGCGCGACCGGGCGCTGGCCCGACAACGCGATCTCGTAGAGCGGCAGGTTGGCACCGAGGCGGCTGTCGAGACCGCCGAACTGGCGGCCTCTGCCGCGCGCCAGTCCGCCCTGTCGCGCCGACAGGCCGTGGCGCAGGCCGATGCGCGGGTCGATCTGGCCACCACAACCGTGCAGCGGCGCAATATCGCGCTTTCCGAAGCCGAGCGCCGGCTGGCCGATACCGCGATATTTGCGCAGTTTTCCGGGGTTTTAAGCGATATAAGCCTGGTTGAAGGCGGGATCGTGTCGAACAATGAGCGTCTGGGCGAGATCATCGACCCCGATGCGCTGGAGGTCGCGTTCCGGATCTCGACCTCGCAATATGCGCGGCTTCTCGATCCCGCCGGGCGCTTGGCAAAGCGGCAGGTGACGGCGACGCTCGATGCGTTCGGGGTCGATCTGGCGGCGCGCGGGCAGATAAGCCGGGAAAGCGGCTCTGTCGCGTCGGGGCAGACCGGGCGGCTTCTTTTTGCACGTCTTGACGACGCGCCGGGGTTCCGGCCGGGCGATTTCGTGACGGTGACCATCGAAGAGCCGCCGCTGGACCGCGTGGTGCTGCTTCCGGCGACCGCGGTGGATGCCGCAGGTACCGTGCTGGCGATCGGCGCGGACGACCGGCTGGAAGTGCTGCCGGCAGAAGTGCTGCGGCGGCAGGGCGACAACGTGATCGTCAGTGCGCGGGGGCTGCGCGGCCGGCAGATCGTCGAGGAACGCACCCCGCTTCTGGGCGCTGGCATCAAGGTGCGCCCGCTGGGCACCGAGCCCGAGGCGGCCGCCGACGCGCCGCCGCAAATGCTGACGCTGGCGCCTGAACGCCGCGCCAAGCTGGTGGCCTTCGTCGAAGGCAACCAGTTCATGCCCGCCGAAGCGAAAGAGCGGGTTCTGGGTCAGCTTTCGCAGGACCAGGTGCCCGCCACGGTGGTCGAGCGGATCGAATCGCGGATGGGTGGATAGGCAATGGCGCGCGCGTTTTCAGGCCCCGCAGGGAGCATTCTATCCTACTTCACCCGGCACCGGACCGCCGCCAACCTGCTTCTGGTGGTGCTCTTGATGCTGGGCGCGGTGTCCTTTCCCAACATGCGCGCACAGTTCTTTCCCGACGTCATCATCGACAATGTCAGCGTCTCGGTGCGCTGGGACGGTGCCGGCGCCGAGGATGTGGACGCCGCGATCGTACAGGTGCTGGAGCCTGCCCTGCTGACCGTCGAGGGGGTCGAAAGCTCTTCTTCGACCTCGCGCGAGGGCAACGCGTCGATCCGGCTGGAGTTCGAGCCGGGCTGGGATATGGCGCGCGCCGCCGACGATGTCGAGGCCGCCGTCGGCGGGGTCGCGAACCTGCCCGAAGAGGCCGAGGACCCGACCGTGCGCCGCGGGGTCTGGCGTGACCGGGTCACGGACGTGATCATCACCGGCCCGGTGGGCGTCGAGCAGCTGGGCCGCTTCACCGACGAGTTCGTCACCCGGCTTTTCGCCGAAGGTGTGACCCGCACCACCATTCGCGGGATCGCCGCGCCAGAGACGATCATCGAGGTGCCCTCGCTGTCGCTGATCCGCAACGATGTGACGATGCGCGAGATCGCCGCCAAGATCGCCGAAGAAGCAGAGGCCGATCCGGCGGGTGATGTATCTGGCGCGGCCCGCGTGCGAACCGGAACCGCCAAACGCAGCGCCGCCGAGATCGCAGATATCGTGGTGCGGTCGAACGACGATGGATCGAAACTGACGATCGGCGATGTGGCCCGGCTTCGCGTTGAGGGGATCGACCGCGAGCGCGCCTATTTCGTCGGCAACAACCCGGCGATTTCTGTGCGCGTCGACCGGTCGGACGGCGGCGATGCCATCGATATCCAGCGCCAGGTAGAGGACGTGGCCGAGACCATGGCGCCGACCCTGCCCGAAGGCGTCGGCATCGATCTGATCCGTACCCGGGCCGAGGCGATCACCGGCCGGCTGAACATCCTTCTCGACAATGGCGCATTGGGGCTGGCGCTGGTGGTGGGTCTCTTGTTCCTCTTTCTGAACGCGCGCATCGCCTTTTGGGTAGCCGCGGGCATTCCGGTGGCGATGACGGCGGCGATCGCGATGATGTACGCCGCCGGTCTGACGCTGAACATGGTGTCGCTTTTTGCGTTGATCATTACGCTGGGCATCGTGGTCGACGACGCGATCGTGGTGGGCGAGCATGCCGATTTCCGCTCTCGCCGGCTGGGCGAAGACCCGGTGACCGCGTCCGAAAACGCCGCCCGGCGCATGTTCTTGCCTGTCTTTTCGGCGACCATCACCACAGTCATCGCCTTTTTCGGGCTGGTGGCCGTGGGCGGACGGTTCGGCGATCTGATCGCCGATATCCCGTTCACAGTGATCGTGGTGCTGATCGCCTCGCTGATCGAGTGCTTCCTGATCCTGCCCAACCACATGGCGCATGCCCTGACCCATACCGCGAAAGAGCATTGGTACGACTGGCCCAGCCGGCAGGTGAACAAGGGCTTTCGCCTTTTCCGCGAGAGGGTCTTCCGGCCCCTGATGGCCGGGGTGATCTGGGCGCGGTACCCGATTTTTGCCGGCGCGCTCTTGCTTCTGGCAAGCCAGGTCGCGGTCTTCATCCGCGGCGATGTGCAGTGGCGGTTCTTCAATGCGCCCGAGCTGTCGTCTGTGTCGGGCAATTTCGCGATGCTGCCCGGCGCCACGCGCGACGACACCTTGGAGATGATGCGCAACATCCAGGCCACGGCCGAGCAGTTGGGCGCAAAATACCAGACCGAGCACGGGCGCAACCCGGTGGACTATGTGATTGCCGAGGTCGGCGGCGGCACCGGGCGCGGCCTGTCGGGCGTCGCGACCAAGGACACCGATCTTCTGGGCTCTATCGCGATCGAGCTGATCGATGCCGATCTCAGGCCCTACTCGTCATTCGCCTTTGTCGCCGATTTGCAGGACGCCGTAACGCGCCATCCAATGTTGGAGACGATCAGTTTTCGCGGCTGGCGCGGCGGGCCCGGCGGTGACGCGCTCGATGTCGAGATCTTCGGGGCCTCGGCGGAGGTTCTGAAGGAAGCCGCCGAAAGCCTGAAGACTTCCGTTGGCCGGTACCGCGAGGTATCGGCGCTGGAAGACAGCCTTGCCTTCGACAAGGAAGAGCTGCTGCTGGACCTGACAGCGCAGGGCCAGGCGCTTGGCTTTACCATCGACGAGCTTGGCCGGGTGCTGCGCGACCGGCTGAACGGGATCGAGGCGGCCACCTATCCCGATGGCCCGCGCAGTGCGGCGATCCGCGTTGTGTTGCCGGAAGGAGAGCTGACGGCCGATTTTCTGGAGCGCATGCAGATGCGCAGCCCCAGCGGCGTCTATGTTCCGCTGGCCGATATCGTCATGGCCGAGAATCGCACCGGTTTTTCCACGGTCCGGCGCGAAAACGGTATTCGGTTGGTATCGGTCACCGGCGATCTGTCGGAGGACGATCCGGCGCGCGCCGAAGAGATCATGACCGCGCTCGAAGAGGTCATCCTGCCCGATCTCGAGGAGCGCTTTGGCGTGACGACATCTCTGGCTGGACTGGCCGAGCAGGAAAACCGGTTTCTGTCCGATGCGCTCACCGGGCTGGTTCTGTGCCTTGCCGGAATCTTCCTGACGCTGGCTTGGGTCTTTTCCAGCTGGACCCGTCCGGTCGTGGTGATGGCGATCATTCCCTTCGGACTGATCGGCACGATCTACGGGCATGTCGTCTGGCAGGTACCGCTGTCGATGTTCAGCGTTGTGGGCATGATCGGGATGATCGGGATCATCATCAACGATTCGATCGTTCTGGTGACGACCATCGACGAATACGCCAATGAGCGCGGGCTGATCCCGGCGATCATCGACGGTGCGGCAGACCGTTTGCGTCCGGTTCTGCTGACCACGCTGACCACGGTTCTGGGCCTTGCGCCGCTGCTTTATGAAAGCTCGTCCCAAGCGCAGTTTCTCAAGCCCACCGTGATCACGCTGGTCTATGGCTTGGGATTCGGGCTGGTGCTGGTGATGCTGGTGGTGCCGTCGCTGCTGGCGATGCAGCATGACGTGGGGCGGCAGGTGCAGTCCTTGCGGCGCAGCTTGAGGGCAGGAGCCGCGCTGCCCGGCGTTCTGCTGGCGACCGGACTTGGCATCGTGGCCGCCGTCGCCCTCTTCGCCGCGACGCTTGGCGCGGTGCTGGTGACCGGGGCGCTGCCGGCGCCTCTGGCAGAGCTGCTGCCCGCGGTTGTGCAAGGATCGACCGGAGTTGCCTTCGCGCTTTATCTTGCGCTGCTCTTGCCGGTGCTTTTCGTGATCTGGGCGGTCTCGGCGCTGCGCATGGGCCGCCGCGCGCGCGGCTGAAGAGGCCCTACGAGGTGGCGGTGCAGCCCAGGATATCGACGGCCTGACCACCGCCCAGAACGGTGAACCTCAAATCGGACCGCGCCAGGATGAACGGTGCGCCATCCACCGGCACCAGATCCGCGACCAGTGTCAGCGTGCCGCCCAACCGCTGGCTGTTGGGCGTGGAGACCCAAACGGTCTTGTCGGCGAACTCGACCACCGCTTCTTCATCGCGCGACAGTGGCGGCATGTCGATTTCGGCGGTCAGGCGCAGGCCGTCGTCTATGGGCGCGGCCCGGCAGCGGGCCGCGGCGACGCCGGCCTCGTCGCGGGTAAGCGGACGGCGCCCAAGAGTACGGGCGATCTCGGGGTTGGGCGCGGTTTGCGCGGTTTCCAGGTCGGCACCGACATTGAACGAGATCGGGATGCAGATTTCTTCGCAGACGCCGATCTCAATGCGGCCGGTCAGCATGATCGGCTCTCCGGGAGCTTCGGGCAGAAGTTCCAACGGGATGATTACTTCGCCATCGTAGCCGACCGAGCGCAGCCCGTTGATGTAGTAGACCTCTGGCACCGGCCAGTGTGGCTTGGCGGCCAGAAGATTGTCGGATCCGGCCCAGTCAAACTGCGGCGGGATGCCGGCGTCGCCTGGCGCGCGCCAGTAGGTCTTCCAACCGGGGGCCAGGCGCAGGCGCAGCGCGGTCATGTGGTTGCCGCTATCCATCCGCCAGCCGGGTATTAGCGTGGCCTCGACCACATTGTCCGGGATTTGCGCGGATGCCGGCACCGCCAGCGCGCCGGAAAAAGCCAACAGGGCGGCAGCCAGGCCTTGAGTGATGGATCGCAGTGTCATGGGTGCAGATGTAACTACCCGGCGATCAATAGGAAATCACAATTCGGCGACGGGGCGCGGCGTTGCAAATCAAGCACTTGCGCCTGCGACCGTGCGGCGGTCATCATGGGACGGTGGAAGGAGCGACCAAATGGACGCGCTGACGGGCAAATTTCTGATCGCGATGCCGGGCATGGGAGATCCACGTTTCGATCGCTCGGTGATCCTGTTGTGCGAACATTCTGAAGACGGCGCGCTGGGTCTGATCGTCAACAAACCGCTGCTGGATCTTACTGAAAACGAGCTTTTCACACAGTTGTCGCTGGAAAGCCCCGCTGCGGCAAAAGATGGCGCGCCGATCTATTTCGGCGGTCCGGTAGATCCCAGCCGCGGGTTTGTCGTGCATGGTGCCGACTATGGATCTGATACGACGCTACAGGTGGCCGAGGGTGTGGCGATGACGGCGACCCTGCAGGTGCTTCAGGATATCGCCGAGGGCAGCGGGCCCGCCAAGCGCCGGATCATGCTGGGATATTCGGGCTGGGGTCCGGGCCAGCTTGAGGCCGAACTGCAGCAAAACGGTTGGCTTGCCGCTGATCCAAGCGCGGCGTTGATCTTCGCCGCAGAGCCCGATGCCGCCTGGGCAGGGGCGCTGGAATCGCTCGGGATCAATCCGCTGCTGTTGTCCGAAGCCGGCGGGCGCGCCTAGCCGCGTGGCGCGGCGGCCCGGCGCAGCCGGTCGTTGATCGCAAGGCCAAGCCCTACGTCCGGGATCGGCGAGACCGCGATTTGTTTCGCCCCTTTTGCGTCCAGCATATGCAGGCAGTCGAAGAGCCGCGCCGCCGCTTCGCGCAGGTCCGAGCCGGGCGAGAGGTTGAGGTCGGCCGCGACGGGGCCGAAGCCCAGCATTACCTCTCCGGGCCGGGCGGAGGCCGCGTTCAGCCGAAGGCTGCCTTTGGGTGCGTAATGCGATGTCAGCTGGCCGGGGGCCGTGATGCCCTCACCCTCTTGCCTGTCCGCCACCGGGGAGCCAAGGCATGCCTCGATGGCATCCCGGGGCAGCCCGCCCGGGCGCAGGAGAACCGGCGTCGGCCGGGTCGCAAGTATGGTGGATTCAAGCCCGACGCTGCAGGGCCCGGCGTCCAGAACCGCCGCGATCCGGCCGCCAAGTCCTTCGATCACATGCGCTGCCGTGGTGGGGCTGATCCGGCCGGAAGGGTTCGCCGACGGCGCGGCAAGCGGCCGGCCAAGCGCCTTCAGAACCGCGCGGGCCTCTGCTTGCGCCGGAACGCGCAACGCCACCGTCTGCAGACCGGCGCTGACAAGTTTCGAGATCCGCGCGCCGGGCTTCAAGGGCAGAACCAGGGTCAGCGGGCCGGGCCAGAACGCCTCTGCCAATCGGATTGCATCGGCATCGAACTCTGCGATCTTTTCGGCCTCTTTAAGTGAGGCGACATGGACGATCAGCGGGTTGAAGGTTGGGCGGCCCTTGGCGTCGAAGATCGCGGCGACGGCAAGATCGCTTGTTGCATCGGCAGCCAGACCGTAGACCGTCTCGGTCGGGATCGCGACCAGCGCGCCATCGCGCAGAAGTGCCGAGGCCTTTGAAATCCCTTCTGCATCCGCGCTGAGGAGCTTTGTTTGAATTGCCGCCATTTGTGACGCAGCGTCCCTGTTGCCGCTTCGAGATCGCCCACGCATCTTGCGCAAGGACCGTTGCCCCATACGTCAGGCGACGCAATTTTCCAAGCGCGCATCTGCGCGTAGCTCTCGGAGTATCCAATGCCCTACCGTGCCCCGGTTTCTGAATTTCAGTTCATTCTTGGCCATGTGGTGGATTTCGCGGCCGTAGCCGGAACCCAGCGCTTCGCAGAGGCCAGCAGCGATGTCGTCGATGCGATTCTCACCGAGGCCGGCAAGATGTGCGACGAGGTGATGGCGCCGCTGAACCGAAACGGCGATCTGCACCCGGCGCGGCTGGAAAACGGCGTGGTGCGGACCTCGCCGGGTTTTGCCGAGGGGTATCGGGCGATCGCCGACGGCGGCTGGATCGGTATGGCGGCTTCGCAGGACTATGGCGGGATGGGCCTGCCGCAGACGCTGTCCTCGGCGGTGCATGACATGATGTCGGGCGCCTGCCTTGCGCTTGAGCTGAACCCGCTTCTGACGCAGGGCCAGATCGAGGCTTTGGAGCATCACGCCAGCGACGCGATCAAGGATCTTTATCTGCCCAAGCTGATCAGCGGCCAGTGGTCGGGCACCATGAACCTGACCGAGCCGCAGGCCGGATCGGACGTGGGCGCCCTGCGCACCACTGCCGAGCCGCAACAGGACGGCACCTACAAGATCACCGGCCAGAAGATCTATATCTCATGGGCCGACGCGGACTTCATCGACAACATCTGCCATCTCGTTCTTGCACGCCTGCCCGATGCGGCGCCGGGCACGCGCGGCATCAGCCTTTTCCTGGTGCCCAAGCGGGTTCCCAACGACGACGGGTCGGTCGGCGCGGAGAACGCACTGCGCATCATCAGCCTGGAGCACAAGCTGGGGCTGCACGGCTCTCCGACCGCGGTGCTGGAGTTCTCGGGCGCTACCGGATGGATGATCGGTGGGCCGCATAAGGGTATGGCCGCGATGTTCACCATGATGAACAACGCGCGGCTCAATGTCGGCGTGCAGGGTATCGGCATCGCAGAGGGCGCCTATCAGCACGCGCTTGGCTATGCGCAGGACCGCAAGCAGGGGATCACGGCCGGCCCGACGGGCAGCATCATCGATCATGCCGATGTGCGGCGGATGCTGGCGTCTTCCAAGGCGGATATCTTCGCCGCCCGGGCCATCGCGCTTGATTGCGCGATCTCGATCGATATGACGCATGCCGGGCAAGGCGACGAATGGGCGGCGCGCGCTGCGCTTCTGACGCCGATCGCCAAGGCGTTTGGCACGGATGTCGGTATCGCAGTCTCGCAAGAGGGCGTTCAGGTCCATGGCGGGATGGGTTTTGTCGAGGAAACCGGCGCCGCTCAATATTCGCGCGATGTGCGGGTAACGGCAATCTACGAGGGCACCAACGGCATCCAGGCGATGGATCTTGTCGCCCGCAAGATGATGGATGGCGGCGAGGCCGCGTACCGCCTTCTGGACGAGATCGAAACCCAGGCTGAAGCCGCGCGCAGCAGCCAGCCCGATCTGGCCCAACCTGTCTGGAGCGCCGCCGAGACCCTGCGCGAGGCGACAGAGGCCCTGGTCGCCGAGAGCGATCTGCAGCGCCGCTTTGCCGGGGCGGTCCCCTACTTGCGCGCCTTTGCTCGCGTACTTGGGGCGCATTATCACCTGCGTGCGGCCGTCGCCGAAGCGGAAGCCGGTGACCGGACAGCACTGGCGCGTTACTATATCGACCGCCACCTGCCCGAGCATGTCAGCCTTCTGGCACAGGTCACTGCCGGCGCTGACAGTCTGCTGGCGCTGACACCCGAAGCGCTTTCGGCGTGAGCAATCGCGGCAGCGGAACGCTTCGCTACCCGTTTGCCGAGCCGCCCGAGGAAGGCGCGGCGACCGAGGTCGCACCTGGTATCTTGTGGATGCGACTGCCGCTGCCGATGGCCCTCGATCACGTCAACATATACGCACTGGACGACGGCGACGGCTGGACGCTGATCGACACCGGAATAAGCTCTGGCCGCAGCCGGCGGATATGGGCGGCGCTGCTGGAGGGCCCGCTTTCGGCCAAGCCTGTGCACCGCGTGCTGGTCACCCATCACCATCCCGATCATATCGGGCTTGCCGGCTGGTTTCAGGCCGAACATGGCGCCGAGCTTTTGACGACACGGACCGCTTGGCTCTTTGCGCGGATGCTCATGCTGGACGCGCAAGACACGCCGCTGCCCGAAACGCTGGCCTACTGGAAATCGGCGGGGATGGCGCCTCAGATCTTGGCCGAGCGCGCCGCGAGCCGCCCGTTCAACTTCGCGGACGTACTGGCGCCGATGCCGCTTGGCTATACCCGGCTGGACGAGGACGATGTGCTGGATGCCGGCGGGCGGCGCTGGCGGGTTCGGCTGGGCCACGGCCATGCGCCCGATCACATTACCCTGTGGGATGAGGATGGCGAGATCGTTCTGGCCGGCGACCAGCTTTTGCCTTCGATCTCGCCCAATATCGGGGTCTATGCGACCGAACCCGAGGCCGATCCTGTGGCCGACTGGATGGCGGCCACCACGCGGCTATCGGCCTTTGCCACTGAACGCCAGCTGGTCCTGCCGGGGCACAAGCTGCCCTATCGCGGCCTGCCGACCCGGATGCGGCAGCTTCACGAGAACCATCAAGGCGCACTGGCGCGGCTCGAGGCATATCTGGACGCACCGCGCAGCGCCTGCGACTGCTTTCTGCCTCTCTTCAAGCGCGAGATCCGCGACGGCGAATACGGGCTGGCCCTTGTCGAGGCGATGGCGCATGTCCTACATCTTTGGCATGCCGGGCGCGTCCGCCGCACGATGACGGAGGATGGCATCTGGCTTTGGCAAAGGACCGAGCCATGAGCAATCCCTCCGACAAAAAACCTGCCGCACCTGAAGAGCCCTGTGGTGGGCGGGCAGTGCATTCGGATCCCAAGGCGCCGCGCACGCCAGAGCAGGTGCCCTTGCCGGCGGGCGTGTCCAAAAAGCCGCTGGACCAGAAAAGCCCTGCCGAATGGGCCTATGAGCGGCTGATCCTCTATATCCAGAATTTCGAGGCGCAGCTTGATACCGAGCACGAGATCGCGATCGGGATCGCCGATGGCGGCGCGGGGCTGCTCCGGATCGAAGGAATGGGATTCTTCGACCCAGATATCGTTACTTTCTATGGCACCGACCCCAGCGGCGCGCGCAGTCAGCTGATCCAGCATGTCACGCAACTGAATGTGACCTTGCGCGCCCTGACCAAAGAGATGCCCGAGGCCGAGCCGCGCCGGATCGGCTTTCGCCTGGCCGCCGAGCTGGGGGGCGGAACAGACACCGCGAGCGAGCAACGCGGTACGCCGGAGGATGGCTAGGCGGCTTGCGCTTTTGCGCGTTTTGACCCCGTGACAACGCCAAAGCGATGGCGTATCCAAGGCGCAACTCTGAACACGGGAAATGACATCATGGCTGAACACGAACACGGGTCGATGGATATCGAGCCCAACGAGAAGACCTTTGAAGGTTTCGTAAAGGTTGCCGTCCGCGTGGCCATCTTCTCTATCGGCGTTCTGATATTCCTGGCGATTTTCAACAGCTGATACCGACCCGCCGCCCGGCGGATCGATTAGCCAAAGAGCGTTAACCCAAAAGCCAGCGTGACCGCGCCGGCGGTGATCGCGAGCAGGATGCTGCGGCTCCAGTATCCAACGCTAAGCGTCACCGCCGCCGCCGCCAGCCGCGCGGGATCAGGGCTGCCGCCTGTGGCCTCGGGCCACGCGACAAGAGGCGCGACAAGCCCGGGAATGATCGCAACCGGCGTGTAACGCAGATGGCGTAGAACCCAGGCCGGCAGCTTGCGGTCCCCGATCAGCCCCAGAAACGAGAAGCGTATCAGGTAGGTCCCGGCGCCGATCAGCGCGATGATCAGCCAGATCTGCCCTGCGCCCATGCTCATGCGCTGCGCCTTTCGGCCCAAAGGTCGGCCTGCGCGCCGACGATCATCGCGGAAAAGCCCGCAACCAGCAGCCCCGCGCCAAACGGCAGCCCGGCCAGCGCAAGCGCCACAACGACCGAGGTTCCCGCCGCCAGTAGATGCGCCCGCGTGCGCAACATCGGCGCAACCAGAGCCAGGAACGTGATCGGAACCGCGAAATCGAGCGCGTATTCCGGCGGGATCGCCTGGCCGACCAACGCTCCGACCAGCGTGAAGATGTACCAGCATGGCGCGATCGGTGTCATCGTTCCGAAAAAGTAGACCAAGCGCTCGGGCAGGGTCATGTCCGGCTCGGTCTCATAGCGCACCGTAGACAGGGCATAGGACTGATCGACGTTGAAATAGGCCACGATCGCCCGCTGCCAAAATGGCGCGGCGCCAAGATGGACCGCAAGCGATGCCGAATACATCGCCATGCGAAGGTTCACGGCAAGCGCGGTGAGCACGATCATCAGGGTCGGGGCGTCGTCGATCATAAGCTGCAAGGCGGCGAACTGCGCGGCCCCGGCGATGACGACGATGGAAAATCCCATGGTCTGGGCAACCGAAAGGCCCGCCTCGGTCGCAACCACGCCGAAAAGCGTTGCGAAGGGCACCACCACCAGCACGAACGGAAGCGCATCGCGGGCGCCGCGCAGGAAGTAAGAATTGGGTCTGGAGGATGCCATCTATGCGTCTTAAGGTAATGTTCCACGCGCTTACACCGCTAAGAAAGCAAGAGTAAATGGCCAAACTCGAGGCAGGTGGCAGCTACCTGATCGCGCCCGATCCGTCGCTGGCGCGCCTGTCCCGCAAGGTTGAAGGCGTCGATCAGACCGGTGCCGCCACAATGCTTTCAGTGGTCGAAGAGCGCCCGCTTACGATCTTTCTCAACAGCCAGGAAATCGTCACCGCGATGACGATTGGCGATTATCCCGAATACCTGGCCCTTGGATTTTTGCACAATCAGGGCATGCTGCAGCCAGATGAGACCGTGGAGGGCGTCGACTACGACGAAGATCTCGACCTTGTCGTCGTGCGCACCGATGGGCAGACCAGCTATGAAGAGAAGCTGAAGAAGAAGACCCGGACATCCGGATGCGCGGTCGGCACCGTCTTTGGCGACATGATGGAAGGGCTCGAAGGGCTTGTCCTGCCGCAAACCGATGTGCGGACATCGTGGCTTTACGCGCTGTCATCGCAGATCAACCGTACGCCCAGCCTTTATCTTGAAACCGGCGCGATCCACGGCACGGTGCTGTGCTGCGAGGATCGCCCGCTTGTCTATATGGAGGATGTCGGACGCCACAACGCGGTCGACAAGATCGCGGGCTGGATGCTGTCGGAAGACGTGCCCGCCGAGGACAAGATCCTCTATACCACCGGCCGGCTTACCTCGGAGATGGTGATCAAGACGGCGATGATGGGCATTCCGGTCCTTGTGTCACGCTCTGGCTTCACCGCCTGGGGCGTCGAGATCGCGCGCAGCGCCGGGCTGACGCTGATCGGTCGCCTGCGCGGGCAGCGCTTTGTCTGCCTGTCGGGTGAAAGCCGCCTGATCCGCGATGCCGATCTGGGTGCGGTCGCGGACGAGCCGGTCAAATTGCGCCGCAAGGGATCGCGCGAATGAAAGCCCCGTGCGGTGTGATCCTGGCCGGCGGCCTGTCAAGCCGCATGGGCGGCGGCGACAAGGCGCTTTTGGACCTCAATGGCTCGTCCATCCTGTCGCTGGTGATCGCGCGGCTGAAGCCTCAGGTGGGCGCGGTCGTGCTGAACGCCAACGGCGACCCTGCCCGCTTTTCCGGCTACGCCCTGCCGGTGGTTCCCGACAGTATCGAGGGGTACGCCGGTCCTCTGGCGGGCGTGCTGGCCGGGCTCGACTGGGCCGCGGCGCACGGGTTCGACGAGATCGTCACAGCGGCGGCCGACACGCCGTTCTTCCCGGTCGATCTGGCGCAGCATCTGCGGATGGCGGCGGCGCGAGAGCACACGCCCATTGCGCTGGCCGCAACGCCCGGACCGGGCGGCCGCACGCACCGGCATCCCACGTTCGGCCTGTGGCCGGTCGCCCTGCGGCAGGATCTGCGCGCCGCGCTTGATGCCGGCGTGCGCAAGGTGGTGCAATGGACCGACCCGCACGGCGCCGCCATGGCGTTGTTCGAGCCGGGTGCGGACGCATCAGAGCCCTTCTTCAACGTGAACACGCCCGAAGAGCTTGAGATCGCGCGGCGGCGTCTGGCCGGGATGCACGGATGAAGACCTGGGGCGTCACGGGCTGGAAGAACGCTGGCAAGACCGGTCTGATGGAGCGCCTGGTGACAGAGTTTTGCGCGCGCGGCCTTTCGGTGTCGACCGTCAAGCATGCGCATCATCATTTCGACGTGGATCAGCCGGGCAAAGACAGCCACCGCCATCGTGAGGCAGGCGCACAGGAGGTGCTTCTGACCTCTGGCCGCCGCTGGGCCTTGATGCATGAAAACCGCGGCGCGCCCGAGCCTGCGCTTGCCGACCACCTGGCGCGGCTCGCGCCGGTCGATCTGGTGCTGATCGAGGGCTTCAAGACCGAGGCGCATCCCAAGATCGAGGCGTTCCGCGCGGCAACCGGCAACCCGCTGATCCAGCCCGGCGATCCAACGATCGTGGCGATTGCTAGCGATACCGCGCTGCCCGACGTCTCGTGCCCGGTGTTTGATCTGGACGACACGCCCGCCATCGCGGACTTCATTGCCGGGCAGATCGGGCTGTGAGCGGGTTTGACAGCATTGCGATCGTGGATTGGTCGGCCCGGTCGGCACCCTCGCCCAAGGCGCCATCCGAGGATGCGATCTGGATCGCGGTGGCCGATAGAGCCGCCGAGCCGCGAACCAGCTATCACCGTACGCGGGCGGACGCGATAAATGCGCTACGTGCCCTGATGCAAACGCATCTGAAGACGCAAAAGCGGTTTCTGATCGGGTTCGATTTTCCCTTTGGCTATCCGGCGGGATTTGCCGAGGCGCTGACCGGGCGCGCCGATCCTTTTGCGGTGTGGGACAGGCTGGAACGCGAGATCGAGGATGCCGCCGACAACGCGAACAACCGCTTTCAGGTTGCCGCCGCGCTGAATGGCGCCTTTCCCGGCATCGGTCCGTTCTGGGGGCGGCCGGCCTCTTTGGACATTGCCGGGCTACCTGACAAGGGCCGTGACCGCGACGGGCACGGGCTGGCCGAACGGCGCGCGGCCGACACCGCGGTGCCCTCGGCCCAGCCGGTCTGGAAGCTGTACACCACCGGCTCGGTCGGCTCGCAGAGCCTTCTGGGGATCGCGCGCCTCAACACGCTGCGGCGAGAGTTCGGCCGCAGCCTGTCGGTCTGGCCGTTCGAGGTGCCGGACGCTCCCTTGGTGCTGGCCGAAGTCTATCCTTCGCTTCTGTCGGATGCCGTTGCCGCCGAGTTGGCGCGAGAGCCCGGCGCGCTGAAGGACGAGGTTCAAGTACGGCTTTTGGCTCGCGCGCTATGGTCGCTGCAGGCGAGCGGCGCTCTTCGGTCCCTCATGGAGGCCGCCCCGCCCATGGCGCGGCAAGAGGGCTGGATCCTGGGGGCAGGTGCCGGGGACGCCCTGCGGGCAGCACTGGTGCCCGATTTGAAGCCAACCGCTTTGCGGGACGACTGCTTCGCGCTTCCTGCCGGCGTCGACTGGGTGCCGGTCGAGACGGCGCTTGCGCGGCTTGGCGCTGGGTTACGGCCGGTTGTCGGGGTGAAATCGGTCAAGGTCGCCAAGGCGGCGGGCCGGATCCTGGCGCGCGACACCGCAGCGCTGCGGTCCAATCCGCCGGGCGCGAACTCGGCTGTGGATGGCTATGGGTTTGCGCATCAGGCACTTGGCCCGGGCGACCAGGTTCTGCCGTTGGTCGCGGGCCGCGCCGCGGCAGGCGCGCCATACCGGGGCGCCGTCCCGAAGGGACATGCCGTGAGGATCCTGACCGGCGCGCTGATCCCCGGCGGCGTCGATACCGTGATCCTGCAGGAAGACGTCACTGCGACCAAGACGCATATCGCCTTTGCCGCGGGTATCCGGGCCGGCGCCAACACGCGCAAAGCCGGCGAAGATATCGAGGAAGGCGCCACCGCTTTGCCAGCAGGGCGCGTTCTGACGCCCGGCGATCTGGCGCTTCTGACCGCCACGGGACACCGCAAGGCACGCGTTCATAAGCGCCTTGCAGTGGGCATTCTGTCCACCGGGGACGAGCTGGCCGATCCAGGCAAGACGGTGGACGCCTCGGCGACCTATGACGCCAACCGCCCGATGCTGGCCGCCCTGGCGCGGCGCTGGGGGCACAAGGCCATCGATCTGGGGATTGCGCCGGATGACCGCGATGCGCTGCGAGACCGCCTGGACCGCGCGGCCGAGACCTCGCACGTGATCGTGACATCGGGCGGCGCGTCGGCGGGCGACGAGGATCACATGTCGGCTATCCTGCGCGAAGAAGGGCAAGTTCAGACCTGGCGGATCGCGATCAAGCCCGGGCGGCCATTGGCGCTTGGGTTCTGGAACGGTGTGCCGGTGATCGGCATGCCCGGCAATCCGGTCGCAGCTTTCGTCTGCGCGCTGGTCTTCGCGCGTCCGGCGCTGTCTGTCCTTGCAGGGGGCGCATGGCACGCGCCGCGGCCACTGCGCCTGCCGGCCGCGTTTTCAAAGGCCAAGAAACCCGGACGCAGCGAGTATCTGCGGGCCCGGCTGAATGCAAAAGGCGAGGTCGAGGTCTTCGCCTCCGAGGGATCGGGCCGGATATCGGGGCTAAGCTGGTCGGAAGGCCTGGTGGCGCTTGGACCAGAGGCCCGGACGATATCGCCGGGCGATGCGGTGGACTACCTGCCGTTCGGCGCCTTCGGGATTTAGTCGAAAGTACCAGCGACACGTCCCAAAAGCATGAAGGCGCGCGCTGTTCGCGTGTCGGACAGCGCCGCGATTTCGGGATCGGTGGCGTTCTTTTCGAACTCGGCGAAGACCTTGTCGAACTTGCGCAGAAAGTGGTGCGCGGTGTCGCGGAAGATATGGTCCTGCCGCATGCGGGCCGCCGCCAGCGCGATGCCCGAGCGGTCGCGGATCCCGCCCAGCGCCGCTACCGTGCGGCCACGCTCGCCGTGGGCAAAGCGCCGCCAGATCTCGGGGCGGGCGCGGTCGGGCGACAAATCGTCCATGTAGATCCCCTCCTGGCTCAGCAGCGTCAGCACGTCCTGGCTGGACTGGATGAGTTCAGAGGCATGGCGGTCCTTCATCGCCGCGCGCAGGGCGCGAAAGCCCTCCTTGTCATCGGCGGTTTCGGGGAAATTCATCGCGCGGATGAAATCGTCGACCGTGATCGGCGGCGCCATATCTTCAGGCGGAATGCCAAGCGCCAGGCTGGCCTGCGCCAGCGCCGGGGGCGGCGGCACATCCCCCAGACCGCCGATCGCGGGCTTGTTCTGGCGGATCGAGCTGAACGTGGCGAGCTTGGCTTCGGTCTCGGCCTGCGCTGCCGCGATCTGATCGAGCTTTTTCTCTACCGATGGCTTGACGGCCGTGCCTGCCGCCTGCCGCTGAGATACCTGCGCCTGACGCATGGCGTCGATCGCCGAATGAAGGCGCGCGCTATCTTCGCGGACGATGCGGGCGCTATTGGCCGCCGACGCCGCGATCCAGATCAGCGCGATCGGCATGAAGACAGCCACGACGATCATCACGCCGCGCAGGGGATCGCTTGAGATCGGCTGATCGCCCGATCCGGCCAGAAAGAAGAATACCGTCATCGCCAATAGCCATACGGCGGAAAGCGCCAGCGCTATGATGTCGCCGGGCGACAGGCCGGCGGCCACGCGGCCGCGGGCGAATACGCCCAGGCTGAACGGCTTTTGCTGGTTTTGCGGGTCGGTCATCGGGGGGTCTGCACCTTGGACGGGTCAGCTGTAGTCGATGCTGAGGATCTCGTAACTTTTGTCGCCGCCCGGGGTCCGTACCTCGGCGCTGTCGCCCTCTTCCTTGCCGATCAGCGCGCGCGCCAGCGGCGATTTGATGTTCAGCAAGCCGCGCTCGATATCAGCCTCAGGTTCGCCGACGATCTGGTAGGATTTCTCTTCGTCGGTGTCTTCGTCCACGATCCGCACCTTTGCGCCGAATTTGATCGGACCGGACAGCTTGGAGGGGTCGATCACGTCGGCCAGACCGAGGGTGCCCTCAAGCTCTTTGACGCGGCCTTCGATGAAGCTCTGCTTTTCGCGCGCGGCGTGATACTCGGCGTTTTCGGACAGATCGCCATGCTCTCGGGCCTCGGCAATCGCCCGGATCACGGCCGGGCGCTCGACCGATTTCAAGGTCTTTAGTTCCGCGCTGAGCGTGTCGTACCCCGCGCGGGTCAAAGGTATCTTTTCCATGGTCCAATCCAGGTCGGTTCTAGGTGTCCGCAATCGCGCTTGCGCGCGCGTCTTCAAGACCGCGCCAAGAGACCCAAAGGGCGCACGGAATGCAAGCTTTTCATTGGGGCCGAATGCCGGAAAAGCGCCGTTTTGCGGAAAATCACGGTCGGCGCCTGGCGAAAATACGCGGCGTTCCGATTGACCCTACCCCGGGCACTGGCTAGCTCTTTTGCAACTTGTGATATCGGCAGCCTCTCGCAGGCGCAAAAGGAGCGGACATGGCGGAAATCGAACGGGAATCGATGGAATACGATGTGGTGATCGTGGGGGCTGGGCCGGCGGGCCTGTCGGCTGCGATCCGCCTCAAGCAGCTTGACGCCGAGCTGAACGTGGTGGTGCTGGAAAAGGGCTCTGAAGTGGGCGCGCATATCCTGTCGGGCGCGGTTTTGGACCCTGTCGGCCTCGATGCGCTGATCCCGGACTGGAAAAACCGCGGCGCGCCGATCACGGTGCCGGTGCGCGAGGATGATTTCTACATGCTGGGCGAGGCCGGGCAGCTGCGGATCCCCAACTTCCCGATGCCGCCGCTGATGAACAACCACGGCAACTACATCGTGTCGATGGGCAATGTCTGTCGCTGGATGGCCGAGCAGGCCGAAGAGCTGGGTGTCGAGGTGTTTCCAGGCATGGCATGTTCGGAGCTGGTCTATGGCGAAAGCGGCGAGGTGAAGGGCGTTGTCGCGGGTGAGTTCGGGCTTAACCCCGATGGCACACCGTCGGATGCCTACGAGCCGGGGATGGAACTGCACGGCAAGTACGTCTTGCTTGGTGAAGGGGTGCGTGGGTCGCTTTCCAAGCAGGTGATCGAAAAGTACGATCTGTCCGCCGGCAAAGATCCGCAGAAATTCGGCCTTGGTATGAAAGAGATTTGGGAGATCGATCCCGAAAAGCACCGCGAGGGCACGGTCACCCATACGATGGGCTGGCCGCTGGGCAAGAACGCCGGTGGCGGGTCTTTCATCTATCATCTTGAAAACAATCAGGTTTACGTAGGTTTCGTTGTGCACCTGAACTACGAAAACCCGCATCTTTATCCCTATATGGAGTTCCAGCGCTTCAAGCATCACCCGATGGTGGCCGAGCTTTTGAAGGGCGGAAAGCGCATCGCCTACGGCGCGCGGGCGATCTCTGAGGGGGGCTGGCAGTCGATGCCGGAGCCTGCCTTCCCCGGCGGCGCGCTTCTGGGCTGTTCGGTGGGGCTTGTGAACGTGCCGCGCATCAAGGGCAATCACAACGCGATGCTGTCGGGCAAGGCGGCCGCCGAGGAAGCCTTTGCCGCGATTAGCGCGGGTCGGTCTGGCGACGTTCTGGACGGCTATGGCCGCACGCTGCGCGAGGGGCCGGTCGGCAAGGACCTGAAACGTGTGCGCAACGTCAAACCGCTTTGGTCGCGCTACGGTCTGATGGCATCCCTGGGGCTTGGCGGCCTGGATATGTGGACCAACAGCCTTTTTGGCCTGTCGCTTCTGGGCACGCTGAGCCACGGCAAGTCTGACGCCGAGGCGACCGGAAAAGCCAGTGATTTCAAGCCGATCGACTATCCAAAGCCCGATGGGAAGCTAAGCTTCGACCGCCTGACCAATGTCAGCTTCTCGATGACCAACCACGAAGAAAGCCAGCCTGCGCACCTGAAGCTGAAGGACGAGAGCGTTCCGATATCGGTCAACTTGCCCGCCTATGCAGAGCCGGCGCAGCGCTATTGCCCGGCAGGTGTTTACGAGGTGGTCGAAGAGCCCGGAAAGGACGCGCGTTTCGTGATCAATTTCCAGAACTGCGTGCACTGCAAGACATGCGATATCAAGGATCCCAGCCAGAATATCGTCTGGACGGTGCCGCAAGGGGGCGATGGGCCGAATTATCCCAACATGTAACTCTTTCGTCAGCATGGCGCGGAAATTGCCGCGCCATGTTGCCCGTGGGGGCCGGGATCACTAGATTTCTTGCGATAAGACAAAATAACGGACCCGATCATGGCCTCTTTGAAGCTTCTCAAGACGATAACCGTCGCGGCAATTGCGCTTACGCCAATGCAGGCCGCGCAGGCGGACGTGAACGCTGGCGCCTATCTTGCCGGGCGCGCCGCCAGTTTTGAGAGCGATTACGAGGCAGCGGCGCTTTACTACACGCGCGCTTTGGTCCGTGATGCGTCGAACCCGACGCTGATGGAGAACGCCATCACCGCCTATCTTGGGCTGGGTGATGTCGAAGCGGCTCTGCCGATCGCTCGCCGCCTGATGCAGTCGGGCGGCAACAACCAGATCGCCAATCTGGTCCTAGTGGCCAATGACACTGCCAAGGAAGACTGGGCGCAGATCATCGAGAACCTCGATGCCGGGCAAAGCGTCGGGCCGCTTTACGATGGGCTGGTGCGGGCCTGGGCGCTGGTCGGCATGGGCAGGATGACCGACGCGCTCGAGCAGTTTGACGTCGTGGCCGAGGGGCGCGGCGTTCAGGACTTCGGGCTCTACCACAAAGCGCTCGCACTGGCTTCGGTCGGCGATTTCGAAGGCGCCAATGACATCTTCGGCGGCGCCGGCGGGCAGCCGCTTGGCCTGACACGGCGCGGCGTTCTTTCGCATGTGCATGTGCTGAGCCAGCTGGAGCGTCATGACGATGCGCTGGAGCTTCTTACATCGGTATTCGGCACCACCGTCGATCCTGAGTTCCTGGCACTACGGGCCCAGCTTGAGGCCAGCGAAACGATCCCCTTCGATACGATCACCACGGCGGTCGACGGTGTGGCAGAGGTCCATTACTCGATTGCCGGCGCACTCAGCGGCGAGGCCTCGGACGGCTACACGTTGATCTATTCTCGGCTTGCCAGCCATCTGCGCCCAGGCCATATCGATGCGTTGCTGCTATCTGCCGGCATTCTGGAGCAGCTTGAGCAATTCGAGCTGGCCACAGCGGTCTATGACAAGGTTCCGCGCGACGATCCGTCCTACCATGCGGCCGAGCTGGGCCGCGCCAACACGCTGGAACGGTCGGGCCGCGAGGATGCGGCGATCGAGGTTCTGACGCAGCTTTCGGAAAGCCATGGCCATCTGCCGGCCGTTCATATCGCGCTCGGCGATGCGCTTCGTCAACTGGAACGGTTCGGCGAGGCGATCCCGCCCTATGCCCGGGCGCTCGATCTGCTGGGAGAACCTGCGCCCAATCACTGGGTGATCTACTTTTCGCGCGGGATCGCGAATGAGCGTGAAGACAACTGGCCCGCCGCCGAGGCCGATTTCAAAAAGGCATTGGAGTTGCAGCCCGACCAGCCGCAAGTGCTGAATTACCTTGGCTATTCCTATGTCGAGATGGAAGAAAACCTCGACGAGGCGCTGTCGATGATCGAACGCGCTGTCGCCGGTCAGCCGAATTCCGGCTACATCACCGACTCGCTGGGCTGGGTGCTGTATCGCCTGGGCCGCTATGAAGAGGCCGTCGGGCATATGGAGCGCGCGGTCGAGCTGTTGCCTATCGATCCGATCATCAATGACCATTTGGGCGATGTCTATTGGGCCGTCGGGCGCAAGCGCGAGGCCGAATTCCAGTGGCTGCGTGCCCTATCGTTCGATCCCGAAGAGCAAGAGGCCGAGCGGATCCGCCAAAAGCTTGAGGTCGGCCTCGATCAGGTCTTGCTGGACGAAGGCGCAGAACCCCTGAAAGTCGCGAATGACGACGGTTAGCGTCTTCGCGCCGGCCAAGATCAATCTTACGCTTCATGTCACCGGGCAAGCCCCGAAGGGTTACCATCTGTTGGACAGCCTCGTCGCCTTTGCAGGCGTCGGGGACCGCCTGACGGTTGAAACACGCGGGCGCGGTGAGCTTAGAGTGACCGGGCCAGAAGCAGGCGGTGTTCCGACCGATCAGACCAACATCATCTTCCAGACGGCGGCGGAATTCTGGCCGCCGAGCCCGGTACGGTTCGAGCTTTTCAAACAGTTGCCGGTTGCCTCGGGGATCGGCGGCGGAAGCGCCGATGCAGCCGCTGTCTTTCGCGGCATTGCGTATCTTCTGGCAGAGAAGGACACGCACGGCGATGACGCTCTGCTCAGTGAAAAGGCGATGCGTACGCTATTCGAGATCGGCGCAGACGTGACGATGTGCGTTCTGTCAGAGCCGGCGCGCGTGCGCGGTATGGGCGAGCAGATCGAACCTGTCCCGGATCTGGCCCGCCTGCCAGTTGTGCTGGTGAACCCGCGCGTGCCACTTTCGACGCCCGCGGTCTTCAGGGCGCTCAAGGAAAAAGCCAACCCGCCGATGGAGGCCCTGCCGGACCGGCCGGGCGATCCCGAAGAACTGCTGTCGTGGCTGGCCGGGCAGCGGAATGACCTGCAGTGCCCGGCAATCGACCTGGCGCCTGAGATCCGAGCCGTGTTGTCCAGCCTTTCGTCCTCGGAGGGTTGCGCTGTGACCCGCATGTCGGGATCGGGCGCTACCTGTTTCGGGCTTTACCGCTCGCAGCCCGAGGCCGACGCCGCAGCCACCGCGCTTGGCGCGGCACATCCCGACTGGTGGGTGGTCTCGTCATGTTTGGACGGGCAAGACCGGGTTGCGCCTCAGCTGATACGAGCGACCACGTAGTCGGCCAGATCGTTCAGCATCTGTCGGATGGGATGCTCTGGCAGGGCCCTCAGCGCGCCCTTGGCCTGGCTGGCCCAATCCAAAGCTTCTAGCCGCGTGGCTTCCATCGTGCCGTGCTTTGCCAATAACGACAGCGCAAGGTCGAGGTCCCCGTCGCGTTGGTCGCCGGCCTCGATGACCCGCGACCAGAACGCACGCTCTTCGGTATCCGCTGCTGCGACCGCCTTGATTACGGGCAAGGTCAGTTTGCGCTCTCGGAAATCGTCGCCGACATTCTTGCCCGTTGCGGCGGCATTTCCGCCATAGTCCAGAAGATCGTCAACGATCTGGAACGCAACGCCCAGCGCATCGCCATAGGTGAAAAGCGCGGCGACCTGGTCGTCCGGCGCCGCGGCGATCACGCCGCCCACTTCGGTCGCCGCCGAGAAAAGCGCCGCCGTCTTGCCGCGAATGACCTGCAGATAGATCGCCTCGTCCGTCGCCAGGTTTTGCGCTGCGGTCAGCTGCAGCACTTCGCCCTCTGCGATCGTGGCCGCCGCGTTCGACAGGATATCGAGCACCCGCAAAGAGCCGGTTTCGACCATCAACTGGAACGAGCGGGCAAACAGGTAATCGCCCACAAGCACGGACGATTTGTTGTCCCAGAGCAGATTTGCCGTGGGCCGGCCGCGCCGCTGACCGCTTTCGTCCACAACGTCATCGTGCAAGAGCGTCGCGGTATGAATGAATTCGACCGTGGCGGCCAGGTGCCGGTGGTATGCGCCTTGATAGCCGCACATCTCGGCGGCCGCGAGTGTCAGCATCGGGCGCAAACGCTTGCCCCCTGCTCCGACGATATGGGCCGACACCTCGGGGATACGAGGCGCATGCTGAGACACCATGCGCTCTCGAATAAGCGCATCCACCGCCGCCATATCCTCCGCTAGATGGTCCGCAAGCCGCTCGTGCGGTTTTACCGATGCTTCGTCCAGGCCCATCACTCTCTCGTCAGATTGCTCGACAAACCCCGGAGCATGCCATTATCTCGCGGGTATGAAAGAACTTATGCGCACCAATGACCCGACGATCATCGCCTTTGCGACTGCGCTCCTTCGTGGAGAGGATATAGACTTCTTTGAAATGGACGTCCACATGAGCGTCCTGGAAGGATCCATTGGTGTGCTGCCACGTCGCATCATGGTGGCGTCCAGAGATCACTTCCGCGCCACAGCGGTGCTGCGCGACAACGATATCGACCTGGGCCTTTAGGGCATGGATGCGCCGGAGCTGAGCCAGGATGCCTTCCTTGGCGGTGCGCTGACGATCCAGCAACCCAAACGCGGCTATCGGGCGGGCGTCGACCCGGTCTTTCTGGCGGCCGCGGTCCCGGCGCGGCCCGGGCAAAGCGTGCTGGAGCTTGGCTGCGGCGTGGGAACGGCCATCTTGTGCCTCGGGCGGCGCGTTTCGGGCCTGAAGCTTGCCGGTGTCGAGCTGCAGGAAAACTATGCGGGGCTGGCGCGCCGGAACGCCGATGCGAACCAGTTGAACCTTGAAGTATGCTGCGCGGATCTGGCCGCCCTGCCCGACTGGGTTCGCGGGCGCAGCTTCGATCATGTGATCGCCAACCCGCCATACTTTGCACACGGCAGCGGAACCCGATCGGCCGAGCCCGCACGTGATGCCGCCTTGCGCGAACAGACGCCGCTGCCCATCTGGATCGATGCGGCAACGCGGAGGCTGGCCCCGGGGGGCGCGCTGACGGTCATTCAACGGGCGGACCGGCTGCCGCATCTGATAAGCGCCATGGACGAACGACTGGGCGATATCACGGCAACCCCACTTGCGCCCCGTCCCGGACGCCCCGCGACGCGGGTGCTCGTGACCGCCCGAAAGGGCGCAAAAAGCCCCTTTGAGCTGCGCGCGCCGCAGATTGTGCACAAAGGCGCAGGGCACACCCATGATGGCGAAAGCTACACACCCGAGGTCATGGCCGTATTGCGTGAAGGCGCAGCCTGGCCGTGGCTCAATTGTTAACCATCTGTAAACAATATGGCGGCAGTCTCGTGCCTAAGGCCGTGTGCCATGCCTTGGGGCGTGACTCGCGCCAGATTTTGTGGTCGTATTGATCCATTGTACAGAGGAGGACGCACATGACTTTGAGTTCGCACCTGCAGGAACTCCAGAAGAAACATCAAACTCTCTCTACACAGGTCGAAGAGGCGCAGCGAAGCCCAGGGATCGACGATATTGCGATCACAGACCTGAAAAAGCAGAAACTTCGTCTGAAAGAACAGATCGAACGTCTGCAAAACGCGTAAGGCAGTCTTCAGCAGGCGGGCCTGGCGCAGTCAGCCCCGCCCCACATTCCCAAACTGAAGCAGCCCGGCCTCGGGACGTTTTGTCTTGCGCCCTAACCGGGGCCCGAAGAGCCGACGGCGACCAGTGTGCGCCCTTCTGACAGGTTCTGCATGGTTTCGGCTTCAGCCTTCACCCAGTCAATGAAATCGCGCACCTGCGGCCGGTTCTCGCTTCCTTTGGAGCAAATCAGCCGATAGTGCGCCTCGGTCTTCAGCGCCAGCGAAAACGGGGCCACAAGGCGGCCATCGGCAATCTCGCGGCTGGCCAGCGAAATGCGGCCCAAGGCCACACCTGCCCCAGATAATGCAGCATCAACCGCATGATCTGATTGGGAGAATCGTGGCCCTGACGCGGGCGGCGGACCAAGGCCTGCAAGGCGAAACCACTCCGGCCAATCCGCCGGCGGATCGAGAAACGCGATGTCGTCCTGATGCAGAAGCAAGGCGCGATGCAGGTCCTCGGGGGCCGGATACTCTGCGGCCAGTTCCGGCGTCATCATCGGTGTCAGCCATTCCTCGATTAGTGGAAAGGCCATGCCCTCCTCGTCGCCGCCATAGCCAAAGCGGATGGCGACATCGATCTCGTCGCGCTCAAGATCCAGGATGCGCAGGCTTGCGGTAAAGCGCAGTTCGATCTCGGGATGGGCGCGGGCAAAAATGAATAGTCGTGGCGCCAGCCAGCGGGCGGTGAAGGCTGGCCCCGCGGTCACATTGATGACGGATGTATCCGAGGCGCGACGCGCAGCCCGCCAAGCCGCCGACAGCGCTTCGAACCCGTCGGCAGCGCCCGGTGCGAGCGCGCGGCCAGCCTCTGTCAACTCGACCGCGCGGTTGAGCCGGCGAAAGACTGGGTGGCCCAAGTGATCTTCCAGCGACTTGATCTGGAACGACAGCGCAGCGGGCGTGACGTTCAATTCCTCTGCTGCCTTTGCAAAGGACATATGGCGGGCGGCGGCATCGAATGCGCGCAAAGCAGTGAGGGGCGGGAGCCGTTCAGACATATCGCATAAGTATTACTTAACTGAACGGATGGAAAGTCTCGTTTGTAGGAATTATTCCAATGACCCATATAGGGTTCAGTTAGATCAAGCTAATCCAAAGGAACACCAGATGTACCAGATCACAGCCTCTTCCCGCACCCGCGATGCAATCCGCGCCGGCCAAGACGCCCGGACAGAAGCACTCCGCGCCGCGTTCGGCCGGGTCTTTCATCGCAAGAACCGGTAGCACAAAAAAGGGCCGGCTTTTCAGCCGGCCCCAATTCTTTAAGTCGCTGAGCCTAAGCCAGGTATTGGCCACCATTTGCCGAAACCGTCGAGCCGGTAATGAACCCGGCATCGTCCGAGGCCAGGAAAGCCACGCAGCGCGCAATCTCGTCTGCTTCGCCCAGACGCCCCACGGGGATCTGCGGCAGGATGACTTCATTCATGACCTTTTCGGGGATCGTCGACATCATTTCGGTGTTGATATAGCCGGGCGCCACGATGTTAACGGTGATACCGGCGCGCGCGCCTTCCAGCGCAAGGGCCTTGGTGAAGCCGATATCCCCGGCCTTCGACGCGGCGTAGTTGGCTTGCGCGAACTGACCCTTCTGACCGTTGATCGACGAGATCGTCACCACGCGGCCGAATTTGGCCTCGCGCATGCCGCCCCAAACGTTGTGGGTCATGTTGAAAACGCCCGACAGGTTGGTGTCGATGACTTCTTTCCAGTGCTCGGGCGTCATCTTGTGGAACGGCGCGTCGCGGGTGATGCCGGCGTTGTTCACGAGGATCTGAATCGGGCCGAGATCGGCAACGACCTGCGCGATGCCGGCCTTGCAGGCCTCGTAGTCGCCTACGTTCCACTTGTAGGTCTTGATGCCGGTCTCTGCGGTGAATGCCGCGGCTTTTTCATCGTTGCCGGCATAGGTTGCCGCAACCGTGCAGCCATCGGCCTGCAATGCCTTCGAGATCGCGGCTCCGATGCCGCGAGAACCACCAGTGACTAGTGCAACACGTCCCATGTCTTTCCTCCAATTGTTTTCTGTGTCGTATGCGGCAGGCGCGACCCGCCCGCCAAAGGGCACCCGGCGACGCTTTTTCGTGCCGCCGGGATTGTTCGGTCAGTCGCGCTCGACGCACATGGCAACGCCCATACCGCCGCCGATGCACAGCGTGGCAAGGCCTTTCTTGGCATCGCGGCGCTTCATTTCGAAAAGCAGGGTGTTCAGCACGCGGCAGCCCGAGGCGCCGATGGGGTGGCCGATGGCAATTGCGCCGCCGTTCACATTCACGATCGACGGATCCCAGCCCATGTCCCTGTTCACGGCGCAGGCCTGAGCGGCAAAGGCTTCATTGGCTTCGATAAGTTCCAGATCGTCCACGGTCCAACCGGCCTTTTCAAGCGCCTTGCGGCTGGCATAGACCGGGCCCACGCCCATCACCGCCGGATCGAGGCCGGCTGTCGCGTAGGAGGCGATCCGGGCCAGCGGCTCGATGCCGCGCTTTTCAGCATTCTCGGCGGTCATCAGAAGGGTTGCGGCAGCGCCATCGTTCAGGCCAGACGCATTGGCCGCTGTGACAGAGCCATCCTTGGCGAAGGCCGGGCGCAGCTTCTGCATCGCTTCCATGGTGGCGCCGTGGCGGATGTATTCGTCCTGATCGACGACGGTGTCGCCCTTGCGGGTCTTCACGGTGAATGCCGCGATTTCGTCTGCGAACTTGCCGGCCTTCTGCGCGGCCTCGGCCTTGTTCTGCGAGGCGACCGCGAATTCGTCCTGGGTGTCGCGACCGATCTGCCACTTCTCGGCGACATTTTCGGCGGTCTGGCCCATGTGGTAGCCATTGAATGCGTCCCAAAGCCCGTCCTTGATCATCGAATCGATGAACTTCAGATCGCCCATCTTGTGACCGGCGCGCAGATTTTGCACGTGCGGGCTCATAGACATGTTTTCCTGACCGCCCGCAGCCACGATATCGGCATCACCCAAAAGGATGTGCTGTGCGCCCAGCGCGACCGCGCGCAGGCCCGAGCCGCACACCTGGTTGATACCCCAGGCGGCGCTTTCGATCGGAAGACCGGCATTGATATGAGCCTGGCGCGCCGGGTTCTGTCCCTGACCGGCTGTCAGTACCTGGCCGAGAATCGTTTCGGACACTTCGCTCTTGTCGATACCGGCGCGCTCGACGACAGCCTCCAGAATGGCGCTGCCAAGATCATGGGCCGGGGTATTGGCGAACGATCCGCTAAAAGATCCAACGGCCGTACGGGCCGCGGATGCGATTACAACGTTGGTCATATGAGTATTCCTTTCCCATCGCGATTAACATATTGCGCGACCCAATCGGATTGGGCCCCGGCCAAGCTAGGTGCGTGTCTAATGGGTGAAGCGGCCAAGAGCAATCAGGTCAGGAACAGTGCATAACAGGCTTGCACTGCCTTGCGAGCGCTAACCCGCCTGTACGGCCGGCGCCGACGACGGAAGAGCGATCGTCAGGCTTGGAACGCCATAGTAGTAGCCCTGCAGGCAATCCATGCCAATCGAGCTGAGATACGCCGCGTCCTGTGCGCTCTCGACAGATTCGGCGACGGTGAACATCTCGAAGTGCCGCCCCACGGCCATAAGCGCCTCGATTAGTACCTGGTTGTCGGTATCGTCGCTGATCCCGCGAATGAATTGGCCGTCGATCTTGAGAATATCGAAGTAGAAATCCCGCAGGTAGCGAAACGAGGTGTAGCCGGCGCCGAAATCATCAAGCGCGAAAGTCACGCCCCGGCTTTGCAGATCGCCCATGAACATCCGAACGATATCGGGCATGACCATCGCAGAGCTTTCGGTGATCTCCAGGATCAGGCGCTTTCCCAGGTTGGGATGCTCCGCCGGCGCGGTCTCAAGCGTGCGCACCCACTGTTTGTAACCGATGGAGCGGGCCGACATGTTGATCGAAAGACGCAGCTTGGGCATCTCGATCAGTTTCTTGAGACCAAGCTCCAACGAGCGGCAGTCCAGAAGGCGACCGATCTCGTGGGTTTCGATCTCATTCATGAATTGCGCGGCCGGGATGATCCGCCCGGTCTTGTCACGTACCCGCGCCAGCGCCTCGTAGAATGCAGGATGGTCGGGGGTTGCCGTCATCACGACTGGCTGGAAGGCAAGAAGCACGTTTCCGATCTCGATGGCTTCCTTGACCATGTCGATGACGTTTCGATCCCGCAAGCTGACGGCCACATCCAACGGGCTGGACATGGAAGCTGCCATGGATACGTCTTCGATACTCATTACGCGCCCTTGTCGGAGATGCGCCTAATTGTACCGGCACACCTTAACAAGCCGTGAAGTTTCCCGAACAAGCCGTGAAGTTTCCCGCCGGGAGGCTTAGGATTTCGCCAAAGAGGTCTGAAAAGGGGGAAAGCCTATCATGGAACGATGCGAGTGGTGCGGGCAGGAAAAGATCTACGTCGACTATCACGATACCGAATGGGGCGTTCCGGAATGGCAGGCGCGTGCGCTGTGGGAAAAGCTGATCCTCGATGGGTTTCAGGCCGGATTGTCGTGGATCACCATCCTGAAAAAGCGCGATGCGTTCCGCGCCGCCTTCAAGGGGTTTGAGCCGGAAACGATTGCCCGTTGGGGCGAGCCAGAGGTACAGCGCTGCCTGGCCGATCCCGGCATTGTGCGCCATCGCGGCAAGATCGAGGCCACTCTTAGGAACGCAAGGGCATACCTCGACATCCAGAATCGCGAGGGGTTCGAAAATTTCCTGTGGCGTTACGTGGATGGCGCGCCGCTGCAGAACCAGTGGCGCAGCATGGCGGAAGTGCCTGCGCAAACGCCGCTGTCGCAGCAGATTTCAAAGGATCTCAAGAAAGCGGGGTTCGGGTTCTGTGGCCCGACCATCGTCTACGCCTTCATGCAGGCGGTCGGGATGGTGAACGATCATCTGGTCACGTGCCCCCGACACGCCGAAGTCGCCGCGATGGCAGAGCGCCGCTAGCCCTTTCAGGAGCCAGCGACCAGAGCGGCGATGATCGCCTTTGCGCTGTCGCTGGACCAGTCGGCATCGCCGCGCAAACGAGCAATCTCTTGTCCGTCAGGATCGAGGATGACCGTGATCGGAAGGCCCAGAACCGCCGTGTCGCGGGCGAGGGCCTGCGACGGATCCAAAAGGATCGGCAGGTTTTCGATGGCTTCTTCCTCGAAGAACCGGTTGATCGCGGGCATCGGATTGCGGCCGGTCGCGATGGTCACGACCTCGAAGCTGTCGCCGCCGAATTCAGCCGCAAGCGCATCGAGCGCGGGCATTTCCTTGCGGCACGGTGCGCACCAGGTGGCCCAGAAATTCACCAGAACATGCTTGCCCCTCCAGTCGGCCAGGGACCGCGTCTCGCCATCGGCAGTTGTGAAGCTTTCGGCGCTGGACGCCATCGGTTCAGAGTGGAACATCAGCTTGCGCATGTCGCCCTCGCGCAGCGCCTCCAGACCGGCGGTATCCGCCAAGGCAGCGTTTGCACCAAACGCAAGGGCCGTGTAGATGACTGCGGACTGCAAGATACGCATATTTTCCTCCGGGATCAGACCGATGACAGACAACAGCTCGAATACGATGTGGGGCGGCCGGTTTGCTGCCGGCCCCGATGCGATCATGGAGGCAATCAACGCCTCGATCGGGTTCGACAAGCGCATGGCAACCCAGGACATCGCAGGCTCGCGCGCCCACGCTGCAATGCTTGCCGCGCAGGGTATCATTACCACTAAGGATGCCGAGGCGATCCGGGAAGGCCTGCTCACGATCTTGTCAGAGATTGAAACTGGCAAGTTCGAGTTCAAGACGGCGCTGGAAGACATCCACATGAATGTCGAGGCGCGTCTGAAAGAGCTGATCGGAGAGCCGGCAGGCCGCCTGCACACCGCGCGCAGCCGCAACGATCAGGTGGCGACGGATTTCCGGCTATGGGTGCGCGATCAGATCGATACGGTGATCGCCGGCCTTGTCGCGCTGCAAAAGGCGCTGCTGGGCCAGGCCGATGCAGGCGCCGATTGGGTGATGCCGGGATTTACCCATCTGCAGACCGCGCAGCCCGTGACGTGGGGCCATCACATGCTGGCTTACGTGGAAATGCTCGGCCGCGATGTATCGCGCTTCCGCGACGCGCGGGCGCGGATGAACGAATGCCCGCTGGGCACGGCAGCGCTGGCGGGCACATCTTTCCCGATCGACCGCGAAGCAACCGCCCGGTCGCTTGGCTTCGACCGCCCGGCCGCCAATTCGCTCGATGCGGTTGCTGACCGCGATTTCGCGCTGGAGTTCCTGTCTGCGGCCTCGATTTCTGCGATGCACCTGTCGCGGCTCGCCGAAGAGCTGGTGATCTGGTCCTCGGCGCAGTTCCGGTTCGTGACGCTGTCAGACCGGTTCTCGACCGGATCGTCGATCATGCCGCAGAAGAAGAACCCCGATGCGGCCGAGCTGATCCGGGCCAAGATCGGGCGTATTCTGGGCGCCACGGTTGGCCTTTTCACCGTAATGAAAGGGCTGCCGCTGACCTATTCCAAGGACATGCAGGAAGACAAAGAGCAGGTCTTCGATGCGGCGGACAATTTCATGCTGGCGATCGCGGCGATGGAGGGCATGGTGCGCGATATGACCGCCAATCGCGAGGCGCTGCGCGCCGCCGCAGGCTCTGGCTTTTCGACCGCAACGGATCTGGCCGATTGGCTGGTGCGCAAACTGGGTCTGCCGTTCCGCGAGGCGCATCACGTGACCGGCGTGCTTGTGGCAAAGGCCGAGGCGCAGGGCTGCGATCTTCCCGAACTGCCCCTGGCGGATATGCAGGCCGAACATGGCGGTATTACCGATGCCGTGTTCGAGGTGCTCGGGGTGGACAATTCCGTTGCCAGCCGCACATCCTACGGCGGCACCGCACCGCAGCAGGTGCGCGCCCAGATTGCCCGCTGGAAGGAGATCCTGACGTGAAACCCTTGATCGTTCTGACGATTCTGGCGCTTGCGGCCTGCACCAATCCCACGGCCAATGCCAATATCGGTTTGGGCGCGGGCGGGGTCAGCGTCACCCCGTCGGTCAGTGGCAATGTCGGCGGTCTTGGCGTGACGGTCAGAGGATGAAGCCGCTCTTGCTCACCATTTTTATTGCGGTTCTGGCCGGGTGCGGCTCGGACGGCCCGCCCGAACCGGTAGGCGCCGCTGAAGACGGTGCCAGCACAATCGGAATAGAAGGCCCGCGCTGATGTCACCTTTGCGAATGATATACCTTGGGCTTGCGGTCTGGGGTGCGATCCACCCGATGTACTACTTCATGTCCTGGCTTGGTGCCAATGACTGGGACTGGGGCGGCATGATCGACGCCTGGTACGTCAATGACAGCACGACCGGCCTGACCTGGGATCTGACGATCGCCGCCATCGCCCTGACGATCTGGATCATCGCCGAGACCTGGGTGCGCAAGAACTGGCTTGCCCTTGTGGCGATACCGGCCACGTTCGCGATCGGCGTCAGCTGCGGTCTGCCGCTCTATCTGTTTCTCAGAACACGCCCCGTCACCTAGGGCTTCGCTCTGTCACTGGATACGACACAAGGTACGGGTTTTCCCTGTCCTGCGAACCCGTTAGACACAAGGCTTCAGCGCAAGCGCCCGGGAATCGCGACATTGGACCATTTTCTCTACAAAGACGGACGGCTTCATGCCGAGGATGTGCCTTTGTCCGAGATCGCGGCCAGTGTGGGCACGCCGTTCTATTGCTATTCCACCGCGACGCTGACACGGCACTACCGCCTGTTTGACGAGGCGCTGGCCGGGCTCGACCACCTGGTATGCTACGCGATGAAGTCCAATTCCAATCAGGCCGTGCTGAAGCTGATGGGCGATCTTGGCGCCGGGGTGGATGTGGTTTCGGGCGGCGAGTACCGGCGCGCGATAGCGGCGGGCATCCCCGGAGAGCGGATCGTCTTTTCCGGCGTCGGAAAGACCGAAGAGGAAATGCGGCTGGCCCTCAGCGGCGGCATCCGCCAATTCAATGTCGAAAGCGAGCCCGAGATGGCCTTGCTGTCGCAGGTGGCGGTCTCGCTGGGCGTGACCGTACCGATCACCGTTCGCGTCAATCCCGATGTCGATGCGCGAACCCACGAGAAGATCGCCACCGGCAAGTCGGAAAACAAGTTCGGGATCCCGATTGCGCGGGCGCGTGAGGTCTATGCGCAGGCGGCCGCCCTGCCCGGTCTCAAGGTCATCGGCATCGATGTTCATATCGGCTCTCAACTGACCGAACTTGAGCCCTTCGAAATGGCCTATGCCAAGGTCGCGGAACTGACCGAAGTGCTGCGTGCTGACGGGCACCAGATCTCCCGGCTTGATCTTGGCGGCGGGCTTGGCATTCCCTACGAGCGTTCCAATACGGCGCCGCCGCTGCCGCTGGAATACGGCGATCTGATCAAGCGGACAGTCGGGCACCTGGGTTGCGAAATCGAGATTGAACCGGGACGGCTGATTTCGGGCAATGCCGGCATCCTGGTCAGCAGCGTGATCTACGTGAAGGCCGGCGAGGGGCGCAGTTTTCTGATTCTCGACGCTGCGATGAATGATTTGATCCGACCCGCCATGTACGGAGCCCACCACGACATCGTGCCGCTGATCGAGCCGGAGGCCGGCGCGGAGCAGTCGACCTATGACATCGTAGGGCCGGTTTGCGAAAGCGGCGACACATTTTCCAAAGCGCGCGCGATGCCCGCATTGCAGACCGGCGATCTGATCGCGTTCCGCTCCGCTGGCGCCTATGGTGCTGTAATGTCATCAGAATATAACACCCGACCCCTCATTCCCGAAGTGCTGGTGAAGGGCGATCAATTCGCCGTCATTCGGCCAAGACCCACCTATGACGAGATCATAAACCGCGATAGCATTCCCGAGTGGCTTTGATACTCTATATTGAGGTCAAAGCAGTAGTGCGGATTGATGGATAAATCTGACCCGACCATCCAAAAGGCGCTTTCGCGCCTGACATGGCCCTTGCGCCTGACACGCCTTGGACTGATCGCCGAGCACTTGGTTCGGGCGTTCTGGCCACTATGGACAGTGGGACTTGTGGTTCTCTCTGCCTTGATGCTCGGGTTTCATGAAACGATTGGCGTCGAAACCGTCTGGCTTGCTGCACTTGGCGCGATTGCCGCAGCTGCCAAGTCGCTTTGGTACGGCATTCGGCGTTTCAGATGGCCAAGTGCCGAGGATGCGCAGGTCACGCTTGATGCGACGCTGCCCGGACGGCCTATCGCGGCTCTTGAGGACACTCAGGCGATCGGAGCGGGTGATGCGGCCTCGCGGCAGGTCTGGGATGCGCATGTGGCCCGCATGGCAGAGCGTGCCAAAGCCGCGAAGGCAGCCGCTCCGGACCTGAAGCTGTCGCAGCGCGACCCTTACGCGCTGCGCTATGTCGCGTTGCTCGCCTTCCTCATGGCAGGGCTTTTCGGCTCTCTCTGGCGCGCCTCCAGCATCACCGAGATGGGGCTGCCGACTGGGGAAGCCCTGGCTGCCGGTCCGGCCTGGGAGGGCTGGATCGAACCGCCGTCCTATACCGGCAAGCCAAGCCTCTATCTCAACGATATCGACCGAAGCCTGATCGTCGTGCCAGAGGGCAGCGACATCACGCTTCGGCTCTACGGCGAGGTCGGATCGCTTGCGGTCGGCGAGACGGTGTCCGGTCGCAACGGCGAGCTGCCGCCAGCCTCCGAGCCCTCGCAGACGTTTCGCGCCGCGCAATCTGGCCGTGTCGAGATCACCGGTGAGGGCGGTACGGGCTGGAATATCACCGTTCTTGAGGACGACACGCCAACGATTGAACTGACCGGCCCGCTGGAGCGCAGCGCGGGCGGCGAGTTCCGCCAGCCATTTGCAGCCGCAGACGACTATGGCGTGGTATCGGGGCGCGCCGAGATCATCCTCGACCTGCCGCGCGTCGATCGCCGGCATGGGCTGGTCGCAGAGCCCGAGCCACGCGACACGGTGATGCTGGATTTGCCCCTGACGATCAGCGGCGACCGGGCACGGTTTGACGAAACACTGATCGATGATCTGGCCGAGCATCCCTGGGCCGGGCTGCCGATAACGGTGCAGCTCTTTGCCGAAGATGCGGCCGGCCAAAGCGGCGAGACGCCTGCGAGCGAAACCATCCTGCCGGCCCGGCGTTTTTTCGACCCGCTGGCTTCGGCCATTGTAGAGCAGCGGCGAGATCTTCTGTGGTCGCGGACAAATGCGCCGCGCGTTGCGGCGATCTTGCGGGCCGTCAGCCACATGCCGCAGGACATCTTCCGGTCCGAGACCGCCTACCTGAAGCTGCGCTTCGCCATAAAGCGGCTGGAGACCGCCTTCACCTACGCCAGCGTCTCCACCGAGTTGCAGGAAGAGATAGCGCAAGCGCTGTGGGACATCGCCATCGATATCGAGGAAGGCGATCTGTCCAACGCATTGGAGCGGCTGCGGCGGGCGCAGGACCGGCTTTCGGACGCGATCCAGAACGGCGCCACTGACGCAGAGATCGCAGAGCTGATGCAAGAGCTGCGCGAGGCGATGCAGGACTACATGCGCCAGCTTGCCGAGCAAGGCGGCGAGCAGGGCGACAACCAGCAGGCCCAGAACCAGGAAATGCAGGAGATCACCGGTGATCAGCTGCAGGAAATGCTCGACCGGCTTCAGGAACTGATGGAGCAAGGCCGGACCGAAGAGGCGCAGGCGCTTCTGGATCAGTTGCGGCAGATGATGGAAAACATGCAGGTCGCCGAGGGCCAGCAGGGCCAGGGACAGCAAAGCGCGGGCGAGCAGGCGATGGAAGGCCTCGCCGAGACGCTGCGCGACCAGCAGGGGCTCTCCGATGACAGCTTCCGCGACCTGCAGGAACAGTTCAATCAGGGCGGCCAGCCGCAGCAGCAGCCCGGCCAGCAGGGCCAGCAAGGGCAAGAGGGTCAGCAGGGCCAACAAGGCCAGCCCGGGCAAGGCCAGGGTCAGCAGCCTGGGCAGAATGGAGAGCGGCGACTCGGCAGCAACGGACCCGGGGGCGAGCAGTCGCTGGCAGAGCGCCAGCAGGCCTTGCGTGACCGGCTGGCCCAGCAGCAACGCAACCTGCCGGGATCGGGCACGCCGGAAGGTGACGCGGCCCGCGACGCTCTGGACCGGGCCGGGCGCGCGATGGAAGGCGCTGAAGAGGCATTGCGCGATGACGATTTCGCCGAGGCCATCGACAACCAGTCCGAGGCGATCGAAGCCCTTCGCGAAGGGATGCGCGAGCTTGGCGAAGCAATGGCGCAAAACCAGCAGGCCGGCCAGCAGGGTGACGCGGCGAACCGGTCAGACCAGATGGGGCAGCGCGATCCGCTCGGCCGCGAGGCGGGCCGGAACGGCGCCACAGGTACCGACGAAGAGCTCTTGCAAAGCGAGGATGTCTACCGCCGGGCGCGTGAGCTTCTGGACGAGATCAGGCGCCGCTCGGGCGATCAGACGCGTCCCGATGCCGAACTCGACTATCTGAAGCGCCTGCTGGATCGTTTCTAGCGGGGCCTAGTTGCTGCCGGAAATGCTGACGATCATGCGCGAGAGTGCCTCGACGCCCTTTGCGATCAACCCATCGAACCAAAGCCGGACCGAGTTCGCCCAGTCCACGTATCCCGCAAGCGCCGGGCGCAGCGATGGGACGTTGTTGGCGATCGTGTCGGCAAAGGAATAAACCCCGATCAGCGTGGCACACACCACTAGGATCAGCGAAAAGCCGAAGCGAAAGCCGCTGCGATGACGGGTGACGCGCTCGAATACTTCTTCGGGGGTCTCGTCGCTGGGTCGGTCCGAGGTGGACGTCAGCGTCGAGTTGATTTCGTCGATATCGGGCAGAAGATCGCGACGCGAGCCTTCGCGGACCGTCTCGGCCTGCTGGGGCTCGCCGCGCAGGCGGGCGGGATGCGAGGCGCCGTCTTCGGTAGCCTTGGACTCTTCGGCGATCAGGTTGGCGATTGCCGCCGACGCGCCAAGGCCCAGATCCGGCTGTGTCTCGAGCGCCTCGGGCGTCTCCTTCCGGCGCGCCTCGATTTCCCGCGACGCTTCCTCGCGCAGGATACCGAGCACCTTCTCATCGACCTTGCGGCGCTCCAGCGCGATATCTACCGGAGTTTCGTCCTCGTCGCCGATCATATCTTCGTCTTCGTCGTCAGCGCCGTCGAAGCCGTAGGCAGGCTCCTCCTGCTCTTCCGCCAGTGCTGTCACTTCAGGCTCAGGCTCAGGCTCAGGCTCAGGCTCAGGCTCAGGCTCAGGCTCAGGCTCAGGCTCAGGCTCAGGC
>JABDLJ010000024.1 GCA_013003075.1 Paracoccaceae bacterium
GTGCCTGGCAGAGCAGCCGCGGAGATCCAGCGCTGCGGCCCTTTTTGGTAGCGGGCGGCGCGGCGGGCACAGGCGGCGGCAAGGCGGCACGAAATTCAACAGCGCCGCGGAATATGCCAGCGATCAAGCGGTATTCCCGTCAAGATTACTGGACAGAGCGCCAGAAACCCGGAAACTGGCGTCATGCGGGATCGGCCAACATATGATCTGCGCGGCTTTTCGCGGCGCGAGGCCATGCGCCTGTGCCCGCGGCGCCCAAGAGCGATGTCATGAGCGGCGATGGGCGCGACCGCGCGCCGCGCGCCGAACCTGCACCGGCGCCGCCGGCCGACATGCCGCCCCTGGGGCTGTCGCTGGCGCGGATCCTTGTACGGCTGGCGCTTATCGTGGTTCTGGTCTGGATCATCAAGATGACCATGGACTGGGTGATGGACCGCTCGGACGAGCTTTCCGGCGATCCCAGAGCGATGCTCTGGATCGTGATCCTGCTCTTGCTGGCCTACGGGCTATTGATCGCCGTACCGTTCGTGCCGGGGGTGGAGATCGGTATCTCGTTGATGATGATCGAGGGGCCCGGCGTCGCGCCATACGTCTATCTGGCGACGGTGATCGGACTGGCTGTGGCGTATCTTTGCGGGCGCTATCTGCCGTATGACTGGCTGCACCAGGTCTTTGCCGATCTCCGGATGTGGCGGGTCTGCGATCTTCTGACCGAGATCAAGCCGCTGTCGCGCGAACGCCGCCTGACGCTGATGCGGCGCAGGTTGCCGCGATGGGCCTCGAAGATCGCCGTCGACGGGCGTTATCTTGGCCTGGCGCTGCTTTTCAACCTGCCCGGCAATTCAGTGATCGGCGGCGGCGGAGGCATCGCGATGGTGGCCGGGCTCAGCCGGCTCTTCACGCTGCGCGGCGCGGTGCTGACGATCGCTCTGGCGGTCGCGCCGGTGCCGCTTGCGGTGTGGTATTTCGGGATCGACCTTCTGGGCGTCACCTGACGCCGCGCGCACCTAGCTGCGGCGCGGAACCCGCGCCACGAGCCAGTAGATCGGCCAGAGAAAGAGCAGATAGGCGGTTGCGACCGGCAGCCCCAGCACCAGCCATACCGCGGCGCCCCCGGCGTTGGTCAGGATGCCGAGAATGAACATCGTCAGCGCTGCACCCATGGCCAGAGCCGGCAACGTGGCTGCGAATTGCCAGTTCGAGCGCATGAGACCAAGCGCCAGAACCTGAAGGACGACGTAGAGGATCGGGATCACGGGGCTTATGTGAAATACTGTCATGGACCTGCTCTTTTTTGAGGTCACTTAGACGCCGGGCCCGGCCCTTTTCAACGCGTTACGCAAGCGATGCCGCCAATGTGCGAAATATTGCCGCCCTGCCCCTTTTCCATCGGCGGTAATCGGGTATCTAGGGGCCAGTTGTGGCAGGACGAACACGCATGAGCCAGGATCCGCTTGTAATCTTCACGCCTTCGGGCAAACGGGGGCGGTTTGCGCCCGGCACACCGGTGCTGACGGCCGCGCGCCAGCTTGGCGTGGACCTCGACAGCGTCTGCGGCGGGCGCGGGATCTGCTCGAAATGCCAGGTCACCCCCGGCTATGGCGCGTTTCCCAAGCATGGGGTGACAGTGGCGCCCGATGCCTTGTCGGACTGGAACGGGGTCGAGGCGCGCTATGACGAAAAGCGCGGCCTGCAAAAGGGCCGCAGGCTGGGCTGCCAGGCGACGATCCAAAGCGATGTGGTGATCGACGTGCCGGCCGAGAGCCAGGTGCACAGGCAAGTCGTGCGCAAGCGCGCCGAGGCCCGCGATATCGTGATGAACCCCGCGGTCCGGCTCTACTACGTCGAGGTCGAAGAGCCCGACATGCACGAGCCTTCGGGCGATCTGGAGCGGCTGGCCGCCGCGCTGAGCGCGCAATGGCAGATCGAGGGCGCGACCGCCGATCTGCCCTTTCTGGCCGCGATGCAACCGATCCTGCGCAAGGGCGGCTGGAAGGTTACCTGCGCGTTGCATCTTGGAGACGGCGCGCGCAAGCCGCGGATCCTGCATCTGTGGCCGGGCTTCTACGAGGGCGCGATCTACGGGCTGGCGGTCGATCTGGGCTCGACCACGATCGCGGGGCATCTGTGTGATCTGGCCTCGGGCGAGGTGGTGGCCTCGTCGGGCCTGATGAACCCGCAGATCCGCTTTGGCGAGGACCTGATGAGCCGGGTCAGCTATTCGATGATGAACCCGGGCGGCGCAGCCGAAATGACAGCATCGGTGCGCGCGGGCATGAATGCCCTGATCGCCGAGATCGCGGCAGAGGCCGGCACCACGCCGGAGCTGATCTTCGATGCCGTGGTGGTCTGCAATCCGGTGATGCACCATCTTTTTCTGGGCATCGACCCATACGAGCTTGGTCAGGCGCCCTTTGCGCTGGCCACGTCGGACGCGCTGGAGATCCCGGCGGCCTCGCTGGACCTGGCGCTGCATCCGGCGGCGGAGGTCTATCTTCTGCCGTGCATCGCCGGCCATGTGGGCGCCGATGCAGCGGCGGTGACGCTTTCGGAGGCGCCCGAGAAATCCGAAGACCTTTTGCTGCTGGTCGATGTCGGCACCAATGCCGAGATCCAGCTTGGCAACAGGGACGGTGTGCTGGCGTGCTCTTCGCCCACCGGGCCGGCCTTCGAAGGCGCGCAGATCAGCGCCGGGCAACGCGCCGCCCCCGGCGCCATCGAGCGGGTCGAGATCGACCCCGCGACGAAGGAGCCGCGCTTCAAGGTGATCGGGTGCGATCTGTGGTCCACCGATCCCGGCTTTGCCGAGGCTACCGCGACGACCGGCATCACCGGGATCTGCGGCTCGGGCATCATCGAGGCGGTGGCCGAGATGCGCATGGCCGGCATTCTGGATGCGGCCGGGCTGATCGGCGGGCCGGACCAGACCGGCACGGCGCGGTGCTTTCTCGACGGGCGCACGCATTCCTACCTGCTGTGGGATGGCGGCCCGGACGGCGGCAACCGCATCGCGGTCACCAATCCAGATATCCGCGCGATCCAGATGGCCAAGGCGGCGCTTTATTCCGGGGCGCGGCTTTTGATGGACAAGCTTGGTGTCGACCGGGTTGACCGGGTCGTTCTGGCCGGCGCGTTCGGCGCCCATATCAGCCCAAGGCACGCAATGGTGCTGGGTATGATCCCCGACTGCCCGCTGGACAAGGTCACCTCGGCTGGCAATGCCGCCGGAACCGGCGCGCGCATTGCGCTTTTGAACCGCAGCGCGCGGGACGAGATCGAACAGACCGTGCGCGCCATTCACAAGGTCGAGACCGCGGTCGAGCCGCGCTTTCAGGAGCATTTCGTCAACGCAAGCGCCATTCCCAATGCCACCGAGCCGTTTCCCGAACTGGCAAAGGTCGTGACATTGCCGGATGTGCATTTCAATGCCGGCGACGGGGCAGATGGCGGCCGGCGCAGACGCCGGCGCGGCTAGGCAGGGCCGGACCGGGCGGCCCCGGGCCGCCCGTCATCAAGCCGCGCCAAGGTAAGCGGATTTGCGCGGCACTGCTATGTCAGGTGACATTGCCTTGCCGTTTCGATCCGGTGTAAATCCCTGCGCAGGAAAGCAAAATGAGGGGCCGCGACATGATCCGGACTTTGTATTTCAGTACCGCTGCGGCGGATCTGTCGCGCGAGGACGTCGAGACGATCGTGGCCCATGCGCGCGCCGCGAACGCAAAGCGCGGCGTCACCGGCGCGCTGGCCTATAACGGGCGCAATTTCTGCCAGCTTCTGGAAGGTGAGACCGACACGGTGATGGCGCTGATCGACACGATCTCGCGCGATCGCCGGCATGACGGGTTCAAGGTGATCGACCAGAAGGAAATCTCTGAGCGCTATTTCCCGAAATGGTCGATGGAACTGGTCGACGGGCTCGATTTCAGCGCCGTGATCAACGCGATGAAGGCGTGAATGCGCGTTCTGGGCCGGCCTCGCGCCGATGGCCGCTTGACGCAGAAGGCCGCTTGGCCTACCCCGAACGCTGGCAATGGCGGGTGTAGCTCAATGGTAGAGCAGGAGCTTCCCAAGCTTAAGACGAGGGTTCGATTCCCTTCACCCGCTCCAGCCACCCTGCCCCGGATCGCTGGCCCATGACCCCGATGCTGACCCCGCTGGACCGCTCTCAGCTGCGCGCTGCGGGTGTGACCGAGCCGTGGAGCTACGGCATCGCCGACATGGTGCGGTTCTACGAGCTGGACGCGCTGAACCATGTCAACAATGTCGCGTATCTGCGCTGGTTCGAGACAGTGCGCGTGCGCTACATGATCGACTACGGCGTTTCTGACTTCAGTCACGGCGCCGACACGCCGCAGCTTGTCGTACGGGCGGCCACGGCGGAATATCTAAAGCCGATGTTCCAGAATGAACGCTACGTGGTGACCGCCCGCACCGCGCAGATGCGAAGCGCGAGTTTCACGATGGAATACGCTGTTTTCGCAGGAGATTTGCGCGCAACCGGCACTGCGGTCGTGGTCATGATGACACCCGACGGCGGCGCCAAGATGCCGCTGCCGCAACAGGTGCGCGACACGTTTGTCCGTCGCGACCACGCGCGCCAGATCACTTAAGCCAACTGGGCCTGAATGCGCGTCACAAGCTGGCGGGTCGAGGCGTCCTTGCCGTCTGCGCTTTGCTTGCCCGAAACGATGGGCTCCAGCGCCGAGGCCAGCTCTTTGCCCAGCTCCACGCCCCACTGGTCGTAGGAATTGATGCCCAGCATCGCCCCTTCGACGAACACGCGGTGCTCGTAAAGCGCCACGATCTGGCCCAGCACGAACGGCGTCAGCTTGGGGTAGACCAGCGTGGTCGAGGGGCGGTTGCCGGGGAACACCCGGTGGCGGGCCTGACGCTCCAGCTCGTCGCCGCTGAGGCCCTTGGCGGCCATGATCTCGCGCGCCTCGTTGAGCGATCGGCCCCGCATCAGCGCCTCGGACTGCGCCAGGCAGTTGGACACCAGCAGGCGGTGCTGATGCGCAAGTTCCGAATGATGACCTTCGGCGCCGATCATGAACTCGCACGGCACCACGCGGGTGCCCTGATGGATCAGCTGGTAGAAGGCGTGCTGACCGTTGGTGCCGGGCTCGCCCCAGACGACAGGGCCGGAGTTCACATCAAGCGCGCTGCCATCCATGGCGACCGACTTGCCGTTGCTTTCCATCTCGAGCTGCTGCAGGTAGGCCGGCAAGCGCGCCAGGCGCTGCTCGTAGGGCAGTACCGCGCGGGTCGCATGGCCGCAGCCCTGGTTGTGCCAGATCCCCACCAGCGCCAGCATGACGGGCAGGTTTTCCAAAGGCGCGGCGGCGCGGAAGTGGATATCCATCGCCTGCCCGCCCCGCAGAAAGGCGCGGAACGCATCGTCGCCGATGGCGATCATAAGCGACAGGCCGATCGGACCCCAGACCGAGTAGCGCCCGCCGACCCAGTCCTCGAAGCCGAAGACCCGATCGGGATCGATGCCGAAGGCGGCGGTCTTGTCCGCGGCCGACGACAGCGCGGCGAAATGGCCGCCCACATGGTCTTGCCCGACCTTCGCGGCTAGCCAGTCGCGCGCGGTCTCGGCATTGGTCATGGTCTCGATGGTGGTGAAGGTCTTGGAGGCCACGATGAAAAGCGTGGAGCCCGGGTTCAGCCCCTGCAGCACATCGTAGATATGCGCGCCATCGACGTTCGACACGAAATGGCAGCGCGGCCCGTCGTGATAGGGCGCCAGCGCCAATGTCGCCATCGCCGGGCCAAGATCCGATCCGCCGATCCCGATATTGACGACATCGGTGAAGGCTCCGCCGCCCGGTGTCTTGTAGGCGCCCGAACGCACCGCCTCGGCGAAAGCGGTCATCCGGTCCAGCGTTTCGCGAACGCCGGGGATGACGTCCTTGCCGTCCACCAGAACCGCATCGCCATCAAGATTGCGCAGCGCGGTGTGCAGAACGGCGCGGCCTTCGGTTTCGTTGATCTTCTCGCCGCTGAACATCGCCTCGCGGCGGGCCTCAACTCCGGCATCGCGGTACATGCCGATGAGCAACTGGCGCGCGTTCTCATCGAGGGTCGTCTTGGAGTAGTCAAACAGCAGATCGCCCGCCGAGACGGAGAACGCGCCGGCACGGGCCTTGTCCATCCCGTCGAGGATCGTGCGGTCCTTTGCGGCTTCGGCGGCTGTTTTCAGTTTGCCCCAGCTCATGGTGATCACTCCGCCCAATGTACGGTGGTGCCCGGCAGGATCGCCGCGACCGGCGCCTCTATCGGGCTTTTCTTGCGCGCCATCTCGAATGCCGCGCGTTTGTCCTGCCCGGTGATGACAAGATGCTTCGACATCGCCCCCTTCAGGACCGGCGCGGTCAGCGTGACGCGCGCCTCGGGGGCGCCGGCGGCCCGCATCGCAAGGATCGGCGGTGCGTGATCGTCGAGCCCTGCTGCCAGCTGATCCGCGCCGGGAAAGAGCGAGGCCGTGTGCATGTCGACCCCCATGCCCAGAAGCAGGATCGAGATCGGCAGTTCGGGCTCCAGCGTCTCGGCCAGCTCCTCCAGCGCGTCTTCGGGCTCGGCGGCGCCGGTGTAGAAGGGGATGAACTTCGCCGCGCTGGCCTTGTCGGTCAGAAGGCGCTCCTTGACCAGCCGCGCGTTCGAGCGCTCGGAGGTTTCGGGCACCCAGCGCTCGTCCGTCAGCATGACGTGCACGCGCGACCAGTCCAGCGTGGTTGCGCAGAGGCTGTCGAAAATCGGGCCGGGCGTGGTGCCGCCGGGAACGGCAAACGAGGCCCAGTCGTGGTGCATCACGCAGTTGTTGAGCTCGCTGGCCAGCTTGTCGGCCAGGTCGATCATCATCATCTCACGGTCGGGGTATTCGACGAAATTCATGGCTTTATCTCCCGCCAGCGGCGTCCATCGCGGTGTAACAGCATCAAGGCATCTTCGGGCCCGGCGGTGCCGGGATCATAGGGCTTGGGCTTGTCGCCGCGCTCTTTCCAGCTTTCGATCAAGGGGTCGGTCCAGGCCCAGGCGGCTTCGACCTCGTCGCCGCGCATGAACAGGGTCTGGTTGCCGCGGATCACATCCATGATCAGCCGCTCGTAGGCATCGGGCACATCGGAGCCGTTTTGCTCCAGCGCGTCGGCAAAGGTCATGTCCAGCGGCACCTCGATGAGGCGCATGCCGCCGGGACCGGGCTCTTTGATCGTCACGCGCAGGTCCATGCCCTCGTTGGGCTGAAGCCTGATCGTCAACTCGTTGGCATTGGTGCCGGCATCTTCGTCGAAGATCGAGTGCGGCGGCTCTTTGAAGCGCACCGCGATCTCAGAGACCTGGTTGCGCATCCGCTTGCCGGTCCGCAGATAGAACGGCGTGCCGTTCCAGCGCCAGTTGGCGATGTGGATCTTCATCGCGATGAAGCTTTCGGTGGTGCTGGAGGAGTTCTCGGCATCTTCCTTGTAAGAAGGCTGTCCATCCGCGCCGCCATATTGCCCGCGCACGATGTCATCGTGCGGCACCGGATCGAGCGCGCGGATCACCTTCAGCTTTTCGTCGCGCACCGCGTCGGGGTCGAATTTCGCCGGCGGCTCCATCGCGGTCAGGCACAAGAGTTGCATCAGGTGGTTCTGGACCATGTCGCGCATCGCGCCGGACTTGTCGTAGTATTCGCCGCGCCCGCCCACGCCGACGGTTTCGGCGACGGTGATCTGCACGTGATCGATATACTGGGCGTTCCACAGCGGCTCGAAAAGGATGTTGCCGAAGCGCACGGCCATCAGGTTCTGGACGGTTTCCTTGCCCAGATAGTGATCGATCCGGTAGATCTGATCTTCATTGAAATGCTTGGCCAGCGTGTCGTTCAGCGAGCGCGCCGAGGCCAGATCGCGCCCGAACGGCTTTTCGACGACGATGCGGCAATCGGCGCCGATGATCTTGTGCTCGTGCAGGCGCTCGGCAAGATCGCCGAATAGGTTCGGGCTGACCGAGAAATAGAACGCGTGAACGACATCCTTGCGCATCAGCTTGCCCAGGGCGTTCCAGCCATCGGTGCCGCGCGCGTCGATCGCCACATAGTGCAAGTGCTCCAGGAACGCTTTGACATCCTTGGGATCGCGTTCGTCCTTTGGAATGAACTCCGATATCGCGTCGGAGATCATCTTGCGAAATCCGTCGTCGTCCAGCTCGGATCGGGCCGCACCGATCACCCTCGCATCGCCCGGCATCTGGCCGGCCGTGAAGCGGCGAAACAGGCCCGGAAGGATCTTCCTGCGCGCCAGATCGCCGGTGCCGCCGAAGATGACGAGATCGAACGGATCGACGGGGATGACGCGTGACACCATGGTTCTGAGCCTTTTTGACACCGGGACGAAAACGGTTGCCCGTTAGCGCTAACTGGATTTTCGCTTTGTTCTTAGTTGCCGGCTGCGCTTATGTCTAGCATGGGTCTCGGTTGGTGCAAGCAATCGGCGCAATCGGGACACTCGAACGCAGGCGGGACTACCATGAAAGAGCTTCCGGCCGCCATGCGCGGCGTCATCCTGACAGGCCATGGCGGCCCCGAAATGCTGAGCTACCGAACCGACCTGGCAGTGCCCAAGCCGGGGCCCGGCGAGGTTCTGGTGCAGGTGATGGCCGCGGGCGTCAACAACACCGATATCAACACGAGGGTCGGCTGGTACTCAAAACACGAAGGCGCGGATGCCGACGCAAGCTGGACCGGCGCGCCGATCGGGTTACCCCGCATACAAGGGATCGATGTGTGCGGGATCATCGCCCACGTTGGCGCAGGGGTGCCGCCGGAACGCATTGGAAGCCGGGTGCTGATCGAGCCCTGCCTGCGCGAGGCGGGGGCAGAGATGTTGGAGCGGCCTTGGTTTCTGGGCTCGGAATGCGATGGCGGCTTTGCCGAATACGTGGCCGTTGCGTCGCGCCATGCGCATGCGGTCAAGAGCCCGCTCAGCGACATAGAGCTTGCCTCCTTTCCCTGCTCTTACTCCACCGCAGAGAACATGCTGGCCCGCACCGAGGTCGGCAGCGGCGATACGGTTCTTGTGACCGGCGCGTCGGGCGGGGTCGGCTCTGCGGCGGTGCAGCTGGCCCGCGCGCGTGGCGCAACCGTCATCGCCGTGACGCAAGCGCGCAAGGCAGAGGCATTGCGCGCGATTGGCGCCGGGCGCTGCGCGCCGCGCGGCCCGGGGCTGCTGGACGCGGTGGGACGCGACAGCGTTGATGTGGTCATCGATCTGACCGCAGGGCCGGACTGGCCGCTTTTGCCCGAACTTCTGCGCCCTTTCGGCCGCTACGCGGTGGCCGGGGCCATTGCCGGGCCGATTGTCGCGCTGGACGTACGCACGCTTTACCTCAAGGATTTGACCTTTTTCGGCTGCACCGTGCTTGGCGACGGGGTTTTTGCCTCGCTGATCGCGCATATCGAAGCGGGGCGGATCGCGCCCCTTGTCGCCGCAAGCTATCCCCTGAAAGATATCACCAAGGCGCAGGCCGCGTTCCAGCGCAAGGATCATATCGGCAAGATCGTACTGGGCGTCGGCACGCCGGACGCGCCCGAAAGTCAAGAGGCGACCGAGTGAAGGCCGCCCCTTAAGGTCTTGTCCAAGAGCTAAATTTAGGCCGACAGCTCCTTGACTGTCGCACCATAGCCGCCCTCGTCGAGATAGGCGGCTTCGGATTTCTGTGTCTGGCGCTGCAGCGCTTCGTTGCGATATGGGAAGCGGCCGAATTTTCGGATCACTTCGCGGTGCGCCTTGGCGTGCAGCAGGTTGCTTTTGCCATGCTGGGGCATCCGCGACTGGATCAGCCGGACCGAACGTTCCTGATCGGCAAGGCATTCGGAATGCATCAAGGGCATGTAGAAGAATTGCCGCGCCGGCTCGTCGATGCGCATGTCCCAGCCCTTGGCGATCGCCTGCTTGGCGGCCGCCTTGGCCAGAGTGTCAGAGAAAAAAGCCTTCTTGTCGCCGCGGAACATGTTGCGCGGGAACTGATCGGTCAGGATGATATAGGCCAGGGTGCCTGTGGGATAAGTGAGCCAGAGCGACAAGGCACCCTCGCAGGCTTGTTCCCAGGTCTTCTCGAACTCGGAGCGAACCTTTGCATCAAGCGCGTCGCCGCCCTGATACCAACCTTTCTCACCAACTTCGTCCAGCCAGAAAGCCAGCACGTCTTCGGGGCTCATCATACCAACAACCCTCTTACGCGTTTCCCCCATCGTTAAGAAAGCGTTAACCGGATTTTTTCGCAATTCAAGCATTTCAGTTGTCTCGTGTGGTTTGTTTGGTTTCTGTGGTTTCTGTGTCGGATTCGGCACTCATTGTTTCCGCCAGGTAGCCTTGCGCCGACTCCACAAGGATCGACGAGGGGCTGAGAGACACCGGCAGATAGGCAGAGTTCTCCTCGGTGGTCGCGGCATGCGGCGCGGTGGCCATCCGGTAGCCGGCGTAGCCCGCGATCGCGAGCATCAGCAGCCCGATGAACATCCAAAAGCCCTGCGGGCCGAACAGGTCCATGATCCAGCCGGTGGCAAGCGGGCCGGCGATGGCGCCGACGCCGTTCATGAAGATCAACCCGCCCGAGGCGGCCGCCATGTCGTCGGTATCAAGCATGTCGTTGGTGTAGGCCAGCGCCAGCGCGTAAAGCGGGTTCGACGTGCCACCGATGACGAAGGACACCGCCAGAAGGACGGCGAAGATGTCATCGAGAAGAAAGCCGACAACGCCGCCCGCCCCGCCGATGACCGCGACAATCAGGATCAGCTTGCGGCGGTCCATGCGGTCCGACAGCCAGCCAATGGGATATTGCAGCAGCAATCCCCCGATGTAGATCGCCGAGATGAAGGCCGAGATCTGCGGCACGCTAAGCCCCGTTTGGGTGCCATAGACCGCCGCCATGCCGAACTGGGCCGAAAAGACGCCGCCCAGCAGGATGACCGATACGCAGCCCAGGGGCGAGACGCCGTAAAGCGCGCGCAGCGTCATCGTCTTGACCGCTTCGAAGCGGGGCGTGGGGTTGATCGACAAAAGGATCGGCGCGAAGGAGATCGAGACCAGCACCGAGGGCACGACGAAAAGCACAAAGCCCGAGGGATCGCCCAGGACGATAAGGCCCTGGGCGGCGGTGATGCCGGCCATCTGGACGATCAGGTAAAGCGACAGCGCGCGGCCGCGGTTCTCGTTCTGCACCGCGTTGTTCAGCCAGCTTTCGGCGGTGACATAGACGCCCGAGAAGCAAAAGCCGATCAAGACGCGCAGGAACGTCCAGGCCCAGGGATCGGTGATCGCGGGAAAAAGGATGATGATCGCCGAGATGAAAGAGCCAAGCGCGGCAAAGACCCGAACATGGCCGACGCGGCGGATCAGCTCTGGCGTCATGCGCGAGCCGCCCAGAAAGCCCAGAAAATAGCCCGACATGATGATCGACATCTGGAAGGTGGAAAAGCCCTCCAGGCTGCCGCGAATGCCCAGAAGCGTGCCCTGCATGCCGTTGCCCAGCATCAGAAGCATCATCCCCAGAAGAAGCGCCCAAGTAGCTCCGAGAACTTTAAACATCGCCTGCTCCGGCCGTTCGCGACCAAGCGACGGCTCTTGCGTCCGCGTTACGCCTGCGAAAAGCGTCTGTCTACGAAAATCCGCACGTGCGCGGTCGGTTCACCGGTCCGGTATCAAAAGAGACGCATCTCCGTAGGAAAAGAAGCGGTATCCTGCCGATATGGCGTGGACATATATGGCGTCGATCCGCGCTTTGCCCATCAGCGCCGAGACCAGCATCAGAAGCGTGGATTTTGGCAGGTGGAAATTGGTTATCAGGGCGTCGGTGACGTGGAATTTGAAGCCCGGCGTGATGAAGATGTCGGTCTCGCCGGTCCAGGGCGCGATCTTGCCGCTGGCCTGCGCTGCGCTTTCGATCAGGCGCAGGGCGGTGGTGCCGACCGGGATGATCCGCCCGCCCGCCGCCTGGGTCGCGGCGATCTGTGCGGCTGCGCCGGGAGTGATCTCGCCCCACTCGGCATGCATCTTGTGCTGTGCGGTATCGTCCACCTTGACCGGCAGGAACGTCCCTGCCCCGACATGCAGCGTGACGTGGGTGATCTCGACCCCGCGCGCGGCAAGCGCCTCCATGAGCGGCACATCGAAATGCAGCGAGGCCGTCGGCGCCGCGACGGCGCCGGTACGGCGCGCCCAGATCGTCTGGTAATCCGTCCGGTCCTGCGCGTCGGCCTTGCGCCTGGCCTCGATATAGGGCGGCAGCGGCATCGCGCCGGCTTCGGAAAGCGCCGCGTCGAAGTCATCGCCCTTGAGGTTGAATTCCAGGATCCCCGCGCCGTCCGCCTTGCCCAGAAGCACCGCCGAAAGCCCGCTGGAAAAGCTTACGGTCTCGCCCTCGCGCAGTTTCTTGAGCGGTTTGACCAGCGCGCGCCAGTGGCCCTCGGGCGTTGGGTCCAGAAGCGTGACCTCGATCTTGGCCGCCGTTTGTCCCTGCGCGCCGCTCCGGCGCCGGGTGCCGGTCAGGCGCGCCGGCAGAACCTTGGTGTCATTCAGCACAAGCCGGTCGCCGGGCCGCAGGAAGGCGGGCAGATCATGGACATGCGCATCGGTGATCGACGCGCCCTCGGCCACCAGCAGCCGCGCCGAGGACCGGGGCCGGGCCGGCCGGGTCGCAATCAGCTCTTCGGGCAGATCGAAGTCGAAGTCGGACAGGCGCAAGGGATCACTCTTCAAGATTGGGCGGCGCGCTGCGGAAAATCTCGCGGAACATGCCGGGGGTCAGGATCGACAGCGGATTGACGGAAAGCCGCGGCGCATCGCTGGATCCCCGGATCCTGTAGTTGAACCCGAAAAGCCCTTCGCCTGGGCGACTGAAGATCTGCCCGATCCCGTTCAGAATATAGACCGGAGAGATCACGCCTTGCATATCCAGCTCTTTGGTCGCGATGTCATAAGTACCTTGCAACGATATGCCAAGCGAGGGGCCGACCGCGGCGCCCTGGTCGAGATAGAGCCGCTTCGAGGTCAGGCGAAAATCGGCCTCCATCGTCTCGAACGAGATGCCCGGCCCGTTCATCTCGTCGAGAAGGCCGACAACCGAAATCGCATCCAGAAGCGCGGCCATCGCGGGCTGGTCACGCAGGCGCGCACGCCGGATGCGCAGGCGCCCGTCATAGCCCTCGGCCTCTTTGCGCGGCCGCAGGATCAGGTCCATCGTGCCGCCCGCCAGGGTCTTCAGAAATCCCGCATCGCGCGCCACCGCGCCGGCGCGTTCAGAGATGATCCGCACCGCGGTGCCTTGCGGCGTCGGCACCAGGCTGCCCTCGATGGGGGCACCGCCGTTCACCCTGGCCTTGAAGGTGCCATTGAGGCCGCCACCGGTCGTGACCTGCGCGCTGAACGGCGCAAGCGCGATCGTGTCGGTGATGATCAACCGGTCAAGGTCCAGCGACACCGGGCCGCCGCCGGAGGCGCCTTGCCGCTGTGCTGCCAGGTCGAGGTTGCGAATGTCCATCTCGCCGCCGATCACACGTACGCCGGGGCGCGCACCCGTGCCCTCGATGCGCACGGCCGCGTTCAGCCAGTTGCCCACCTCGAGCCGGGAAAACTCTACCGCGCCGAAACCGCCGCCGGCGCCGATCTCGACGTTGCCCTCGGCTTCCAGCCCGGGACCGGAGATCGCGAGCCGGTCGATCGTGGCGGTCTTGCCAAGCTGACCGGTAATCGTCAGCGCCCCCGGGCTTTCGGCCGCTTTCGACCACCGCAGGCTTGGCACGGTCAGCCCGACGCCCTGCAAATCAGAGCGCAGTGAGAAAGCGATCGGCGCATCGCGGGTTACTTCAAGGTTCAACTCACCCACGCCGCGGCCCGACACCGTACCGGTGGGAAGCGGTATTCCGAAGGTGTCGGTGAAGCGGTCCGAAAGCTCGACCTGGCCGCTGATGCGGCTGGTCGAGGCGCGCTCTGGTGTCAGCGGCTGGGTCCAGGCGATGTTCAGCGGCAACCCGTCCAACAGGATCGGGCCGGATATCGCCAGATCGCCTGTCACCAGATCGACCTGCAACTCGCGCGAGGACAGGGTGTAGCCCGGGACAAGATCGGTGCTTGTGACATTGCGAAGCGTGCCGTTTGCCTCGTAGGCGACATCCGACAGGGGCGTGTTCTTCTTCAGCGCCACGTTGATATGGCCCTCGAGCTGCGCCCGCGCCTCGGCAAGATCGGGGCTTCGGCCGGTACGCTCGGAAATCCGGAACGGGCGGTTGCTCAAGACGGACAGGAGCGCCGTCAGGCTGCTGTCCGTCTTCAGGCGAATATCGCCGCGACCGGGCCGGGCATGGATATTCGCCACCTTGAAGGTCGAGCCCGCAAGATCGATCATGCCGCCTTCGGCTGCCGCGACCTGCCCCTGGTGCAGGGTCAGCGAAAAGCCATCGTCCCAGATCGCCGACTGCCCGTGCCCGCCGGTAATCGGCGGCAAATTCGGCAAAAACCGCGCCTCGGCATTCTGGAAATCGTACGAGAGCCCATAGCGCGGCGGTGTGCCGGGGCCGAGGCGCAACGCGGCGTGGATATTCGAGATCTCGCCTGCAAGCACGTTGCGCGCCACCCATTCGCGGGTCTTGGGGCCAAGCGCCGGCGGCCAAAGCTGCATCAGCCGTTCGGGTGTCAGGCTGGGCGCCTGCGCATCGAGCGCAAGGCTCCAGCCGCCCTCGTCCGCGGCGATGCGCCCGCCCGCCAGATACCGGCGTGGCCCGTCCGCCAGCGCGATCTGGCCGATCTCAAGCTGGAACGGCGCCAGCTGCATCCGGACATCGGCGGTGGCCTTGTCGAATGTAAGCGCGCCCGCGAACAACCCCTCGGGCGCAACCGCGATCTGGGGAAACTCCAGCTGCGCGACAAGCGCCTCGGGCAAGCCATCGTCGAAGTCCCGCAGGTATGCATGGCCCTCACCCTCCACGCGAAGCTGGTCGCTTTGAACGGTGACCTGGCTGAATTCGATCCGCTGCTCGGCAGGATCGAAGGTGAGGTAGATCTGACCCGAATTGAACGCGATCGGCTGGCTTTTCGGCGTGGGTTGCAGGGCGCCCTGCCCGATCTCCAGCGTGGCGGCGAATTGCTCGACCATGCCTTCGGCATCGACGCTTGCGCGCATCGCGCCCGAAATTTCCGCGTCGATCACGCCAAGATAGGACAGGACCGGCGATTGCAGCGCGATATCCTGTGCGGCCGCCCCGCTGAGTGTCGCGCCGATGCTCGCGCCGTCGCCATCCTTGGGCCGGGTCAGCGAAAGCTGCATTTGCGCCAGATCCTCGGTGCCGTTGAAGACATCCGTGAAGACGTTGATCGAGATACGCTCGGCGGTGTTGCTGAGCGTCAGCCGCCCGCCGGTGGCCTGCCAAAGCCGGTCGCTGCGCGCGTCCTCCAGCGTGATCGTCAGATCGCGCAGCTGGATTTCCTCGATGGCGGCAAGACGGGGGGTCTGGAAAGCGGTGTCGAGCTGCTCCAGCAGCCCTGCAAGCGTTGCCTCCTGCGCCGTGCCGGACCCGAAAGCCAGGCTGAACTGGCCTTGCTCGTCGCGCCGGACGGTGATCTGCGCGCCGGCGACCCGCAGCGCAGAGGCCGTCAGCTGCCCGCGCAGAAGCGCATCGAGCGACAGCCCCGCCCCGACCTCGTTGAGCTGCGCGAGGCTTGCACCGCCAGGATCGCGCAGCTCGACATTGCGCAGCAAGAGCCGCGGCCGCCCCTGCGGGTCGACCTGCAACTGAACGCTTCTGATCTGCAGATCCGTCTGGCCGAGCCCGGCACTGAGGCGGCGTTCGATCTGGCTTGTGACCCAGCCCGGCGCCTCAAGAACGCGGCCCGTGAAAGACAGGCCGGCAAAGATCATGAAGACGCCCAGAAGCGCGATCCAGGCCACCATCATCAGCCCGATCCGGCCGCGCCGGCGGCGGCGCAGGTTGCGCTTGGGTGATATCGCTTTGTCGCTGTCGGCCACTGCTTCGGGGCTCTTTCCTGCCGCTTGGCCGGCCCGTCTTCGGTCCGGCGCTTTATCTTTGCCGGTTTCACCCTAAAACGAAACAGGAAACACGATCACATCACAAAGAGGTTCCAATGCTGGACACTGGCGATACCGCACCCGATTTTACCCTGCCCCGCGACGGGGGCGACACCGTCACGTTATCGGCGCTGAAGCCAAGGGCGGCCGTTTTGTACTTCTACCCGCGCGACGACACCTCGGGCTGCACCCGCGAAGCGGTCGATTTCACCGCTCACCTGCCCGCCTTCGAGGCCGCCGGCGCGGTCGTTATCGGTATCTCGAAAGATACCGTGGCAAAGCACGACAAGTTCCGCGACAAGCACGACCTGGGTGTGATCCTGGCCTCGGACGCAGACAGCGACGTCTGCGAGCGCTACGGCACCTGGTTCGAAAAACAGATGTACGGCAAGACCTACATGGGCATCGAGCGCAGCACGTTCCTGATTGACGGATCGGGCAAGATTGTGGCGGTCTGGCGCAAGGTGAAGGTGCCGGGCCACGCCGATGCTGTGCTGAAGGCCACCCAGGCGCTATGAGCCCAAAGCCCCTTGCCGAGATGGCCGCCGAGGTCCTGGCCACGCCGGGCGGGCGCGAAAAGACCGCCCTGTCGCGGCGTCATGCCGCCGCCTGGTTCGCCGCCCGCCGGGATGGCGCCCTGCCGCAGGTCGGCTTGGCCCGTGCGCCCGATCACCCCGCCCGGCCCGAAGCGCCGCAACTGGTCGACCCGCGCGATGTGCCGCGCCGCAAGCCCGGCACGCCGCAGGGGCGTATCGCGATCCTGCATGCGGTGGCGCATATCGAGCTGAACGCCGTGGACCTGCACTGGGACATCATCGCGCGGTTTGCGCATGTTCCGATGCCGCCGGGCTTTTACGACGACTGGGTGAAGGCGGCCGATGAAGAATCAAAGCATTTCAATCTTATGGCGGACTGTCTTGAAGCTAAGGACAGCTTTTATGGTGCCCTTGCGGCCCATGCGGGCATGTGGCGCGCGGCGTCCGATACACGCGACGATCTGATGGCGCGGCTGGCAATCGTGCCCATGGTGCTGGAGGCGCGCGGGCTTGATGTGACACCGGGAATGATCGCGCTGTTCCAAAAGGCAGGCGAGACCGGCGCGGTAGCGGCGCTAGAGACGATCTATGCCGAGGAGGTCGGCCATGTCGCCTATGGGTCGAAGTGGTTTCACTTCCTCTGCGGACGGGAAGACCTCGATCCAAAGGAGGTGTTTCACGGCCTCGTCCGCCGCTATTTCCCGGGCGGGCTCAAGCCGCCTTTCAACGACGAAAAGCGCGCCGAGGCCGGACTGCCGCTCGATTTTTACTGGCCGATGGCGCAGGGCAATTGACCTGCAATTCATCCGGGCAGGCGAAATCTTGCCGACGTTGTCACTCATGGCGCAATGATGCCCACATTTTGCCCAAAACTGTTGCTCTAAAACCTCATGAAAGGTAGGACAATCTAAGTCTGATCCTTGGGGAGAGGTCCTGCGGTCGCGGGACGGGGTTTCAGGCATAAAACTGGGACGGTGGACTTTGGGACTGAAACAGAAACTGAATACGCTCATCGCGCGCAACCTTCCGGAACAGCGGCTATTTTTGCGCTCGGATACCGAAACCCGCTTCGTGCGGCTCAGCCCGAAAACGCAACTCATCGCCCTGTCGGGCAGTGCCCTGGTTCTGGGCTGGACGATCATCGCGTCCGCGATCCTTCTGATGGACACGCTGGGCGCCGGCAACTACCGCGAACAGGCCGAGCGCGAGCAGCGCCTTTATGAGCAGCGGCTGAACGCGCTGGCGGCCGAACGCGACACCCGCGCCGAGGAAGCCCACCAGGCCTATCTTCGGTTCGCGATTGCGCTGGATGAAGTCTCGGCGATGCAGTCGCGGCTTTTGGCCTCTGAAGAGCGCCGCAAGGAACTTGAGACCGGCATCGGCGTGATGCAGGCGACCCTCAGCCGCACCATGCAGGACCGCGACGGGGCCCGCGAGGAAATCACCCGACTGGCCGCCCTTCTGGCGGACAGCGAAGCGTCAGAAGCACCAGAGCTTGCCCGGATCGACGAGATGAGCGACACGCTCGATTTCCTCGTGGCCGCCCTGTCCGGCGCCGCCGCCGAGCGCGACGAGATTGCCGAGCGCGTGCAAGGCTCGGACAGCGTGATTGCCGAGCTGGAGCTTGACCGCAAGCTGCTCGAAGAGCGCAACGACCGGATTTTCCATCAGCTTGAAGAGGCCGTCGCGGTATCGCTTGAGCCTCTGGACGACATGTTTCGCGAGGCCGGGCTTCCGGCCGACAGTATCATCGAGACGATCCGCCGCGGCTATTCCGGCCAGGGTGGTCCGCTGACGCCGATCACCTTTTCGACCAAGGGCGAGCCGCCCTCGCCCGAACAGATGCGCGCGAACACCATTCTGGAGCGGCTCGATGCGCTCAATCTCTATCGCATCGCCGTGCAGAAAACGCCGTTCGCCGAACCGGTGAAGGGCGCCTTTCGCTATACAAGCGGATATGGCAAACGGCGCGATCCCAAGACCGGCGGCACCCGGATGCACAAAGGCGCCGATTTCGCCGGCTCGCGCGGCACGCCGATCTACTCGACCGCGGACGGTGTTGTGGTCCATGCCAGCCGCTCGTCAGGATATGGTAACCTTATCAAGATAAAGCATGAATTTGGGATCGAGACCCGATATGCCCACCTGTCGAAAATTCGCGTCACGGTCGGCCAAAGAGTCTCGCGTGGGGAGAGGATCGGTGATATGGGAAACACTGGCCGGTCTACCGGCACCCATCTTCACTACGAAGTGCGCATAGGCGGCAATGCCGTCAACCCGATGACCTATATCAAGGCAGCGAGAGATGTTTTCTAAAAGCAGAGTGAATGAGACTGGCGCCACCCAAGACGCAAGCTCGGACAAAGGAAAAGAAAAGGCACCTGAGGCAATGAATACAAAACCAAGCAGCGACTATTCTCCGTCTTCCTCCTCGACCCCAAAGGCGAAGCCGCCCGCATCCGTTCTGTCCTCGGACCTGAACATCAAGGGCAACGTGAAGACCTCGGGCGACATCCAGATCGAAGGCATGATTGAGGGCGATATCCGCGCTCATTTGCTGACGGTCGGCGAAGGTGCCACGGTCAAGGGTGAGTGCATGGCCGACGACGTCATCGTGAATGGCCGGATCATTGGGCGTGTGCGCGGCCTGAAGGTGCGCCTGACCGCCACGGCGCGGGTCGAGGGCGACATCATCCACAAGACGATCGCCATCGAGTCGGGTGCCCACTTCGAAGGTTCGGTGCAACGCCAGGAAGACCCGCTTTCGACCGGCGGCCCGGCAAAATCGATGCCCAAGCCGGCTGACGCGAAACCCGCCTGAAGCCAGCCTGACCGATTGCGAAGGCGCCGCGGACCCGGTCTGCGGCGTTTTTCTTTGCCGGGCAGTCGCTGCGTCAGCCCGGGTGGTAAAGCGTGCGCCTGTAGATATGCCAGGTCGCGTGGCCCAGGATCGGCAACACGACAAAGAGCCCCAGGAAGAAGGGCAGCATTCCCAGGAAAAGAAGCGCGGCAATCACTGCGGCCCAGATCAGCATCACGAGAAGATTTTGCGCCACGGTGCGAATGCTGAGCAGCATCGCCGAGACGAAATCGATCTCTTTTTCCAGCAAAAGCGGCAGGCTGACGACCGTGATCGAAAAGACCAGATACGCCACCGCGCCGCCGACCACCAGCTGCACGCCAACCATCGTCAGGCCGCGGCCACTGAGAAGCACATCGTAGGACGACGAGATATTGGTCAGGGTCGATAGCCCCATGAAGAGAGCAAAGAGCATGTGCGCCAGAAACGACCAGAACAGAAACACGATCAGGATGATCGCCCCGACCCAGGGGATCTGCCGGCCGCGCTCGCGCGAGACCACCGCGAGGACCTCGCCCCATCTGAGCGGCAGGTCACGTTCCAGCCGGCGGCTGACATCGTAGAGCCCCACGGCCGCAAAGGGCGCGACCAGCGGAAAGCCAAGCGATAGCGCCAAAGTCCAGAAAAAGGTGCTGGCATCGATCCAGAGCAGGATGAAGCCCACAACCACGTAGAACCCGCTGAAAAAGAGCCCAAAGAGCGGCGCGCGCCGAAAGTCATCGGCGCCCCGCTTCAGGCAGGTCCAGATCTCATGCAAATGCAGCTTGCCGATCTCGGGCAGCGGCGAGGGTTGTTCCGTCATGTCAGCGACCTCCCGCACCCAGCCTAGCAGCTGTTGTCAGCGCCCGGCCTTGTCTTAGGTCAATCTTCGGCCTGCGCCTCGGCGCGGCTCTTGCCGGCCACATCCAGCGCCAGCGTGGCTGCCATGAGCGCATCGAGATCGCCGTCCAGCACGCCCTTGGTATCGGAGGTCTCGTAGCTGGTGCGCAGATCCTTGACCATTTGGTAGGGCTGCAGGACGTAAGACCTGATCTGGTTGCCCCAGCCGGCATCCCCCTTGGCTTCGTGCGCCTCGGTAATCGCCGCGTTCCGGCGCTCCAGCTCTTGCTGGTAGAGCCGCGACTTGAGAGCACGCATCGCGATATCGCGGTTCTGGTGCTGCGACTTTTCCGAGCTTGTCACGACGATTCCGGTGGGAATGTGGGTGATCCGAACGGCCGAGTCGGTGGTGTTCACGTGCTGACCACCCGCGCCTGACGAGCGGTAGGTGTCGAGCCGGATATCGGCCGGGTTCACCTCGATCTCGATGTTGTCGTCGACCACGGGGTAGACCCAGACCGACGAAAACGATGTGTGCCGCTTGGCGGCGCTGTCGAAGGGAGAGATCCGCACCAGGCGGTGAACGCCGCTTTCCGATTTCAGCCATCCGTAAGCATTGGGGCCGCTGATCTTGTAGGCCGCGGACTTGATGCCGGCTTCGTCGCCGGCGCTTTCGCTCATCAGTTCCACCGAATAGCCGTGCTGCTCGGCCCAGCGGACATACATCCGCGCCAACATCGACGCCCAGTCGCAGCTTTCGGTGCCGCCGGCGCCGGCGTTGATTTCCAGAAACGTGTCGTTGCCGTCGGCCTCGCCCGACAAAAGCGCCTCAAGCTCGGCCTTGGCGGCGCGGTCCTGCAGCGCCTTCAGCGCCGCCTCGGCTTCGGCGACCACGTCGCCGTCGCCTTCCGCTTCGCCCATCTCGATCAGCTCGATATTGTCCGACAGCTCTTGCCGCATGGAGCGGTAGCGATCGATCGCATCCACCAGGACCTGGCGGTCGCGCATCAGCTTTTGCGCCCGGTCGGGGTCGTCCCAGAGGTTTGGGTCCTCGGTCATCGCGTTGAATTCTTCCAGCCGGTGCTCGGCGGTGTCCCAGTCCATCCGCTGGCGCAGCAGGTTCAGCGACTTTTCGATCGCAGCAACGGTGTTTTCAGCTTCGGCGCGCATGAAGAAATTCCGGGAAAATCCAGTCAGGATGCGGTGATACCAATGCGCCGCGCGGGCGGCAAGTTCAGTATAGCCCGCCCGAGCCCAGCGTATTGAGATTGGTGTTCGTCGGCACTTCGACGACGCGGCCCGTCGCGGTCTGCACCGTCGTTGTCTGCGGCTGCGCAGGTTGGTCTTCGGGGGTGAAAAGCGGCAGGTTCGATCCCATCGCAAAGCCGCCATCGAAGGTGATGCCGAAGACCGGCTCTTCGCCGTCACGGAAATACTCGGCGACCACGTTGTCGCCGGCGGCATTGTCAGGAAGGCGCACGCCGGTGAAGCGGTCGATCTTGATGAACTTGCCGCCCGGCGGAACCGTGAAGGGGCCGCCGCCGAAGCGCTCGGTCGCCTTCAGCATGAATTCGTTGAAGACCGGGCCGCACAGCGCGCCGCCCGTGGCACCACGGCCCAGCGGCCGCGGGATGTCGTAGCCGATATAGCATCCGGCCACGATGTTCGAGGTAAAGCCCACGAACCAGACATCGCGCGCGTCGTTGGTCGTGCCGGTCTTGCCGGCGGTGGGCACCGGCAGGTTCACCGTGCGCGCGGCGGTGCCGCGCTCGACCACGCCGCGCATCATCGAGGTCAACTGGTAGGCGGTGACCGGGTCCATGACCTGCCAGCGGTCCGTGATGATCCGCGGCGCGCGCCCGGCGGCCAGCTCGGCGATGCCGCATTCCTCGCAAATGCGCTGGTCGTGGCGATAGATCGTGTCGCCCCAGCGGTCTTGTACGCGGTCGACCAGCGTGGGCTCCAGCCGCTCGCCCCCGTTGGCGAACATCGCGTAGGCGGCAACCATGCGATAAAGCGTGGTCTCTTCGGACCCAAGCGCGTTGGCCAGGAATTGCCCCATCCGGTCGTAGACCCCGAAGCGCTCGGCGTATGAGGCGACAACGTCCATCCCCACCTCTTCGGCAAGGCGCACGGTCATCAGGTTACGCGATTGCTCGATCCCGGTGCGCAACGGGGTCGGCCCGTAGAACCTGTTGGACGAGTTGCGCGGCCGCCAGATGCCCTGCCCCGTTTCCACGGCGATCGGGGCGTCGATCAGGATCGTCGCCGGGGAAAACCCGCTGTCGAGCGCGGCGGCATAGACAAAGGGCTTGAAGCTGGAGCCGGGCTGGCGCGTGGCCTGCGTGGCGCGGTTGAAGACCGAGTGCTGGTAGGAAAACCCGCCCTGCATGGCCAGGACCCGGCCGGTATTCACGTCCATCGCCATGAACGCGCCCTGCACTTCGGGCACCTGGCGCAGGGACCAGCGCGGATCGTCTTCGGGCCCGCCGTTGCGCTCTACATGCACGACATCGCCGACCGACAGGATGTCCGAGGCGCGCGAGACGCCTGAAATCCAGCCCAGGTCTTCGGCCGCGATCCAGTCGCCATCGTCGTCGACGGGCTGGTTTTCGATGCCGATCCGGGCGCTGGAGGCGCCAAGTTCAAGCACCACCGCGGCCTGCCAGCCCTCGATATCGCGGGAGATGTCCGTTTCGGCCAAGGCCGCACGCCAGGCGGTCTCGTCGCCCAGGACTTCGGGCGGCAGACGACGATCGGTTTCGTGCCAGACGCCTTGCTCGCGATCATAGCGCAGAAGCGCGGCCCGCAGCGACTTCGCGGCCTCTTGCTGCATCTGGGGATCGAATGTGGCGCGGACGGCCAGGCCACCGCCGAAAAACGCGCCTTCGCCGAAATCGCGGCTCAGCTGGCGGCGAATTTCGTCGGTGAAGTAGTCGCGCGGCGGAAGCTGCTGGCGGAAGCCCTCGAAATCCCCGTTCTGCACGGTCAGAAGCGGCGCGGCGCTGGCTTCCTGGTAGGCGGCGGCGTCGATATACCCGTTCTGGCGCATCTCGCCGAGCACGTAGTTGCGCCTTGCGATAGCAGCATCCATTTCGCGCACCGGGTGCAAGGTGCCCGGTCGCTGCGGCAAAGCCCCCAGATAGGCCGCTTCCGCGACTGTCAGATCGGCCAGCGTCCTGTTGAAATAGGTCTGCGCCGCGGCCGTCACACCGTAAGAGTTCTGGCCCAGGAAAATCTCGTTGAGGTACAGCTCCAGGATCTTGTCCTTGCTCAGCGTGCCTTCCAGGCGCACGGCCAGAATCAGCTCCTTGATCTTGCGCTCTGCGGAACGGTCCGAAGAGAGAAGGAAGTTCTTCACCACCTGCTGCGGGATGGTCGAGGCACCGCGTACCCGGCTGCCGCGGGTCCGGATCGCCTCGTAGGCGGCCGCCGCGACGCCGCGCGCATCGAAACCGGGATGCTCGTAGAAGTTCTTGTCCTCAGCAGAGATGAAGGCCTGCTTGACCAGCTCGGGCACATCCTCGATGGGCGTGAATAGGCGCCTTTCCTGGCTGAATTCGTCGATGATGTCGCCTTCGCGGGAATAGATCCGGCTGATCGTCGGGGGCGTGTATTGCGAAAGCTGCTCATGATTGGGCAAGTCCCGACCATACATGAAGAAGATCGCGCCAATCGCCAGGACGCCGAGGATGGCGCCGATGGTCAGCAGGCTGAAGATGCCGCCCAGGAAAGAGAGAATATAGCGAAGCACGCGCGCACCTTTCGTCGAATTGTCTCTATATAGGGGCCGCGGCAGGCGGGGTCAAAAGGCGTCTTGGGGCAAGTCGGCCATAAAACGCCCGCCCCGCGGTGCCGCGGGGTCTTTGGCTTGCACGGCGGCGCAGGTTGCCCCAAAGCAGGCCCATGACGCCCGATCAGATCCTGCCGACCTATGACCGCGTTGCCGCCGCCTGGGACAAGGCGCGCGACCGCACGTTGTTCGAGCGGCGCTACCTCGACAGGTTTCTCAGCCATGTGCCAGGCCCCGGCAGCGGCCCGCGGCGCATTCTCGATCTGGGCTGCGGTTCCGGGCGCCCGATCGCCAGCTACCTCGCCGACCGCCGCGCCGCGGTGACGGGGGTGGACGGCTCGGCCGAGATGATCCGGCTTTTCAAGGCCAACGTGCCGGCGGCCCGTGCGGTTCATGCCGACATGCGCGGGCTGGATCTGGGCCAGCGGTTTGACGGCATCCTGGCGTGGAACAGCTTTTTCCATCTCAGCCCGGACGACCAGCGCGCGATGTTCGCGGTCTTTGCCGCACATGCCGCCCCTCGGGCCGCGCTGATGTTCACCGCCCACCCGCGCGCCGGAGAGCCGGTGGGCGCAGTGGAAGGAGAGCCGGTCTACCATGCCTCGCTGGACCCGCCTGAGTATCGCGCCCTGCTACAGGCCGAAGGGTTCGAGCTGCGGGATTACGTTCCCGAGGCGCAGGACTGCCGCGGCCACACGATCTATCTGGCGCGGCTTCGCTAGCACCTGCCCGGGGTCAGCGCCCTAATTGCGGATCTGACCTGCGCGGATCAGGTCATCCCTGGACCATCGCCGCAGCGCATCGCGGATACCGCTTGCCATGTTCATCCGCCACTCAGGCGATGTCAGGCGCTCGCGGTCGCGCGGGCTGGACAGAAAGCCAAGCTCGATCAGGACAGACGGGATATCGGGCGCCTTGAGCACCGAGAACCCCGCGCGACGCAGCGGACGCGAGTTCATGCGCCCCACTTCGGCCGAGATGCCCTGAACCAGCGCGCCCGCCAGCGCCTGCGATCGCGGCTCTGTCTCGGTGCGCGCCAGGTCCATCAAGACAAGCGCAATCTCGTCGCTTTGGCCCGACAGATCGACCCCGGCCAGAAGGTCGGACTGATCGTGCCGCTCGGCCAGCCGCTGCGAGGCGCGGTCGGATGCGGCGTCGGACAGAAGATAGACCGTGGCGCCGGACGCGTTGCCGGCCTCTTCGGCCAGCGCATCGGCATGCAGCGAAATCATCACGTGTGCGCCGGCCGCGCGGGCCAGCGTGATCCGCGTCTCAAGCGGGACAAAGACATCCTCTTGCCGGGTCAGCGAGACCTCAAAGCCGCCCGAGCGTAGCAGCAGCTCGCGCAGTTCGCGTGCGAAAGTCAGCATCAGGTCGGCTTCGTTAATCGGCCCCACCTCGGCGCCGGGATCGATCCCGCCATGGCCGGGATCCAGCATCACGTGAAGCGGGTCTTGCGGGCCGCGCGGCTGGGGCGGGCTTGGCACCGACGATGGCGGCAGCTGGGCAAACACCGGGTTGGGCGGCGCGCCGGTCGTCTCGGCGAAGGTTTCGGCGTCCTGCGGGCCGAGGCGCAGTTTCAGAACCGCTCGGCCATCCTCGCGGTTTGTTTCAAGGCTCGCGGTTTCGATTTTCAAATGCGTGGCGAGATCCAGCACCATGCGCGACCAGCCCGGTTGCAACACGCCGGTGCGCACCTGCGGGATCTGCGCGCTTTGCGAGGCAAATTCGGGCGGCCAGACGACCTCGGAGAAATCGAGCACAAGGCGCCGCGGCGCATCAAGCGTGAAGGCGCGCCAGGGAACCGGTTGCGACAGGGTCAGGGTGATGGACACGCGTCCATCGCGGCTGTCGATGATGGCGCTGTCGCCGGTTTGCAGCCGCGCCAGCGCCGTCAGCGGCGATTGCGCGACCGCTGCACCGCTTGCGGCCAGCATCAGGGCCGCGACTAACAGGATCAGGCGCAAACTGCTCATCGCCTCGCGTTTCTTTGGGCGCAGTATACCGCGCCGCGCCGCGATGCAAAGCCGCTTCAGCGCCGCGCGGCCACAAAAGCGCCAAGCCGCGCCAGCCCTTCGCGGATGTCGTCGGTCGAGCGCGCATAGGAAAAGCGCAGCGTGGTGTGGCCGCGATGCGGGTCGAAATCGAGCCCCGGGGTGACCGCAACCTTGGCCTGCTGCAGGATTTCGGCCGCGAATGCCCGGCTGTCGTCGGTCAGATCCGAGACATCGGCATAGACGTAGAACGCCCCATCGGGCGGCGCGAAGGCGGCAAAGCCGGCCTTGGGCAGCCCGTCGATCAACAGCCTGCGGTTTTCGGCATAGACGGCCAGATTGGCATCAAGCTCATCGCGCGCATCCAGCGCCGCCAGCGCGGCGATCTGGCTGGCATGGGGCGCACAGATGAACATGTTCTGGGCCAGCCGCTCGATCGTGCGCACATGGTCTTCGGGCACGACCATCCAGCCGACCCGCCAGCCGGTCATCGAGAAATACTTCGAAAAGGAGTTGATCACATAGACATCGTCGCTGATCTCAAGCGCCGAGACGGCTTTGCGGTCATATTCGATGCCGTGATAGATTTCGTCAGAGATAAATGCGGCGCGGCGCGCCCTTGCGGCCTCCATCAAGGCGCCAAGCGATGGCTTGTCCAGCATTGTACCGGTCGGGTTGCCGGGTGAGGCGACGATCAGGCCAGCGATATCGCCGGGGATTTCGTCTGGCACGGGTTGCAGCCGGTTCTCGGGCCGCGCGGGCACGCCGATGGGTTCAAGGCTGAGGGCCGACAGGATCTGGCGGTAGGAGGGATAGCCCGGCTCTGCGAGCGCCACCCGCTCACCAGCGTCGAAAAGCGCGGTGAATGCCAGCAGGAAGGCGCCTGAGGATCCCGATGTGACGATGACGCGGGCCGGGTCGAGGCTTACCCCGTACCAGTCCTGGTAAAGCGCCGCGATGCCTGCGCGCAACTCCGGCAGGCCAAGCGCGACCGTGTAGCCAAGCGCGCCGTCTTCCATCGCGCGCGCAAGCGCGGCGCGGGCCGCTTTGGGGGCCGGTGTGCCGGGCTGGCCCACCTCCATGTGGATGATGTGCTGGCCCGCGGCTTCGGCCCGGCGCGCGGCCTCCATCACGTCCATGACGATGAAAGGGTCGACCTTGCTGCGGTGTGACTGTCTCATGGCGCCTCCTGCTGGCGTGTTGCCTGCCGCCACGTCGAAGGTCAAGCCAGCGCCTGCCAAGGCTGTGTCATACCGCCTGATTTGCCGGCCATCGCGGCGTGTCGCGCAGGCGCAACTCTTCCGGCAGTTTGGCATACCGCGGCGCATCACAATCGCGGGATATCGCTATGCCGGAGGTTGAGACCGGGCCCCGGCAGCGGCTACCGTCCGCCAACTGGCGCTGCACCACTTGCCCGCGTCAATCCGGGCTATTGGCATTGCCGGCGCGATTTGGCAGGGTGCCGCGACGTTCAACTTTGGAGTTCCGAAATGGTGTCACGTCTGAAACTCAGCCTCGGTCTTGCGCTTGCGCTTCTGGCTGCGCCGGCCCATGCCACCGATATCGGCGCGATGAGCGATGCCGAACGCGAGGCGTTTCGCGCCGAGATCCGGAACTACCTGCTTGATAACCCCGAGGTGCTGATGGAGGCGATCGGCGTTCTGGAAGAGCGCGAACAGCTGGCCGCCGCCGAGGCAGAGCGTGATTTTCTGTCCAAGAACGCGGACGCGATCTACAGCGATGGCTTTTCCTACGTGGGCGGCAACCCCGAGGGCGACATCACCCTGGTTGAGTTTCTGGACTACCGCTGCAGCTATTGCCGCCGCGCGGCGCCCGATGTGGCCGAACTTCTGGAAACCGACGGCAATATCCGGTGGATCGTGAAGGAATTCCCGATCCTGGGCGATGAAAGCGTGCGGGCCTCGCAATTCGCCATCGCGACCAAGATGGAAGAAGGCGACGCAGCCTATGCCGAGGTGCACGACGCGCTGATGGAGCATCGCGGAAACTATACCGACGACCGCCTGCGCCGGATCGCCGGCGACGTGGGGTTTGATCCCGAGCCGGTGATCGCGCGCATGGACGACAACGAGGTCCAAGAGATCATCGCCGCCAACCGCGCGCTGGGACAGGCGCTGCAGATCAACGGGACGCCGACTTTCGTGATGGAGGACGAGATCCTGCGCGGCTATGTACCGCTTGATAATATGCGGGTCATGGTCCGCCAGATGCGCGCCAGCAACTAGGCCACGCCGCACGCGCTCCGGCCCGCTATCGGGGGTGGGTCGCGCCCGGCTCTTCGTCGCCGAACCGCGACGGTCCGATCCTTCGCAAAAGCGGCCCTAAAGGCCACAGCAGCCCGCGTCCGGCGGCACTTAGAACCGGATGCGCGGCGCGGAACATGCGGCGCGCGTAGGCATCGGCCTCGTCCTCTTGAGCGGCGACCGAGCCGGCCTCGATATGGCCGGATACATGATGGCCGACCTCATGATAGAAGGTGAATTCGGCGTCGAGACGTTGAGCCCAAAGACGCAGGCCGCGCGGCGGCTCTGCCGGCCAGGTCAGGATGATCCCCGAAAAGAACATGCTGTAAAGCCCAAGGTAGTCGAGCCCCGCGTGGCGCGCGATCACGTCGATCCGGCTGACGCCGCCAAGATCCAGCCCCGGCGCGCGCTCCCACCGCCTAAGGTTGCCGACGACGATGGCCGGTTCGGCGATGTCGGGTGCGATATAGACCGCAATGCCTTCGCCGATCTCAAAAGCCGGGCTGTCACCGGTGCGGGCCGCAAGAAGGTCCAGGGTCTTGCGATGCAGAGGGTGCAGCTTTTGTCGCCGCATGCGGTCGATAAGGCGCGCGAATGCGCCTGGATCGAGCTCTGACAGAAGCGCCAGAAGGATGCCGAAGTATTTGCCGGACGGCCCGCGTGGCGGCTCTTGCCAGACTGCGCTTTCCAGCTTGTCCGCGACATCCGGCACGGCCCGGGGACCTGCGACCAGAAGATCCCGCCAGGCATCACGCACGGTTTCGACGTGGCTCGTCGAAATGCCGCGCAGAAGCCGCGCAATCAGGGTCTGGATTTCGTCGCTCATGCCACAAAGACTGCCGCACCATTGCGGCAATAAGCAGGGTGCCCGTCCGCGCGGCCTATTCGGCGGCCTGCCCGGCCAAGGCTGCGTCCGCCTCGATCTCGGCGGCCTTCTTTTCGACCTGCTCGACGATATGCTCGATCATCTGATCATTGGACAGCTTGTGGCTTTGCTTGCCCGCCAGATAGACCATGCCCGACCCAGCCCCGCCGCCGGTGAAGCCGACATCCGTCATCAGCGCCTCACCCGGCCCGTTCACGACGCAGCCGATGATCGACAACGACATCGGGGTCTTGATGTGCTCCAGCCGCTTTTCCAGCGCCTCGACCGTTCTGATCACGTCAAAGCCCTGCCGCGCGCAAGACGGGCACGAGATGATATTCACGCCCCGGTGCCGCAGGCCGAGCGACTTGAGGATTTCGTAGCCCACTTTGATCTCTTCCACCGGATCGGCCGACAGAGAGACGCGGATCGTGTCGCCGATCCCCATCCACAGCAAAGAGCCAAGCCCGATCGCCGATTTGATCGTACCGGACATCAGCCCGCCGGCCTCGGTTATCCCAAGATGGATCGGCGCGTCGGTGGCCTCGGCCAGCATCTGGTAGGCCGCGGCCGCCATGAAGACATCGGACGCCTTGCAGCTGATCTTGAACTCGTGAAAGTCGTTGTCCTGCAGGATCTTGATGTGATCGAGCCCGCTTTCGACCATCGCGTCTGGGCATGGCTCGCCGTATTTCTCCAGAAGGTGCTTTTCAAGGCTGCCCGCGTTCACGCCGATCCGGATCGAGCATCCGTGATCCCGCGCCGCCTTGATGACCTCGCGCACGCGGGTTTCGTTGCCGATATTGCCCGGGTTGATGCGCAGGCAGGCGGCCCCGGCCTCGGCGGCCTCGATGGCGCGTTTATAGTGGAAATGAATATCCGCCACGATCGGTACCGGGCTTTCGCGGACGATCTCGCGCAGGGCGGCGGTCGAGGCCGCATCCGGTGTGGAGACGCGCACGATATCGGCGCCGGCGTCGGCAGCGGCCTGGATCTGCGCGATCGTGGCCGCCGCGTCGGTGGTGTCGGTATTGGTCATGGTCTGCACGGTGATCGGAGCATCGCCGCCCACCGGCACATCGCCGACATGGATCTGGCGCGATGTGCGCCGCTCGATATTGCGCCAGGGTCGGATGGGGTTGTGCGACATGGGGGGCCGATCACTTTGCATATTGCGTTGGCCTGAAGATAGACCGCGCGCTCCGGCGGGGCAACGGGGCTGCGGCATGCCGCCGCTTCGGGCCCCGATCGGCTTGGCGCACGGTGCCACGCCAAAGGCCGGACCAAGGTTTATGGCTTTGCCAAGCAGGCGCTCTGCGATTATGCGCGTTTGGATGGAACGGGATCGCACGACCTTTTTGGCCACGGCAATCGTTGTCGGGACCGGTGCATTGTGGGGCTTTTACTGGCTGCCGGTGCGGCGGCTCGCCGAGATCTCGCTGCCCGGAGCCTGGGGCACGCTTGCGATTGTTGCAGCGGCGGCGATCCTGCTTGCGCCCGCCGCCTACACGAACCGGCGGCGGCTGGCCCGCGCAAGCCGGCTTGCGATCGCGTCCGTGGCACTGGGCGGCGCTGCATTTGCGCTTTACTCGATTGGCTTTGTCTACGGACGCGTCGCGATCATCATTCTGCTGTTTTTCCTGACGCCGGTCTGGAGCGTCGTGATCGGCAGGTATGTCATGGGATGGCGCACTCCGCGATTGCGCATGCTGGCCATCGCCATCGGCATTGCCGGTCTTGCCGTGATGCTTGGCGCCGATGGGGATTTCCCGCTGCCGCGCGGCACCGGAGAGTGGCTTGCCCTTGCCTCTGGTATGCTGTGGTCGCTCGCCACGACCGGTATCCGGGCCAAGTCCGACCTCGGCGCGCCCGAGGCCGCGTTCGTCTTCGCCCTTGGCGCCGCCGCGGCGGCCTTGATCCTGGCGCCGGTATTGGAGCCGTGGCCCGGAAAGGCTGCAGTTCAAAGCGCCGGCTCGGCCATCGCACTCATTTTCGCGACCGGAGGTCTTTGGTGGGGGCTTTCAATGACGGCCCTGATATGGGCCACGGCGCGACTGGAACCGGCGCGAGTCGGTATCCTGCTGATGACCGAAGTTCTGGTCGGGGCGCTTTCGGCAGCGCTTCTTGCCGGCGAATACCTGGGGGCCATGGAACTCATCGGCGGCGCACTCGTTCTTCTGGCCGGTGTTCTTGAAGTCTTGCCACTGCGTCCGGTCAAGAGCGCGAAACCGACACGACGTAGCGACTGACAGCGGCGTTGCGGACCTCGTGCGAAGTCGGGCGCCAGACCTTTGGCATTTGGCAATTTGGTCTACCAGGGCAGCAACCTCGGGGCTATTGCCAGCCAAGACCGCGATCAACGGGTTCTCAGTTCAATGAATGGCAGACGCAGCGCGGTCTTGGACCGGGCACCGGGACCGTGCCAGGGCTATTCGGCCTGCGCCTCGGCCACATCGACGAAACGCTTGAGGTCTTCGTCGCGATCAATGTCCGCCACCGCGTAGCTGTCGGTGACGGCCTGGGGTGCGAGAGTGACATTCCGCACAACCGATGTGCCGTCGCCCGCCGGGCCGTATGTTTCGCCGCCCACGGTGAAATAGACCGATCCTGCATTGCCGGCGCGCAGCACCGGCGGCTCTTCGGTGGCGGGGATTTCAAACTGCTCTCCGGCATCGAGGATCTTTTCGAAGATCACCGTGCCGCCGGCTGCCTGCACGCGCACCCACGCCGGGCGGACCGCAAAGAGGATCACGTTCTGAGGCTCACCGGCAACCACCTGCACGGCCAGTTCCTCGGGCGCCACAGGCTCGCCCACCTGTGGCAGATCGAACGCCGGCGTTGCGACAGCAAGGTTGCGCAAAGGCTCTGGCGGCGGCGGCGCAAGGCTGCCGACCGAAGCCGGATCGATCGCGGCGATCGGGCCATCGCGAGACACGAATACCGGGACGTCCAGCGCCTGAGGGCGATAGAGCCGGTCCAGCGCCTCGGCGGTCGGCAGAGCGACGTTCGAAGCGGGTGCACCGGCCTCGGCCATCTCGGTCGCCTGGACCCGCTCTTGCAGTTGCGAGACGACGCCCGGCGCTTGCTCGACCGGCGTGAAGCGCACTTTCTGCACTTCCTGCAACACCGACCAGCCGCCGTAGCCGATGGCCCCGACAAGCGCGATCAGCACCGCAACCGACCCGATTGCGCCGGGCTCGATGCGCGATAGCGCGGCCTCGCCTGCGGGCACGAAAGACACCTTCGGCTCGGCCAGAGGATCGCGAAGACCGCTGGGTGCGGTAACGGCAAGCTGCTTTTTCTTTACGGGTTTGTCCGACAGCCCGGGGCTGGTTCCGGTGACGCTGGTGAAATTGCCTTCCTCGCAGAATGTCTTGTAGGCCCATTCGGGATCCATCTTCAGGTAACGCGCGTAGGACCGCACATAACCTGCCACAAAGCCTGGGCTTTCAAAGGCCGTGGGATCGGCGTTCTCGATCGCGGCGATGTAGGTGGCCTTGATTTTCAGGTCGCGCTGAACGTCGAGAAGCGATTTGCCCATCGTCGCGCGTTCACCGCGCATGATGTCACCAAGACGCAGTTCAAAGTCGTCAAACCCCTTCAAGGATTTGCCGCCCTCGACCTTTGGTTCTGCGGGCTTGCGCCTGCTCATCCAAACTGCCCCATCAAAATCGTCCCCGAAAGCCGCACCGGTCAGAATCGGCGCGACCCTATAAGAAATAGGTTAACACAGGGGATACCCCCGGACACAGAGGGAATTTCTAGGCTGAAAGCTCGGCGCGATTAAGCGCACAATGCGACCAAAGTTGGTCCATTGCCCGCACAAGTGCTTCAATTTCCTCAGGTCCATGGACCGGGGACGGTGTGAAGCGAAGCCGCTCTGTGCCGCGCGGAACGGTCGGGAAATTGATCGGCTGGACGTAGATACCGAAGTCTTCCAAAAGCAGATCCGACAGCTCTTTGGTATGCACCGGATCGCCCACGATCACCGGAACGATATGGGTGCCGTGATCGACGATCGGCAATCCGAGCCCCTTCAGACGGGTCTTGAGGATACGTGCCTGGGTCTGATGCGCCTCGCGAAGCGCAGTATCGGTCTTCAGATGGCGCACCGATGCGGCAGCGCCTGCCGCAACAGCCGGCGGCAGCGATGTCGTGAAGATGAAGCCCGGAGCGTAAGACCTTATAGCGTCACACATTTTCGCGCTGGCGGCGATATAGCCGCCCATCACGCCATAGGCCTTGGCCAGTGTTCCGTTGATGATGTCGATGCGGTCCATCAGCCCGTCGCGCTCGGCCAGGCCCGCGCCCCTGGGACCATACATGCCCACAGCGTGCACCTCGTCGATATACGTCAGCGCACCGAATTCGTCCGCCAGATCGCAGATCGCCTCGATCGGGGCGATATCGCCATCCACCGAATAGATCGATTCAAACGCGATCAGCTTGGGCGCCGCGGGATCGTCGGCTGTCAGCTTGGCGCGCAGATCGTCCAGATCGTTATGGGCAAAGACCCGCTTTTTCCCGCCGTTGCGACGAATGCCTTCGATCATCGAGGCATGGTTAAGCGCGTCGGAATAGATGATCAGCCCATCAAAGAGCCGCGGCAGCGTCGATAACGTTGCATCATTGGCGATGTAGGCAGAGGTGAATAGCAGCGCTGATTCTTTGCCGTGCAGATCGGCCAGTTCCGCCTCGAGCGCCTTGTGATAAACCGTCGTGCCCGAGATGTTGCGTGTGCCGCCAGAGCCGGCACCGGTGGCATCCAGAGCCTCGTGCATCGCCTCAAGAACGGCCGGGTGCTGGCCCATGCCCAAATAGTCGTTGCCGCACCACACCGTGACAGGCCGCTCTGACCCGTCAGGGCGTTTCCAGACGGCATGGGGGAACGCGCCCTTTCGACGTTCGATGTCGATGAAAGTCCGGTACCGTCCTTCATCATGGAGCCGCTTCAAGGCGGCGTCGATCTGGCTGTCGTAGTCCACGCAAGCATTCCCTTTTGCCCTGGCGTTTATGTAGTGTGCGCACCTAAAAAACAATACGCCACAAACTGCCGCACTGACTTGGATCAATTTCCCGTGCGAATTTCAAGCCGGCCGTGGCGGCAGTTATCTGGACACCCCTGCCGGGTCTGCCTAGGGTCGCGCGAGTTCTTCCATCTCAGCAAAGGCCACGCGATGTCCCTCGACGCCGTTCTTCAAACCCTCGACGACACTCAGGACGCCGCCATCGAGCGCCTGTTTGAGCTGCTGCGCATTCCGTCGGTCTCGACCGATCCTGCGCACAAGGAGGATAGTCTGCGCGCGGCGCACTGGGTCGCGGCCACCCTGCGCGAGCTGGGCGCCGAGGCCGACGTCCGGCCCACGCCCGGCCAGCCGATGGTTGTCGGGCACGCGCCCGGGGACGCCAGCAAGCCGCACCTTCTTTTCTACGGTCACTACGATGTACAACCCGTCGATCCCCTGTCTCTTTGGAAGCGCGATCCGTTCGATCCAGCCGTCGAGGACACCGCGAACGGCAAGGTGATCCGGGCGCGCGGCGCCAACGACGACAAGGGCCAGTTTATGACCTTCCTGGAAGCCTGCCGCGCCTGGAAGGCGGTGCATGGCGCCCTGCCCTGCCGGCTCAGCTTCTTTTTCGAGGGCGAAGAGGAATCGGGCTCGCCTTCCCTGGTGCCGTTCATGCAGGACAACGCCGCAGAGCTGACCGCCGATATCGCGCTGATCTCGGACACCTCGATGTTCGATGCCAACACGCCCGCGATCACCACCATGCTGCGCGGCCTTCTGGGCGAGGAGTTGACGATCACCGGTCCGTCGCGCGATCTGCATTCCGGCTCTTACGGCGGCGCGGTGATGAACCCCGCCCGCATGCTGGCCCGGATCATCGCCGGGCTGCATGACGAGACCGGGCGCATCACCGTGCCGGGCTTTTATGACGGCGTGGACGATCTGAGCGACGCGCTGCGCGGGCAATGGGACGCGCTTGGCTTCGACGCCGACGCCTTTCTGGGCGAGGTCGGGCTGTCGCAGCCCGCCGGCGAGACAGGGCGCACCGCGCTCGAGATGGTCTGGGCGCGGCCGACCTGCGAAGTGAACGGGATCTGGTCGGGGTATACCGGCGATGGGTTCAAGACAGTCCTGCCGTCGACCGCCAGCGCCAAGATCAGCTTCCGGCTGGTCGGTGCGCAGGATCCGGTCGCGATCCGCAAGGCCTTCCGGTCTTACGTCCAGCAGAGCCTGCCGCCTGATTGCACGGTCAGCTTCAAGGATCACGGCTGCTCTGGCGCCAGCGTCATGTCCACCGAGAACCCGCTCTTTGAGAAAGCCCGGCTGGCGCTGTCGGATGAGTGGCCGCATCCTGCCGCCTTTATCGGCGCCGGCGGCTCTATCCCCATTGCCGGGCATTTCAAAGAGATCCTGGGCATGGACGCGATGCTTGTCGGATTTGGCCAGGACGATGACGGTCTGCATTCGCCAAACGAGAAATACGATCTGCGAAGCTTTCAGAAAGGCGCCCGCAGTTGGGCGCGCATACTGGATGCTCTGTCGGGCTAGGACGCGCGCTTGCCGTGACCGAGAAGCCGAGGCCCTTTGCGGAAGATCAAGGCACTGGCGACTTGCAGACCCTAGGTTTCGGACATGGCAGGATCATCATCCTTCCCGCTGGCACTGACCGGCATTGGGCTGATCCTTGCGGCCATGCTTGCGGGACCTGCGTTCTCGCCACCGGAATTTGACTGGCTCAGGCATTCAACGTCTGAGCAGGCCGCGCAGACCCAAAGTGGCGCATGGATCATGCGCGCGGGCTTTGTCGCCTATGGGATCGGCACGGCGTTGGGCGCCCTTGCCGATTGGCGCACGCGCCCGCTTGTCCGGGCGGCCTTGCTTGTCTTCGGGATCGGACTGATCGGCACCGCCATCTGGTCCAACGCGCCGATCGTGCCCGACTTGCCCGCGAACCTGACAGAGGACTTCTATCATTCGGTCGCCTCGGGCGTTGTCGGAACGGCCTTTGCCGGGGCCTGTGCGGCGCGTCTGTTCACGCCCGGCGGCGGGATGCGGGACGGGCTTTCCTGGGCCGGGCTGCTCATCGCCGTCGCAATTCCGCTCGCGATGTCGGCAGTTCCGGAATATCGCGGCGCCCTGCAGCGCGGCATGTTCGCCTTCAGCTTCGTCTTCGTCCTGCGGGAATTCTACGGCCCGGAACGATAGCAGGACACTGCCCTGCCCAAGCGATGGGTCTTCGGTGATTTGAAGAAATGGCGCGGTTGACGGGACTCGAACCCGCGACCCCCGGCGTGACAGGCCGGTACTCTAACCAACTGAGCTACAACCGCGCACGGCTCGCTTGGCAACATTCGAGGGCAAGTGGCGCGGTTGACGGGGCTCGAACCCGCGACCCCCGGCGTGACAGGCCGGTACTCTAACCAACTGAGCTATAACCGCACACATGCCCACCCGATATTTGCCGGGCGTGTCGCGCGTTCTAGGGCGGCGTCTGTTCGGCGTCAAGC
>JABDLJ010000027.1 GCA_013003075.1 Paracoccaceae bacterium
TGGGTCGGGTGAACCGGCTGTTCGCGCGCCGCGTGAACGCCGTGGCCTGCGGCACCTGGCCCACGGAACTGCCGGCGGGCGTCGAAGGGGTGCACACCGGCAACCCGGTTCGCTCCGCCATCCTGGAAAGCGCGGCGGCGCCCTATACTCCGCCGGGGGACGGTCCGCTGTCGCTTCTGGTGATCGGCGGCAGCCAGGGCGCGCGCATCCTGTCGGACTTCGTGCCGCACGCCATCGCCATGCTGCCCGACACGCTGAAACGCAATATCCGCGTGGCCCATCAGGCGCGCGGCGAGGACGAGGCCCGCGTGCGCGCCTTCTACGGTGAAAACGAGATCGAGGCCGAGGTTGCCCCCTTCTTTCAGGACGTCCCCAAGCGCATCGCGAACGCGCAGCTTGTGATCAGCCGCGCGGGTGCGTCGTCGATCGCCGATATCAGCGTCATCGGGCGCCCCTCTATCCTGGTGCCCTTCGCCGCCGCCGCCGCCGACCACCAGACCGCGAACGCCCGTGCACTGGTCGAGGCGGAAGCCGCTATCCTGATCCCCGAGCGAAAGCTTGAACCTGCGGCCCTGTCAGAGCAGATAGAGACCATCCTGTCGCAGCCCGCTGCCGCCGACCAGATGGCGCAAAATGCGCTGGCGGCGGGCCGTCCGGACGCGACAGAGCGCCTGGTCACCCTTGTCGAAACACTCGCCGCGAAAGGCAAAGCATGAGCGCTGCAACCAAGCTTCCCCTTGAGATGGGACCGATCCATTTCGTCGGGATCGGCGGCATCGGCATGTCGGGGATCGCCGAGGTGCTGCTTGATCATGGCTATGCGGTGCAGGGCTCGGACCTCAAGGCGACCAAAATCACCGAGCGGCTTGAAAAGCTGGGCGCGCGCGTCTTCGAGGGCCAGCGCGCCGCGAACCTTGAAGGCGCCGAGGTCGTGGTGATCTCGTCTGCGATCAAACCGGGCAACCCCGAACTGGATGCTGCCCGCGCGCAAGGTCTGCCTGTGGTGCGCCGGGCCGAGATGCTGGCCGAGCTGATGCGCCTGAAATCCAACATCGCGGTGGCCGGAACGCACGGCAAGACCACGACCACCACGCTGGTCGCCACGCTTCTGGATGCCGGCGGGCTCGATCCCACGGTGATCAATGGCGGCATCATCCACGCCTACGGCTCCAACGCGCGTATGGGGCAGGGCGAGTGGATGGTCGTCGAGGCCGACGAAAGCGACGGCACGTTCAACCGTCTGCCCGCAACCATTGCCATCGTCACCAATATAGATCCCGAACATATGGAGCATTGGGGCAGCTTCGATGCCTTGCGCCAGGGGTTTTCCGATTTCGTCTCGAACATCCCGTTCTACGGGCTTGCGGTCCTGTGCACCGATCACGCCGAGGTGCAGGCGCTTGTCGGGCGCACCACAGACCGGCGGATCGTGACATTCGGCTTCAACGCGCAAGCCGATGTGCGCGCGGTGAACCTGCACTACAAAAGCGGCGTTGCGCATTTCTATATCGCGCTGTCGGCCGACGAGATGGTGATCGAGGATTGCCGCCTGCCGATGCCGGGCGACCACAACGTGTCGAACGCGCTTGCCGCCGTCGCCGTGGCCCGGCACCTCGGAATGAAAGCGGCAGAAATCCGTGAGGCGCTTGCCAATTTCGGCGGCGTGAACCGGCGTTTCACGAAGGTGGGCGAAGTGAACGGCGTCACGATCATCGACGATTACGGCCACCATCCGGTCGAGATCGCCGCGGTCCTGAAAGCCGCGCGGCAATCCAGCGAGGGCCGGGTGATCGCGGTGCACCAGCCGCACCGCTATTCGCGCCTCTCCTCGCTTTTTGAAGAGTTCTGCGCCTGTTTCAACGATGCCGACGTGGTGGGCATCTCGGAAGTCTACGCGGCGGGCGAAGACCCGATCCCCGGCGCCTCGCGTGACGATCTGGTGGCCGGTCTGGTGCGCCACGGCCATCGCCACGCGGTCGCGGTGTGCGAGGAGGCCGATCTAGAGGCGCTGGTGCGCGCCGAAACCCGGCCCGGCGATATCGTGGTCTGCCTCGGCGCGGGGACAATCTCGGCTTGGGCCAACGCCCTGCCAGAGCGGCTTGGGGCCGCTCAGTAGGGCCGCACGCCGCGCTTTGCTGTTGCTAAGATGCGCGGTAATTCCTTATTTGGGCCAGTTTTTGATGCTAGACGGCGCAGGAATCCCTTATTTCCGGAGACGCGTATGAGCCTGTCGATGTTGTTTGGATGCCTTTGGGTGCTGGCCTCGGCCGCTGTGGCGCTGCTGCCGATGCGTCATCAATACGTGCCCGGAGTCGCGCTTTTGATCGCAGCGCCGGTGCTGATCGGTCTGATCGGGTACGAGCACGGCTGGTTCGCGCTTGCCATCGCTTTGTTTGCCTTCGTATCGATGTTCCGCAATCCTCTGATCTACCTTTGGAAGCGCGCCCGTGGCGAAAGGCCCCGGATCCCGCAATGAGCATGAGCCTCTCCTTTGCCTTCGGCCTTTTGTGGATGGTGCTGGCCAACGTGCTGGGCCTCATCCCCAGCCGCGACAATCACTGGCGCCGGGCCTATTTCCTGATCGGGATCGGCATTCCGCTACTGGTCTGGATCACCTATGAAAACGGTGTTGTCGCCGGGCTTTTGTGCTTTGCTGCGGCCGCCTCGATCCTGCGCTGGCCGCTTCGGTATCTCTGGCGCTGGATGCGCGCCCGGACCAGGCGCACCGCGTCATGACACTGCCGCAGGTGCGGGGGCGCCTGACCGAAAACCGGCCCTTGGCCGACCTGACTTGGCTGCGCGTCGGCGGGCCGGCGGACTGGCTCTTTCAGCCGGCCGACGAAGACGATCTGGAGGACTTTGTCGCCGCGCTCGATCCCAAGATCGCGGTGTTCCCGATGGGCGTCGGCTCGAACCTGATCGTGCGCGATGGCGGGCTTCGCGCCGTTGTGATCCGCCTGGGGCGCGGCTTCAACCACATCGATATCGAGGGCGTCCGCGTCACCTGCGGCGCGGCCGCGCTGGATGCGCATGTCGCCAAGCGTGCCGCCGAAGCCGGGGTCGATCTGACCTTCCTGCGCACCATCCCCGGCAGCATTGGCGGGGCGGTGCGGATGAATGCCGGCTGCTATGGCAGCTATACCGCCGATGCCTTCGTCAGCGCCCGGGCGATCCTGCGCAGCGGCGAAGAGATCACTCTGGACAAGGCCGATCTGGCCTTCGCCTACCGCCACTCGGAATTGCCCGAGGGCGCGGTGCTGGTCGAGGCGACCCTGGAGGGGTCACTTGGTGATCCTGAAGATCTGGCCGCCCGTATGGCCGAGCAGCTTGCCAAGCGCGACGCTACCCAGCCCACGCGTGACCGTACCGCCGGTTCGACGTTTCGAAATCCGGCCGGTTTCAGCTCTACCGGCCGGGCCGACGACACGCACGAGTTGAAGGCCTGGAAGGTGATCGAGGACGCCGGATTGCGCGGAGCGATTCTCGGCCGGGCGCAGATGAACCCCATGCATCCCAACTTCCTGACCAATATGGGGGGGGCCACGGCCCGGGAACTGGAAGATCTGGGCGAGATGGTGCGCGATAAGGTATTTCAAAACAGCGGAATATCGTTAGAATGGGAAATCATGAGGGTCGGCGAAACGGCCCCTGATAGAGGCACGAACTGACAAACCAGAATGCGAGCCGGACAAATGGCTCCAAACGGCGTGAGTGGCGGGTATGTCGAGCAGGACAACCCCCAAAGTGGCGGTACTGATGGGCGGACCCTCGGCTGAGCGCGAGGTGTCGCTATCGTCGGGACATGAATGCGCGGCCGCTTTGCGGGAGGCAGATTTTGAGGTGATCGAACTGGACGCTGGCCCGGATGTGGCCGCGCGCCTGATCGAGATCGCGCCTGATGTCGTCTTCAACGCGCTGCATGGCCGGTTCGGAGAAGATGGCTGTGTGCAGGGCATCCTGGAATGGCTGCGCATCCCCTACACCCATTCCGGCGTTCTGTCTTCGGCGCTTGCGATGGACAAGCAGAAATCCAAGGCCGCGTTCCAGGCGGCGGGCCTGCCGGTCATGGACAGTATGATCGCAGGCAAGTCCGAGGTCTCGGCGCGCCACGTGATGGCGCCGCCCTATGTCGTGAAGCCCAACAACGAAGGCTCTTCTGTCGGCATCTATATCGTCGCCGAGGGCAGTAACGGCCCGCCCGAGCTTGACGATGCCATGCCCGATCAGGTGATGGTTGAGACCTATGCGCCGGGACGCGAGCTGACGACCACCGTGATGGGGGACCGCGCGCTGGGCGTCACCGACATCGTCACGGACGGCTGGTACGACTATACCGCCAAATACGCGCCGGGCGGCTCACGGCACGTGGTGCCCGCCGATATTCCCAAAGAGATCACCGAGGCCTGCAACGATTATGCCCTGCGCGCGCATGTCGCTCTGGGGTGCCGCGGCGTATCGCGCACCGATTTTCGCTGGGACGAGACACGCGGGCTCGATGGGCTGATCTTGCTGGAGATCAACACCCAACCGGGCATGACGCCGACCTCGCTGGTGCCCGAACAGGCCGCCGCGCATGGTATCAGTTTCCCGCAGCTCTGCGCCTGGATCGTGGAGGACGCGTCATGCGATCGCTGATCCGCCGCGATCCTGCGCCCTCGCGCTGGGCCTATCGCCGCCAGCGGCTGATGCTGACGCCGCTCTTCCGCTTCTTTTTGAAATATGGGCTGCCGGTGGGCATCCTGGGGCTTGCCACGGGGCTGTACTTCGCCGAAGCCGAGCGCCGCGAGGCGATGATCGTCGCCGCCGGCGAGATCCGCCGCCAGATCGAAGAGCGGCCCGAGTTCATGGTCAACCTGATGGCCATCGACGGCGCCTCGGCGGAGGTCGCCGAGGATATCCGCGAGATCGTGCCGCTGGACTTCCCGATCAGCTCTTTCGATCTGGAGTTGACCGAAATCAAGGAGCGGGCCGAAGAGCTTGACGCGGTCGCGCGCGCCGACGTGCGTATCCGCTCCGGCGGGGTCCTGCAGCTTGATATCGCCGAGCGCACACCCGCCGTCGTCTGGCGCACCGAGGATGGGCTGGAGCTGCTCGATGCCGAGGGTCACCGCGTTGCCGAACTGGCCCGCCGCGCGGATCGCCCTGATCTGCCGCTTCTGGCCGGCGCGGCGGCCGAGGATGTCGTGCCCGAAGCCCTGACGCTTCTGCAGTTGTCGGCCCCGATAGAGCGGCGCATCCGCGGCCTTCTGCGCGTCGGCGAGCGGCGCTGGGACGTGGTGCTGGACAAGGGCCAGCGCATCATGCTGCCCGAGGCCGATCCGATGGCGGCCCTTCAACGCGTCATCGCGCTCGACCAGGCACGCGACCTGCTTGCCCGCGACTTGACCGTCGTCGATATGCGCAACCCGGACCGCCCAACACTGCGCCTTGGCCAGAATGCCGTCGAGACATTTCGCGAGATCATCTTTGCCCCCAAGGAGCCGACCCGTCCATGACCGACCTTTACCAAAGCCAGCGCACGATGCGCGCCATGCGCCGGGCCGCCATGCAACGCGGAGTGATCGCGATCCTCGATGTGGGCACATCGAAGATCGCCTGCCTGATCTTGCGGTTCGACGGGCCAGAGCGGGACGGTGCAAGCGACGGGATCGGCTCGCTGGCGGGCCAGTCCTCGTTCCGGGTGATCGGCGCCTCCACCACCCGCTCGCGCGGGGTGCGACTGGGCGAGATTCACATCATGCAGGAAACCGAACGCGCCATCCGCACCGCGGTTCAGGGCGCGCAAAAGATGGCCGCGGTTCGGGTCGATCACGCGATCGTCTGTATCTCGGGCGGCCAGCCGCGCTCTTACGGGCTTGCCGGCGAGGTGGCGATCGAGGGCATGCAGGTCACCGAGGCCGACGTCGCCCGCGTGCTGACGGCCTGCGATGTTCCCGACTACGGCGATGACCGCGAGGTCCTGCACGCACAACCGGTGAATTTTGCGCTCGACCAGCGAACCGGACTTGGCGATCCGCGCGGCCAGATCGGCCACCGGCTGGCCTGCGACATGCACATGCTGACGATCGATGCCCGGCTGATCCAGAACCTCCTTTACTGCGTCAAACGGTGCGATCTTGAACTGGCCGGGCTGGCCTCGTCGGCCTACGCCTCGGGGATCGCCAGCCTTGTCGAGGACGAGCAGGAACTGGGCGCCGCCTGCGTCGATATGGGCGGCGGCGCCACGGGCCTTTCGGTCTTCATCAAGAAGCACATGATCTATTCCGACGCGGTCCGGCTGGGCGGCGACCACGTGACGATGGATATTGCCAAGGGGCTGCAGATCCCCTTCAACGTGGCCGAGCGGATCAAGACCTTTCACGGCGGCGTCGTGGCGACGGGCATGGATGACCGCGACCTGATCGAGCTTGGCGGCAACACCGGTGACTGGGATCGCGACAGGCGCACGGTCAGCCGGTCCGAACTGATCGGCATCATCCGTCCGCGCATCGAAGAGTTGCTCGAAGACGTTCGCGCCCGGTTGGACGTGGCCGGCTTCGACCACCTGCCCAGCCAGCAGATCGTGCTGACCGGCGGCGCAAGCCAGATGCCGGGGCTTGATGTGCTGGCGCCGAAGATCCTCGGACAACAGGTAAGAATCGGTCGGCCCCTGCGTGTTCAAGGGCTTCCACAAGCGGCAACGGGCGCAGCCTTTGCAAGCTCGGTAGGGTTGAGTTTGTTCGCAGCGCACCCGCAAGACGAGTGGTGGGATTTTGAGATCCCAGCCGAAGGTCACCCCCGAAGATCGCTTCGAAAGGCGGTAAAATGGTTAAAAGACAACTGGTAACCACAACATCTTCACACGACGGCAAGATACCGCCGATTGTGTCGGGCCAGACACCAGATTTTGTGGCGTTTTTGCGTTTTTCCCGTGACGTTTGCGGCTCTTTTGACTAAGTTGCCCCACACGTCGAAACAGTTCGCCCGGCCCAGGGCGCAAAGAAATCGCCTCGCCCGGGGCGCCAGAAAACAGACAGGCGGATAGTAAGATGACATTGAATTTGATGATGCCACAGCAGCATGACCTCAAACCGCGGATCACCGTATTTGGTGTAGGAGGCGCGGGCGGAAATGCCGTCAACAACATGATCGAGAAGAAGCTCGATGGCGTTGAATTCGTCGTGGCCAACACCGATGCGCAGGCATTACAGCAATCGACCGCATCCAACCGTATCCAGATGGGCGTGAAGGTCACCGAAGGCCTCGGCGCCGGTGCACGCCCCTCGGTGGGCGCAGCCGCCGCCGAAGAGACCATCGAAGAGATCGTCGACCAACTGGCCGGCGCGCATATGTGCTTCATCACCGCCGGTATGGGTGGCGGCACCGGCACCGGCGCCGCGCCGATCATCGCGCAGGCGGCGCGCGAACTGGGCGTTCTGACGGTCGGCGTTGTGACCAAACCCTTCCAGTTCGAGGGCGCCAAGCGGATGCGTCAGGCCGAGGACGGCGTGGAGATACTGCAGAAGATGGTCGACACGCTGATCATCATCCCCAACCAGAACCTCTTCCGGCTGGCCAACGAGAACACGACCTTCACCGAGGCGTTTTCGATGGCGGACGATGTGCTCTATCAGGGCGTCAAGGGCGTGACCGACCTGATGGTCCGCCCGGGCCTGATCAACCTCGACTTCGCCGATGTGCGCGCCGTAATGGACGAGATGGGCAAAGCGATGATGGGCACCGGCGAGGGCGACGGCGACAACCGCGCGGTGGACGCCGCCGAGAAGGCGATCGCCAACCCGCTTCTGGACGAGATCAGCCTCAAGGGCGCCAAGGGCGTGCTGATCAACATCACCGGCAGCCACGATCTGACGCTGTTCGAGTTGGACGAGGCGGCCAACCGCATCCGCGAGGAAGTGGACGCCGACGCCAACATCATCGTCGGCTCGACGCTGGACACCGAGATGGAAGGCACCATGCGCGTGTCGGTCGTCGCGACCGGCATCGATGCCAACGTCAAGGCAACCGAAACGCCGGTTGCGCGCCGCTCGATGGCCGCGCCGCTGAGCCAGCCGGCCGAAGCGGACGCGCCAGCTGAAGAGCCAGTGGAACCGGCCCTGGCCGTGGCCGCAGAAGCGGCGCCGGAAGAGCCGACCCTCTTTGAAAGCACGCGTCCCGCAGCAGAAGCAGAAACCGACGATTTGCCGCCGCCAGCCTATCGCCATGACGCTCCGGCGTTCCAGCCGCGCGCCGAAGCGCCTGCCGCGCAAGCAGAGCCGGCGCGTCCGGGCGAGCCCTCGGCCGAAGCGCTGGCCCGGCTCCAGTCGGCGGTGCGCCAGGCGCCCTCGGCCCAGGGTACCAGCCCTGCCGCGCCGCGGCCTGCCGGGACCGCTTCGACGGCAGAGCGTCCGCGCTTCGGGATCAACTCGCTGATCGGACGCATGACCGGGCATCCCGGCGAAGCCGCCGAACGGCCCAAGCAGGCGGTGCGCCAGCAGCCACAGGTCAAGGCGCGCACCGAGCCGCAAGAGATGTCGGCAGAAGAAGAGCGGATCGAAATTCCCGCTTTCCTGCGCCGCCAAGCCAACTGAGCCGATCACATGTGAAACTGAAAGGGCGAGCTTCGGCTCGCCTTTTTCGTTTCTTTTCATGGGCCTAAAATGCACATTCTCGGAAGTTGGCGAATTTACGCCGACGCGATTCGCGCATGTTTCAGTCGGTTACAAAGATTGAGTTGAGTAATATGCGGTGTCGCCATACCTCCTAGCCGTGACCGGGCAGCAGACTTGGTAAAAAAGCTTGAGGTAGCACAGTGCAAACGACGATCAGATCTTCTCTGAGTTTCAGGGGGCGTGGCCTTCACACCGGCCGCAAGACCTCTATGACGCTGCATCCTGCCTCTGCGGAATACGGTATCTGGTTCCGCCGGACCGACGTGCTGGACCGTGATCCGATGATCGCCGCGCGATGGGACGCCGTGGTCGCCTCTGAACTGTGCACCAAGCTTGCCAATGCCGACGGCGTGACGGTCTCGACGATCGAGCACATCATGGCTGCGCTGGCGGGCACCGGGATCAGCAACGTCCTGATCGATATCGACGGCCCCGAGGTTCCAATCCTCGATGGCAGCGCGGCAGAGTTCGTTGCGGGCATCCTCGCCAAAGGCGTGCAGGGGCAGACCGCTCCGGTTCGCGCGATCGAAATCCTCGAGCCGGTCGAAGTACGCAACGGTTCGGCCTATGCACGGCTAAAGCCCTCCGCCGCTTTCGAAATCGACTTTCAGATCGAGTTCTCCGAGGCGGCCATCGGCACGCAGCACAAGACACTGAACATGGCCAATGGCGCGTTCGTCCGCGAACTTTGCGACAGCCGCACCTTCTGCCGCCACGAGGATGTCCAGGTGATGCGCGCCCGCGGACTGGCCTTGGGCGGCACGATGGACAACGCGGTCGTGGTCGATGGTGACGAGGTGCTCACCCCCGGCGGGCTGCGGCATGCCGATGAGGCTGTGCGCCACAAGATGCTGGATGCCCTGGGCGATCTTCTGCTGGCCGGTGCGCCGCTTCTGGCCCGCTACGAGGGTCACAAGGCTGGTCACGCAATGACGGCCGCTCTTCTCAAGACGCTTTTCGCACGCCCCGAAGCCTTCCGGATCGTGGAATGCGACAGCGTGCAAAGCGCGCGCCTGCCAGGTGCCGGTCTCAGCCGCGCCGACGCACCGGCACTTGCCGCCTGATCTGATGCCTGCGCCCGCGGCGCTCAAAGCCGTTTTGCACCGATTTTTTCTATGCTAAACACCCATGACCCGGTGCGTACCGCGCTTGGGTGCAAGGTGAGGCGCAGGATGTTCAAGGCACAACTCAGACAGACCGCCGGTGTTGTGGCGCTTTCGGTCGTGCTTTCGGCTTGTGGCCAAAGCGAGACCGACCGCCAGCAGCCGCTCGACAGCTTCAGCGCCGAAGAGATCTACCAGCGCGGCGAGTTCGAGCTGAACGAGAATAACCCCGAGGAAGCCGCGCGTTACTTCGGCGAGGTCGAGCGGCTTTATCCCTATTCCGAATGGGCCAAGCGCGGGCTGATCATGCAGGCCTTCGCGCATCACCGCGACCGCGAATACGAGCTGAGCCGCGCCAGTGCGCAGCGCTTTCTCGACTTCTTTCCGGGCGACGAGGACGCGGCCTATGCTCAGTATCTGCTAGCCCTCAGCTATTACGATCAGATCGACGATATCGGCCGCGACCAGGGCCTGACGTTCCAGGCGCTGCAGGCCTTGCGCGTCGTGATCGAGCAGTATCCCGAAAGCGAGTACGCCAATTCGGCGATCCTGAAGTTCGATCTGGCCTTCGACCATCTTGCCGGCAAGGAGATGGAAGTCGGGCGCTTCTACCTGCGCCGCGGCCACTACACCGCGGCCATCAACCGCTTCCAGGTGGTCGTGCAAGAGTTCCAGACCACCACGCACACCGCCGAGGCACTGCACCGGCTGGTGGAGGCGTACCTGTCGCTTGGCCTGACCGACGAGGCGCAGACCGCGGGCGCCATCCTGGGCTACAATTTCCAGTCAACCGACTGGTATCAGGAGAGTTTTACGCTTCTGACCGGCCAGGGGCTGCGATTGGAGCCAGCCGGCGACAGCTGGCTCTCGCAGCTTTATCGCCAGACGGTGCTGGGCGAGTGGATCTGACACCGGGGCACGGCGCACGATGCTGAGAGGGCTCGAAATCCGCGACATGCTGATTATCGACCGGCTGGACCTGGAATTTCAGCCGGGTCTCAACGTGCTGACCGGAGAGACCGGGGCGGGCAAGTCTATCTTGCTGGATTCGCTTGGTTTTGTTCTGGGATGGCGCGGCCGGGCCGAGCTGGTTCGCGCCGGGGCAGAGCAGGGCGAGGTCACCGCTGTTTTCCAGTTGGGGGAAGATCATCCTGCGCGCGCGGTTCTCGAAGAGGCCGGGTTGCCTGTTTCCGACGAGCTGATCCTGCGCCGCATCAACACCCGCGACGGCCGCAAGACGGCTTGGGTCAACGACCGCCGTGCCAGCGGCGAGGTGCTGCGGGCGCTCTCGGCCACATTGGTGGAACTGCACGGCCAACAAGATGATCGCGGCCTTCTAAATCCCCGTGGCCACAGGCTTTTACTCGATGCCTATGGCGAGTTAGAGCCGCTTGTGGGGCGCACGCGCGCCGCTTGGCGCGCCCGGTCCGAGGCGCAAAAAGTGCTCGATGCGGCGGCTTTGCGGATGGAAGCGCTGAAGTCCGAGGAGGATTATCTGCGCCACGCGGTCGCCGAGCTTGATGCGCTGGCGGCTCAGGCGGGCGAGGAGGCGGCGCTCGATACCCGGCGGCGGCTGATGCAGGCGTCCGAAAAGATCGGTGCCGATATCCGCCGGGCCTATGATGCGCTGGGCGCCGAGGGGGCCGAGGGGCGCACGTCGGATGCGATCCGCTGGCTGGAGGATGCCGAGGGATCGGCCGAGGGCATCTTGGATACCCCTTTGGAATCGCTGTCTCGTGCGCTGTCGGAGCTGGCAGATGCACAAGCCGGGATCGAGCATGCGATTGATGCCCTGGCATTCAACCCGGCCGATCTTGAAGAGACCGAAGAGCGGCTGTTTGCGATCCGCGCGCTGGCGCGCAAGCACTCGGTGATGCCCGACGATCTGGGGCCGTTTGCGGACGATCTGCGCGGCAAGCTGGCGGCGCTGGATGGCGGCGCGGCGGACCTGGCGGGGCTGAAGGCAGCGTTGGAACAGGCCCGGAAATCCTACGAGGATGCAGCGGCGAAGTTGTCGGCCGCGCGGGCTAAGGCGTCAAAATCACTAGATAAATCGATGGCCGGAGAGCTTGCTCCGCTGAAGATGGAGCGCGCGATCTTCGCCACCGAGATCACGCCGGCAGAGCCCGGGCCGGAAGGAACGGACATGGTTGCCTTCACGGTTGCGACCAATCCCGGCGCGCCGTCGGGGCCGCTGAACAAGATTGCGTCGGGCGGTGAGCTGTCGCGTTTCCTGCTTGCTTTGAAGGTCTGTTTAACCCGAAATAACAATGGCTTGTCGATGATCTTTGACGAGATCGACCGCGGCGTGGGGGGCGCGACAGCCGATGCGGTGGGACGTAGGCTCGCGGCGCTGGCCGAGGGGGCGCAGGTGCTGGTGGTAACGCATTCGCCGCAGGTCGCAGCACTTGCCCAGCACCATTGGCGCGTGGAAAAACAAACACTTAAGGGCGCAACGACCAGCAAGGTTGTGCCCCTGGACGCCGCTGCGCGGGCCGACGAGATCGCGCGGATGCTGTCGGGCGATACGGTGACGACCGAGGCGCGGGCGGCGGCGAAGGCCTTGATGGCGGGCTAGCGCATTTTTGTACGCCGGTACATTGTGCGGGCAGGCCGGCGTACGCCCGGTACGCCGCTGGGCCGGGCCGATTTCAGCTTTGTACATCGACCCAAGGCGGCGATTTTCGTTTTGTACATGCGGTTTTGAAGGCCGCGGGGCCTGTTTCGCCTGGCGGCGATTAGCCGCCTTTCCCCGGCCAGAGAGATCACCAGATCCGGTTGCGCCCGGGCGCGGTCGGACGGCGGGTGGCACACCGCGCGAGACCGCGCGCCGGGAGACCCGGGTGTGCGGGAGAGCGCGTCGCGCATTGCGCTGCCATCTTTCAGCCGAAGGCAAACGCCCCCACCCGCCGCCGTCAGTTGCCGCGCACCAGTTTGCCGGGGTTCAGGATGCCCTCGGGATCGAGGGCGCGCTTGATCTCGCCCATCACGTCCCAGCCGGGCCCGTGTTCACGCTCCATGTAGGCCAGCTTGCCGATGCCGACACCGTGCTCTCCGGTGGCGGTGCCGCCCATCTCTAGCGCGCGCTCGACCATTCGGTCCGACAGCCGCTTGGCCTCGGCGATCTGAGCCGCGTCGTCGGGCCTGACGATCAGGATCGAGTGGAAATTGCCGTCCCCCACATGGCCGAGGATCGGCCCCGAGAGGGAGGACGCTTCGATATCGGCCTGCGCCGCCTCGACCGCTTCGGCCAGCCGCGAGATCGGCACGCAGACATCGGTGGCCACCGATTTGCAGCCCGGATGCTGGGAGATCACGCTCCAATACGCGTCGTGGCGCATCCGCCAGAGCTTGTTGCGCTCTTCGGTGCGGGCCGACCACTGAAAGCCGGAGGCGCCGAACTCGGTCGCGACCTCGCCGAACCGTGTGGCGTCTTCGGCGACGCTGCTGTCGGAGCCGTGAAACTCGATCATCAGGTGCGGCAGGACCGGCAGCGCGGTGCCGCTGGTCTTGTTGAAGCAATCGGCGATCTCGGCGTCGACGAACTCGATCCGCGCCATCGGGATGCCCATCTGGATCGTGGCGATGACGCAGTTGACGGCGCTGGCGATGTCCTGAAAGGCGCAGACCGCGGACGAGATCGCCTCGGGCTGGCCGCGCAGCTTCAGGGTCAGTTCGGTAATGATGCCAAGCGTGCCTTCGGAGCCGACAAAGAGCGCGGTCAGATCGTAGCCGGCGGAGGTCTTGCGGGCGCGGCTGCCGGTGCGGATGATCCGGCCATCGGCCAGCACCGCTTCCAGCCCCAGAACGTTGTCGCGCATCGTGCCGTAGCGCACCGCGGTGGTGCCCGAGGCGCGTGTTGCGGCCATGCCGCCCAGCGAGGCGTCGGCGCCGGGATCGACGGGAAAGAAAAGCCCTGTGGCGCGCAGCTCTTCATTGAGTTGGCGGCGGGTGACGCCGGCCTCAACGCGGCAATCCATATCCTCGGAATTGACCTTCAGCACCGCGGTCATCCGCGACAGATCGAGCGTGATCCCGCCTTGGGTTGCCAGCGCATGGCCTTCCAGCGAGGTGCCGGTGCCCCAGGCGATCACCGGGCAGTCGTGCGCGTGGCAGACGGAGACGATCTTCGCCACCTCTTCGGTGTTGCGCGGGTAGGCCACGGCGTCGGGCGGCATTTGTGCGAAATAGGTCTCGGATGCGCCGTGAATCTCCAGATCGGACTTGGACCGGCTGAGCCCATCGCCTAGGAGTGGTCCTAACTCGGCTATTGCAGACTGGATTGTCACGCGCGTCCTCCCTGCGGTGGTGCGGGCCGACCCTAGGCCATGCGAGCGGCCTGGGAAAGAGCCGGTGGTGTGCGCTCGCATCTGGATTGCTTGAGGCCCATGACCGAGGGACCGCGCCGTTTTGGAGTTGCCGCACAGATCGATGGTCTGAAGACCTCGCTGCGCGAGACCTGGGCGACGCTGAAGGCCAAGGGGCCGGGGCAGATCCAGTTCTGGTTCATCGCGCTTGTGATCGGCATCGCGGCGGGGTTCGCGGCGCTGTTCTTCCGGATGGGCATCAGCTTTCTGCAAGAGACGCTTTACGGCACGGAGGATGTGCGCACCGTGCACAGCTTTGCCGAGACGCTGCCGTGGTTCGTGATCTTGATCATCCCGATATTCGGCGGGCTAGTCGTGGGGCTGATCCTGAACTGGTACACCGACGATGGCCGCGTGCGGTCGGTGGCGGACGTGATCGAGGGCGCGGCGCTGAACGATGGGCGGGTCGAGACGCGGGCGGGGCTGGCTTCGGCGCTGGCCTCGATGATCACGCTGGGCACCGGCGGCTCGACGGGTCGCGAGGGGCCGGTGGTGCACCTTGCCGGGGTGATCTCGACCTGGGTGTCGAACCGCATCCTGGCGGACGGGATCACCGGGCGCGATCTTCTGGGTTGCGCCGTGGCGGCGGCAGTGTCGGCCTCGTTCAACGCGCCGATTGCGGGCGCGATCTTCGCGCTGGAGGTCGTGCTGCGGCATTTCGCGGTGCATGCCTTTGCGCCCATCGTGGTGGCAAGCGCAGCGGGCACGGTCATCAACCGGCTGGCCTTTGGCGATGTCACCGAGTTCACGTTACCCACGGGCAGTGCGCTGGAGTTCTATATCGAGCTGCCGGCCTTCCTGATCCTGGGGCTGGTCTGCGGCATCGTGGCGGTGCTGTTCATGCGGGCGATCTTCTGGTCCGAGACCTTCGGCAGCCATGTGCAGCGCCGGCTGGGGATGCCGCGTTTCCTGCGCCCGATGCTGGCCGGGGCCGGGCTGGGGGCGATCGCGATCTTCTACCCGCATATCATCGGGGTCGGCTACGAGACGACCTCGGCTGCGCTGACCGGCCAGCTGCTGTTGCACGAGGCCATCGTCTTTGCGGTGCTGAAGGCGGTGGCGGTGTCGATCACCATGGGCGGGCGCATGGGCGGCGGGGTGTTCTCGCCCTCGCTGATGATGGGCGCTCTTACGGGACTGGCCTTCGGTGCGATCGCGACGGGGCTGCTTCCCAACGTGTCGGGCTCTCAGACGCTTTATGCGCTGGCCGGGATGGGCGCGCTGGCGGCGGCGGTTCTGGGTGCGCCGATCTCGACCACGCTGATCGTCTTTGAGCTGACCGGCGACTGGCAGACCGGGCTGGCGGTAATGGTGGCGGTGTCGACCTCGACGGCGCTGGCATCCAAGCTGGTGGACCGGTCGTTCTTCCTGACCCAGCTTGAGCGGCGCAATATCCATCTTGCGGCGGGCCCGCAGGCCTATCTGCTGGCGATGTTCCGGGTGGCCAACGTGATGCGCAAGCCCGGCGACGCCGATGCCGCGGCCACCGAAGACATCTGGGCGGCGATCGAGGAAGGCCTTTTTATCGACGGCAATTCGACGCTTGAGGCCGCAATGCCGATCTTCGAGCGGACCAACCGGCGCTTTCTGGCGGTGGTGCGGGTCGGCGCCGAGGGCGAGCCGCCCGAGATCCTGGGCTCGCTTTTCCAGGTCGATGCCTTGCGGGCCTATAACCGCGCGCTGGCGGCGACGGCGGCCGAAGAGCACTCCTGAGCGGCCGGGCAGGGCGCCACTTGATCGGCGTCAAGGCGCCGGACGGCGCGCGCCCTAGGTTTGGTCTGGAAGACGGCAAAGGCCAGGAGGGCGATCCGATGAACCTTCGGAACAGGCGGCGCGAGCTGCACGGGCTTATCGGCGCGATTGGCGTGGTGGTCGCCTTGGGCGGGTTTGTCGGGGGCTTCTACGCACCCACGACGGCCGTGGTGGGCGCGTTCGCGGTCTGGGCCATCGGCGCGACGCTGGTCAACGTCTTCACCGATCCGCCGGCCTAGATCTCTTCTACGGTCACGGTGTCGCTGACATAGAAGGCCAGGTGATCCTTGATCGCGGCGACGTCTTGCTTGGGGTCCTCGTAGGACCAGACGGCGTCTTTCAACACGGTCGACTTGGTGACGATCGAGAAATAGCTCGCCGTGCCCTTATGCGGGCAAAAGCTCGTCTTGTCCGACTTTTCAAGAAACGCCATCGCGATATCGCCGCGCGGGAAATACATTACTTCGGGGTAGCTGCCCTCGCTGAGTTCCAGGGCGTCGTTGGTCTCGCCCAGAACGGCGCCACCGGCGCGGATGCTCCAAGTGCCGTCCGATTTGCGGATCTTGATATGCTCAGCCATGGGCGTCTTCCTTTCCTGCGCGGGGGCCGATACCGCCGCGGTCGTTCATCATGTTTTTCGCGATGTCAGACGGACTAGATAGTCCGTGTGGCCCGTTTTAGCCAGTCTTGCGTGTCTGCGCTGACGCGGGGGGCGATTTTGTTCAATGTTTCAGCATGATAGCTGTTGAGCCAGGCGCGCTCGCCCGGCGACAGAATGGCGGCGTCGACAAGGCCGAGGTCGATCGGCACCAATGTCAGGGTCTCAAAGGCCAGATGCGCGCGATCGTCGCCACCCTCGATGGCCGGGGCCTTGGCGACATAGACAAGGTTCTCGGTGCGGATGCCGAAGGCGCCGGGGCGATAGTAGCCGGGCTCGTTCGACAGGATCATACCCTCTTCCAGCGGCACCTCGGAGAGCCGGCTAAGCCGCTGGGGGCCTTCGTGAACCGACAGGAAAACGCCGACGCCGTGGCCGGTGCCGTGGTCGTAGTCCTGGCCGGCCATCCAAAGCGGCGCGCGCGCCAGCGCGTCGAGATCGCGGCCGGCAAGGCCCTTGGGCCAGCGGATCCGGCTGATCGCGATCATACCTTGCAGAACGCGGGTGAAGGCGGCGCGCTCTTCCGGCCCGGCCGCGCCGACAGCAATCGTGCGGGTGATATCGGTGGTGCCATCGAGATATTGCCCGCCGCTGTCGACAAGCAGAAGCTGGCCGGGCTGGACCATCGCGTTGGTCTTTTCGGTGACGCGATAATGGACGATGGCGCCATTGGGGCCGGCGCCGCAGATCGTGTCGAAGCTGATGTCCTGAAGCGCGTTCGTGGCGCGGCGGAAACCTTCCAGTTTGCGCACCACGTCGATCTCGGTCAGCGCGCCCTGCGGCGCCTCGCTGTCGAGCCAGGCGAGAAACTCGCACATCGCGGCAGCATCGCGCAGATGCGCCTCGGTGGTGCCGGCCAGCTCGGCGGCGTTCTTGCGCGCCTTGGGCAAGATGCAGGGGTCTTTGCCGTCGACGGGCTCTGCCGCGTCATCGCGAGAGGCGTTTTGCGCCTGCAGATGCGCCTCGATTTTCAGCGGCGCGCTGGAAGGATCGATCCGGACCTTGCCGTGCAGGGTTTCGAAATGCTCCAGCAGGCGGCCGTAGGGGTGCAGGGTCACGTCCGGCCCAAGGTGTGCGGCGGCCTCTGGCGACACCGCGGCATCGGTGAAAAGATCGACCGCGCCGGTGTCGTGCAGGATCGCGAAGGCCTGGACCTGGGGGTTGCGGGGGATGTCGCTGCCGCGGATGTTCAAAAGCCAGCATATGCTGTCGGGGAGCGTCAGGACCACGGCGGAATGGCCGGCCTTTTTCAGCTCTTTGGCCAGCGCCATGCGCTTTTCATCGTGGGATTGGCCGGCGTATTCATAAGGATAAGGCCGCATGGGCGCGTTGGGGCGGGGTGGGCGGCCGGTCCAGATCCGGTCAACCAGGTTGTCCCGATGGGCCAGCTCGATCCCGTGCTCCTGAAGCTTTTTCGACAGCTTGCGGATCTCTTCGACGGTATGAAGCCAGGGGTCGAATGCAAGGCGGGCGCCGTCTTCCAGCCTTTCGATCACCCAGTCCGCAAGCTTGGTTTCGGGCCAGTTCACGGGCGTGAAGTGATCGAGATCGATCTGGCTTTTGACCTGCTCGCGGTAGCGCCCGTCGATGAAAACCCCCGCCTGATCGGTCAGCGCGACGGCAAAGCCCGCCGATCCGGTGAAGCCGGTCAGCCAGGCCAGCCGGTCATCGCAGGGCGCGACGTACTCTCCCTGGTGGGCGTCGGCGCGGGGCACGATGAAGCCGGCAAGCTCTGCCGCCTCCAGCGCCCCCCGCAGCGCCTTCAGGCGGGGCGGGCCCTGGGTTGGCGAGGACGTGTCATCGAAGCTTTGAAACATCAGCTGGCCCGCTTGATGCCCATGATGCGGGCGCGGGCGCGCGGGTCGCTGTCAAAAAGCGCGGCGAGCTGCTCGGTCATCGCGCCGGCAAGCTGTTCGACATCGGTGATGGTGACGGCGCGGTCATAGTAGCGCGTCACGTCATGGCCGATGCCGATGGCCAGAAGCTCTACCTGCCGCTTGCGCTCGACCATCGCGATCACGTCGCGCAGGTGTTTTTCGAGATAATTAGCGGGGTTGACGGACAAGGTTGAATCGTCCACCGGCGCGCCGTCGGAGATCACCATCAGGATCTTGCGGGCCTCGTGGCGGGCGGTGATGCGCCGGTGCGCCCATTCCAGCGCTTCGCCGTCGATGTTTTCCTTCAAAAGGCCCTCTTTCATCATCAGACCGAGATTCTCGCGGCTGCGGCGCATCGGGGCGTCAGCGGATTTGTAGATGATGTGGCGCAGATCATTAAGCCGCCCCGGCGTCTGCGGGCGCTGTTCGCCCAGCCAGGCCTCGCGCGATTGACCGCCCTTCCAGGCGCGGGTGGTAAAGCCGAGGATCTCGACCTTGACCTGGCAGCGCTCCAGCGTGCGGGCCAGAACGTCGGCGCAGATCGCCGCGATCGAGATCGGCCGGCCGCGCATCGAGCCGGAATTGTCGAGCAGAAGCGTCACCACGGTGTCGCGAAACTCGGTGTCTTTTTCGACCTTGAAGGACAGCGGCGTCGTGGGGTTGGCGACGACGCGGGCCAGCCGGCCGGCATCGAGGATGCCTTCCTCGCGGTCGAACTCCCACGACCGGTTCTGCTGGGCCTGAAGCCGGCGCTGAAGCTTGTTGGCAAGACGCGAGACCGCGCCCTTCAGCGGCTCAAGCTGCTGATCGAGATAGGCGCGCAGGCGTTCCAGCTCTGCCGGTTCGGCCAGATCGGCGGCGTGGATTTCCTCGTCGAACTCTTGCAGGAACACCTCGTAGTTGGGGTCGGCGTCCGAGACCGGCTGCGGGGCGGGCGGCTCCAGCGGGGCCTCGCCTTCGGGCAATTCGGCCTCGTCGCCCATCTCGGCATCGGCCATGTCGTCCATCGAGACCTGCGCCTGCTGCGCGTCGTCCTGGGCATCCTGGCTCTGGTCGGGCGCGGCGTCGAGATCGTCGTTCTGGTCGTCGCTATCGCCCTGAGAATCGGGGCTTTCTTCCTCTTCGTCGCCCTCTTGGGCAGTTTCGTCCTCGTCGGGATTTTCGGCGTCGGGATCGTCGCCGAGCTGATCGCCATAGCCCAGATCCTTGATGATCTGGCGCGAGAATTTCGCAAACGCCTGCTGGTCCGACAGCATGTCTTCCAGCCCGTCGAGCGTGCCGCCGGCCTGCTCTTCGATGAAACCGCGCCAAAGTTCCATCACGTTCTGCGCGCCGGGCGGCAGATCGCGGCCCGTGGCCAGGTGGCGGATCAGGTAGCCCGCCGCGACCGCAAGCGGCGCGTCGGCGGCCGCCTTGATCTGGTCGTAGCCGCGGCGCTCGGCCTCGGCGCCGATCTTGGCATCGATATTGCCGGCCGTTCCCGGCATCGCGCGGGCGCCCATCGCCTCGCAGCGGGCGGTTTCCATCGCCTCGAAGAGATCGCGCGCCATCTGGCCCTTCGGCGCATAGCGGTTGTCGGTGACCGCGTCGTGATACTTGTGGCGCATCGCGTAGGCGTCGGCGGTGCCGCGCGCCATAAGTACCTCGTCGCGGGTCATCCGCCGGGTGACCTGCGGCAGGCGCATCGCGTCGTTGGTCTGGCCCGGCGGGTCGACCGAGTAGCTGACCGCCAGCTCGGGATCGTCCGCCAGCACCTTGGTGGCCTCGGCCAGCGCCTTCTTGAAGGGATCGGCGGGGTTGTCGATGGGCTTGCTCATATTGCGTCAGTGTCCAGTTCGCTCGCGCCGGTCGCAAGACGATAAAGCATATCGACATGGGCGTCGACGGCGTCAATGACCCGGTAGCCGGGATCGTGGCCCTCGAAGGCGACGCCAAGGTCGGTTCCGGCCAGTACGATCGCCTCGGCGCCGCGCGCGATCATCGCGCGGCCGGCCTGAAAGAAGAACTCGCGCCGGCCGGCGGGGCAGTCCCCGGTCATGGCGGTTTCGAGATAGGCCTGGCCCACCGCGTCGAAATCGTCTTCGGGAACCAGCGCGGCGGTTTGCTTGAGGTGTCCGAAAAGCCGCGATTGCATCGCCGAGACCGTGCCGAGAAGGCCGATGGTGCCAAGGCCTTCTGCCGCGGCATAGCTGTCGACCGCGCCCGGCGCGCTGATCAGCGGCAGCGGCGAGATCGCGCGGGTTTCCTCTTCGCAAAAGCTGCCGCCGATCGAGGTGATGGCAATCGCGTCGGCCCCGGCTGCGGCAAGCCGCTGGATCAGCGGGGCATAGACGCGGGCCTGCGCGTCGCGGCGGTCAGCGCGAAGATTGGCGACAAGCGTCGCGATCTCGGCATGCACGATCGTCAGATCAAGCGCCGCGCCGCCCTGGCGCGCCCGCGTCGTCAGCTTGCTGTAATAGCTGAGGGTCGCGGCCGGGCCGATGCCGCCGATCAGGCCTATATGCATGGGTTCACTCGCGTATTCCGGACGCCCCGGTCCTGTGCGCCGGGCTGGCCCGCCTGCGCGGGGCCGGCCGGCGGGACTGGCAGGCGCGCGCCCGTCACCCCAGGCTCATGCTGGCCGCGCTTTCGGGCAGCTCTTCGTCAAAGCAGCGCTGGTAGAATTCTGCGACGGTCTGGCGTTCCAGCTCGTCGCATTTGTTGAGGAACGTCAGGCGGAAGGAATAGCCCACGTCGCGGAAGATCTGAGCGTTCTGGGCCCAGGCGATGACGGTCCGCGGGCTCATCACGGTGGACAGATCCCCGTTCATGAACGCGGTGCGCGACAGGTCCGCGACGGTGACCATCTGGCTGACAATCTTGCGGCCCGAGGCGTTGTTGTACTGCGGCACCTTGGCCAGCACGATGGCGGCCTCGGCGTCGTGGCTGAGATAGTTCAGGGTGGCGACCAGCGACCAGCGGTCCATCTGTCCCTGGTTGATCTGCTGGGTGCCGTGGTAGAGCCCCGTGGTGTCGCCAAGCCCGACCGTGTTGGCGGTGGCAAAGAGGCGGAAATAGGGGTGCGGCTCGATCACCTCGTTCTGGTCGAGCAGCGTCAGCTTTCCGTCCACTTCCAGCACCCGCTGGATCACGAACATCACGTCGGCGCGGCCGGCGTCGTATTCATCAAAGACAATCGCGGTGGGGTTGCGCAGCGCCCAGGGCAGGATGCCTTCCTGGAACTCGGTGACCTGCACCCCGTCGCGCAGCTTGATGGCGTCCTTGCCGATCAGGTCGATGCGGCTGATGTGGCTGTCGAGGTTGACGCGAACGCACGGCCAGTTGAGGCGGGCGGCGACCTGCTCGATATGCGTCGATTTGCCAGTGCCGTGATAGCCCTGGATCATCACCCGGCGGTTATGGGTGAAGCCGGCGAGGATCGCGAGCGTGGTGTCGGGGTCGAACTTGTAGGTGCTGTCGAAGGCGGGCACGCGCTCGGTCGTGTCGGCAAAGCCCTTGACGACCATGTCGCTGTCGATGCCAAACGTGTCTCTGACCGAGATCTCCTCGGTTGGTTTCATACCCAAATCCATGCTTCCGTCCGCCATCTGTCACCTGTGAGCTTTTGGCCCGCCACGCGGGCGCGATACCGATTGCAACATATTGCGGCAAAGGGCAAGGGAAAGGCCGGAGTTCCGCTTTGCCGCCGGCGATGAGCGGTTTGCGCTTGGCGCGCCGGATGCCGCCCGGTTTGGTGATCGCAGCCACGCGCCCGCCTCGGCGTTCTTGGCTGCACATTGGGGTGGTCATCCTTGGCCGGGCCGCGTGCCTAGCCTTGGAAGTGGCGGCTGATCTTGATCTGGTCCCAAGCCCAGACGACCTCTTGCAGTCGGTCCTCATCCTGCCGGTTGCCGCCGTTCATGTCGGGGTGAAGATCCTTGACCAGGCTTTTGTATTGCTTGCGGATCTCGGCCTTGGTCCAGTGATCGCGCGCCTCCAGTATGTCAAGCGCGCGGCGCTCGGTCGGAGGCAGCTTGCGGGTGCCGGTGATCGACTTGCCGGGGTTTTGCGTCGCATTCGCGCCAAGGATCTGGTGCGGGTCATCGACGCCCAGCCGCGACCAGGCGCGCTGCTCTTCGCCGGCTTTGCCGAAGGGCTTGGTGGGCCGGTCCCAGACGCGGTCCTTGTCGATTTGCGCTTCGAACTGCTCTTCGGTCGCGCCGTTGAAGAAGTTCCATTTCAAATTGTACTCGCGCACGTGGTCCTTGCAGAACCAGTAGTAGTCGTCGAGCGTGTCGGGCGATTTGGGCGCGCGGTACTGACCGGTCTCCTGGCAGCCGGGATGCTCGCAGGCGCGCTGCGAGGTTTCGAACGCTCCGGACATGCCGCGCTTGGTGCGCGAGCGCTTTTTCTTGTCCGAGGACACCCGGATATCAAAACCAAAGGGATCGTTCTTGTTCATACCAGTACCTTTTCGACTCGGCGCAGTGAGTTTAATGTGTTGTGTTCAAGATAGAAGGGGTCAGGTGCCTAAAAATGCCGATTGCTGAGCAAATGGAACAAAAGCTGCGCGAGGCGTTTGCGCCGCGGACGCTTGAAATCGTCGATGATAGCGAACAGCACCGGGGCCATGCGGGGTTTCGCGAGGGCGGCGAGAGCCACTTTCAGGTGCGTATCGAGGCCGAAGCCTTTGCGCCGATGAGCCGGATCGAGCGGCACCGCGCTGTGCACAAGGCGCTTGGCGGCGACATCGTGGGCCGCATTCACGCGTTGGAGCTGAAGATCGGCGCCTAGCGGGGCGGGGCGCTATTCGGCGGCCAGGTTGCGCGAGCGTTCAGAGGCGGGCGGCACATCCTTGCTGGCCGAGCCGAGCCGCGGGGCGGCATGGTCGACCGCCGGCTTGACCGCGGGCGCCTCGCGACCGTCGCCCGTCACGCGCGGCGTGTTCTCTGTCTGCGCGCTTTCGCCCACGGTGCGGCGAAAGATCATCACATCGACTTCGCTGCTCCGGGCCTTTCCGAAGGTCCGGCGTTCCTCGTAGGTGAGGGTGTCGAGCCCCTGGTATTCCCAGCCGTCGCGGCCCAGCTCGTTCATCTGAGCGGTCAGCGCGTGCAAGAAGCGCGCCTGGGCGCCCTTCACCCCGGAGACGCGCACAGCGCGCGTCGGTGCGGGAACGGTCTTGTATTCGTAGCGCATGAAATCGGTCCATCCTGGCGACGCAGTGTGTGGCAGTATCTAGGCGCTTTGGGCCGGCTCGCCAAGGCCCCAACCGGCACGTTGGCGGATTATCGCGCCCGGCGCCGGGTACGGTTTGGATCGGCGGATTCTTGCGTGATTCTCTTTTGCCGGAATTCTGGAATGGTTTACGAAACCTGAACGATCCCTGAAAATTCGCAAAGACTGTTGCACATTTTTCAGTCAAAACCCCTGCGATTCCGGCTAAAAAGACTAAAATCTGGTTAAATCTAGTTGAGAATGTGACGTTCTCTGGTACCAATAAGACAGGGTAAGAGTAACCATCCTTAAGGGGGATAAAATGAAATTTACATCTTTCGTCGTTGCTGGGGCAATGGTGTGCGCTGCATCCGCCGCTTCCGCAATGACACTCGACTTCGAAGGCTATATCGACAACGTGTCGGGCGAATTTGGCGCTGACACGTCCGTCCAAGATGGGACCTACGTTCCGATCGAGACGTACTTCAATGGTGTGCTTGGGAATGCCGCAGATGGCGTGACCGGGGACAACGAGGATGTTGTTGCGTATTTCGACGGTAACGGGGCCGGCGTTGGCGTGTGCCACGTTGGTGTCGATGCGGATCTGCAGTGCAAACGCAACAACGACGACAACATCACGGGCTTGGTCCTGGACGGGGAAGCAGACGAAATGCTTGCCATGTACTGGGACGTGGACGTGACGATCAACGAGATCGGCTTCCGCGGTGAAAACCATCCCTATGACAGCTTCGACGATGGCGATCTGCTGGACATCTCGTTCGACCAGGGCGCGTCGTGGGGCACCTACAACCTGTCGACCGTTCGTTTCGGTGACACTCTGGACGTAGGCGGCATCGACGTTGCGGCCGGCACTCAGGTGTGGTTCGCCTTCAACAACGAGCAATACTACGTGAGCCAGGTGGTTCTTGCACCGATCCCGCTTCCGGCTTCGGCACTGCTGCTGCTGGCCGGGGTTGGCGGACTGGGCGCAATGCGCCGCTTCCGCAAGGCCTAAGGCTTCGGATACAGACTTGAGAAAGGCGGCCTGCGGGCCGCCTTTTTCGTTTGCGCTGAAGGGTTGCCGGGTGGCGATGGCCCGCCGGCGATCCTAGCCGAGCTTCTTTGAGACGATCTCGTTCACGGCCTTGGGGTTTGCCTTGCCGCCGGTGGCTTTCATCACCTGGCCCACGAACCAGCCCGCCAGCTTGGGGTTCTGCTTGGCCTTTTCCACCTGCGCGGGGTTCTCGGCGATGATCTTGTCGACCGCCGCCTCGATGGCGCCGGTGTCTGTGACCTGTTTCATGCCGCGCGCCTCGACGATCTCGGCAGGCTCGCCGCCCTCGGTGTAGACGATCTCGAAGACGTCCTTTGCGATCTTGCCGGATATGTCACCCGTCGAGATCAGATCGATGATGCCGCCAAGCTGCGCCGCGCTCATCGGGCTTTCGGTGATCAAGTGGTCTTCCTTCTTCAGACGGCCGAAAAGCTCGTTGATGACCCAGTTGGCCGCCAGCTTGCCGTCGCGGCCTTGGGCCACCTCTTCGAAGAAGGCGGCACTTTCGGCGTCGGCGGTCAGGACGCTGGCGTCGTATTCGGTCATCCCCAGATCCAGCACGAAGCGCGCCTTCTTGGCGTCGGGCAGCTCTGGCAGGCTGGCCTTGATGTCGTCGACCCAGGCCTGCTCGATCTCAAGCGGCAGAAGATCGGGGCAGGGGAAGTAGCGATAGTCATGCGCCTCTTCCTTGGAGCGCATCGAGCGCGTCTCGCCCTTGTCGGGATCGTAAAGCCGGGTCTCCTGGTCCACCGTGCCGCCGGCCTCGACGATGCCGATCTGGCGGCGCGCCTCGTATTCGATGGCGGCCTGGATGAAGCGCATGGAGTTCATGTTCTTGATCTCGCAGCGGGTGCCCAGATGGCTGAAATCCTGGGTCTCCTGGTAGCGCTCGTAGGCGCCGGGCGAGCAGATCGACACGTTGACGTCGGCGCGCAGGTTGCCGTTCTGCATGTTGCCGTCGCAGGTGCCCAGATAGCGCAGGATCTGCCGCAGTTTGCCGACATAGGCCGCCGCCTCTTCGGGGCCGCGGATGTCGGGGCGGCTGACGATTTCCATCAGCGCAACGCCGGTGCGGTTGAGGTCGACAAAGGACATCGCCGGGTCCATGTCGTGGATCGACTTGCCGGCGTCCTGCTCCAGGTGGATGCGCTCGATGCGCACCTTGCGGGCGATGCCGGGACCCATGTCGACCAGGATTTCGCCCTCGCCGACGATCGGATGATACAGCTGGCTGATCTGGTAACCCTGCGGCAGGTCGGGATAGAAATAGTTCTTGCGGTCGAAGGCCGAGGTCAGGTTGATCTCGGCATTGAGCCCCAGCCCGGTGCGCACCGCCTGCTCGATGCAGAACTCGTTGATCACCGGCAGCATTCCCGGCATCGCGGCATCGACGAAAGAGACGTTGGAATTGGGTTCTGCGCCGAAGGCTGTGGAGGCGCCGGAGAAGAGCTTGGCGTTCGAGGCGACCTGCGCGTGCACTTCCAGACCGATCACCAGCTCCCAGTCCTGCTTGGCACCGGCGATGACTTTCGGCTTCGGGGTCTCGTAGGTCAGATCGAGCATGGGCGGGGTTCCATCGGGTTTGTCTAAAGCCCGGTTCTAGGCGAGCCGAGCGGGGGCGGCAAGATGCGACAGGCGCGCGGCAAATCGCCGGATTATGTCAGGGGGCTTGCGCAGGCGGGGGCCTTGCGGGCATTCTGGCGCCGCACGTGGGGGTGTCTTGGCGGAGCTGTGACATGAGCCGGACCTCCTCTCTTATCCTTGGGCTTTTCCTGGGCGCTGTGGGGCTTGTCAGCTGCGGGCACGGCCCGGCGCCGACCGATGCGCCCAAAGTGGTGGCGCGCCGGACGTTACCGCAAGAGGCGCTGGTGCCGGCGGTGCAGCCCGCCGCGCAATGGGATTTCAAGCCACAAGGGATCGTCTGGACCAATGCCGCGCTGGCGGCGCTGGAGGGGCATGCCCAGCCGCTGGTCAAGGTCACGCCGGCGGATGTGACCGAGTATTGTCCGGCCTACCCCGAGGCAAGCCCCAGCCGGCGGCGCGCCTTCTGGGTGGGGCTGATCTCGGCGCTGGCCGGCCATGAAAGCACCTGGCGGCCCAAGGTTTCGGGCGGCGACGGGCGCTGGCACGGGCTTTTGCAGATCTCGCCGGCCACGGCAAAGGGCTATGGTTGCCGGGCGACCAGCGCCGAGGCCCTGAAATCAGGGCCGGCGAACCTGTCTTGCGGTTTGCGCATCATGGCCGAGACGGTGCCGCGCGATGGCGTCATCTCGCGCGGGCGTGGCGGGATCGCCGCCGACTGGGGCCCCTTCGTGCAACAGCGCAAGCGGGACGCGATGGCCGAGTGGACGCGGGGGCAGAGCTACTGCCGGGACTAACGGCGCTGCGGTGTCTGCGGACAGGCGCGCCGATCCGTGCTATGCTCGGCACTGCACGGGGGGTGGTGGGGCCGGATTTTTTGGTTGGATTTCAGATATAACGGTAATGAGTGCGGCACGCTGGCGCCCGGCTGATCAAAATCAGAAGGGGGATTATTCATGCCAATGTATCTTTTCAGAGCCAAGTATTCGGTGGCCGCGATCAAGGCGATGGTCGACAAGCCGCAGGACCGCGAGCCGCCGGCGCGCAAGCTGATCGAGGCGGCGGGCGGCAAGATGCATCATTTGTTCTTTGCATTTTCCGAAGATGACGCGTTCGTGCTGATCGAGGCACCCAGCGACGAGGCGATGGCGGGGATTGCCCTGACCGTCGCGGCATCGGGTGCGTTCTCGGGCGGCTCGACAACCAAGCTGATGAGCGCGCAAGAGGCCATGAAGGCAATGGAAACGGCGCATGAGCTGACCAAGAGCTACGTGCCCGCGACCGGCTAGGACGCAAAGGCGGCGCGCCGGACTTTTTCGGCCCCGGCGCGTTTTTCCCTTGCGACAGCCATCGCGGGCAGCGTTCGCCGGGCCGCGGCGTTGCGACGCCGGACGGTCTATGCCCAGCCGGGCCGCCGTGTGCTGTCGACAAGTGAGACATTTGGCGCGTGCCGGCCGCCGAGCGCAAGCGTGGCGGCGCGCAGGACCTCGATCGCTTCGTCCGATGCGGCGGGCAGGGCGCGGGCGGCAATCGGCGCGCCGGCCGTGATGACATACGGCTGCCGGGCCTTGTTCAGCGTCTCGTGGAACAGCGTGACGTCGCGCAAGCTGGGGTGGATCCGGTCGAAGATGTAGAACAGCGCCGAGTTCCGGGCGCGGATGTTCACCGGGATCACCGGAAGATCGTATTTGCGCGCGATCATCGCTGCCGAGGCCATCCAGGGCCGCTCGTGCAGCTTCAGGCCGCGGCGCTTGGCCAGACGACCGGAGGGGAAGATGACGCCCAGACGGCCGGCCTTTACCGCCGCGCGCGCGGCGAGCATCGTGTCGCGCGCCTTGGCGTGGCTGCGCTTCTCGGGCCGCCATTCGACCGGAACGATACGGTCCGAAAACTGCGGCAGGACCCGCAAGATGTCCGAATTGGCGAAAAAATAGGCGTCATCGCGGATGCCCTGCAAGGCGTGGTGCAGCATGATGCCATCGGCGATACCGGTGGGGTGGTTGGCCACCAGAAGGGCCGGGCCGCGGCGGGGGATATGGCCAAGGCCGCGCAGGCGCACATCGTGCGCCAGCAATTCGGCCATGGTGTCCATAACCTCGCCGGCCGGCGTGTATTTGAAGCTTTCCGCCAGCGCCACTGTGGTCTCGTAGCCCAAAAGCAGATCGAGCGCGGCGCGGGCGGTGCGGGCAAAGGGTTTTGACGAAAAGAGCCATGGCGCACGCTCTTCGATCAGCGGATCGATACGATCTTTCATAGCCGACTGCTCCCCCCATGGCTGCAACAGGCCTGGGTTAAATCTAGGGATGCAGGTTTGGGTTTTCCAAATACAGAAACGGAATATGGGAAAAATCGGCGGGTCTTTGCGCGCCGGCGCGCCGGCTCAGAAGCTGAAAAGTGAGCGCCTGTGGGGGATGCCGCGCGCCTCAAGCGCCTGGTCCAGTACCCGTCCGCCGGGCAGGCATTCGAAGGGAACGCGTTGTTTTTCGCCGCTTTTCAGTTGCAGTGTCGCGCGTTGCGAGAAATCGAGCGAGGTCGACAGGATCGCGGTGTCGATTTCTTCGAACGCGACGCGCCGGGCGCGGGCACCGCTTTTCCATTCGATGCCGGTCTCATCGACCCGCAAGGTGGCGACCGAGCCCTTGGCCACGTCCCAGACCGCCGGCGCGATCAGAAGGGCAAAGATGGTGATCACCAGCGGATGCGCGTCGATGCCGTAGATCAGCGCGCCAAGGCCCACCAGCGCAACGCCGATCATCGCATAGCCGAAAGGCCGGCGGGCGGGGCGGGAAAAGACCAGCGGCTCAGCCATCGAGGATGCGGGTGACCATCTCTGAGGTCTCTCCCGACAGGTTCGGCGTGGCGGCCAGCCGGTTGAGCTCTGCTTCGATCAGATCCTGGCGATCCTTGTCGTAGCGCCGCCATGTCTCGAACCCTGTCACTTGCCGGGCCGCCGTCTGCGGATTGACCGGATCGAGCTTGATCAGCCAGTCGACCAGCATCGCGTAAGAGGCGCCTGAGGGATCGTGAAAGCCCGCCGCATTCGAGATCAGCGCGGCGAAGACCGAGCGGAAGCGGTTGGGGTTCTTCCACTCGAACTGGGGATGCGCGGTCAGCGCGCCGGCGGTGGCAGCGGCCTTGTTGGGGGCGGCGTGGCTGACCTGAAGGGCGAACCACTTGTCGGTGACCAGCCGGTCATGGTGCCATCGGCGATAGAACTGCGCGGCGGCATCGCCGCCTTCGCCGATGGTCAGCAGGCATGAGAACGCGCCCAGCTCTTCGGTCATGTTGCGCGCCGCCTCGAACTGCGCGCGGGCCGCCGCGCCGCCGTCGATGTAGCTGAGAAGCCGCAGCGCGGCCCCGCGCAGCGCCCGCCGGGGCGCCTCGCGCGGGGCATAGGGGCCGGGCGTTTCCATATCGGCGTAGATCCGCACCAGCAGGTCTTCAAGCCGCGTGGCCAGCGCCACACTGAGTGCGCGCAAACTGTCATGGATACGCCAGGGATCAGGCGTGACGCTGGCGTCAAAGAGCGTTTGCGCCAGATCGTCCTCGGATGGCAGCGCGAGCATCAGGGCGCGGAAATCGGGATCGAGCCGGTCGTCGCCCAGCACCTTGCGCATCGCGTCGAAATAGTCCGGCCCGGGCGCGGCGCCTTCGGCGATCATGCCGGTCAGCACGTCACGGGCCAGTTGCCGGCCGGCCTCCCACTTGCGGAAGGGGTCGGTATCGTGGGCCATGAAGAAGGCGCGCTCTTCGGGCGAGAGGACTTGGTTGAGTATCACCGGCGCGGAAAAGCCGCGCAAGAGCGACGGGCGGGGCTTGGACGGCAGGCCCTCGAAGGTGAAGCTTTGCCGGGCCTCGGTCATCTCCAGCACGGTGGTGGGCACCAGTTCGGTGCCGTCCTCGGCCAGAAGCCCCACGGCGATCGGAATGACCTGCGGCGCCTTTTTCGACTGCCCCGGGGTGGGCCGGGTTTCCTGCGTGAATGTCAGCCTGTAAGTGCCTTCACTGTATTGGTTTTCAACGCTGATGCGCGGCGTTCCAGCCTGCGTGTACCAGCGCGCGAATTGCGACAGGTCGCGGTCGGTGGCGTCCTGGAAGACGGCGAGCCAGTCCTCGATCGTGGCGGCCTGGCCATCGTGGCGGTCAAAGTAAAGCGACAGCGCCTTGGCATAGCCCTGCGCGCCGACGAGGGTTTTCAGCATGCCGATCAGCTCGGCGCCCTTTTCGTAGACCGTCGCGGTATAGAAATTGTCTATTTCATAATAGCTTGCGGGGCGAACCGGATGTGCCAGCGGGCCGGCGTCTTCGCGGAACTGGGCCGCCCGCAGGGTGACGACATCCTCGATCCGCTTGACCGCGTGGCCGCGCTGGTCGCCGCCGAACTGCTGCTCGCGGAACACCGTCAGTCCTTCCTTCAGGCACAGCTGGAACCAGTCGCGGCAGGTGATGCGGTTGCCGGTCCAGTTGTGGAAATACTCGTGCGCGATGATATCCTCGATCAGCGCATAGTCGCGGTCGGTCGCGGTCTCGGGGCTGGCCAGCACGTAACGCGAGTTGAAGATGTTGAGGCCCTTGTTCTCCATCGCGCCGGCGTTGAAGTCGCTGACCGACACGATGTTGAAGACATCGAGATCGTATTCGCGGCCATAGGCCTTTTCGTCCCACAGCATTGCGCGTTTCAGCGCGTCCACCGCGAAGCCGCATTTGCCCTCGTCGCCGGGGCGCACCCAGATGTTCAGCGCAACGTCGCGGCCAGAAGCGGTACGGAAACTTCCCGAATGGGCCACCAGATCGCCGGCGACCAGCGCGAAAAGATAGGCCGGTTTCGGCCAGGGGTCCTGCCAGACGGCGCGGCTGCGCGTCTGGGATTTCAGATCGCCGTTGGACAGCCGCACCGGCAGGTTGCTGTCGATCTCGACATGGAAGGTGGCCATCACGTCGGGCCGGTCTGGGTAGTAGGTGATCTTGCGAAACCCCTCGGCCTCGCATTGCGTGCAGTACATGCCGTTCGACATGTATAGCCCTTCCAGCGAAGTGTTGTCTTGGGGCGAGATCTCGACCTCGGCCTCCCAGACGAAGGGTGCGGCGGGCACATTGCAGCTAAGACCCTTGTCGGTGACTATCGGCTGCACCGGCTGGCCGTCGATACGGGCCGACAAAAGCGTCAGCTCCTCGCCATCCAGCCAGAACTGCCGGTCCTTGGTGGCCGGGTTCGGGATGAAGCGGATGCGGGATGTAACGCGGGTCGCCTTGGGGTGAAGCTTGAAGCTGAGCTCGACGTCCCGCACCAGCCACGCCGGGGGCTGGTAGTCGGCAAGGTAGGTGGGGGTGGCTGCTTGATCTTTCATGACGCCCGGCCTGTCGTTTTTTGGTTGCCGCCAGACTAGGGGCCGGGCGGGGTGCGGGCAAGGGTGCAAGGCTCCTGACAGGAAGCTGTCAGGAGGGGTGTGCGAAGAGGGGGCATCCAAACAACCAAACAGAGGAAGAAAGACCGATGACCTATCAGCCCAAAGACTTTATCGTTTGGAGCGAGATTCCCGTGACGGACCTGGAGGCCGGGATGGCGTTCTACAGCAAGGTGACCGGCGCCGCGCTGGCGGCGAGCACCGACATGGGGCCGCAGCCGATTGCCGTCTTTCCGACCCAAGAGCCGAGGACCGGCGTGGCCGGGCATCTCTACGTCGGCAAGCCGGCGCGCGATGGCGAGGGCCCGACGGTCCACCTGTCGGCCGAGGGGCCGCTGGAAGAGGTTGTGGACCGGATCTGGGATGCCGGCGGCAAGGTCGTGTCCGAGATCATAGCAATCCCCGCCGGACGCTTTGTCTACTGCAAGGATCCATTCGGCAATTCCATCGGGTTCTTCGAGGGAGCCTGATGCGCCGCGCCGACCGCCTTTTCCAGATCGTTCAGCGTCTGCGGGGCGGTCGGCTGACCACCGCGGCGCGGCTCGCCGAGGAGTTGGAAGTGTCCGAGCGCACGATCTACCGCGATATCGCCGATCTGCAGTCCACCGGCGTGCCGATCGATGGCGAGGCGGGCGTGGGCTATGTGATGGAGGAAGGCTATGATCTGCCGCCGCTCATGTTCACCCGCAACGAGATAGTCGCGCTGGTCGCCGGCGCGCGGCTGATCAAGGCCTGGGGCGGGGCCAGCATGGCGCGCGGCGCCGAAGAGGCGCTGATCAAGATCGAGACGGTGCTGCCCGAGGCCGAGCGGGCCCGGGCGCGGGCGGTGTCGGTCCATGCGCTGGGCTGGGAGATGACCGACGATCTGCGCGCCCGCATCGACGAGATCGAGGCGGCGGTCGAGGCGCGCCAGCGGCTGTCGCTGGTCTACCGCGACGAGGCGCGCGCCGGCTCGACCCGCGTGGTGCGGCCGCTGGGCCTGTGGTTCTGGGGCAAGGTCTGGACCCTTGTGGCCTGGTGCGAGCTGCGCAAGGATTTCCGCATGTTCCGGCTTGACCGGATGGAAGAGATCGCGCCCGGGCTGCGTTTTCGCCCCGAGCCGGACAAGAGCCTCAGCGCGTTTTACCGGCAGATGGAATTGCGCGGCGGCGGACGGGCGGAAAGGCACTGATATGGGCAAAGCGGTGAAGAAGGGCGATCTGCCGACCAAGATCTGCGCCACCTGCGGGCGGCCCTTCGCATGGCGCAAGAAATGGGCAAAGGTCTGGCACGAAGTGCGCTATTGCTCGGATCGGTGCCGGCGCAACCGGGGCCGGGCGGGCGCAAGTGGTCAGGACACCTGACCAGAGGCTTGTCGGCAGGCGGCAGACCGGCTAACTGAGGCCGCATGCGACTGTATACCACCTGATCCTGACTGATCTGAAGGAGCCCGTCCGATGCCGAACACTCTTGCCAAAAGCGACCTTCAGGTCGATGCCGAGCTGGCCGCGTTCATCGAGACCGAGGCCCTGCCGGGAACCGGGATCGAAGCGGACACCTTCTGGACTGCCTTTTCGGAAATCGTGCATGCGCTTGCGCCGAAGAACCGGGCGCTGCTGCGGCGGCGCGAAGAGCTGCAGACACAGATCGACGAATGGCACATCAAGCGGCGCAACCAGCCGCACGATCACGAGGCCTACAAGGCGTTTTTGAACGAGATCGGTTATCTTCTGCCCGAGGCCGGCGATTTCGAGATCGAAACCGAGAACACCGATCCCGAGATCGCGGCCGTGCCGGGCCCGCAGCTTGTGGTGCCGATCACCAACGCGCGCTATGCGCTCAATGCCGCGAACGCGCGCTGGGGCAGCCTTTACGATGCCTTCTACGGCACCGACGCGATGGGCAGCGCGCCGCCGGGGGGCGGCTATGACAAGGGCCGGGGCGGCCGTGTCGTGGCCCGTTCGCGGGTGTTTCTCGACAGCGCCTTCCCGCTCGACGGCACCAGCCACGCCGATGTACGCCGCTACCACGTCCGCGACGGCGCACTTCTGGCCGACGACATGCCGCTGGTCGCGCCCGAAAAGTTCGCAGGCTATAGCGGCCATCCCAAGGCGCCCGATGCGATCCTGTTGCGCAATCACGGGCTGCATGTCGAGCTGGTCTTCGACCGCACCCATTTCATCGGCAGCCGCGACCAGAATGGCCTCGCCGACGTGCGAATCGAAAGCGCGATGTCGGCGATCCTGGATTGCGAAGATTCGGTGGCCTGCGTCGATGCCGAGGACAAAGTGCTGGCCTATCGCAACTGGCTGGGGCTGATGAAGGGCGATCTGGAAGACACCTTCGAGAAAGGCGGACGGACGCTGACCCGCCGGCTGGCCGATGACCGGATCTATACCGCGCCCGACGGCGGCACCGCCAAGGTCAAGGGCCGGGCGCTGATGCTGGTGCGCAATGTCGGCCACCTGATGACCAACCCCGCGATCCGGCTGAAAGGCGGCGACGAGGTGCCCGAGGGGCTGATGGACGCGGTGGTGACCACGCTGATCGCGATGCACGATCTGAAAAAGGACGAGGGGCCGCGCAACTCTGTCAAGGGCTCGGTCTACGTGGTCAAGCCGAAGATGCACGGGCCGGAAGAGGTCGCCTTCGCCGACGAGACCTTCACCCAGGTCGAAAGCGCTCTGGGGTTGCCGCGCTATACCGTCAAGCTGGGGATCATGGACGAAGAGCGGCGCACTTCGGTCAACCTCAAGGAATGCATCCGCGCCGCCAAGAACCGGGTGGCCTTCATCAATACCGGGTTTCTCGACCGCACCGGCGACGAGATCCACACCTCGATGGAGGCCGGCCCGTTCAGCCGCAAGGATTTCATCAAGCGCAAGGCGTGGATTTCCGGCTACGAGAACCAGAACGTCGATATCGGCCTTGAATGCGGGCTGTCGGGCAAGGCGCAGATCGGCAAGGGCATGTGGGCGATGCCCGACCAGATGGCGGCCATGCTGGAGAGCAAGATCGAGCACCCCAAGTCGGGCGCGAACTGCGCCTGGGTGCCGTCGCCCACCGCGGCAACGCTGCACGCGCTGCATTATCACGCGGTGGATGTCTTTGCGGTGCAGGCCAAGCTGAAGGCGGGCGGGCGGCGCGCCTATGTGGACACGATCCTGGATATCCCGATGGCCGCCTACCGCAAGTGGTCGCGCGAGCAGACCATCCGCGAGGTCGAGAACAACGCGCAGGGCATTCTGGGCTACGTGGTGCGCTGGATCGACCATGGCGTGGGCTGCTCGAAAGTGCCCGATATCAACGATGTGGGCCTGATGGAGGACCGCGCCACGTGCCGGATCTCGGCCCAGCATATCGCCAATTGGCTGCATCACGGCGTGGTCAGCGAGGCCGATGTCGAGGACGCGATGCGCCGGATGGCGGTGCGGGTCGATGCCCAGAATGCCGGCGACCCAGACTACCGGCCGATGGCGCCGGGCTTTGACGGGATCGCCTTTGCGGCCGCGCATGATCTGGTTTTTCTGGGCCGGGTGCAGCCTTCGGGCTATACAGAACCGGTGCTGCACAAGCGGCGGCTGGAACTCAAAGCGCGAAAGGCATCGTAAATGGCAGAAATACCGATCCGGAAATGCCGCGGCATCATAAAGGCCGCGTTCGCCAAGGGGCGCGAGCTGGAGCTGAAACCCCTGTCGGTGATCGTGCTCGATGCCGGCGGCAACGTGCAGGCGTTCGAGCGCGAGGACGGCGCCGCCCCGGGCCGGTTCCAGATCGCTCATGGCAAGGCCTACGGGTCGGTCATGCTGGGGATCGCGGGCCGGGCGCAGATGGCGCGGGCCGAGGACCAGGCCTATTTCATCGCCGCGGTGAACGGCGCCTATGGCGGCCAATTGATCCCGGTGCCGGGCGGCGTTCTGGTGCGCGACAAGCGCGATCGGATCGTGGGCGCGGTGGGCGTGACCGGGGATACCTCCGATAACGACGTGATCGCGGCGCTGGCCGGGATCGAGGCGGCCGGGCTGCAAGGCGAGGCCTGAACGGCGCCTGCGCCTCTGCGCGCCGACCGGCCAGGGGGCTTTGGGTCAAAGATGCGCGCAATTTGCCTGAAAATCGCGTGATTTGCGCGCCCGGCGGTGCAAATATCGTGCAAATGCCGTTTTATTGGCCATTTGGCATGCCTATACTTCTGGGAACGTTTGATTTGTAGGGAAGTGGAATGGCGCGGCCTGTCGTCGGGATCATCTCGAACAGCAATCTTCTGAACGATGACTACCCGGTGCATGCCGGGGGCACGATGAACACCGATGCGGTGCATGATGTGGCCGGAGCGATGCCGGTGCTGATCCCCGCCGATCCGCGGCTTGCCACGACCGAGGAGTTGATGTCGGCCTGCGACGGGTTCCTGCTGACCGGCGGTCGGCCCAATGTGCATCCCGAGGAATACGGCGAGAGCGAGACCGAGGCGCACGGCACATTCGACCGGCACCGCGACCGGCTGGTGCTTCCGTTGGTGCGCGCTTGCGTCGAGGCCGGACAGCCGGTCTTCGGGATCTGCCGCGGTTTTCAGGAAATGAACGTCGCCATGGGCGGCAGCCTTTACCCCGAGATCCGCGAGCTGCCGGGCCGGATGAACCACCGGATGCCGCCGGACGGCACGCTGGAGGAAAAATTCGAGCTGCGCCACGATGTGCGCTTCACGCCGGGCGGCGTCTTTCACCAGATCATGGGCGCCGAGCAGGTGCGCACCAACACGCTGCACGGGCAAGGCATCAAGGCGCCGGGCGCGCGGGTTACCGTCGATGGCTGGGCCGAGGACGGCACTGCCGAGGCGATCTATGTCAGCGGCGCGCCGGGTTTTGCGCTGGCGGTGCAATGGCACCCGGAGTGGAACGCGGCCGGCGATCCGGTCTCGCGACCGCTTTTCGAGGCATTCGGGGCAGCGCTGCGCGCCTGGGTGGAGTGCGCCAGGCCGGGGCGACTGCGCACCGCGTGAGCCGGCAGCCCCGGTCCGCGATTGCGGGAGCCTCCGGCGGAGGTATTTTTGGCCAGATGAAGCTGGACACCGCGCGCGCGGCTGTGACAGTCCCGGTGGATGGAGCTTTGGATCCCGATCACCATCGGCGCAGCGCTGGCCCAGACCGTTCGGTTCATGGTGCAAAAACTGCTGGCGGGCGGGCCCTTGTCGGCCGGCGGCGCGACACTAGCGCGGTTTGTCTATTCCGCGCCGCTCGTGGCGGCCTTGCTGGTTGTTTATCTTTTGGCCAGTGGCGCGCCCCTGCCGCCGATCGGGCCGGGGTTTTGGCCCTATGCGCTGATCGGTGGGGCGGCGCAGATCCTTGCGACGATGGCAGTGGTCGCGCTTTTTTCCCATCGCAGTTTCGCCATCGGCATCACGTTCAAGAAAACCGAGGTCATGCTGACGGCGCTGGCTGGATTCGTGGTTCTGGGCGACCGGGTCTCTGCCGGTGGCGCGCTGGCGATCGGCGTTGGGTTCCTTGGCGTTCTGGCGCTGATGCGCAGCGGAACCGGGGCGGCGGGTCTCGCGCTGCGTTCGGCGGGGCTGGGGCTTGGCTCGGGCGTCTTTTTCGCGATCTCGGCTGTGGGCTATCGCGGCGCGGTGCTGGCGCTTGAGACGGATGATCTGGCGCTGCGCGCCGGCGTCACACTGGCCATCGTCACCACCTTTCAGAGCGCGGCGCTGGGCGCCTGGCTGGTTTGGCGCGAGCCGGGGCAGATCGCGGCGCTTTTTCGCGCCTGGCGGGCGGGCGCCCTGGTGGGGCTCTTCTCGATGTTGGGCAGCCTTGGCTGGTTTGCCGCCTTTGCGCTGCAGAGCGCAGCTTATGTCTTTGCGCTGGGGCAGGTGGAGCTGGTCTTTTCGGCGCTTGCGGCGAGATGGGTGTTTTCGGAGCGGATTTCGGCGCGTGAGTATCTTGGGATGGCGCTGATCGCGGGCTCGGCAGTGGTGCTGATCGCGGCGGCCTAGAAGGCGGGCCGGGGCGCTTGGCCTCGCAGGTGCCGGTAGAGCATTTCCTCATCGTTGCCCGAAAAGAACGGCACCTCGGTGGGCGGCGCGAGGTCTGGCAGGCGGGCTGCGATCTGGGACAGCACGATCGTGGTGATAAACGGCAGATCGAAGGCGCGCGCGTCGGTCAGCGGCACCCATTGCAGGTGCGACAGCTCTCCTGATGCGCCCGAAAAATCGTCCGGATCCGTTTGCAGCGCCTCGGCGGGCGCCAGAAAAAAGCGCGCATCGAAGCGCCTTGGGCGGCCCGGCGGGGTGATCGCGCGGAAGACGAAGGACAGCGCGCCTGCGGCCGGGCGGTGGCCGCTGGCGGCAAAGCCGGACCAGTTCTGGGGCGGCGCGCTCCAGTCGCCGCGCTGGCCGAGGATCTGCCCGGTTTCCTCCCAAAGCTCGCGGATCGCGGCGACCGCGAGCCCGCCCGGCGCGGTGCCGGTGTTCTCTTCGGAAAGCCGGCTGGCAGAGCCCGGCGGCAAGGGTTCGGCGAGCGGTACCTTGCGATCGGCGTCATCGACCGCGCCGCCGGGAAAGACGAACTTGCCGGGCATGAAGATCGCGTTCGCGCCGCGCTGACCCATCAGGACGCGGGGCCGCGTTGCCGCATCGCGCACCAGGATGGTGGTGGCGGCATCACGGATCTGGGGTGGCTGGCTCATCCGATGCCCCTTGCCGGGGTTCAGGCGCTGCCGGAGGCCCCGAACCCGTGCATGCCCTTGGCCCATTGAAACGCGACGATCATACCCTTGAGCCGCGGCAGAAGGAACAGCGAAAGCCCGACGCAGCCCACCGCGAAGATCGAGGCCAAGACCATCGGGTCGGGGCGGAACGTGGTGAAGGCCCAGATGATGGCGGGCGCCATCAGGTGGCCGACGATCAGGATGGTCAAGTAGGCCGGGCCATCGTCGGCGCGATGGTGGTGCAACTCTTCTCCGCAAACCGTGCAGGTGTCGCGCACCTTCAGGTAGCTCGCCATAAGCGGGCCAGCGCCGCACTTGGGGCATTTGCGCCGCCAGCCGCGCATCAGCGACGGGCGTAGCGGCCGCGTGGGCGCAGGTTCGGTATCTGCGGATGCACCGTGGCTTTGATCGGTCATGGGGCGGCTCGCCGTTGAGGATTGCTTCCGTCCTACCGCGCCCGGCGTGAAGAAAAACCCGTGCAAAGTGTCCTTGCGGCAGGATGTCGCAAAAAAAACCGCGATTTGCCGACGGAACCGGCGTGCTGCCGCGTTTGAAGTCCAGAATGCAGGCAATGAAGCTGCTTCGGACAAGCAAAGGATGACGAGATATGAGCACGATGACAAAACTGACGATTGCAGCGGCCTTGACGGCGATGGTGGCAGGATCGGCGGTGTATGCCGCTGGCGGGCCGGGCCGGGGCGGGCCGCGCGGGATGCAGATCGACTTCTCGCAGCTTGACGCCGATGGCGATGGGCTGGTCACGCAAGCCGAGTTGGATGCCCATCGCAGCGCCCGCTTTGCCGAGATCGATGCCGATGGCAACGGCGATGTCACCCTCGAGGAGTTCCAAAGCCACGCGCAGGCCCGGTCCTCTGAGCGGGCAGCCGAGATGTTCAGCCGGCTTGACGCCGATGGCGACGGAGTGCTCAGCCGCGATGTGCTGGAAGCGCAGGGCGGCCGCCGGGGTGGCGGGGCCATGCTGGAGCGTCTTGATACAGATGGTGACGGCGCCATCTCGGAGGCAGAGTTCGAGGCGATGAAAGAGCGCTTTGCCGAGCGTCGCGGCGGGTTCGGCAAACGTCATGGCGGCGGCCGCGCCAACCGCTGATCCGCGCATCGCAGACGGCGCGGGGCTAGGCGACCTGCGCCGGTTGCCGCGGCTCCGCGCGCGGGATAGGCCTTTGACAGGATGCAGATGCCATTTGATGCCAGAGGGGACGACAGCGACGAAGCGCTTCTGGCCGCCTATGGGCGCGGCGATGCGGCGGCGGTGCGGCTGCTGACCGAGCGGTTGACCCCGCGCCTTTACGGCTATGCCGCGCGGATGCTGCGCGATGCTGCCGAGGCCGAAGACGTGGCGCAAGAGGCGATGCTGCGTCTGTGGCGTATGGCGCCGGACTGGCAGGCCGGACAGGCCAAGGTCTCGACCTGGGCCTTCCGGGTGGTCTCTAACCTCTGCATCGACCGGTTGCGCAAATCAGGCCGTTCGGTGGATCTGGACGCCGCGCCCGAGCCTCGGGACGCCAGCGCCAGCGCCGAGGCGGGGTTGATCGAGGCCGATCGTGCGGCGGCGCTGCAAGAGGCATTGGCCCGCCTGCCGGACCGACAGCGCGAAGCGGTGGTGCTGCGCCATCTTGAGGGTCTGTCCAACCCCGAGATTGCCGAGATCATGGACATTGGCGTGGAAGCGGTGGAAAGTCTGACCGCTCGCGCAAAGCGCGGCCTCGCGGCCGGGTTGGCTGGACGGCGCGCAGAGTTGGGATATGGCGATGACTGAGGAAAAAGAGAACGTCGACAATCTGTTGGAGGGCTTTTTTGAAGCTGGGCGCGGGGATGCGCCTGTGGCTTCAGCCGATCTGATGGAACGCATTTACGCCGATGCGCTGGCCGAGATACCGGCCCCGCCCGCACCGGCGCGGGCCGGGCTGCTGGCGCGGATTTCCGAGGCGATCGGCGGCTGGCCCGCGATGGCGGGGCTGGCAACGGCAACGGTGGCCGGGATTTGGATCGGCTATGCGCAGCCCGTGGGGCTTGGGGTCTTTTCCGCCGCCGAAGAGACCGCCGCGGCCTTCGAGCTTGGCGATCTTCTGCCCGGCTATGGTGGCCTGGCGCTTGAAGAGGGGTAGAGACGATGACTAGCGACACACCGGGGGCGGCCGGACCGGTCACCAGGACGGCGCTTTGGGTCAAGATGCTTCTTGCACTCTCGCTTGGTCTGAACCTGCTGATCGTCGGGATCGTACTGGGCGCGCTGGGCCGCGGCGGCCTTGATGGGCGCGACGGCGACCGCTTTCAGGGCGCGCGCGAGTTGGGGCCCTTGCCGTTCGTTGCCGCTTTGGAGCCGCGCGACCGGCGGGCGCTGGGCCGCGCGCTACGCAATCAGGCCGAGCCCCTGCGCCAGAACCGCGAGATGCTGCGAGCCCGTTTCGATGCACTTCTGGAGGCGCTTCGGGCCGAGACCTTCGACCGGCGCGCGGTGGCGGCGCTGATCGCAGAGCAGCGCGGACTGGCGGTCGACCGGCAGGAAATCGGCGAGCGGATCCTGCTGGATCACCTGGCCTCGATCAGCCATGGCGATCGGATGCAATATGCCGACCGGCTGGACAATTCGCTGCGCCGAGATCGCAGATAAGTGATCTATTTCAGTGTAATATTCGGCCGTCTTCAGGCGGCCGTGCGACTGACCGTGACCTGGTTGCGCCCTTCTGCTTTGGCGCAGTAAAGCGCCCGGTCGGCCTTGTCGATCAGAGTGTTGACCGGCAGGCTGAGGCGCCCTTTCGCGCCACTCATCGCAAGCCCGATGCTGATCGTGACCGCCGTGCTCTGGTCCGAGCCCGGCAGGCGCACGGGATCGCGGGCGATCAGCGCGCAAAGCCGCTCTGCCGCCATCCGGGCATCTATGTCGCTGGTCTTCGGCAGGGCCATCAGGAACTCTTCGCCGCCGATTCGGGCCACCATGTCGATGCCGCGCAGATTGTCGCGCAACCGCTTTGCGACCTCGGCCAGCACGGCGTCGCCCGCGGCATGGCCCCAGGTGTCGTTGATCGCTTTGAAGCGGTCGATATCGGCCAGCATCACCGCGTATTGCCGTCCCGTCTTGCGGGCCAGCTCGTCGATCTGGGCGATATGGGCATAGGCGTAACGGCGGTTATAGAGCCCGGTCAGGGGATCGATCACCGCAAGACGCATGCTGTCCTCGACCGAGGCGCGCAAAAGATCGGCGCGCCGTTTGCGGGCCAGCTGGTTTTTCAGGCGCAGGGCAAGCTCTTGCGGCTGAAAGCCGACGAGCAGCAGGTCATTGGCGCCGAGATCGAGCGCGTTGGCCACCGCCATGCTGTTATCGGCATCGGTGATGATGACGATGGCGGCATGCCGTGTGCCGGGTCGCGAGCGCAGGTCCGCCAGAAGCCGCAGCCCGTCGCCGGGCGCCTCCAGCGTAGCATCGATCACGTAGACGTCGGGCGGCGCGGCGCTATCGGCTTCGGCCAGGGCGCCGGTCAGATCGAGCGTGGCGACCGGCTGGCTGATCTCGCGTTTGAGCTGGGCGGCCAGGGCGATGCCGCGGGCGCGGCTTTCGGCAACCAGAGCGATCCGGGCCGCCGGCGCGAAATCCGGAGCCTGCTCGGAAAAGCCAAGACAGCGCACCGTGCTTTGGTGCTGCTCCAGCGCGCGGTCGGTCTCGCGGGCGCGCATCAGGCTGCGGGTGCGCGCCATCAGCGCAAGTTCGTTGAAGGGCTGGGGCATCACGTCTTCGGCCCCCGCGGCAAGCGCCGAGACGACATCGCCGGCCTCGCGGTCGCGCGACATCAAGAGCACCGGAACATCGCGCATCCCGGTCTGGGCCTTCAGCCGCTCTGTCAGTCGGGTGCCGGGCATGTCGGGAAGTTCGCTGGCCGAGAACACCAGGTCGGGCGGCGCGGCGCGCGCCATCTGCAGTGCGTCAGAGGCGGTGGAGCACATCGATACGTTGTAACGCCCGCGTTTGAGAATAGCCGCCAGGGCGATGCGGTTCGTTGCGACACTGTCCGCGACCAAAATGCGCCCGCCCATGAAGATCCTCACAATTTGATACGGTTTGTGCCTAGTGAATTGAGATATTGGCGATATTGGTTAAGAAACAGTTTCAGAAATTTGCCGGAGCACCAGATGGAGCGGAATGCCGCTGAGATTTTCGCGACCCGCGCGCTGGGATGGCTGGCGGCTCAGGACGAGATTTTGCCTGTGTTCATGGGGGCTTCGGGGGCGTCGGCCGAGGATTTGCGGCACGGCGCCGCCGATCCGGCCTTTCTTGGGGCGGTGCTGGATTTCTTGATGATGGACGATGCGTGGGTGATTGCCTGCTGCGACGATTTGGGCGCGCCCTACACCCAGCCCCAGGCCGCGCGCGCCGCTTTGCCGGGCGGCGCCGAAATGCACTGGACCTGAGCTGGGCGAAGCGCCCTCGTCGGGTGGCCGGGCCGGATGCGGCTCAGAGCTTCTTCAGCGCCTCGGCGCCATCGGTCAGCCGGGCCAGGTAGTGCATCAGGTCGGCATGTTCGCTGGCCGACAGCCGCTCTGCCATGACCGCGTTGTTGGCCTGCGCCAGCGGCGTGCCCTCGCTTAGGCGCTGGCGGCCGAGGGCGGTCAGTTGCACAGCCGTTGTGCGCCCGTCGCCGTCGCCGGCCTTGCGCGCGATCAGACCGCTGTCTTCCATGCCGCGCAAGGTGCGCGAGGTCGCAGTGCGGTCGATCCCGATGAAGCGGGCGATCAGCGAGGGGCGGCTTAGCCCCTCGTTGCCGACCGCCAAGAGAACGCACCAGCTTGTGCGCGTCAGGCCCAGGGGTTTGAGCCCCTCGTCGAGGCGGCGCTCTTGCACGCGGGCGGCGCGCGAGAGGTGATAGCCGAGCGAGGCGTGCAAACGGTAGCTCATGGAGTGTCTTGGTGGGCGATCCGCCGCGCCCTGTCAACGCCGGCTCTGGTGCCGGTGTGCGCTTTGCAATCGGTGCAAGAGGTGCCATAGCTGCCGGGTGACCAGACCCAGCGCCATTTTGTTCGACAAGGACGGCACGCTTTTCGACTTCCAGCTAAGCTGGGGGACGTGGGCGGCCGGATTTATCGAGGATCTCGCCGGCGGCGATCCGGGGCGGGCGGCGCGGCTGGCAGAGGCGCTGGACTACGATCTTCAGACCCGCCGCTTTGCGCCGACCAGCGTCGTGATCGCCGAGACGCCCGAGGTGATCGGCGCCGAGCTTGCGCCGCATCTGGAGGGGCTGAGCGCCAGCGAGATCGCCGCGCGGATGAACGCCAGCGCGGCCGATGCGCAGCTTTTGCCGGTCTTGCCGCTGGCACCGTTCCTGAAGGATCTGCGGGCGCGCGGCTATGCGGTCGGTCTTGCCACCAATGACGCCGAGGCCCCGGCGCGAGCGCATCTGAAGGCCGAAGCGATCGTGGAGCTCTTCGATTTCCTCGCCGGTTATGACAGCGGCCACGGCATGAAACCGGCGCCTGGGATGATCCATGCCTTTGCCAAGGCGGTGGGCGTGCCCGAGGCCGCGGTTGTGATGGTGGGCGACAGCCGGCACGATTTGATCGCGGGGCGCGCGGCCGGCGCGCTGTGCGCCGGTGTGCTGACCGGCACGGCAAGCGCCGATGACCTTGCGCCTTATGCCGACGTTGTGCTGCCCGATATCGCGCATCTGCCGGGCTGGCTGGAGCGCTTCTAGGCGCGCATAGCGCCGGGCAGAGCGCGCAAAAAACGACAAAAACCGTCGCGATCCGGCCCGCATGGGACCTGCCGCTCTGCCCATTCTGGGGGCAGGTGGCAAGGAGATGTGGATGACGGGTCAGCCAGCAAAGCGGCGCCGCAGCGGCGGGCGGGCAGGGCTTGCGGGCCGGCGCGGCGACGCCGTGATCGAGCAGATGCCGTGGTCGATCCCGGTCAATACCGATGCGCCGACCGAGCCCTTGAGGCCCGAGGGTGTCGAAGCGATCCATGACGGCGCGATGCGTATCCTCGAAGAGATCGGCATCGAGTTTCTGAACGACGAGGCGCTGGATCTCTTTCGAAAGGCCGGTTGCACGGTCCAGGACCGCAACGTGAAGATGGGCCGCGACTGGGTGATGGAGATGGTCGCCCTTGCGCCCGAGACCTTCACGATCATGCCGCGAAATCCTGCGCGCGAGATCCCCATCGGCGGGCGGCACTTGCTCTTCGGCAACGTCTCGTCGCCGCCGAACTACTGGGATATGGAAACCGGCAAGGTGCCCGGCACCCGCGCGCAATGCGCCGATCTTCTGAGGCTGACACAGTATTTCAACTGCATCCATTTCGCGGGCGGCTACCCGGTCGAGCCGGTGGATATCCATCCCCGCGAGCGGCATCTCGATGTGGTCTATGACAAGCTGACCCTGACCGACAAGGTGGCGCACGCCTATTCGCTGGGCAAAGAGCGGGTCGAGGACGTGATGGAGATGGTGCGCATTGCCGGCGGGCTGAGCCATGAGGCCTTCGAGGCGCGCCCGCACATGTACACCAATATCAACTCTACCTCGCCCCTGAAGCACGACCACCCGATGATCGACGGCTGCCTGCGTCTGGCGCGGCGCGGGCAGGCGTTGGTAGTGACGCCCTTCACCCTGGCCGGCGCGATGGCGCCGGTGACGATGGCCGGGGCGGTGGCGCAGTCGATCGCAGAGGCGCTGTGCGCGATCGCCTTGTTCCAGTACGTGCGGCCGGGCTGCCCTTGCGTGATCGGTACCTTCACATCGAATGTCGACATGAAATCGGGCGCGCCGGCCTTCGGCACGCCGGAATACATGCGCGCGACGCAGATGACCGGGCAGATGGCGCGCTACTACAAGCTGCCGATGCGCTCTTCGGGGTCCTGCGCCGCCAACGTGCCGGACGGCCAGGCGATGTGGGAGACCTCGAACAGTCTCTGGGCGGCGGTGCAGTCGGGCACCAATATCGTCTATCACGCCGCCGGATGGCTAGAGGGCGGGCTGATCGCGAGCCCCGAGAAATTCATCATGGATTGCGAAGTTCTGCAGATGATCCAGCGCTATTTCGATCCCGCGATCACCGCCACAGAACCCGGCGACATCGCGCTCGATGCGATCCGCGATGTCGGAAACGAGGGGCATTTCTTCGGCATCCAGCACACCCAGGATCGCTATACCACCGCCTTCTACCAGCCTTTCCTGGCCGACTGGCGCAATTACGAAGGCTGGGATCTGGCCGGAGGGGTCTGGACCGCCGAGCGCGCCAATGTTCTTTTCAAGGAGATTATCGGCAGTTTCGAGCCGCCGCCGATGGACGATGCCATCCGTGACGAGCTGGCCGATTTCGTAGCGCGGCGCAAGGCCGAGGGCGGCGCGCCGACCGATTTCTGAGTACAGCGCCGCGCACGCACCAAAAGCTCAAGGATTTCTGCGCTATAGGCGACGGGCCGCCGGTTTGTTAGACTGGGTCCGACGGCGATCTAGGGCAAGAGAGGGCATATGTTCGGGACAGACAGAACGGTTGCGACACGCATCGCGCTGGCCGCGTTTGGCGGTCTGGGCGGGCTTTGCCTTTATATCCTGATCGAGATCGTCGATGACGACGTGATCTCGGGGCGCGCGTTCCTGGTGACGTCGATCTTTCTGGGTTGGTTCTTCGGTCTTGCGCTGGGCACGGTCGGGCCGCTGCCGATGCGCAAGGCGCTGATCGCCGGTCTGATGGTTGCGGTGCCGGTGGCGACGCTGGTGACCTTGGCCAGCTACCGGTTCGAGACTATCGACGATTTCCTGGAATCCTTTCCGCTTTTTGCCGCGCTCTTGTGTCTTTTCGCGCTGCCGGGGCCGTTCCTGATCACCGGGCTGCGCGATGGGCTGATCTTCGATTACGCCTCGCTCTTCGACGAGGCCTGGCAGGCGGTGGTGCGCATTTCGGCCGCCTTCGTCTTTCAGGGCGTGTTCTGGGCGCTATTGCTGCTGAGCAGCGCGCTTTTGGGGCTGGTGGGGCTCGATTTCATCGAGGACCTGTTCGAGCTTGACGGCGCGGTGCCGGTCCTCTCGGGGATCGTGGTGGGGCTTGCGATCGCGGTGGCCAACGAGTTGTCGGATTACGTCTCACCCAGCCTGGTGTTGCGGCTGTTGCGCCTTTTGCTTCCGGTCCTTGCGGTGGTGGTCGCAATCTTCGTCGCCGCCCTGCCGCTTCGCGGATTGTCCGGGCTTTTCGGTAACTTGTCGGCGGCGGCCACGCTGATGGGGATGTCGTTTGTCGGGCTGACGCTGATCTCGGTGACGCTGGACCGGGACGCCGAGGAAGAGGCGGGCTCGGGCACCTTGCGGCTGTCGGTGCAGGTAATGGCCTTACTTCTGGCTGTGATCGGGCTCTTGGCCTGCTATGCGGTCTGGCTGCGGGTGGACCAGTACGGCTGGACGCCGGCGCGGCTGGCGGCCATGGCCGGCGCGGTGATCGCGGCGCTATACGGGCTGGCATATGCCGCCGCCATCGTGCTGCGCGGCGCCTGGAGCCAGCGAATTCGGCAGATCAACGTTGCCATGGCGCTGATCACCGTGGCGATTGCCGCGCTTTGGCTGACGCCGCTGCTGAACCCCGAGCGCATCTCGTCCAACCACCAGATCGCAAGGTTCGAGCGTGGCGAGATCACCGCCGAAGCGCTGGACCTCTGGACGATCCGCAACGACTGGGGCCGGGCCGGTACGGCGGCGATTGCGCGGCTGTCCGATCCGGCGCACCCGCGGGCCGGCGATCTTGAGCCTCGGCTGGCGCTTCTGGACAGTGCGGCAAGCGCGTACGAGTTCCAGAGCGCGGTGCCTCCGGAGAGCCTGGCGGCCGATATCGAAACACTGCGCGGGATGTTGGCCGTCACCGGGGAGGCGGACGCCTTGCCCGAGGCGTTTTTCCAAAGCGTGGGTGCGGGGCGGATCAGCTACTGGATCGCCGGCTGCGAGCGCAGCACCCCGGGCGGCAATCCCGGCTGTGTAGCCGTCATCGCCGACTTCCTCACCACATCGCCCGGTCTGGAGGTTTTCGTGATCACGATGCAGACCTCGCGGTCGATCGGGGTCAACACGCATGGCTCTGCCAACGCCGGCTTTCGTGAGCTGCGCCCCAACAGCCTGCCGCAGCCGATCTACACCGGTCTGCCGCCCGAGGTGATCGACCGCATCCGGTCGGGCGCGTTCGTGATCGGCGCACCCGGCATCAACGCCCTGCGCGTGCGCGGGGTGGAGATCTTCGCAGTCCCCTGATTTTGGCAAATTATTAAGCCATGTGGACTAGACCGTCGCTGATCACGAGGGTTCGCGATGCAAGGGATATTCAACAAGGCGTTTCAGATGTTTCTGACCTCTGTCTACGGGCAGGCGTCATGGGATGCGGTGGTGGTGTCCGCCGGCATGCGGCAGGGCGATTTCGAGCCGATGCTGCGCTACGCGCCCGCGCATTCCGAAGCGATCATCAAGGCCGCCGCCGAACACCTGGAGCGGTCTGCCGAGGGCTTGCTGGAAGACATGGGCACGCATCTGGTGGCGCATCGCGACATGGAAAGCCTGCGCCGGCTTTTGCGTTTCAGCGGGGTCAGTTACGTCGATTTCCTCAATTCGCTGGATGAGCTTCCGGGGCGTGCGCGCCTGGCGCTTGACGATGACGTTCTGCCGCATTTCGTCGTCGAAGAGGCGGCGGACGGCTATTACTACCTGACGTTCGAGGATGGGCCGGACTGGCTCTACCCGCTGATGATCGGCGTGCTGCGCGGCATGGCGGACGACTACGGGGCGCTGGTCACGGTCGAAATGCAGACCGGCGAGAGCAGCGAGAAGCGGCTTGAAATCTTGATTTTCGATGCAAACTTCAGCATCGGCAAAGCCTTCGATCTGGCAAGCTAGGAGGGCGCTGGCGTGATCCCTTTCTCTGCAGATGCGCTGGATCGGCTGATGCCGTTGCACGTGGCGCTTGCGCCCGGCGGGCAGATCACCCATGCCGGCCCGACGCTGACGAAAATCGGCGTTGCCGAGGTGCTGGAGGGCGCTGATTTCTTCGAGGTGTTCTCGGTCGACCGCCCGGCGGGGGTGACGACGGTAGAAGGGCTTTTCGCAAAGGCCGGCCAGACGCTGAAACTGCGGCCCACCGGGCAGCTGGATGCGACATTCAAGGCGATCCTGATGCCGCTCGAGGGGGACGGCGCGGTTCTCAACCTGTCTTTCGGGATCACCATGATCGAGGCGGTCGGCAAGTTCGGCCTGACCCAATCGGATTTCGCGCCCACGGACATGACGGTCGAGATGTTGTTTCTGTCCGAGGCAAGGGCGATCGCGATGCGCGAGTGGCGCACGCTCAGCAAGCGGCTGAACGTCGAAAAACTGGAGGCAGAGGAGCAAGCCTTCACCGATCCCCTGACCGGCATCGGAAATCGGCGCGCTTTTGACCGGGATTTTAGCGAACTGGAAGCCGGGCGGCGGGTGTTTGGCCTGATCTTCGCGGATCTCGACCGGTTCAAGCCGATCAACGACACCTTCGGGCACGAGGCCGGCGACCATGTATTGAAGGAGTTCGCGCGGCTTCTGACACAGATCGCGCGGAGCGGCGACACCGTGTTCCGGCTGGGCGGAGATGAGTTTGCCATCGTTCTGCATGACCGCGCCGACGGGCTGGCGGTCAGAAGCTTGGGGCAACGCTTGCTCGACCAGTTGGACCGGCCCGTGCGCTTTAGCGGACACGCGCTTGAAGTGCGCGCCAGCCTTGGCGCCACGACATCGCTGCTTTATGCCGTGCCGGATCAGGATGCGATGTCCAGGGACGCCGATGCCGCGCTTTATTCGGCCAAGAACGCCGGCCGCAATGCCCTTTCGATCATGACCGAAAACGGCATCCGCACGTATCCGGCCTCGGCTGGCGCGGCCCAATCGGCTAACTAGCGCGAGGGGGCCGTGGGCCCGCATCTTCGGTTTGCCGTGCCGCCTCGGCCCGCTATCTCTTTGATCGAGGGCGCGGACGGGGCTAAGCTTACACCTCAAGGCGCAGCTTGATGAGGAAGAAATGCCGAACCACACCGCAGACCGGACGCGGCCGCGATGAGTGGGCTTCTTGCATTGCTCGATGACATCGCCGCGCTTGCGCGCATCGCGGCGGTGCAGCTTGACGATGTGGCCGGCCAGGCGGCCAAAGTGTCGGCGAAGGTCGCCTCCGGGGTGGTCGATGACGCGGTAAAGGCCGGCACCAAGGCGGCCGGCGTCGTGATCGACGATGCGGCGGTGACGCCGAAATACGTGCACGGGCTGCCGGCGGCGCGCGAGCTGCCCATCGTGTGGAAGATCGCCCGCGGCTCGTTCTTCAACAAGCTGGTGATCCTGCTTCCCGCCGCGCTGGTTCTCAACGTTCTGGCGCCGTGGCTTCTGACGCCGCTCTTGATGCTGGGCGGGGCCTATTTATGCTTCGAGGGCGCCGAAAAGATCATCCATATCTTCGCCCATGACGAACATGCGATCCCGAAGGAGACGCCGCTCGACGCAGCGCACCTGGAGCGCGAGCGCGTCGCCGGCGCGATCAAGACCGACTTCATCCTGTCGGCCGAGATCATGACGATCACGCTGGCCGCAATCGAGACCGACAGCCGCGTGACCGAGGCGCTTGTGCTGGCGGTTGTGGCGATCGGGATCACCGCGTTGGTCTACGGCTCGGTCGCGCTGTTGGTGAAGGCCGACGATATCGGACTGAAGCTGAGCCAGATCGGGCGGCTTGGCGCAACGCGCGCGCTGGGCCGGGGGATCGTGAGGGCCATGCCGGGGTTCATGACACTGATATCGGCAGTGGGAACGGCGGCCATGCTGTGGGTCGGAGGCTCTATCATCGTGCACGGGCTGGAGGCGTTCGGCGTCACCGGGCCGGGGCACCTGATCCACGATGCCGCCGTCGCCGGAGCGCATGCGTTCGGGCGCGCCGAGGCGTTCGCCGAGTGGGCCATCACCGCGGCGATGGACGGTATCCTGGGCCTCGGGATCGGGCTTTTGTCGGTGCCCGTCGTCACGCGGATCTTGGTCCCTATCCTGACGGCGCTGCGCCCTGCGAAGTCCGGTTAGGCGCCGGGCGCGGATCGAAAATTTATACTTCGCCTCTGGATTGGGTCTGTCATGCCGGAACCTCCGCGGGGCAGGACGCGGAAGGATTTCTTTTGTCCATAAAAGCGAAATTAAAACAATAAGTTGGGTTTTGCAGCGCTTGGGTTTGCCGAAGTCCATTAAATTGCACCTTGCGAAGAATATCGATGTTATTTTGAATGGACCCCTGCATCATCCGGCCAAGCGACAGCAATTCGACCAGTGCCGGCTCTGCCACGCAGCGCACCTATTTCGCCATTCGCCGGATGATCGTGTTGGGCGACATCAAACCGGCGGAAAAGCTTAAGATCGAGGAGTTGCGGACGCGGCTGGATATCGGCGCCTCGCCGATCCGCGAGGCGCTTGGCCTTCTCACTTCAGAGCATCTGGTCGAGCGGAACGACCGGCGCGGGTTTTGCGCGGCGCCGACCAGCGGCAAGACCTTCCAAGAGATCCTGGAGCTGCGCTGCGAGCTTGAGGAAACGGCCCTGCGCAAGAGCATCGCGAATGCCACCGAGCCCTGGGAGGAAGCGGTGGTCCTGGCGCATCACCGCATGGTGCAGGTGCGCAAGGCGGGCGCCGAGGATTTCGAAGGCAAGCACAAGCCCTTCCACCTTGCCTTGCTGGCCAATTGCGATGCCCCGATCCTGCTTCGGTTCTGCTCGCAGCTTTACGATCTGAAAATTCGCTATCGCTATCTTGCGGGACACGCGCTCAACTACCGCAAGCGCGATGTGGACAAAGAGCACCTCGAGATCATGGATTGCGCGGGATGTCGATGCGGCGTCAGAAGGGCTTTTGAGCCATTATCGCCGGACCGGGGCATTCCTGGCCGGGTTGGTCGAGGACTTGGCGACCGTCCAGCCGCCCTCGCGCAGCAGCGGCAGGTCGAACTCGATCAGAAGACAGGGCGCGCGGCCTGGGATCGGTGTCCGCAGCCATGTAGGCCAGGAAACGTCGGTAATCCTGTCCTTCGTCACGTTTCGCATCGGGTGGCTTTCCAGTTGAGGATGGCAAGGCTGAGGGCCGGGAGCTAGATAAGTGACAGCAGGACCGCCAGCATGACGCCGGCAAAGGGCAGGGCGCCCAGAAACACGTCCTTGAGCGCGATCCGGTCATCGTTGAGCGTGGCCTTGATGACAAAGCAGGATATTCCATGCGGCGGCGTCAGAAAGCCGATTTCCGCGCCGACGACGGTGACGATACCGAACCAGACCAGCGACATGCCCATCGGCTGGACCAGCGGCAGAAAAAGCGGCACCACGATCAGGATGATCGAGGCGGTGTCGAGAAGCGTGCCCAGAGACAGCATCGGCGCGACATACATCGGTATGATCGGCCAGAAACCAGCCTGGTTGCCGGTCAGGATCTCGCCCAGCTGATTGGGCAGGCCGGCAAGGCCCAACATCCGGCTATGGATCGAGGCGGCGGTGATCGGGAACAGGATGGTCGCGGTGATGTGCCCGGTCTCTGGCAGCGCGTCCCGGAAGTCGCGCAGCGACATCCTGCGGCGCGTGACCGCGATCACCAGTCCGGCCAGAGCGCCGGCTTCCACCTGTGTGAGCCAGCCGGTATGGATGTCGCCCAGAACGATGCCGATCAGCGCGATCGTAGGCAGGGTCTTGGAAGCGATCTCGGCCCGGGGCAGGGCCACGTAATCGTCCGCGGGCCGTCCTCTGACGAAGGCGGGATAAAACCGGCCCATCGCCCAGATCGCGGCGATATAGGCCATCGGCAGCATCAGCCCCCGCACGAGGCCGGCGAGGAACATGTCGCCCACAGATTGCTCGGCCATGAAGGAATAGATGATCGGCATGGCGCTGTGCGGGATGATCATGCCGAGCACCGACGAGCCGGCGACCACGCCGACCGCAAAGCGTGGATTGTAGCCCAAGTGCATCATCGTCGGGACCGAGACCTTCAAGAACACCGAGGCCGACGCGATCGAAGAGCCGGTGACCGCGGCAAAGCTGGCGTTGGCCCCGACGGCGGCCATGCCGATCCCGCCCTTCACACGGCGAAAACCGCTCGACATCAGGCCGTAGTTGTATGCGCCCAGCCCTGGCTTCGATACGATAAGCCCCATGAATGCGAAGAGCGGCACCGCGGCGAACGTGTATTCCATCACGCTGTCGCCCACCGCGATTCTCAACAGGTTCACCGCCGGATCGCAATTGTCCCGCACCAGCCAGATCGAGACGAACGATACGGTGGCCAGCGCGATCGGGATGTAGACACTGATAGGGATCAGCCGGATGATCGCGATGACCCAGACCGTGCCGATTTCGATGGCCTCATTGCGGACTGTACGATCCCGATTTGCTGAAGACCTTCATCGGGAGGATCAGGGTGCAGGGCGCGGCACTGAGAAAGATCGTCAGCTTGACCGGCCGCCATGGCGACCCGCGCCATGATGACGAAGGACAGCGCATTGACCGCCCTGCGCAGCATCCGCGCCAGGTCCTGAAAAACGGCCGCAGCGCAAGATCATCAGCCCCTCAAAGCGCGTATGGCGGTTGACGCGCACCACGCCCGCAAGCTGCAGAAAGACGATCAGCACCATCGAGAACTGAGAAACCTCCACCGTGCCCCGGAAGGGCTGGTTGAACACGCCGCGCGCGAAGATTTCATAGTTCACGATCGCGACCACGCCGAGAACGACAAGCGTTCCTGCAATGTTGGCCCCGATCGCGATCTCGTCGACCGCCCCGGCCACCGCGCGGGCATCGGGCGCCACGAACGGCGTCACCGCCGAGATGGCCTGGCTTGGCAGCTTGCAGGAGTGGAAGATCGTCGTCACGATGCCGATGTCGCCGAGGCCAAGCTCGATCCCCTCAAGCACGCCCTTTGGCTTGACGACCGAGCCGCCATGAGTTTCCTGCCACTCGATCCCGTAATTGCCGGTCTCGGCCAGCCGCTTGTCGACTTCGGGAATGAAAAAGTCGGTAAACCCCGTCACCCAAAGCGCCCGAGCCGGGTGGCCATCGATCACGACGGCCTTGATCGTTTCGGTCCCAAATGACGGTGCCGCCGTCAAAGTGGCGGCGGTCAGGCCCGCAGCCGGGGTTGTGATCCAGTGTTTTATCGTGTCCTCCCTTACGGTCTTTTTGGGCTGGACGGGCTAGGATGCCGCCGTCCAGACAGTAGTTCAACTTGGTGCCGCCGGGCTCGAAGAGCCTGAAGAGCGGGCAGAATTTCGCGATCTCGGTCTCGGTCTCGGTCGCTGTCTCGGCGCGGTCTAGGTCGGCTTGCGAGGCCGGCCCGCCGGGACGAACCTGCAGCTAGATCGACTGGAACGGCACGCCGATCTCTTCGGACAGCGTCACGCCGCGGCGGTCGAAGGCGCAGAAGGCCACGATCGCCCGGGTTGCGATGTCGATGCCCGGGGCCCTGGCGCATTTGTGGCCGATCACGTTGGTGCAGCCGATCAGGGTGGCCAGCGCGGTATCGGTCGGCGTCGGGCCAGTGTTGCCGCCGCCGCGCGCGATGGGCTCGTCGATGGCGAAACTCAGATCACGGATGGCGATGCTGCCGAGCGAATGGTGTGGGCAATCGGCCTCGGCCTTCAGCGTCACGGTGGTATTCGTATTGATTGCCATGCGCGTCAGATCGCCTTGCAGACGTCATCGAAGGAAAAGCGCGGCGGCGTTGGGAAGATCGCGGTTTCGCCGGCGTAGCCGATGTTGCACGGACAATTCGACCGCCAGCCGTCTTCGGAATACTTCTCGTCCACGGTCTTGTTGGAAGACCCCGACATCGCGCCGACATCGAGGCCAAGCGCGCGGGCGCCGATCATGAAATGGGCGCCCGGCAGCGCGGAAATGCGGTGTGCGGTGTCGTGAGTGTAATCGGGTTTTCCGTCAAAGAGTGGCTTGCGATCCTGATGTGGGAAAAGGAAGATCCAGCCGCTGCCAGAACTGCGAATCCCAGGCGATGATCGCGGTCATCGGCGTCGCCGCCATCTTGTCGGCATTCCTGGCCTAGAGCGATTTTGCAGGCCGCGCCTTGGCTTCGGCGCTGCGCACGAAGACATTGCGCGCGGGGCAGGAATTCATGCTGGTGGGGTCCGCGATCGTGATCTCTTAGATCGCCTGCAGCGTCTCGTCCGAAAAGGGCCGGTCGGTTCAGGCGGAATGCGGGCGTGCATCGCGAAGGATCAGGTCGATCGCATCTTCCGAAAGCCGCGAGATCCGGCCGCGCAGGGCGCGCACCGCCTCTTGCGCGTCAAGCCGGGGATCTTTGCTGCCGTCAGGCGGTGCCATCACTCGGCCGCGGTCTTCGGCATGTCCGCCTCGTCGACGATGGGGCTGGAGCAGACCCCGATCTTCTCGATCTCGATATCGACCACCTCGCCGGGGCGCAGCCAGCGCGGAGGCTTTCGGGCATGACCGACGCCCGGCGGTGTGCCAAGCGCGATGAAGTCGCCGGGCTCCAGCGTGGTGTATTCAGAGATCGTCGCGATGATCTTGGCCGCCGACCAGATCATGTTCGACGTGTTGGAGCTTTGCAGAACCTCATCGCCGACCCGGCTTTCGATCTTCAGCCCCGCCGCGCCCGCGGGCAATTCATCGGGCGTGACGACGACCGGCCCGATCGCGCCGGTGTTGTCGAAGTTCTTGCCAGGTGTCCACTGGTGGGTCTTGCGCTGGTAGTCGCGCACCGATCCATCGTTGAAGGTGGTGTAGCCGAAGACATGGGCCAGCGCCTCGTCTTCTTGGATGTGGCGGCCGCCGGTGCCGATGATCAGCATCAACTCGGCCTCGTAGTCGAGCTGCTCTGAGCAGCTTGGCCGCACCATCGGCGCGCCGGCGGGCATGACCGATTTGCGCCCGCGCATGAAAAGCGCCGGGTAGTCGGGGATCTCGTAGCCGCCTTCCTTGATATGATCGACATAATTGAGACCAAGGCAGATGATCGTACCGGGCCGCGCCAGGGGCAGGGCGGGCGTGATGGTATTTGTACTCACAGGCGGGCCAAGGTCGGTGGCGGCCTGCACCTCGTCCATCAGCTTCGGCGTTTCGATCAGCGCTGCAAGATCCGGCCCGACGCCGGCAAAGCGCGCGGTCAGGTCGAACCCCTGGCCCTCTTTGACAAGGTAGACCGCTTGCGCGCCATCGGCGCGTCCCACCATGAAACGCATTTCGTTCTCCCGGTTGATTGGCCCCAAACTTGGGATAAACCGTACGAGTGTCAATTAAGATCGATTTTTCCAGAAGGATCAGAAAAGGCCGGATTGAGAGAGTTGCAAAGCCGAGGCCAAGGCGCGCGGGTCGCTGGCATTCGAGCTTTGTGCCGTGATGTCGACGCCGGCGGGAAAGCCGGAAGACCTGAAGGCCAATCTGCCGGCGCATCTGAACGACCAGTCGCAGATGGAGCGGGACGGCAAACTTGTCTTTGCTGGTCCGATGTCTAACCAGACGGACGAGCAAATACAGGGCATGGGCCCGATCGTCTACCGCGCGGGAACCTTCGGGGAAGCCCATGCGATGGCCGAGCCCGACCCGAAGCACGCCGCCGGCGCGCGCACGTTCACGGGCGCAAATGGATGATCGATGAGGGCAGCCTGACGGTCGCGGTCGGGCTTTCCTGCCAGTCGGTCAAGCTGGGCTGACGCGCGGCACAGATGGCCCCCGGCCCCTGTCTTGGCGATATCCCGGCAACCCAGTTCGAGCAGCGTCGCTGATCGGGGAAGTTGGGCCCCGGTTGTTCAATCAAGAAGATGTGTGCGCCGGGTCCGGCCGGCCAGTGCGCGGTGTCGGGCACCGCGCTTGCCAAGATGATCCTGCAGACATACGCCGCGCTCGATGCTGAGGCAAAGCCCGACTTGTTTCGGTCTCGGCGACAGCCTCGAAACAGACGCTGTGTCGGTGCGCAAACTTGCGGTGCGCCATATCGAAACCGCGGCGGACAGGGCCTACAGCGCGCTCATCGCCTTTGCACCTTCGCCGCGGCAAGAGCGCTTGCGCCGGCGCCAACAGTCCATCGGCGCGACCGTGGCGCTGGTGCCGATGCGGCGCGGTCTTCTGGGGCTGGTGGCGGCGCATCCCGCCTTGCGGCGCAAGAAACTGGATTTGGCGCATCTCGTACGCAGCTGGTTCAATCGCGGCTTTCTGGTGTTGCGGCAGATCAGCTGGGACACGCCGACCAGCATACCGGCGAAGATCTTCGGCGACGGGGCGGTGCAAGCGATCAACGACTGGAACGATTTTCGCCGGCGGCTTTACCCCTCGGATCGCCGCGGCTTCGCCTGTTTGCGCCCTGCGATGCCGCGAGCGCCGGTGATCTTCGTCGAGGTGGCGCTTTCAAAACCCATTTCCGATGCGATCCAGTATGAATTGGGCCAAGATCGCGCCTGGCGCGATGGGTCCGAGACCCGCGTTGCGGTGTTTTGCTCGATCTCGAACTGCCGAAGGGGGCTGAAGAGGATGTCCTACGGAAATCTCTTGAAAAACAGGTCGTGGCTGAGCTGAGCGCCCAGCGTCCTCAACTGGAGGCATTCGTCATCCTGTCGCCCATTTTGGGCCTGATCCGCCGTCCGAAGACGTTGGCTGACAACGCCAATGCGCGGAAGGTTCCAGCCGGGAAGGCGCCGGGTGAGGTTTTCGAGAAGATGGCCGCCCGCTACTTGCTGACGGCCCGGAACGCGCTTGGCCCGCCGCTTGATCGCGCGGCGCGTTTGCACCTTGGGAACGGGGCGCCGATCCACGCGGTGCACGCCAATGTCTAACTTGTCGTGAACGGTCGCACGCAATCGCGCGGCGCTGCACCGCCTCTACGATCGGAGCTGATCGAAAAGAACCAAGAGACAGTCGTGAGCGGCGGTGACATCCCGGCCTCGCGCGCGATCCGGGCCAAGGCCGCGCAGGGCGGGTAGGGACGCTTTGACCAACGCACATCGGGCAAGCGGCCGGCACCGCCGTGTGGGGTTCGCAGCCTAAGGTGAAATGTCGGCGCCAGTAATATGAAATCATTTAATTTAACTGAAATGGCAGTGCCGCCCAACCCAAAGATCGCCGCTGCAATATGGGCGGCCCGTTTTCAAGGGACGGGGCACTTCCATACCCGCTGCCGGACACCGCTGCTCGGGACCGGCTACGTCCAGACGGCGCAGGATGCCGGGCGGGGCGGCTCTCTGCGCCGCCCGCGTCTCATCAAAACCTGCACAACTTCGGCGCAGGGCCTGCAAACCGGTTTGGCAAAAAGCGGGCATGACCTTCGCAAGCGACCGCCTGACTTTTATCCTTTTCGCTGCCGGATCGGCCGTGCTGGCGCTGCATCCGCTGATCTGGCTGGCCCGGACCTGGACCGCGCCGGCCTACGCCTCTGAGGGATATGTCTATGCCATCGCGGTGCTTGCCCTGGCCGCGCGCAGCGTTCTGAGCGGCCCGGCGACCGCGCCTGGCGATCAAAGGCTGATGTTCGGCCTTCTGATCCTGGCGGCGGCGCTGCGGCTGCTGTCGCAGATCCTTGCGATCAACCTTGTCGGCGGGTTTGCCCTTGCCATCGATGTCTATGCGCTGGGGCGGCTTTTGGCGCTGGAGCGCAGACCAAGCCCGGTCTCGCCCTTCTGGCTTGCGGTGCTGTTTCTCTTTTCGCTGCCTCTGGAAACCGTTCTGGAGCGGCTTGTGGGGTTCCCCCTGCAGATGGTCTCGGCCAGCCTGGCATGTCGGATGCTGGGTTGGATCTATCCCGAGACCATCTGTTCAGGGGTGCGTATCGAGATCGGCGCGCAGGATGTGCTTGTCGATCTGCCTTGTTCGGGTGCATCGGGTCTTTTGCTGTTGCTGGCGCTTTTCGTGGGGATCACTGCGCTGCGCCGGCCCCGGTTTGCGGTCGCCGTGCTCTGGGGCGCGGCGGTTCTGGGTCTGGCCGCCGCCGGCAACGCATTGCGGATCAGCCTTCTTGCGGCAGGGCTGGTAAAGGGCCTCGACGTGATGGCAGAGCCGGCCCACACGGCGATCGGGCTTGCCACGCTGGCGCTTGTCGCGTTGCCGCTTGCGCTGATCTACAAGCCAGACGCCCGGCCCGCGCGCCTTGCTGTAAACCCGCGCCCCCTGCCAAGGCTGCTGCGGCTGCCGAGCGCTGCGCTGTGCTTTGTGCTGTCGCTCTGGATCATCGCGCAACCCGCGCAGCCCGTCGATGTCTCGACCCCGGTCGCGCCGCGCCCGCTGCCGGCGAGCATCGGCGGCCAGATCGGCCGGCAAGCGCCGCTTAGCCCGCTGGAGATCGGCTATTTTCGCGCCTATGGCGGCGTGGCGACGAAGGTGCAGTACGGGCCGCTGGGCGTCAATCGCGTCAGCACCACATCGCCCCTGCGCCACCTGCACAGCCCGGATGCTTGCCTGCGCGGGCTTGGCTTCGATGTGCAGTTTCTCGGAACGCGCTTTGACCGGGTGCCAAGTTCGGTCTACCGCGCCACGGCGCCCGACGGGCGCGCCTTTCTGGTCAGCGTCAGCTACGTCTCGGACACCGGTGATGTCACCGCCAGCGTCGCCGAGGCGATCTGGCATTGGCTGAATGGCCGCGGCGACACATGGAGCAGCGTGCAGCGCATCACGCCGCTGACCCTGGATGACGCCGCCCGGTCGGACATGGACGCAGCCGTCCTCGTCGCCCTTGATATCCCCATCACTCAGGAGCTTTGACCCATGAGATTTTTCACGCAGTTTCTGATCGTTATAGTGGCGTTCTGGCCTTTTGCGGCGCTCGCGCAGGCAGGTGCCGAGGATGTCGCCGGCCGCATCCTGGGGCAGATCGACGGCCGCCAGGTCGAGCTGCCGATGCTCACCTCGGACTATGACATCGATATCCAGGGCGATCTGGCCACGGTCACGCTGACCCAGACCTTCGAGAACCCGTATTCCGCCGCGATGAGCGCGGAATACCTTTTTCCGCTGCACCGGAAGGCCGCGGTCTACGCCATGACGATGGAGGTGGGCGACGAGCGCGTGCGCGCACAAATCCAGGAAAAGAAAGAGGCCGAGCAGGTCTTTGCGGCGGCCGAAGCCGAGGGCAAGGCCGCCGCACTTCTCACCCAGCATCGTCCGAACATGTTCACCCAGCGGGTCGCAAACCTGATGCCCGGGCTGCCGGTGACCGTCAGCCTCAGCTATGTGCAGACCGTGCCGCGCATCGATGGCGCTTACGAGCTGGTGGTCCCGCTGGTGGTCGGCCCGCGCTATGAAGGCGCCCAGACGCCCGAGCCAGAGCCAGTGCCGCAGGGCGCGGCGCAGGCGGGTTGGACCATGTCGTCTCTGCCAGACTATCCGCAGGTGATGGGGCTCGATCTGCCCGATCACGTCGCGCCAGATCGGGTCAGTCTCGATCTGTCGCTTGCCTCGGCGGTGCCGGTGGTGTCGCTGACCAGCGCCACCCACGCGCTGTCCCTGACCTCGGACGACCAGGCGCTATCGGCGCAATTCGAAGCCGGCCGGGTGATCGACAACCGCGATCTGGTCTTGCGCTACGTTCTGGGGGGCGAGACGCTGAGTTCGGGCGTCTTGACCCACCTGGACGATCGCGGCGGCTTTCTGTCGCTGATGATCGAGCCGCCAAGCGCGCCTGATGTTTCTGACGCCATGCCGCGCGAGATCGTTTTCGTTCTGGATACGTCCGGGTCGATGAATGGCCTGCCGATTGCTGCCAGCAAACGGTTCATGGCGGCCGCGCTGGAGGGGCTGCGGCCCGGCGATTTCTTCCGCATCATCAGCTTTTCCAACGAGGCGGAACAGTTTTCGGACCGTGCGATTCCTGCGACCGAGGCCAACCGCAAGGCCGGGCTGTCCTATGTCCGGCGGCTGCAGGCCGCCGGCGGCACCGAGATCGATACCGCGATCCGCACCGCGTTCTTAACCGCTCAGCCCAAGGGGACGCTGCGCCTCGTGGTATTTCTGAGCGATGGCTATATCGGCAACGAGGCCACAGTGCTGCGCACCATCCGCCAGCAGATCGGCACGGCGCGGATCTACGCCTTCGGTGTTGGGATGTCGGTGAACCGCTATCTTCTGGAGGGCATAGCCGAGGAGGGGCGCGGCTTTGCCCGCTATGTCGATCCGACCGAAGACGCCGGCGAGGTGGCCGAGGCGCTGGCGCAGGATCTGCGCACGCCGGTTCTGACCGACATCACGGTCGATTGGGGCGATCTGGCGGTCAGCGAAGTCAGCCCCGCCCGCATCCCCGATCTTTTCGCCGGGCGGCAGTTGCGGCTGCTGGCGCGGTATCAGGGCGGCGCGGGCCAGGTGCGGATCAGTGGGCAGTCGGCCGGTCGCCAGGCGAGCCTGACGGTCGATGTGGTGCCGGCCGATGAGAGCATATCTGCCGGCGCAATCCCGCTGATCTGGGCGCGCGAGCGCATCGCCGATCACGAGCGCGCGCTGGCGATGCGCGGCAGCGATGAAAACGCTCATGAAAAGGCTATCACCCAGTTGGGGCTGACATACGGGCTGCAAAGCCGTTTCACATCCTTTGTCGCCGTCTCCGAGCAGATCGTGAACACGGAAGGCCCAGCCAGGCAGGTTGCCGTCGCTCTGCCGCAGGTCGCCGGGGTCCCGCCAAGCGCCTATCCCGGCTTCAGCGGCGCCTCGACCCCCGAGCCGCAGACCCTGTTCGGTCTTCTGGTGGTCGCGGCTTGCGGCGCGGCGGCCGGCCTGCGGCGGCGAAGGGTGTGACGCGTGCGAAAAGCGCTGGCTGATCGGCGCGCTTGCTTGCAAGATGCCGCCCGAAAGGAGCCAAGAGCCATGTCCGGACCTGCCCCGCATGTTCTGGTGGTCGATGACGACCCGCACATCCGCGATGTGATCGCCTTTGCGCTGGAAGATGCCGGGATGGCGGTGACGCAGGCGGCCGACGGGCAGCGCGGAGTGACCGAGGCGCAGCGCCTCGCGCCCGACCTTGTGGTGATGGATATCGGCATGCCCGAGCTTGACGGGTTCGGCGCCTGCCGGGCGATCCGCCGGACCTCTGCGGTGCCGATCCTGTTCCTCACGGCGCGCGACGACGAAATCGACCGGGTCCTCGGCTTTGAATTTGGCGCGGACGACTACGTGTGCAAGCCCTTCAGTACCAGAGAGCTGGTGCTGCGTATCCGGGCCATCCTGGCGCGTGGCAAGGCGGCGGCGGGTGCCGGGCCGCTGCGCCACGGTGATCTGGTGGTCGATCCTGCAAGCCACCGATGCACGCTTGGCGACCGCGAACTGGAGCTGACCGCAACCGAGTTTTCGATCCTGACGGTCTTTCTGGAAGCGCCCGAACGGGTGATCTCGCGCGATGGGCTGATCCACGCGGTCTACGGCGCGCATGCGCAGCATTCGGGCCGCACCGTCGACAGCCATATCCGCAACATACGGTCAAAGGCAGCGGCGCTGGGATCGGGCGATGTCCTCGTTACCGTGCACGGGGTCGGGGTGAAGCTGGGCGCATGTCGCAGCTAGCCCCTCGCGCGAAGTGGCGACCGCGCTTGTCGATGGTGATCGGTGCCATCGTGATTGTTCTGATGACGCTGCCCGTTGTCGGGCTTCTGGCGGTGCGGCTGGCCAACAACCAGTTCGTACGCGAGACCGAAGCCAGCCTGATCGCCCAGGCCGCGGTTCTTGCCGAAGTCTATGCCGGGATGCTTGCCGCGGACGGCACGGTGCAAGGCCCGCCGATCCCGGCTGGGGTGCAGGCAAGGCTGGCCGAGCGCTATCACCCGGTCGAGCCCTCGCTTGATGTGTCGGAGACCGCGATAGGCGAGCCCGCGCCGGATGGCCGGCCGCTGCCGCATCCGCCGCTTGCGGAATATGATCGGCTGAGGACGCAGCTTTCTTCCCTGGCCGCGAAGGCGCAGAAATCCACCCTGGCAGGCTATCGCTTCACCGATCACAGCGGTCAGGTGATCGCATCCAGCGGCGGCGGGACCGGTACGTCGCTTTTGCACCTGCCCGAGATCGAAGCGGCGCTGGACGGCCAGGTGGGTGCGGCTTTGCGCTACCGCGCGCCGCTGGACGAGCGGCACGCGCTGGCGTCCATCAGCCGCGATACGACCTACCGGGTCTTCGTCGCCCATCCGGTGATCCTTGAGGGCCGTATCGTCGGCGCCGTGCACTTGTCGCGCACGCCGATCGATCTGCGGAAGTTTCTTTATCTGGAGCGCGCGAACCTTGCCCTGATTGCCGCCATCATGGGGGGCGGGGCGCTGGTGATCGGCGTGCTTTTCTGGCGGCTGATCTTCCGCCCGATCCGCGCCTTGCGCGATCAGAGCCACGCGGTGGCAACCGGCGCGCGCCCGTTTCCCGAACCGCTTGAGCATTACGGTGTCGAAGAGCTTTTCGATCTGGGGCAAAGCGTCCTTTCGATGGCGCAAAGCCTGACCGAGCGCTCGGAGGCGATCGGCACCTATACCGAGCATGTCACGCACGAGTTGAAATCGCCGGTGACCGCCATCGTCGGGGCCTCCGAGCTTTTGCAGACCTCGGGCGACCGGCTGGATCCCAAGCGCCGCAAACGCTTGCTGGAGACGATCAATGCCGAAGGTATCCGCATGGACGCTCTTTTGGCGAAGCTCAGAGAGCTTGCGCGGGTGCGCGGGCTGTCGGGCGAGGCCACAAGCCGCCTTGCGGATGGCGTCGATTTGGTGGGCCGGGATTTCGCGGCGCTCGATATATCTCTTTCGGGGCCGGGCACGGTGCCCTTTTCCGCCCAAGAGCGGGACATCGTCCTGCGGCACCTGTTCCGGAACGCGGTCGAGCACGGGGCGGACCGGATCGCGCTTCGATCGGATGCCAAGGGACTTACGATTTCGGACAATGGCAGCGGGGTATCCAGGGCCAACAGGGACAGCATCTTTCAGCCTTTCTTCACCACCAAGCGCGATCACGGCGGCACCGGGATGGGGCTTTCCATCGTGTCGGCCATCGTCACCCGGCGCGGCGGACAGATCTCGCTGGAGGATGCAGGCGAGGGGGCCGCCTTTCGGATCAGTTATGGCGGGAGGGACTGAATGCGGTCCCCGGCCGGCCATCCGCCGGTTTCGACAGGTCTTTTGTCCAGCGCGAAGAAGAAGCGCTCGGCAGGCCTTTGCATCCCCTTGGCCGGACGGTTCCTAAGCCGCAGCGGGGACGCTTGGGAAATCTCCTTGGTTTCAGGCCAATTGCCAATGATCGGGCGCTCTGTGTGCGATAGGCTGGCGGGCTGTCGTGGGCAGTGGCGCCGCGGCGGGGCAATGGAAGCCGGCGCGGTACGGGCGACACGATCGCCGATCAGGGATGCCGCAGTCCTGCGTGCCGGGGCTGCAGGTGCCGATCCGGCGGCTAGGCCAGCCAGTCGCTGTAATCGCTGACCAGAAGGTGGGCGGGATCGGTGTCTTCCTCGATGGTGGAGAACCGTCCGATCGGCTCGCGGAAGATATTGTCGGTCTCGTCGTCATTGACGGTTGAGACCTCTCCGATCAGCACATCGCCGCCTTCGCCCCAGAACGCATGCCAGTCGCCGGGCATCAGCGTGACGCTTTCGCCGGGCGCCAGCTTCAGCTTCTCACCGGCGCCGAAATCGCGCCGGATGCCATCGCACCAGACCGTACCGCCGCGATCCTCGGCAAAGCGGCCGGCCTCATCGGAGCCGTATAGCTGGACCACCAGCGTCGCACCGCCGCGATTGATGATGTCTTCGGCCTTGATGACATGCGTGTGCATCGGGCTTAGCTGGTCCTGCCGGGAGATCAGCAGCTTTTCGGCATAGCACATGCCGCCGCCGCGCTGCAGGTCGGCCAACCGGCCGTTGCGCAGGGTAAAAAGGAACAGCCCCATCCTGTCATAGTCGCCCGCGCCGTAGTCGGTGATGTCCCAGCCGCAACGCGCGTCTATGACCCTTCGGGCCACCTCGCGCTTGGCCTTGAACTTTTCGGGGCTCCAGTAAGCGAAGGGCGGCAGCGTGAAGCCGTGCAAGCGGATCATCTCATCTGCCTGGGCCATGATGTCGTTGATGTCAGAACGCTTCATGCCGTTTCCTTGGCCTTGACCAAAAACTCGATACCCAACGCCGCGGTCCATGTGAACGCATTGCCGCCGCAAGGCCGGGCGCGGATGGGCTCGTAATACCCGGCAAAGGCGCTTTCTTCAATCAGCCGTACGCTGCCAGCCTCGACACGGGCGACGAGCTGGCCCTGGCTGGCCGGTGCGAGAGCGTCGGACATCATGTGGGTCACGATCCGCCGGGCCGGACCTGTGAAGTCGATGCTGTGGCAGCTCTGTCAGCGATCCTGGCAGAATTAACCATTCCACAGACTGTAAAGCCTGCGCCCGGGCAGTGCCGCTTGGCCTGCGCCGCACGCAAGGGCGGCAGGCGAGCAGCGCCGACACGCTTGAATTGCTGGCCAGAGGCGCAGCATCCAAGTTAGGGTTTGGCTGTGTGGTGGCGCCGCGGCGGCTACGCCCAACCGATGACGTCGGTGCACGGCTTTCTGCCGGGGACCCGAGATCAATGGTCATCGACATCGGTATTGCCAGTCCGGCTTGCCGCATTTGAGCCCTGGGGTCTGCTCGCCGGCCCGCACTGGGCCTCAGGGGGCAAGTCGCGCGAAAATGGCCAGAGGAGAATCGCATGCGAAACAAGATCGTCTCTGCGCAAGACGCCGCGGCGCTCGTCAAGGATGGCGATGTCATCACAACGTCCGGCTTTGTCGGGATCGGCGTGCCGGACGAACTTTTGTCGGCCATCGAAAGGCGTTTTCTGGACAGCGGCGCGCCGCGCGATCTGACCTTGTTCTTTGCGGCCGGGCAGGGCGACGGCAAAGAGCGCGGGCTCAACCGGCTGGGCCATGAGGGCCTGCTGCGGCGGGTGATCGGCGGGCATTGGGGCCTGATCCCAAAGGTCGCCGCGCTGGCCGTTGCAGGAAAGATCGAGGGCTGGAACCTGCCGCAGGGCTGCATCAGCCAGCTCTACCGGGACATTGCCGCGGGAAAGCCAGGCATGCTCAGCAAGGTCGGGCTTGAGACCTTCGTCGATCCGCGCAAGGGCGGCGGAGCGATCAATGACATTAGCACCGAGCCCCTCGTCGAACTGATGGAGATCGCCGGCGAAGAGGTGCTGTTCTACAAGGCGCAGCGCCCGACCGTGGCCCTGCTGCGCGGCACGACTGCCGATGAAGCCGGCAACGTCACGATGGAGCGCGAGGCCCTGACGATCGACAACCTTGCCCAAGCGATGGCGGTCAGGAACACAGGCGGCGCCGTCATCGTGCAGGTCGAACGGATCGCCCGCGCCAAATCGCTGCCCGCGCGCGAGGTGCAGATCCCCGGCATCCTGGTCGATGCGGTTGTTGTGGCGCGTCCGGAAAATCATATGCAGACCTATCGCACGGCTTTCTCGCATGGCTTCACAAATCGCATCCGTTCACCGGAGGGCGAGATCGGCACGATGCCGCTCGATGCACGCAAGATCATCGCCCGGCGCTGCGCCTTCGAGCTGCCGGTCAACGGCGTCGTCAATCTGGGGATCGGCATGCCCGAGGGCGTCGCTGCGGTCGCGGCAGAAGAGGGCCTTCTGGACCACCTGACGCTGACCGCCGAGCCCGGCGTGATCGGCGGGCAGCCAGCCTCCGGGCTCGATTTCGGCGCGGCGGTGAACACAGATGCGGTCATTCCGCAAAACAACCAGTTCGACTTCTACGATGGCGGCGGCTTGGATATGGCCTGCCTGGGGCTCGCGCAGGTTGATCGGCAAGGAAATGTAAATGTCTCGCGCTTTGGCCCGCGGCTTGCCGGGGCCGGCGGCTTCATCAATATCTCTCAGAACGCGCGCGCGGTGGTCTTTGCGGGCACCTTCACGGCCTCTGGCCTTGAGATAGGACTCGAAGAGGGGCGGCTGGCGATCGTCAAAGAGGGCGCCCACGCCAAATTCATCGACCGGGTCGAGCAAGTCACCTTCTCGGGCAACCGCGCCGCGCGGCTGGGCCAGCCCGTGCTTTACGTGACCGAGCGCTGTGTGTTCCAGCTGACGCCGGACGGGTTGAGCCTTGTCGAGATCGCGCCTGGCATCGATCCGGACAAGGACATCCTGCCTTTGATGCAATCGCGCCCGCATGTCGGCGAGGTGGTGCATATGGACGGGCGCATTTTCCGTGACGCCGAGATGGATCTGAAGGTCGATCTTCTGCATCTTGATCTGCCGGTGCGGGTCGCGCTTGACGCAAACCTGGGCCGGCTCTTCCTGAATTTCGAGAAGATGCGCATTCGCAACGACAGCGACGTGGCGATGGTCCAAAGAGCCGTCGAAGCGGTCTGCGCACCGCATGGACGCAAGGTGGACGTGGTCGTGAATTACGACGACTGCCGGATCGACGACGATGTGATGAGCGCCTGGGCCAACATGGTCTCGGACCTCGAGCGCCGGTTCTACCGCAACATATCGCGCTACGCAGGATCGGCGTTCATGCGCATGAAGCTGAGCGAGGTTTTCCCCGAGCACCGCACGCACATATTCGAGTCGCAAAGACAGGCCAGCAAATACCTCGAAAACAAGGGAACGTCGAAATGAAGCTTCACCGTCTCGATCACGTGAATATCCGCACCGCGCAGCTGGGCCCGATGGTGGAATTCTACGAGCGTATCCTGGGTCTGAGGGCCGGCGCGCGCCCCGATTTCGGGTTTCCCGGCGCCTGGCTTTACCTCGACGAGCATCCCATCGTTCACCTGGTCGGGGTCGAGCAGGAATGCGCCTCCGTCGATCCAAAGATCGAGCATTTCGCGATCGAGGCCACCGGCCTCAAAGAGTTCATCTCCCGGCTAGAGGCGGCGGGCATTGCGCACGCGGTGAGGCCGGTGCCCGGCTATCCGATCCTGCAAGTCAATTTCAGGGACGTCGATGGCAACCACATCCATGTCGATTTCAATTCAGGCGAGGCGGATTCCGGCGCTGGCTGAGCCTGCCGGCACGCACGGCTGCCTGTTTGACAGCTCTAGCGGGCGCTTTCGTACGCCTGCAAAACTAGTCTGAAAACATGGGCTCCACCGAGTGTCTGTGACGCAACGACTGTCTAGCCCCCTGTTTCTGGGCCACTGATGTGCCGTTTCTCTAATATGGTTTCTGGCACGGGCGTACGCATGCCGAGTGCCTGATGCGCGAACGCATCAAGAGCGGTCAGAATTTGAACGCGTCTGAGATCCGCGAGTTCCGCTTGTATTCAACGGCGCTCGGCGCGACGCCAACGAGCAGAAGCCAGATCGCGGTCCCGCAGGGTGACGACGACTGCGACAACCCGTTTGCACAGTTCTTTTGCTGCGGTTGCCAAGCCGCCAAGGTAGGTGAATGCTTGATCATGAGCTTTGTCAGTCGCAACACGTGACGCTCAACCACCCACAGGCAACGATACACGTCGGCGCTGCGGAAAAGCCCGCCCTTCGCTGTTGCAGCAAGATATGGGGCCCAATGTCCGCTTTGCGGACGAAGCTGCCATTATCGTGGTTGGCCTAGGACGAACCGCTTGGCCGGCGGGTCATTAGTACTTGATGGCCAGCGACGGTCAGAGGATGCCTTCATGACCAGGCCCAATGTCTTCACCGCAAGTTGGCGGAAACTGGCGATCAGATCCGTCCTACGAAATCTCTTAGCGCATCACCCTCCAGGCCATACAACAC
>JABDLJ010000029.1 GCA_013003075.1 Paracoccaceae bacterium
GCGCCAGGTCGATACGGCCTTCCCCGACCGCCTGCAACAGCTCGCCCCGCGGCAGCGGCGTGACGATCACGTCGATCGCGGTCTCGCGGGTCTGCGACAGGTGCCGTTCCAGCTCGCGCGCGATATCGACGCCCAGCCCCACCAGCTTGTCGCCGTCATACCAAAAGAAGATGGCCGAGTTTGGAACGCCCAGCCGCAATGTCCGGCGCGCCGATATCTGCGGCAAGCTGGTCTCTTGCGGGGTCAGAAGCGCCTCGAGAATACCGGCGCTGTCACCGGTCTCGGCACGCGCCGGTCCGGCAGAGACAAGCCCTGCAAGAAGACAACAAGCAGCAAGAACTATGCCCAGGATACGCTGCATGGACCGGCGGAACCCTCTCGTGCGCACGGGGCCGCCGAGGTGCGGCCCGAGGCCCACAGTATTGCCGAGCTTTGCCGGTCTGGAAAGCCCGATTTGCAGGGCGGGCACATTCCGCCACAGGTCGCTTTGGAAAAATGGTTTAGTATTAAACTATTTCATGCACTGAGACGGGGTTCGGCGGCGCTCTCAGTGGGGCCGGATGCCGCGGCGGCCGGCACCAGCCACCCGGCATACCGGATCAGCCGTCCACCCCAGGGGAAGCGCACATCGACGTCGAAGCGGAAGCGCCCCTTGTCGTCCTGGTATTCGCGGGTGCGGGATCGCAGGCCCAGCCAGCGCGGCAGGGGCACCCCGAAGAGGCGCCAGCCGGCAATCGGCAGCGCCAGTCCGCCGGCTTGCAAGTTGGTTGCCAGATCCACCGCCAGCGGTCCAAAGGCCTCGGTGACCCTTCGCGGCCCCCGCAGGCTTAGCCGAGAGTGGAACGTGGAGGCGCCAAAGCGCCGCTCCCAGATCTCGTGCGGCGCGCTGCCGCCAGAGCGTGTGACGCTGACCGAGACCGGCACAGATGCCGCGCTTCGGGGCAGACCGCCGATCCAGCAGGCGATGCGGGCCAACAATGAGCCGCCGCGCTCAACAAGCGCCTCGCCGCGCACCAGCGCGGGTCCGTGGGCGGCATGGAAGGCCTGCAGCGCGGGCGCAAGATCGCCAAACGCCGCGCCAAGCGCCGCGCCGAAGACCGGGCGCTGCTTGCCGAGCTGTTCCACTTGCGTGGAGATTTCATAGCGGGCCATCTCGGCCCCGATCGCCGCAAGCGGCAAGTTCGCGATCCGCGCGCCAGGGACTTCGGCGCCCTTCAGCAGCCGTTCAATTGATGCTGCGATCGGCAGGATCGGCACGCTTGGCCCGTGGCCCGAAGGGGCGAGAAGAGACCAGCGCGCATGGGCAAAGCGCCCGTCCGGGCCAAGCCCGCGCAGCGACACGACCATGCCGCCACGCGCGCCGGCAAAACGCTGCATCAGCCGCCGCGCGACGCGCATCGCGGGCAATAGCGGCAGCGGATCGCCCATCAATCCGGCCTTGCGCAGCCGCGCGATCAGCTCCAACCCCCATTGCTCGGCGCGGCTTTCCAGCCCGAAATCGAACACGACTTTGTTCGTGATCCCAAAGGCTTGCGGCAGGTATTCCGTATCATAGGTCTCGACCGGGCCGACGCGGCGCCGCCCCAGACGGGGCACTTCGATGACATGGCTCGGCATCCACCCGGTCCGCGTGCCGGGCGCGCCGTGGTCAAAGCCGCGGATCGGTTTGCCGGCATAGCTTAGCGCTGCGGCGATAACCGATGCGCCGATCTGGGCCCGCCCGCCCGGCGTGATCGCGATCTCGGCGCTGTCGATGCGCCGCCAGGCCCGGGTGACGTCCTCGACGACCGCGCGGCTCAGCGCCGGGGACGAGCTTGCGCCGGTCAGCGCCACCCGCCGGCGATCGCCTGCAAGCTGGTCCAGGGCGCCGGAAAACCCAGCGATATAGTCGCGCGCGTCGGCCAGATCGACGAAATGCGCGCCCGCCTCTAGCGCCGCGCGCGGCAGGGCGTAGGCCGCGCCCTGGAAGGGACCTGAGCAATCGACAACCGCCCAGGGCCGCAGATCGGCCAGTTGCGCGGGAATATCCGCGCCGGTGTCGAAGGCGATGCCGCGCGCGCCGCAGTCCAACCGGGCGGCGAGGCGCTGCGCTTTGGCCGCGCTGCGCGAGGCCACCAGAAGCGAAAGCCGGGGATGCGGCGCCAGGTGCTGCGCCAGGCGCCGGCCGAAGACGCCGGTCGCCCCGACGATCAAAACAACATGTCTCATTGGCCTGGCTTCGGCAAGACGAAGCGGCCTGCCGTGTCCGCGCCCGGCATCATGCAGCTTTGGGTCTTGCCGAAGATGCGATAGCGGTTCCGGGCCACACGGTCATACATCCAGTCGCGCAAGGGCCGCGGCAGGACCCGCCCAAGCCGTAGCACACGCGCCGGCCCGTCCAGATGCCGCAGAAGCGCCAGCACCCCGTCCGAGCGACCCAGCGCGGTGCCGCCCTCGACGAAAAGAAACGTCGCCGGATCTTCCGGATCAAGCCCGTGCGCCGCCGCAAGTGCACGCCCCTCGACCGATTGTATGGCGACAAAGCGGATGGCGGCCTTTCGCTCGTGCCGCAACGTGTAGCGCACCGCGCGCGAGCAGAGGATGCACAACCCGTCAAAGAGCCATATCGGGGCATCGCGGCTCATCGGGCGTCCTCGCGGAAGAGACCCGACTGGTAGATCATCTCGCCAAAGATCGGGCTGACCAGTCGCAGCGAGAACTCGAACGCGCCCGCGCCCTTGTCGCGGTGAACGACGGTGACGGCGCCGGGGCTCATCCAGCGGGGCAGGGACAGCGACAGCCGGCCTATCCGCAGCCGGTAGCCGGCGCTTTCGAAGACCAGCGCGTCCGGCTCGGCGCGGATCGAGAGCGCCATGCTAAGCCCATGGCCCAGATGCTCTTCCAGCCCGGTCGGGCCGGAAAACCGCTTGGACGAATGGATGACCTGCGGAAACCCGTGCCGGTTGGAATAAAGCCGCGACCAGATCTGCCCGCCACTGGCGAAATCCTCCGTTACGGTCACCACCGAAGGCACGCCGCAATCGTCGGCCAGCGGCAAGGGCGCGCCAACCAGTTTCAGCGCCCGCGCCAGCCAGCGCCCGGCGCGGTTGCGGCGCATATCGGTGATCACGCCGATATAGAGGGTGGCCCGTTCATCGGCCGCGCGCTTGGAAAAGCGGCGCTGAATGTCGGCAGGCAGTGCGTCCCAGGCCGCGCGGCTGAGAAGGGCGCGAAAGCGCACATCTTCCATCCGGGGCAAAGCGTCCGGCCGCGGTCTGGGATGCGGGATACTGTCAAGC
>JABDLJ010000001.1 GCA_013003075.1 Paracoccaceae bacterium
GTGATGTAGATCGCGTGCTCGCTGTCGGGCCATTTCAGCTTGTAGGTCTGCCCCTCAAGCTGCTGCGGCCGGTCCAGCGGCTCGGAGATATAGACCACGTCGCCGTGCGGCATCGCCGGCTCTCCAGGCTCGCGGGTGACCACTTCGGGCGCGTCTGCCGGGGTCTTCTTCTGGTCGGAAATACGCAAAACCGATCCGGTGACCTCGTTCGGCCGGTAGGTGGTACAGCCCTTGCAGCCCGACCTGTAGGCTTCCAGATAGACATCCTTGAACGCCTCGAAGGAAATATCCTCGGGGCAGTTGATGGTCTTCGAGATCGACGAATCCACCCATTTCTGCGCCGCCGCTTGCATCCGGACGTGGTCGAGCGGCGCCAGCGTCTGGGCATTGACGAAATGCTCCGGCAATTCGGCCTCGCCGAATTTCTCGCGCCACATCCGCACGGCGTAATCGACCACCTCTTCCTCGGTCTTGCTGCCGTCCTTTTGCAGCACATTGCGCGTGTAGCTATAGGCGAAGACCGGCTCTATGCCGCTCGACACGTTGCCGGCGTAAAGCGAGATCGTCCCGGTCGGCGCGATCGAGGTGACAAGCGCGTTGCGCATACCGTTTTCAGCGATCGCCGCGCGCACGTCCTCGTCCATGTGGCGTAGCGCGCCGCTGGCAAGGTAGGGCTCGGCATCGAACAGGGGAAAGGCGCCCTTCTCCCTGGCGATTTGCGCCGAGGCCAGATAGGCGGCGCGGGCCAGGGCGTGCAACCAGCGCTCGCTCTGACGCGCCGCCTCCTCCGAGCCATAGCGCAGCCCCACCATCAGCAGCGCGTCCGCCAGCCCCGTCACGCCCAAACCGATGCGCCGCTTGGCGCGCGCCTCGGCGGCCTGCTGCGGCAGCGGAAAGCGCGAGGCATCGACGGTGTTGTCCATCATGCGCACCGCGACGGCCGCCAGGTCGGCCAGTTCCGTCTCGTCGATGGCCGCGCCCGCCTCGAATGGCGCGCGCACGAGCCGCGTCAGGTTGATCGAGCCCAGCAGGCAGGCGCCATAGGGCGGCAACGGCTGTTCGCCGCATGGGTTGGTCGCGGCGATGGTTTCGGCATAGGCGAGGTTGTTCATCGCGTTGATCCGGTCGATGAAGATCACGCCCGGCTCGGCATAGTCGTAGGTCGCGCGCATGATCCGGTTCCACAGGTCGCGCGCCTGCACGGTGCCATAGACCTTGCCATTGAAAACCAGATCCCAGGGCCCGTCCGTCTCGATCGCGGCCATGAAGGCATCCGTCACCAGCACCGAGACGTTGAAGTTGCGCAGCCGCGCCGGATCGGCCTTGGCCGAGATGAAATCCTCGATGTCCGGGTGATCGCAGCGCATGGTCGCCATCATCGCGCCGCGCCGCGACCCGGCCGACATGATGGTCCGGCACATGGCGTCCCAGACATCCATGAACGACAAGGGCCCCGAGGCATCCGCGGCCACGCCGCTGACCGCCGCGCCCTTGGGCCGGATGGTCGAGAAATCATAGCCGATGCCGCCGCCCTGCTGCATGGTCAGAGCGGCCTCCTTCAGCCCCTCGAAGATGCCCTCCATGCTGTCCGGAATGGTGCCCATGACGAAGCAGTTGAACAGCGTCACCGAGCGCCCGGTGCCGGCCCCGGCGACGATCCGGCCAGCCGGCAGGAAGCGAAAATCCTCCAATGCTTCGTAAAAGCGGTCTTCCCAGGCGGACGGCTCGGCCTCGACGGATGCCAGCGCGCGGGCGACCCGGCGCCAGGTATCCTCTACCGTGCGATCGATCGGCGTGCCGTCTTCCGCCTTCAGCCGGTACTTCATGTCCCAGATGGACCTGGCGATGGGCGCGGCAAAACGGGTCATGGCAACGGCTTCCGATTCATTGCATGCAGGCGCTCCAGGCTAGCCAGGGGGCGCAGGTCAGCCAAGCCGGAACCACCTGCCGCCGAAATTCCCCGCGGGCCTGTGGCCGAATCGGCTCAGAGGACTTAGACTACCACATATTGGGGGAACAATTGAAGAACAGACTGCATCTGGTCAAACTATCCGTCGGCACCGAGTCGGTGGAAAGCCTTGACGCCTGGCAGAAATCGCCGCGCGCCAGGGGTCCGGACGGCCTGCCGCGCCACGTCACGCGGATGTGGCCCAGGCGGGCCGACGAGTTGCTCGACGGCGGCAGCATCTATTGGGTGATCAAGGGCGTGGTGCTCTGCCGTCAGCGCATTCTGAGGCTCGACGAAGTGACCCGCGCCGACGGCATCCGCCGCTGCGCCATCGTGCTGGACCCCGACCTGACCCGCGTCACCGCCACGCCGAAGCGTCCGTTCCAGGGATGGCGCTACCTGCCAGGCGCCGAGGCGCCGCCCGACCTGCGCGCCGGCCGGCCCCACGAGGATACTCTGCCACCGGAACTGAGCCTGGCCCTGGCCGATATCGGGGTACGCTGAGACCAGCGCAGGCGTTTTGGCGATCGCAGAGCAAGACACGAAAAAGCCGCCCCGAAGGGCGGCCATTTTCTTTCGAAAGCATCGTCAGAGAGATAAACGCGATGTTTCTCGCTAGGTTTGGCGGTGACCTACTCTCCCACGTCTTAAGACGCAGTACCATCGGCGCTACGGCGCTTAACGGTCGAGTTCGGGATGGGATCGTGTGTTTCGCTCGTGCTA
>JABDLJ010000044.1 GCA_013003075.1 Paracoccaceae bacterium
GGACTATATCGCCCGGCGCGGCTGCCCGGAAAGCGAGGCCGATTTCGGGGGCCATGTCTTCGTGGGCTCGGAGAACCCGGCCTCGCGCGCGCCCTACAATGCTTGGATGCGCGACAACGTGCCCGCCGAGCAGATCGTCTTTCGGGTGTCGGATGGGCCTTCGGTGACCGACGCAGTACGCGCCGGCGCGGGGATCGGCTTTGCCTATGTCCTCGATGCCGCGCGCTCTCCCGAGCTGAAGCAGGTGCTGCCGCCGCGCGACGCGTGGTCGGCGCCCTTGTGGCTGGTCACGCATGTCGATCTGCACCGCACCACCAAGGTGCAGGCGCTTCTGAGCGTGCTGAAAAGCGCCGTCAAGTCCGGGGCGCTCACCGCGTGAGCCGGGCGCCCTCGCCAGCGGCGCTGTCGCCCGAGGCGCAGGGGCATCTGGCGATGCTGGCTTTCTCGGCGCTGGTGGCGGGTTCATTTTCCTTCGGCGCGCGCATTGCCAACGATATCGACCCGCTGGCGCTGACCTTCCTGCGCTTCGTGCTGGCCTCGGTGGTGATCGGCGCGCTTGTGGCGGCGACCGGCGGGCTGCGGCGGGTGCACCTGGCGGCGCCCTGGCGCTACGCCATCCTGGGGGCACTTTTCGGCTCTTATTTCGTTTTCATGTTCGAGGGGCTGAAGACCGCGCCGCCGGTGTCGACCGCGGCCGTCTTCACGCTGATCCCGGTGATGGCGGCGGGCTTTGGCTGGCTCTTTCTGCGCCAGATCCTGACCGCCCGCATGGCGCTGGCGCTGGCGATCGGAGCCGCTGGCGCGCTGTGGGTGATCTTCCGCGCAGATCTTACCGCTTTACTGGCCTTCGAGATCGGGCACGGCGAGGCGGTCTATTTCGTCGGCTGCATCGCGCATGCGGCCTACGCGGCGCTGGTGGCCAAGCTGAACCGGGGCGAGCCGGCTCTGGTCTTCACCTTCGGGATGCTGATCGCGGGGTCGCTGGTACTGGCGGTGGCCAGCGCGCCGGCCACCGCCGCGACAGCGTGGCTTGATCTGCCGCTGCGGGTCTGGGCGACAATCCTCTACCTGTCGGTCTTTGCCAGCGCCGCCAGCTTCGTGCTCTTGCAGTTCGCCTCGCTGCGCCTGCCGGCGGCGAAGGTGATGGCCTATACCTACGTCACCCCAAGCTGGGTGATCCTGTGGGAGATCGCGCTGGGTGCAGGTGTGCCGCCAGCGCGGATGAGCGTCGGCGTTGCGCTGACCATCGCGGCGCTGCTGCTGTTGCTGAAATCATCCGCGCAAAACGCGGCGAGGCGTTAAGTGGCGCGGCGTCCGCTGCCCTTGATCAAAAGCGACCAGCCGAAGACCAGTCCGAAGGTCAGAACCCCGAAGCCGGTGGCCTCTTGCCCGAAACGGTCGGTCACGATCTTGACCAGCCCCAAGAACACCTGGGCTTCGCGTGAGCCGCCCTCGGCGCCTGAGAATGTTCCGGCCAGAACGGCAAGGCCCAGCCACGTAAAAAGGCCAAAGGCCACGATCGCCTGGATATACTTCATACGCTTTCTCCTTTCGCGCGCGTAGCGGTGCCACGAAAGGATGCCGAAATTATGGCAAAACGGACGAATTTTGCGGGAACCTGACGGGGTTCAGCCGCGTTGATCTATCATTCGCTTCAGCTCGAAGGTGCTTACATGCGCAATATCATCTACCTTGTCGGCCTCGTCGTCATCGTCCTGGCCATCATCCGGTTCGTCTTCTAGTCGCGCAATTCGCGTTCCAGGAAACGCTCGAACGCATCGAGGTTGACCGCCTCGAACTGGCCGAAGCTTTGCATCCAGATCGAGGCGTCGCGCAGCGCGTCTGGATCAAGCTTGCACCATTTGACCCGGCCGCGCTTTTCCTGGGCGATCAGGCCCGCGCGGGTCAGGATGCCAAGATGCTTTGAGATCGCGGCCAGCGACATCTCGAACGGCTCGGCCACGTCCGTGACGGCCATATCGTCTTCCAGCAGCATCATCAGGATCCGCCGCCGCGTGGGATCGGCCAGTGCGGCGAAGACGGTATCGAGCGGGTGGGTCATAAGCGCCGATACTACCGGCTTGCCGCGCCGCGGGAAAGCGGTATGGACGATTGCAATTGACAGCTTGGGCGCAACTGCGTTGCTTGACGGGGCAGAGGCGCCGGAAGACAGGCCGGCGCGCCATTTCATCAAGCCGGGAAGGCCCGCACAGATGCTTTTTCGCTATTGGCTGATCATCATCGCCCTGGGCCTTGGCTGGGGGTCGAGCTTTTACTTCAACGAAGTGCTGCTGCGCGAGCTGGGCCCTTTGTCGGTGTCGGTGGGCCGCGTCGGCATCGGGGCAATCGGGACGTGGATCTATGTGCTTGCGTTGCGCAAGACGGTGAATCTGTCGCCGCGCATCGTCGGGCAGATGGCGGTGATGGGCGTTTTGTCCTTTGGTGCGCCCTTCGCGCTTTATCCGCTAAGCCAGACCTATATCCCAAGCGGCGCAGCCGGCATCATCAACGCGATGACCCCGATCATGGTGGTGATCGTGTCGCATCTGTGGCCCGGCGGCGAGAGAGCCACATGGATCAAGTCGCTAGGCGTACTTTGCGGCTTTGGCGGCATCGTGTTGCTGGCCCTGCCCGCGCTGCAGGGCGGCAACGGCGCCGCGCTTCTGGGCACGCTTGTCGCGCTGGCCGCGCCGGTCTGCTATGCGGTGTCGCTGAACTATGTCCGGCGCCTAAGCGGTGTGGACCAGACCGTCATGCTGGCCGTGGCGCTGAGCTTTGCATCGTTTGCGCTTGCGCCAATTGCACTGGCCACCGACGGTGTGCCGCAGATCACGCTGGCCCAGACCTGGGCGGCGTTGCTGGTGCTGGGTCTGGTTCTGACAAGCGCGACCTTCATCATCTTCTACTGGCTGCTGCCCAGGGTCGGCGCGACCAATATCTCGACCGTGACCTTCATCGCCCCGGTGTCGGCGGTGCTGCTCGGCACCTTCATCCTGAACGAGGCGCTTGGTCTCACCCATTTTCTTGGCATGGCGGCGATCTTCGCGGGGCTTTTGCTGATCGACGGCAAGCTGATGGGGCGGCTGCGGCGAACGGCGGCCAAAGATCAACCATCTGGTTGAATGTCCAGCCGCGCTGCTGAACGGCATCGGCGGTCGTTTGGCGGCAACACGCGCCGGAAATCCTGTCGGATAATATCAAATAAAAACAGTGGTATACAAGGCGTAGTTTCGGGCGGTGCTGCTGCTTGACTCTGCACCGCCCGGTCCCTAGGTTCCGCGCGACAGTCCAAGGGACTTTTGTCATGGATGATCGAGAGCGTGCAGAGCGGCTGAAGGCTCTGTCGGAAAAGATTGACGCGGCGAAAGGGGTCGAGACGCCCACCCCGAAGACGGACGAGCATTATTCGATGGCGCAACACGCCTGGCGGATGGTGATCGAGCTTGTGGCCGGTCTGGTGATCGGTTTCGGCATCGGATACGGGGTCGACGCGGTTTTCGGAACGCGCCCGATCTTCCTGGTGGTTTTCATACTGCTGGGGTTTGCGGCGGGCATACGCACCATGATGCGCACCGCGCGAGAGTTACAGGACGATCAGCAGGCCTTCGAGGCCGGCAAAGACAAGAGGGATTGAACGTGGCGGAAAACACGGCGGACCAAAGCGAAAGCGCGCTGTCCTTTCACCCAATGGATCAGTTCATCGTCAAACCGCTTTTCGGCGGAGACACGATCCACTGGTACACTCCGACCAATGTCACGCTCTGGATGTTCCTGGCCATTGCCGGGATCTCGGCGCTTCTGGTTCTGGGCACGCGCGGCCGGGCGATGGTGCCGACCCGTGTGCAGTCGGTCGCCGAGCTTGCCTACGGCTTTGTTTACAAGATGGTCGAGGACGTCGCCGGCAAGGACGGCGTGAAATACTTCCCCTACATCATGACGCTGTTCATGTTCATCGTATTTTCCAACTTCCTTGGCCTGATCCCCACGGCATTCACCACCACCAGCCACATCGCGGTCACCGCGGTCATGGCGATGGCGGTGTTCCTGACCGTCACCATCCTGGGCTTCGTGCTGCATGGCGTGAGCTTCATCAAGCTTTTCTGGATCTCGTCGGCGCCGCTGGTGTTGCGCCCGATCCTGGCGCTGATCGAGGTGATTTCCTACTTCGTGCGGCCGCTGAGCCATTCCATTCGTCTGGCCGGCAACATGATGGCGGGCCATGCGGTGATCAAGGTCTTCGCGGCCTTCGCCGCCATCACGGCGATCGCGCCGCTGTCAATCGCGGCGATCACGGCGATCTACGCGCTCGAGGTTCTGGTGTCCTTCATCCAGGCTTATGTCTTCGCAATTCTGACCTGCGTGTATCTCAAGGATGCGCTGCATCCGCATCACTAGGTCTGAACAGTCACTCTGAAATGCCAATTCCAACGTAAGGAGAACACGATCATGGAAGGCGATATCGTACAAATGGGCGCTTATATCGGTGCCGGTCTGGCCTGTACAGGCATGGGCGGCGCTGCTGTTGGTGTGGGCCACGTGGTGGGTAACTTCCTGTCCGGTGCCCTGCGCAACCCATCTGCTGCCGGCGGCCAGACGGCCACCATGTTCATCGGTATTGCGTTTGCCGAAGCCCTGGGGATCTTCTCGTTCCTCGTCGCGCTTCTGCTGATGTTCGCTGTCTAAGACCTCTCTTTGATCCTTACGGCCGGGGCTGCGTTATGCGTGCCCCGGTGATCTAAAGGTTCCCCGAGGAGGACAAGATGGCAACTGAAACGCAAGGCGCCGAGGAAAGCGCAAGCGGCATGCCGCAGCTTGATTTCTCGACCTTCCCCAACCAGATCTTCTGGCTGGTGATTACGCTTGTGGTGATCTACCTGATCCTGTCGCGCGTGGCGCTGCCGCGCATCGCGTCGGTTCTGGCCGAGCGGCAGGGGACGATCACCAACGACATTGCGTTGGCGGACGAGCTGAAGCGCAAGGCCGAAGAGGCCGAGGCCGCCTATGACAAGGCGCTGGCCGATGCGCGTCTGGAAGCTTCGAAGATCATCGCAGAGGCCAAGAACGAGATCCAATCGGATCTTGAGGACGCGATGACCAAGGCCGATGCCGAGATCGCGGCCAAGACTGCCGAAAGCGAAAAGGCGATCGCTGAAATTCGCGCCGGCGCTGTCGAGGCGGTCAAGGAAGTGTCCAAGGACACCGCCAAGGAAATCGTCGAGGCTTTGGGCGTCAAGGCCGATGCCAAGGCGGTCACGGCGGCGATCACAGCCCGGATGAAAGGATGAGCGTGATGCGGTATCTGATCCCAGGGTTCATCCTTGGCGCAACGCCGGCCTTCGCGGCGGGTGATGCGTTCTTCTCGCTGAGCAACACGGACTTCGTGGTGCTGCTGTCCTTCCTCGCCTTCATCGGCGTCTTGGTCTACTACAAGGTGCCCGGCATCCTGACCGGTCTTCTGGATAAGCGCGCCGATGGTATCCGGTCCGAGCTTGACGAGGCTCGTGCGCTGCGCGACGAGGCGCAGTCGGTGCTGGCCTCTTACGAGCGCAAGCAGCGCGACGTCAAAGAGCAGGCAGAGAAAATCGTGATCCATGCCCGCGAAGAGGCCCAGGAATCGGCCGAGCTTGCCAAGCAAGAGATCAAGGACAGCATCGCTCGGCGCCTTCAGGCTGCCGAAGCCCAGATTGCCTCGGCGCAGTCGGGGGCGGTGCGCCAGGTTCGCGACGAGGCAATTCGCGTGGCGGTCGCCGCGGCAGGCGACGTGATCGCCAAGCAGCTGTCAAAGGACGATGCCGCCGCGATGATCGACGATGCGATCAAAACGGTGGACGCCAAGCTGCATTAGGCACGGCGAATCTCTTAGGAAATGCAAAACCCGGCTCGAATCTGAGCCGGGTTTTTCTTTTGCATCTCTCGGTGGCGGCCTAGCGGTCAGGCCTTTCCAAGCTCTCGTGCGTAGCGTTGCCGGGCGACCGCCTCGTTCTTGTCCGCCTTGCGCTGAAGGCTCATCGCTTCAGCGACGAAATCGAGGTGACTTTCGGCGGCGGCCCGGGCGGCGGCCGGATCGCGCGCCTGCAGGCCCTCGTTCATCGCCCGGTGCTGATCGAGCAGCATATCGCGCGTCATCCGCTGCTGGAACATGACCTTGCGATTGAAAAACACGCCGTCCTGCAGCAGCCCGTACATCGAGCGCATCATGTGCAGCATCACCACGTTGTGGCTGGCTTCGATGATCGCCATGTGAAACTCGGCATCAAGCGCGCTTTCCTCGGCCGTCTTGCCCGCGTCATGCGCCGCTTCCATCTTCTTGAAGATGGTGTCGATCACCGCAAGATCGGTGTCCGAGCCCAAAGCCGCGGCGCGCTCGATCGCGAGGCCCTCCATGTCGCGCCGAAAGGCGATCACGTCATCCACGGCCTCGTCATGCACCGAAAAGAGCCGGCTGAGCGAGGCGGGAAACTCCGCCTCGAGTTGCTTGGAGACATAGATCCCGGAGCCGGGTTTCGAGGTCAGCAGTCCGTTCTTTTCCAGCTCGGCCACCGCTTCGCGCAGGCTGGGGCGCGACACGCCCATACGCTCGGAGAGTTCGCGCTCGGAGGGCAGGCGCATCCCGGGCGACAAGACGCCCCGCAATATCATCAGCTCAATCTGCCGGACAACTGACTGGGCCAGTTTTTCCGATTGCACACGCTCAAATAGCATTTCCGGCTCCCCGTTCATTGGTCAAAATATATGACCACCTCCGGGCAATCACAACAAAAAAGGCCGGACCCCCAAGGGATCCGGCCCGAATTGATGGATATGGGTCGTTACCGGTTGGGGCGGATAGTGATATCCACGCGCCGGTTCTGGGCGCGGCCCTGGACCGACAGGTTCGACGCGATGGGCTGGCTTTCGCCTGCGCCGAAGGTGCGGACGCGGCTGCTGCGCACGCCGTTGTTGATCAGCACGGCGGCCACCGAGTTTGCCCGAAGCTCGGACAGGTTCTGGTTATAGGACGCGCTGCCGGTGTTGTCGGTGTGGCCGACGATCTCGACCGTGGTGTCGGGATAGTTGTTCAGGCTTTGCGCCAGAACGCCCAGGTCAGAGCGCAAATCGGGGCGCACGGCGGCGCTGTCGATGGCGAAGAGAATGTCCTGCGGCATGCGCACGATCAACTCAGAGCCGGTATTGATCACGTCGATCTGGCTGTTGTCGAGGTTCTGGTTCAACTCGCGCGCCTGGGCATCGAGATTGCTGCCGATCAGGCCGCCGATCGTGCCGCCAATGGCCGCGCCGACCGCGGCGTTCTTCACCCGGTCACTGCCGCTTTCGCGGGTCGCGCCCAGAAGCCCGCCCAGCGCAGCGCCGATGGCAGCGCCCTGGCCTGTTTTCTCGCGCTCGCCGCCGGGGCCGTAACGCGGGTCTGTGCAACCGGCAAGCGCAATTGCGCTGGCTGCGGCGAGTAGGGTGATTGATCTGACTTTGGTCATGTTGTCCTCGTGGATTCTTATCAAAGCTCGTTGGCTGTTCGATATACCCCTTTGGCGCAGGCGCATAGGGAAAGGTTCGTCGAAACCACGCGGATATTTGCCGATTTGGCGGCTGTTATGCGATATCAAGCGCCGGATCGGTATCGGCCGATTGGTCTATATCGGCGCTTTCCCAGGCCAAAATGGCCCGTTTGACCGGCAAACCCCAGTGATAACCGCCCAAAGCGCCCGATTTGCGCAAGGCGCGATGGCAGGGAATAAGCCAGCTGATCGGGTTGCGGCCCACCGCAGTGCCGACGGCGCGCACCGCTTTTGGGTGGCCGATCACGCGGGCGATGTCGGAATAGGTGGTGACATGGCCCGTTGGCACCTGCATCAAAGCCTCCCAGACCTTGATCTGAAACGGCGCGCCGATCAGCAATAGCGGGGTCTTGCCGGCCTCGCCGGGGTGCGCGCCATAGGCGGCCAGCGCCCAGGGCCGCAGCTGGTCTGCATCCTCGACAAAACGCGCCCTGGGCCAGCGCGAGGTGAGATCTTCGAAAGCCGCACGGGCCCCGGTTTCGGCGGCAAAGCCGATCCCGCAGATGCCCTTGTCGGTCCCCATTACAAGGCTGGGGCCGAAGGGGCTGTCGATCCACCCCCAATAGATCGTCAGGCCCTCTCCGGCGCGGGCATATTCGCCGGGGCTCATCGCTTCCCAGCGCAAGAAGAGATCGTGCAGGCGGCCCGAACCCGAAAGACCCACCTCGGCGGCGGTATCCAGCGTCGTATGCCGCTCTGCCAAAAGCGACTTGGCGTGCTCCAGCGTGAGGTATTGCTGAAAGCGCTTCGGCGACACGCCCGCCCAGCGCGAGAAGACGCGCTGGAAATGTGCAGGGCTGAGGTTCATGTCGCGGGCGATCTCTTCGAGGGTCAGCTCGCGGCCGTCATCGGCGTCGATCCTGTCGATCGCGCGGCGCATCAGCTGGTAGTAATAGGACTGGTCACTGGTCTTGTCGGCTTGGGCCATGGTTGCGGTCTCCGTCGGCTATGCCTTCAGACATACGCAAGCCGGCGGCGGGCCGCGACCCGAAACCTGCGCAAATGGTCCGGCTCAGGCACGCTGGACGGTGCGCAGATCGGTCGAAACGGGCCGGGAGGTATCGAATGCGGGAAACTGCCGCGCCAGAAGCCGCGCCTCATAGGATCTGAGGCAAAGCCGGGCGGCTACCGGATCGGGCGCGCGGCCCTTCAAAGCGCGGGCCAGCGCCTTTTGCGCGGCGGGCGCCAGGGCGGCGTCGCTTGTGTCGTCAGCCAGCAGGCTTTCGGTCCAAAGCCCGCCCGACATGATGATCTCGTGCCGCGGCAACAAGAGCTGATAGTACGAGATCCCTTCGGGCGGGATGTCGGTCATACGCGGTGTGATCAAGGCGTGGCAGGGCGCAAGCGCCTCACTGACGCCGAAAAGAAGTTCTACCTGGGCGCCGGTCACCAGAACCCTGTGCCGGCGCGACAGGATCAGATCCTCGGCCGGCAGACCCGGCCCCAGCGCGCCGGCGCGAAGACGCACCGGGCGCAGCCCGTCATCGCGCCGGATGGCAGCGGCGCTGAACCGGCTGCGCCCGACCCACAGTACCGGCTGGTAGCCATGATCGCGGGTCAGCACCTTGTCGCCCGGGGCCAGCCATTCCACCGGCAGTGTGCCGGTCTCGGTCTGGATCATGGTGCCGGGACCGAAGCATTTGGCGCCGTTGGTCTCGTGATAGTCGTAGGTTTCGCAGGTATCCTGACGCTCTGTGTCGTCCGAGTAGTCGTCGATATCGGTGGTGCCGAGAAATTCATACTCGCCCCCCGGCTCCAGCGGCTGAGATGGGACGTATCCCATGTTGATGCCGCCGATTTCGATACGGTCCAGCGCAATGACGGTTCCATCGGGGGCGCGAAACCAACCGATCGTCTCAACGTGGGTTGGCCCCATGGCGATCGGCTCACCGTTGCTGTCGTAGACAATGGCTTCCTGGTTGCTGTCCTTGCCCGCTTCGCCGTTCGAGCGGTCACCGCCGAAATAGGCGTCGTCGCCACTGACCTTGAACCGGTTGCGGTCCTGGCTAGGGTCGTAGTCCTTGCGCATGGTGTAGGTGCCCGTCTGCGGGTCGATGACGAAGATGTCGGGGCCGTATCCGAAGAACTCGTACGTTGCCATCTGCGGGACCTTTCGCGCTGGCTGAGCTGCTTTCTGCCGCGCATTCCTTAAAGCGAGGTGAAGCGGCCCTTGCCCCCGCGCAGGCTGCGCGGCATACCAAAGCGCATGGCCAAGCAGTTGTGTTATCCCGTCATCACGGACATATTTTCGCGCTTTCGGGACGCCGAGCCCGAACCGAAGGGTGAGTTGGAGCATCTCAATGCCTATACGCTGGTGGTCGCGGTGGCGCTGTCGGCGCAGGCGACCGACGCGGGCGTCAACAAGGCCACGCGCGCGCTTTTTCAGATCGCCGATACGCCGGAAAAGATGCTCGCGCTGGGCGAAGAGGGCGTGATCGAGCACATCAAGACCATCGGGCTTTACCGCAACAAGGCGAAGAACGTCATCAAGCTGAGCCGGATGCTGGTGGACAAGTACGGCAGCGAAGTGCCCTCATCCCGCGCGGCGCTGCAAAAGCTGCCCGGCGTGGGGCGCAAGACTGCCAACGTGGTGCTGAACATGTGGTTTCGCCACCCCGCGCAGGCGGTCGACACGCATATCTTCAGGGTCGGCAACCGGACCGGCATTGCGCCGGGCAAGGATGTCGACGCGGTCGAGCGCGCCATCGAGGACAATGTGCCGGCCGAGTACCAGCAGCACGCGCATCACTGGCTGATCCTGCACGGGCGCTATATCTGCGTGGCGCGTAAACCCAAATGCGGCGCGTGTCTGATCAGCGATCTCTGCCAATTCGAGGACAAGACCCAATGAAGAAATACCATGTTGTCGGGATCGGGAACGCGATGGTGGATGTGCTGGCCGAGGCCAGCGAGAGCTTTCTGGCCGAGAACGGCATCGGCAAGGGGATCATGCAGCTGATCGACATGGACCGCGCGGTCGACCTTTACGCCCGGGTCGGGCCGGCGCGCGAGGTCTCGGGCGGCTCGGCGGCCAATACGATTGCCGGGATCGCCCATCTGGGCGGGCGCACCGCCTACGTCGGCAAGGTCAAGGATGACCAGCTTGGCGCGATCTTCGCTCATGATCTGCGGGCGCAGGGCGCAGATTACGATACTGCGCTGGCGCCGGGGTCTCATCCGGACGAGACCGGGCGCTGCATCGTGCTGGTGACCCCCGATGGCGAGCGGTCGATGAACACCTATCTCGGCGTGACCGAACACCTGGCGGCTTCGGATATCGACCCTGCGCAGATGGCCGATGCCGCGTGGATCTACCTTGAAGGCTATCGCTTTGACGGGCCCGAAAGCCACGAGGCTTTCGCCAAGGCGATCGGCGCGGCCAAGGGGGCAGGGGGGCGCGTGGCGCTGACCCTGTCGGACCCGTTCTGCGTCGAGCGGCACCGCGATGCCTTCCGCGCCATGATCGCAAACGACGTGGATCTTCTCTTTGCCAACCGCGCCGAGATCATGTCGATGTACCAGACCGAGGATTTCGAAGCGGCGATGGCGGCGGGGGCGGCGGATGTCGAGACCCTCGCCTGCACCGAAGGCGACCGGGGCGCGCATCTTTTCTCCGGCGGTCAGCGCGTCAACGTGCCCGCGGTGCCGACCGACATCGTCGATGCCACCGGAGCGGGCGATCTGTTCGCCGGCGCCTTTCTCTGGGGGTTGACGCATGATGTGGATCTCAAGACCTGCGGCCAGATGGGGTGCCTTGCCGCGTCAGAAGTGATCAGCCATATCGGCGCGCGCCCCGAGGCGGATCTGCGCAGCCTTTTTGCGGCGCACGGTCTGATTTAGGCCAAGAGCCATTCCAGCGGCCGCGACCTCGGCTGAACCCGCCGATCGGCGGCGGCGGTCTCGATGTGCACGAAGAGAACTCTGAATTTCTGCCGGACGCGACGGCTGACGCCTGATGCAGTGTCAGCCGACGAAGGCCGCGCGCAGGCGCTGCTCGGTCGCGCGGCGGACCGGAGGTTTGGCCGCGATCGGCTTTGACGGCGCGTTGGCCGGGGCCTGTGCCTCTTGCCGCAGTGTCGACTTGGGCCGCAGATGCGCCGGTGCGTTTTGCTGGCGGTGCGGCAGCTTGGTGCGGTGCGGCAGGGGCGCGGTGTCATTGAGCACTGCCAGCACGTCCGTCATCTCTGCAATCTCGGGTGCGAGCGCCTGGGCCCGGGTGCGGCGGGGCTGCACGCCGTCGTGGGCAGTCTGCGGCGCGGGGTCCGCGGCGGCGGGGTCATGCGGGGCCGAGTGTTCGGTGTGGACCGGGGCGGCGACGCGGGGCTCCGCTTCGGCGGCGCTGGACGCCCGGTCGCGGTGGATCAGCGCCAGCCCGGCGATCACTGCCGCCGTGATGCCAATCCCGTAAGCATAGGGCAGAACAGTCAGAAACAGCGTGGCCGGCGCGGTCTTCAAGAAGAGACTGGAGCCGAGCGCCAGGGCGATCAGCCAGCTGACCGAGGAGATCCCGGCCACCGCAAAGAGCGGCACTTGCCGCAACAGCCCGATCTCGGCGATGCTTCTGCCCTCGCTGCGGCGCAGGATCGGCAGCGCGATACGCCCGATCAGCATCGCGTTGGCGGTCAGGATCGAGACTACGGCAAGCTTGGTCCAGAGCTTGGCCGAGAAGGCATCGATCCGAAAGCCGGTGCGGATCGCCATGATGGCAAGTCCGGTGACCCACATCGCGATCACCGAGCCTAGGATCAGCCGATGGCGAAGCGCCATATCGTCCAGAAAACCCTGATCAATCCGCGTATTGCGCTGCCGCGCGGCGTGCACCTCGGTGTGAAAGGACACGCCGAACCCGACAGCAACGGCCAGAAGATGACCGTAGCGAATTGTGTCTGACACCAGGATCTCGAGCATGGGCGCGGCCTTCTGCCGGTTGCGGGCGGTTGCGGACTTGGGGCCGGCCTGACGGTCCGGCATGGTTCCAAGCGAACCGGCAAAGCGTGACGCAAATGTGGCAAAAGCCGGGCAAGGCGCGGACATTGAGGCAGCGCCGTGGAAACAATCCGAAAGATTGGTCTTGTTCTGGCCGCAAATACCGCCCCAACGCGGGGGGCGTGCACGTGCCTAGCTGGCCCGGCTGCCCAGCTTGGCGTGGACCTCTTTAAGATCGATCTCGCCGGTCGGCATCTTGTTTGCGGGGTTTTCGAAATCGTATTTGAAAAGCTCGAAATCGCGCTTGTAGATCTCATAGACCAGGTGCATCGACAGATCGTCGAAGAAGTCCTCGACCGGGTGGGCGCGCTTGGGGCCGTGGCCTTCGCTTTCGTTGAAGCGCGGCACTTTCTTCAGATTGACCTTCACAGGGGTTTTGATCGCGCCCAGCACATCGCCCATGCCCTCGTTGAAGGTCTCGGTGTGAAAGATCCTGTCATAAGTGCCGCCATTGACGATGAAGGTCGACACATGCCCCGCCATCGCCGACCAGTGAATGTCCGGGTCCATCGGCTTTTTCCAGCGGATCGTATCGCGCGCGAACAGCAAGAACCGCCGGAAGCTGGCGATCTGGTCGAAATCGCCCTCGACCTCGATGCCGTATTTCTGGATCAGAAGCGGCACCAGGTTGCCGCGATAGCGCCGGCCGTTGCGCTGGATGCCGCAGATCTTGTCGAAGAATGACGACAGGATGCGCGTGTAGGGGTTGCGCACGCAGGTGAACGCGTAGGAGGCGTGGCTTGTCACATTCTTCTGGATTTTCGGCTGGCTTGCCTCGATCGCCCATTTATGCAGGCCGCCGGTGGCATCGTGTATGTCGCCATCGAAGAACTCGGAATGGTCGGAGTAGTACATGATCTGGCCGATGGTGGAGCAGGCGCATTTGGGCACCACGCGGTACACCATACTTTCGCTCTCGGTCATCCAGGTGCCTGGAAATCCCATCACTACTGCTCTTTCTGCCAGCGAGGCCTTGCGCAACCTTTTCGCTTATCTTGTCAAAAAACCAAGTTTGCCCTGTAAATTCAATGCTTGTTCACGCTATCTGTCTTAACAAAGCAACAAGAAAGCAGATCTCAGAGGCGGAATGGCGCAGATTGCCTTCATCCTTCTATGCCATAAGGACCCCACGGCAGTCATCCAGCAGGCGCGGAGGCTGACGCGGGCCGGTGACCATATGGCAATTCACTACGATGCCAGCGCGCCCAAGGCCGATTTTGAGAAGATCAGCGCGGCGCTGGCCGATTTGCCCAACGTGGTGCTGGCCAAAAAGCGCGTGCAGTGCGGGTGGGGCGAATGGAGCCTGGTGCAGGCGACGCTGAACGCCGTCGAGGCGGCGGTGGACGCCTTTCCCAATGCCACGCATTTCTACATGCTGTCGGGCGACTGCATGCCGATCAAGTCGGCCGAATACGTGCACCGCTACCTTGACGACAACGATGCCGACTTTATCGAGACCTACGACTTCTTCGAAAGCGACTGGATCAAGACCGGGATCAAGAAAGAGCGACTGATCTACCGCCATTTCTTCAACGAGCGGACCTCCAAGACGCTGTTCTACGGCTCGATGGAGTTGCAGAAGCGGCTGGGTCTGACCCGCTCGGTGCCGCCCGATATCCAGATGATGATCGGCTCGCAGTGGTGGTGCCTGCGGCGCCAGACGATCGAGGCCATCCTGGCGTTCTTGCACCGTCGCCGCGACGTGCTGCGCTTTTTCCGCACCACCTGGATCCCCGACGAGACCTTCTTTCAGACGCTGGTCTCGCACCTGGTGCCCAAGACCGAGATCCGCTCGCGCAGTCTGACTTTCCTGATGTTCTCGGACTACGGGATGCCGGTGACGTTCTATAACGATCACTATGATCTATTGCTCAGCCAGGATTACCTATTTGCCCGCAAGATCTCTCCCGAGGCTGCCAAGCTGAAACAGCGGCTGGGCCAGCTTTACGCAGCCACGGGGGTCAGCTTTCAGATCTCCAACGAGGGCCTCAAGCTTTACAAGTTCCTCACCGAGCGGGGGCGTATCGGCCAGCGCTTCGCGGCGCGGTTCTGGGAGAAGGAAAGCACGCTGGGCCGCGAGCGCGAGCTGATGATCGTGGCGTGCAAGAAGTGGCATGTCGCCAAGCGGCTGGTGGACCGGCTGGGCGCGGCGTCGAACGTGCCCGTGGTGCATTATCTGTTCGACGAGGAAGCCACCGATCTGCCCGATCTGGGCGGGATCCAGAAGACGCTGGAAAAACGTACGCGGCACCGCCGGGCCCTGATCCGGATGCTTTTTGACTATTACGACACCGACCGGCTGGTGATTTGCATGGATCCCGACAATCTCGACCTGGTGCGCGATTTCTACTCTGACCGCAGCCTGACGCGCCTTCTGGAGATCGAGTGCGTCTTTACCGACGAGTATCTTCTGGGCCATGCCCGCCGCGTCGGCCTTGCCGGGGACCAGACGCCGCAAGAGACGATCGACACGCTGCTGCCCACGATCCGCAACGACGTGATCCACGAAAGCGACCGGCTGCGCGACGAGAACTTCCCCGAGTTCTACCGCATCCGGCAGACCGCCGAGCCCAATCAGAACGCCGAGCCGCTGGCGTCGTTCTTCTCGATCGCGCTGGACAAATCGCACCAGATCGCGGCATCTGAACACCTCTTCTCGGACTAGGCAGAGGCGCGCCATGGGCTACGCATATGACGACCAGAACATCTTCGCGCGCATCCTGCGCGGCGAGATACCCAATGACACGGTGCTAGAGACAGAAGCCAGCCTTGCGTTTCGCGATATCGCGCCGCAGGCGCCGGTACATATCCTGGTGATCCCCAAGGGGGCCTACGTCAGCTACGACCATTTCGCCGCCGACGCCTCGGACGCCGAGATCGCCGATTACACTCGCGCCATCGGGCTGGTGTGCCGGCAAGAAGAGATCGATCTGGGCACCGGCGGCGACGGCTACCGTGTGATCTCGAACGCTGGGGCCTACGGGTTACAGGAAGTCCCGCATCTGCACGTGCATATCCTGGGCGGCCGAACGCTGGGCCCGATGCTGGCGCGCTAGTTCGACACCTGTTCGCGCAGGATAGAAGTGGTGAGCGAGACAACAAGGTAGACCCCTGCAAAGATCAGGAAAGTCAGCATCGTGTTTTCAAAGACGCGCGGGTAGGTCGGCTCGTCCGGCGGCACCGGGTTCACGCCAAGCGAGAGGTACCGCACCTGCCGGTTGGCCTCGATCCGGCTGGCCTCGAGCGATTGCAGCGCCTCCTGCATCATCAGGGTGCGGGTCTGCAGGTCGACCTCGGCGACGCGCAACTGGCTTGAGATCGAGGCCAGCGAGCCGCCCTCGTCATTGCCGTTCGTCAACTGGCCGCGCAGGTTCTGGATCAGTGTCTCGAGCCGCGAGATATCGCCCTCGACGCCCGACACGCGCGCCCGGCTCGGCTGGGCGTTGTCCAGAAGCTGCTGAAGCTCCAGTTGCTTTTGCGCAAGCTGCACCTCGAAATTCGAGATCTGGCCCATCAGCGCGGTGCTTTCAGAGACCGGATCGAGTACGCCAAGCTGCTCTTGCAGCTCCAGCACCCGCATCTGGGCCCCCATCATGTTGGCCTCGGCTTGCACGAACGTCTCGCTTGCGCCGCTCATCTGGTCTTCGCGCAGGCGCTGGGTAAGGTTGTCGACCTGCTCTTCGGCGTAGCCGATCAGCGCCTCGCTGAAAGCAGCGCTGGCCTCAGGCGAGGCGGCGACGACCTCCAGTTTGATGATGCCCTCGGTCGGGTCGTAGCCGATCTTCACGTTGCGCTGGAAAAGCTTGTAGGTGTCTTCGTTGCTGGCATCCGGATCGAGCCGCTGTACGGCGTCGATCCGGTCGCTGCTAAAATGGTTGCGAAAGCCGAGATCCTCATCAAGACGCAGCACCGCCTGGCGCGACTGCAGGTAGGACTGTACGGTGATGCTGTCCTGGCTGGTGGCAAAGCCGGTGCCTGACAGAAGCCCGCCCATGCCGCCCGCGGCCGGCGCATCGGCCTGCTGGATCACGAATTCGGACTTGGTGGCGTACATCGGCGTTGCGAAGAACGCGAAATACACCAGCGCGATGGAGGTCGGAAGCAGAACGAAGACCGCAAGCCGTCCGGCAAGCGCGATCAGCTTGACGCGGCGCCGGCGGGCGATGTCCTGCTGGATGCGCAGGATTTCTTGCGCGCGCGCCTCGGCCGTCACTCCGCCCGGCGGGGTGACGTTGGTCGACAGCTCGGTTTTGGCGCGGTCGACTGTCTGCGGAAGGTTCGGGGTCGGCGCTTGGGCCTTCTTGTCGGCGACCACCAGCTCCAGCATGTTGGCGCGCTGGAAGGGGTCGATGCCGTTGGCCCGCAAGAGCCGCACCGCGTCGAAATCCGAGGTCGGCGCCAGCCCGTGTTTTTGCGCCAGCCGGCGCGCCAGACGCAACTGCCGGCCGGTCAGGCCCTCTTTGCGGATGGCGTCGAGGTCAGAGGCGATCTTGGCGGGGTCTTTTTCGTTGGCGGCATCCGCGGCGGCGGCGCCGGGGAAGGGGATACGGCCAAATCCGTCCTCGGCGGATGCATCAGCCTTGCCTTTTGGCTTGCCCTTGGGCGCCGCCGCGCTGTTGCCCTGTGCGGCGGTGGATGGCTTTGCTGCGGCCTTCGCGGCGGTAGATGGCTTTGCCGCGGCCTGCGCGGCGGTGGATGGCTGCGCCGCGGCCTGCGCGGCGGCCGTGTTGGCGGGCGCCGGCGCCGCGCTGGTTTCCGATCCGGAGCCGGCACTTTCATTCCGCCGGATGCGGAACTTTTTAGCCTTGGGTTTCATAGTCATAAAGCGCCCTTGCTTCTTCCAGAGTGTCGAACATGTGCAGCTTGCCGTTCAGAAGAACCGCCGCCGAGCGGCAGAATTTCTGCAGTGTCGCGGCCTGGTGCGAGACGACCACGACCGTCGCGCGCTCCAGCCGCTCGCGCAGGATACCGCCGGCCTTGCGGTTGAACTCGGCATCGGTGGAGGCCGGCATGCCTTCGTCGATCAGGTAGATGTCGAAATCGAGCGCCAGAAGCAGCGCAAACGAGAACCGCGCCTTCATACCCGACGAATAGGTGCCGACCGGCATGTCGAAATATTCATCCAGCCCGCAGATCCAGCGGCAATAAGCCTCCAGGTAGTCGGGATCGAGCCCATAAAGCCCGGCGATGAAGCGCGCGTTTTCCTTGGCCGAAAGTCGCCCGATCACGCCGCCCATGAAGCCCAGCGGAAAGGACACGCGGCACGACCGGCGCACTTCGCCTTCATCGGGCTTTTCCAGCCCTGCTATCATATTCACCAGTGTCGTCTTGCCAGTACCGTTGGGTGCAAGAATGCCCAGCGAGTTGCCCAGTTCCACGCGAAACGTCGCGCGGTCAAGGATCACCTTGCGCTGAGTGCCTGTCCAGTAGGACTTGCTTACATTCTCGAACTCTATCATTCGGACCTGCCCCGGCCTCGCATATGAGCTCTCTTATGAGAGAATTATTAATACTCAACATACCATGTACGAATCGGAAAGCCACGCGCGAACTTGCGCTGCTCGTATTAAAGCAGGATTGCGGCGATTCCATGCCATATCAGGCGGCCGCACCGGCGGTCATGCGCCCAGTCAGGCGTCCTGCTTTTCGACCCGCAAGAGCTTGCCCACGACAAACGACACCACGGCTGCGAAGAAGCTGAAGAGCGCGCCCATCTTGGCCGCGTCCTGTACCGGCCCGGCATCGAAGGCGACCGTGGCGATGAAAAGAGATACGGTGAAGCCGATGGCGGCCACGCAGCCGATCACGAAGAGGTCCACGATGCGCACTCCGGCCGGCAGGCCAAGCCCCATGGGGACAGCCGCAAGCCAGCCCATCGCCAGGATCCCGATTGGCTTTCCAATCATCAGGCCGGCCAGCACCAGCCAGGTCGGCGCGCCGATGGACGAAAATTCGACGCCCGCGTTCATCAGGCCGAAGAAGAAGAGCACGATCTCGACGGGATGCTTGAGCAGGTGCTCGCAGTGGTTGAGAAGGTCCGTAAGGTATTGCTCTGCCTCGGCGAAAATGCCGAAGGCCCGGTCGGCATGCGGGATCGCGCCGACGACCGGCAGAAGGCCCAAAGCCGGGTGCAGGCCGCTTTCCTGAAAGCCGTACCAGCTAAGCGCGCCGGCGATGAGGTAGGGCCAGAACGACAGCTTCTCGCGCGCCCAGGTCGAGTTGGGACGCAACTGGTTTCCCCGGTCGAGATAACGCGGCAGCCAGTTGAAAAAGACATAAGCGCCGATCGCCGCGCCGACCGACAGCAAAAGCCACGTGGGCGCCAGGTTGCCCGCCGGGTAGAACACCGCCAGGATGATCAGCCCGGCCGCATCATCGGCAATCGCCAGAAGCAGCAGAAAACGCACCGCGGGGTGTCCGGCGCCGAAAACCAGCCGGCCGACGAGGTAGGAAAACGCGATGTCGGTCGCGGTCGGGATCGCCCAGCCGCGCGACACCGCGTCGTAGACATCCGAGCCCAGGAACGCCGCCAGGCCAAGATAGACCGCGACCGGGCCAAACATCCCGCCGGCCGTCGCCACCAGCGGCGTCGCTGCCTTCTTGCCACGCAACGAGCCGTTTCTGAGGATCACCGCCTCCCAGACTTCCTTGGCCGCGATGGCAAAGAAGAAGGCCATCAGCACGTCGTTCACAAGGTAGTGCAGCGTCAGAGAGCGGTACTCGACCGCGCCGGTGTCGTCATAATGCGCGTGGCCGATGATGAAGTCGTGGATCAGCTCGAACTCGACGAAGTGATGATAACTTGCCGGGTCGGTATTGGCCCAGACCAGTGCAATCAGGGCGCCGAGGATCAGAAGTATCGAGTAATTGGTAACAAAGTTCCAAACGCGATACATTCAGGCCCTCCGCTGGTGTCTTCACTCCAGATAGAGCACCGGCAGGTTCGGAGCAACCGTCCGCCGGGGTCTCAGGCGATCACGCTCCAGGCAAGTCCGGCAAGCACCGAGCCTGCCAGTGCGATGCCCAGATAGGCGGCAAAAACCCGCGGCCGGACCAGTGCCCAGACGGCGATCGCCGCAGGGATGCAGCTGACGCCGCCCGCCAGCATGAACGACATCGCAGCGCCCGGCGCCATGCCTTGCGCCAGTAGCGCATCGACAAGCGGCACGGCGGCATAGCCGTTGAGATACGCCGGCGCTCCGACAAAGGCGCCCAGAAGGATCGGCCAGAGCCCGGCGCCGCCCAGCACGCCGGCGATCAGCTCGGCCGGGATGTATTTCAGCATCACGGCCTCGACGAGGTAGGCCAGCGCCAGCCACTTGCCCAAAAACGCAGCATTCTGCAGCGCCGTGCTGCGGAAGGCGGCGCGGCGTGTGGCGCTGCGCCAGAACGCCCATTCGGGCTTGCCCGAGAACGGATTTGTACCACAGCCACAAGAGCTTGTGACGGGCGCCTCACGCAGCGGGTCGGCAAAAACCGGGCTGCGGGCAAAAGCCATCACGGTGATCCCGCCGAGAAGGCCGATCCCGACTGCCGAGACGGTCTTTGCCAGCGCAAAGTCCAGGCCAAGCGTGCCCGACGTGATCAGGAACATCGCCGGGTCCATCAGCGGCGAGGACAGCCAGAACGCCATCACCGCCGACAACGGCGCGCCAACGGCCAGCAGCGCGGCGATGAACGGGATCACCTCGCAGGAACAGAACGGCGACAGCCCGCCCAGCAAGGCGGCCATCAGGATCATGTGCGTCTCGCGCCCCTCGAACGCCTTGGCCAGCAACGCCTCGGCGCCCGTGGCT
>JABDLJ010000046.1 GCA_013003075.1 Paracoccaceae bacterium
CTGATGAACCGCCGCTGGCCGGCCAGGGACATCCTGCCCTACATCGCCCTGATCGACGATCCGACCCATACGGCGAACGACGACGGCACCTACAACCTCAGTGAAACGCAGGCCCGCGCAATCCTCGAACTGCGCCTGCAGCGTCTCACCCAGCTGGGCGTCAAGGAGGTCACCGACGAGCTGGAAGAGCTCGCCGCCAAGATCACCGACTATCTCGACATCCTACGCTCGCGCGCGCGGATCATGTCGATCATATCGGACGAACTCCGCGACGTGAAAGACCAGTTCGCCGTCCCGCGCCGCACCGAGATCGTCGACTGGTCCGGCGACATGGAAGACGAGGACCTGATCGAGCGCGAGGACATGGTCGTCACCATCACCTCTGGCGGCTGGATCAAGCGCACGCCCCTGGCCGAGTTCCGCGCCCAGCGGCGTGGCGGCAAGGGGCTGTCGGGCATGGCGACCAAGGAAGAGGACGTGGTCACCACGCTCTTTGTCGCCAACACCCACACCCAGCTTCTGTTCTTCACGACCGACGGCATGGTCTACAAGCTGAAGACCTGGCGCCTGCCGCAAGGCGGGCGCACGGCCAAGGGCAAGGCGATCGTCAACATCCTGCCGATCCCGCCCGGCGTGTCGATCGCCGCGATCATGCCGGTGGACCGGGACGAGGACGACTGGGACGAGTTGCAGATCGTCTTTGCCACATCGGCCGGCGATGTGCGCCGCAATGCGCTGTCGGACTTCACCAACGTCATGCGCAACGGCAAGATCGCCATGAAGCTGCCCGAAGGTGTCAGTCTTGTGAACGCGCGGATCTGTGCCGAGGACGATGACGTGATGCTGGTCACCGCATCGGGCCGGGCGATCCGCTTCCCGACCACCGCGGTGCGGGTCTTCTCGGGCCGCTCTTCGACAGGTGTGCGCGGGATCAAGCTGGGCAAGGATGACCACGTGGTCTCGATGGCCGTGATCCGGCATTTCGTGGCCACCCCCGACGAACGCGCCGCCTACCTGAAGATGCGCCGCGCCCTTGCCGGCGTCAGTGACGAGCCCGAGGGCGACGACGAAGAGGCCGCCACCGACATGGCGCTCGGCCCAGAGCGGTTCGACGAGATGAAGGACGCCGAGGATCTGATCCTGACGATCACGTCGCAGGGCGCTGGCAAGCTGTCGTCGTCGCACGACTACCCGGTGCGCGGACGTGGCGGACAAGGCGTTGCCGCGATGGACCGCGCGATGCGCGGCGGCGCGCTGGTTGCCTCTTTCCCGGTCGATATGGCCGACCAGATCATGCTGGCAACGTCCAAGGGGCAATCGATCCGCGTCCCGGTCAGCGGCATCTCGTTCCGCTCGCGCAGCGCCGGCGGCGTCAAGGTGTTCGACACCGGCAAGGGCGAAGAAGTCGTCTCGGTGGCCTGGATCGCCGAGCAGGACGAGGACGAGCTTGACGGCGCGGAAGAAACCGCCGCAAAGGACGGCGCCGCCCCCGCATCCGAAAGCTAGCGGCGCGGCATCTGGACTTAATGACAACGCGCGCCCTGGCCGGTGCGCCTTGCGACATGAACCTCGTGCGTTAACCCTTTATACGCAAATCATTTCATCTTCATTAGCCAAGCTGGTATACAGGATTTCGGCGGCAAGCATGCGCCCCTTTTTTGGCGGCGCTCTTGCATGCTTGGTCCCGACCCTCGGGGCCATCCGGGAAGGAGCCGGCCCTTGGTATTTCGTGCTTGGTTGGTTGGTCTGTTGGCCGGTCTCCTTTCCGCCCCCGTGGCCCGCGCGCATGAGCCGGATCCGGGGCTGCGCTTTGCACGGGCAACGCTGGAAGCGCCGCTTGCCGGCTGGAAAGGCACCCGCGGCACTGTCACGCTCGATACGGCAGTCACGGCGGCGCATGGCGTCCAGCTTGACGCCAGCCTGATGAACAACGTGCCCGGCACGATCGGCGTGCTTGGCTTTCACGGCTACCTGACGCCGCGGTCCGACCGGCGCTACGGGATATTCCTGCGCGCCGCCGACGTGGACGGGCGCGGCATCGCCTGGGGCAGCCTTGGGGTGGAAGGGGTGCGGTCCTTTGCGGGCGGCGGGGATATTAGCGCGCGCGCCGCGCTTGGGCTGGCATCCGTCGGCGGGCTTGACTACCTGACCGCCGGGATCGGCGGCACGCGTCCGCTGTCGCGGGCTTTGGAAGCCTCGCTGTCGCTGGATCTGACCGAATATGACGAAGCGGCCTTTCGCGCCATCGGCAGCGATTTGTCGCTGGGCCTGCGCTATGCCGCCCCAGGCAGCGCGTTCGGGGTCCATGCGCGGCTTCAGCACAACCGCCTATGGGGCCGCAACGCGGCTGCCGGCCGCACAACGGTCTTTCTGGGCGGCGAATGGCGCTATGGCGCAGACCCGCGCCTGAACGCCCGCAGCCGCCCGTTTCGCGACCATGACGCGGTCGCCCCGCTCTTGCGGCGCGGCATCTACTAGCGCCCTGCCCGGGGGGGTCTGCACCCGGCAGCCCGCGTCAAAACCCTTTGCCATTCACCGCCGCCTGCCCTAAATCGCGGGGCATGAGCGAGACACTGCATATCGTGGGCGGCGGGATGGCCGGCTCGGAAGCGGCCTGGCAGGCGGCCAATGCCGGCCTAAGGGTCGTCATTCATGAGATGCGCCCCGGCGTCGGCACCTTCGCCCACCGCACCGGGCACCTCGCCGAGATGGTCTGCTCGAACTCTTTCCGCTCCGACGATGACGAGCAGAACGCCGTTGGCCTGCTGCATTGGGAGATGCGCCAGGCGAACGGCCTGATCATGGCGGTGGCCGATGCCCACCGCCTGCCCGCCGGCGGCGCGCTTGCCGTGGACCGCGATCCCTTCGCCGCCTCGGTCGATGCCCGCTTGCGCGCGCATCCCAATGTCACCGTCGAAGATGGCGAGATCACCGGACTGCCCACCGAAGGCCACTGGATCATCGCGACCGGCCCGCTGACCTCCGGCAGCCTCGCCGAAGCGATCCGCCGCGCCACCGATCAGGACGCGCTCGCCTTCTTCGATGCCATCGCGCCCATCGTCTATGCCGACAGCGTCGATATGGATGTCGCCTGGCGCCAGTCGCGCTATGACAAGGGCGACACCGAGGACGAGCGGACAGCCTACCTCAACTGCCCGATGAGCAAAGCCGAGTACGAGGCGTTCATCGACGCGCTTCTGGCCGCCGACAAGACAGAGTTCAAGGAGGGCGAGACCGCCGGCTACTTCGACGGCTGCCTGCCGATCGAGGTGATGGCCGACCGGGGCCGCGAAACCCTGCGCTTCGGCCCGATGAAGCCGGTCGGCCTGACCAACCCGCACGCACCCCGAATAAAGCCCTATGCCGTTGTCCAACTGCGCCGCGACAACAAACTTGGCACGCTTTACAACATCGTCGGCTTCCAGACGAAGATGAAATACGGCGCCCAGACAGAGGTCTTCCGGATGATCCCCGGCCTGCAGGCGGCCAGCTTCGCGCGCCTCGGCGGCATCCACCGCAACACCTTCATCAACTCGCCCACGCTGCTCGATGGGCAGATGCGGCTGAAAAGCCAGCCCAATATCCGCTTTGCCGGGCAGATCACCGGGGTCGAAGGCTATGTCGAAAGCGCTGCGATGGGCCTTCTGGCGGGGCGCCTTGCGGTGGCAGAGCTGACCGGGGGCGCCCTGCCCCCGGTCCCGCACACAACCGCGATGGGCGCGCTGGTCACCCACATCACCGGCGGTGCCGAAACCAAGACCTTCCAGCCGATGAACGTCAATTTCGGGCTCTTCCCGCCGGTCGAGGGGCTGAAGGGCGGTCGCCGCGGGCGCAAGGACCGCTACAAGGCCTATACCGATCGCGCCAAGGCCGACTGGCTGGGCTGGCTGGGGCAGACAAGGCTGGACGCCGCCTGATCCGCCGCGCTAGCCTTGGCTCATGAGCGATACCACACCCAAAGGTCTCTGGGCCCCGCGTTCGGTCGAAGAGACGCAAAAGCTCTATGCCGAGTGGGCCGACACCTACGAAAAGGACGTGCGCGAGATGGGCTATGCCACGCCCGGACGCATCGCCAGCGCCTTGCGGGACGCGGGCGCCGACACCGCAGCGCCGGTCCTCGATTTCGGCTGTGGCACGGGGCTTTCGGGCATAGCGCTACGTGGCGCTGGCTTCGAGGTGATCGACGGGATGGACATCTCGGCCGAGATGATCGCCAAGGCCGACGCCAAGGGTGCCTACCGCCAGCTTTGGCAGGTAGAGCCGGGATCGATGCGCCACGTGTCGCGCGGCGACTATCGGACGATCACCGCAACCGGTGTGGTCAGCCTAGGCGCGGCGCCGCCCGAAACGCTCGACATGCTTCTGGGCGCGCTGGCGCCCGGCGGTCTTCTGGCGCTGTCCTATAACGATGCCACGCTTCAGGATGCCGCTTACACCGGCAAGCTGGCCGAGGTTCTGGCGGACGCCCAGGCCGATCTTGCCTTCGAGGAGCACGGTCCCCACCTGACGGCCAAGAACATGAACTCTACCGTCTATGTGCTGAAAACGACTTGAGAACCCGCTTCGCGCCCTCGCCCACGGGACCCTTGCACCTTGGCCATGCCTATTCGGCGATGCTGGCCCATGACATGGCGATGGCAGCGGGCGGCGCATTTCTACTTCGGATCGAGGATATCGACCAAAGCCGCGCGCGCCCCGAATGGGAAGCGCTGATATTCGAGGATCTGCGCTGGCTGGGCCTCAGCTGGCCGGAACCGGTGATGCGGCAGTCAGAGCGCATGCCGGCCTATCGCACGGCGCTGGAGGATCTCTGGGCGCGCAGAGCACTCTTTGAATGCACCTGCAACCGGCGCGATATCGAAGCTGCGCTTGCCGCGCCGCAAGAAGGCGCCGGGCCGGCCTATGGCCCCGATGGCCCTGTCTATCCGGGCACCTGCCGCGGCAAGCCGCCGTCCCAGCGGCCGGCGCCGCAGTCCGGGGCCGCCTTGAGGCTCAATATGGAAGAGATCGCGCGCGGGCTTCTGGGCAGGTCAGGCGGCGCAGACGAGTTTTCCTTTACCGAAACCGGCGCCGGCCCGCAGTGCGAAACCGGCGCGATTACCTTCACCGCAGAGCACGCCGCGCGCGCAATCGGCGACATCGTCCTGGCGCGGCGCGGCATGGGCACGTCCTATCATCTCTCTGTCGTGCTCGACGATGCCGCGCAAGGCATCACCCACGTGATCCGCGGCCAGGACCTGTTCGAAGCCACGAAGATCCACGTGATCCTGCAACGCCTGCTGGGCCTGCCGACACCGGTCTATCACCACCACAAGCTGATCCGCGACGAGACCGGCAAGCGGCTGGCCAAGCGCGACGATGCGCGCGCGATCTCGAAGTTCCGCGATGAGGGTGCCGCGCCGCAGGACATCCGCGCAATGGTTGGTCTTTGACCTGCGCCCGGCCGCAAGAACCGCGGCCTGCGATTAAGCTTCGGGCGCCATCAGCTCCACCTCAGCGCCGTCCCGGACGGCGGTGTAAAAGCAGCTTCGGCGACCCGTGTGACAGGCCGGGCCGGTCTGCCGGACGCTGAGAAGCAGGCAATCACGGTCGCAATCGACACGCAGATCGACCAGCTTCTGAACGTGGCCCGAGGTCTCGCCCTTGACCCAGAACGCACTGCGCGAGCGCGACCAGTAAGTGACCCGGCCGGTTTCAAGCGTCCGCGCCACGGCCTCGGCATTCATCCAGGCCATCATCAGAACCTCGCCCGAGCCCGCATCCTGCGCGATCGCGGGGATCAGCCCGGCCTCATTGAAGCGCAAACGGGTTGGATCAAATGCCATGGCCTGCTTCCTTTTGCCTGCGGCGCCAGCCTTTCCTTGCGCCAGCAGTTGCCCTATCTAAGCAAGGTGCAGGAAAAGGAAAAGCCCCGCCCCGATGTCCGAGACCGATCTGATCAAGCTTTATTCCGGCCGTATCCTGGAACTTGCCGCCGACATCCCGCATTTGGGCCGGCTGACGGCGCCGCAGGCCAGCGCCACGCGGCGATCAACACAATGCGGCTCGACCGTAACGGTCGATCTTTGCGCCGAAGGCGGCACGGTCACTGCGTTTGCCCAGGACGTGCATGCCTGTGCGCTTGGCCAGGCCGCCGCGTCGGTGGTCGGCCGCGCGATCATCGGCGCCAGCCGGGCGCAGATCCTCACCGGGCGCGACCAGCTTGCCGCGATGCTGGCCGAAGACGGGCCGCCGCCCGAGGCGCCATTTGACGCGCTTGAGGTGCTGCTGCCCGCACGGGCCTTCAAGAACCGCCACCAGTCGATCCTGCTGTCGCTGAATGCCAGCGTCGATGCACTGTCCGAAATCGATAAATCCGCCACCGCTTAAGCATTCGGTAACGCCGTTCTGCTTTCTGGGACCATGTCCAGAGCCTGCCTGCAGTGACGTCTCTTGCCGAAAGCGTGGCGCCTGACCCGCGCCTCGATCGTCTGGCGGCGGACGCCTCCGCGCTGGGGTTCGATATTGTCGATATCGCTGGATTTCTCGATCTGGTCGATGCGCTTTCCTTGACCCAACTGGCCCATCTGAAAGAGATGCGCGCCGCGTTCGGCTGCGTTCAGCGCAGCAATGCGCGGGTCCACGAGGTGGTGGAAGGCGCAGCCCAAACCACGCAAGCGACGCTTGACACCGTGGTTGCCTCGGTCGAGCAGATGCAGTCGGCAACCACCAGCACGCGCGAGGTGGCCGGCTGGGTCAGCGGGCTTGGCGCCCGGATGCAAAGCGTCGACGACAGCCTGCGCGGCGTGCAGTCCAACACTCAGGACATCACATCGATTGCCAGCCAGGTGAACATACTGGCGATCAACGCCAAGATCGAGGCCGCGCAGGCGGGCGACAGTGGGCGCGGATTTGCCGTCGTGGCCGAGGCCATCAATGAGCTGTCGCGCAAGACCGCCGGGGCAGCCGAAGGTATCACTGCAAGCATCGCGCAACTGAACTCCTGGGTGGCCACGCTCAGCGGTGAGGCAGCAGAGGTGTCGCAAAGCGCCGCGGGGCTGATCGCGCAAACCGAAGAGGCAGACACCGCACTCAGCGAGATCGCAGGCGGCGCACGGGCCGCGCACGGCGCCAACGAAAAGATCGCCAACGCCGCGGCAGAGGTGAAAGCGGCAAGCGGCGCCTTGGCCCCGGCGCTGGAACGGATCGGAAAATCCGTCGAAGAGACAGCCTCGGGGATCCACCAGGCGCGCGATCGCTCGGTCCGGCTTATCGACCGAAGCGAGCGGATGGTCCAAGGCTCTGTCGCCGCCGGCGGGCGCTCGGCTGATGGGCGGTTCATCGATCGGGTCCAAAACGATGCGCGCCAGATCGGGGCCGCCCTGGAGGCCGAGATCGCCGCCGGCCGCATCACCACGGCAGCGCTCTTCTCGCAGGATTATCAGCCGATACGCGGCACCGATCCTGCCCAGGTCCGGACCAGCTTTACCGATCTGACCGACCGCCTCTTGCCGCCGTTTCAGGAGGCGGCGCTGAAATTCGACCCCAAGATCGTCTTTTGTGCAGCCGTCGACCGCAACGGCTATCTGCCTACGCACAACAAGAAATTCTCGCATCCACAGGGCAGCGATCCGGTCTGGAATGCATCGCATTGCCGAAACCGGCGGATCTTCGATGACCGGGTCGGCCTGAAAGCCGGCCAAAGCACCGAGCCGTTTCTGCTTCAGGTCTATCGCCGCGACATGGGCGGCGGTGCTTTCCTGATGATGAAGGATCTCTCGGCGCCGATCACCGTCGGCGGCCGCCACTGGGGCGGGCTTCGGCTGGCCTACACAAGCTGACGCCCGCGGCGCGCCACACCCGCAACGTCAGCTGAACGCGACAAGCGCGCGGGGATCCCAGCCAACCTTGGTCCGCGTTCCGATGTCCAGCACCGGGCGGCCGATCATGTTCTTCATCGACAGCGTAATCGGCTTCGGCACGCCATCGAGCTTGATGTCGTAATAGGTCATGTCGCCATAGTAGACGACCTCGTCGACCACCCCGTCCGCTACCGGCCCATCGCCGCGATCCTCGAAAAGCAGCGTCATCGTCTCGGGCCGGATGCCCACGTGGCACATGCCCGACACCGGTCCGCCGGGGCATTGATCGCGCCCGATCACCGCATGGCCCAGCCCGGCCACGTCCAGTTCCAACGCGTTGCCCTCGTTGGAAATGACATGCGCGCCGAGGAAATTCATCACGCCGATGAACTCGGCCACCTGCCGCGAGCCGGGTCGCTGGTACAGCGCTTCGGGCTCTTCGAGCTGCGCAATCCGCCCCTCGAACATCACCGCGATGCGGTCCGACATGATCAGCGCCTCTTCCTGGTCGTGGGTGACCAGAACGAAGGTGATGCCGACCTGCCGCTGCAGCCGGATCAGTTCAACCTGCATCTGCTCGCGCAGCTTCTTGTCAAGCGCCGACAACGGCTCGTCCAGCAGCAGCACCTTGGGCTTGAGGATTAGCGCCCGCGCCAGGGCCACCCGCTGGCGCTGGCCGCCCGACAGCGCGTGCGCCGCGCGCTTGCCGTAGCCGCCCAGCCCGACCATCTCCAGCGCATCGCTGACCCGCGCGTGCCGCTCGCCCCTGGAATAATTCGAGCGCCGCAGACCGAAGCCGACATTCTCGGCAACCGTCAGGTGCGGAAAGATCGCGTAGGACTGAAAAACCATGTTCGTTGGCCGCCGGTTGGCCGCCACCCCGGCCATGTCCTGACCGCCGATCGACAGGGTGCCGGACGATACATCCTCAAAGCCCGCAATCGTGCGCAGTAGCGTGGTCTTGCCGCAGCCCGAGGGCCCAAGAAGCGAAAAGAACTCGCCGGGAAAGATATCCAAGGAGACATCGCGCAGCGCGTGATAATCGCCATAGAACTTGTCAACATCACGCAGTGAAATCAGCGCCTTGTCCGAACTCATAAAAAGCCCCCAGTTTCAGTCTTACCCGCCCGCCGCACGCCCCGCCGGCGGAAATACTCAGCCACGATCAACAAGAGGATCGACAGCGCCACAAGAATGGTCCCCAGCGCCATGACCACCGGCAATTGCTGCGGAAAGCGCAACAGCCCCCAGATATAGACCGGCAACGTCGGCTCAGAGCCGGTGAGGAAGAACGCGATGATGAACTCGTCAAGGGAGATCGTGAACGAGATCAGCAAAGAAGCGATGATCCCCGGCGTCACCAGCGGCAGCGTCACCAGGCGAAACGCGTTCCAGCGCGATTCGCCCAGATCGATCGCCGCCTCTTCCAGCGATGCGTCCAGGTTCTGAAACGACGAATTCAGGATCGCGATGCAAAACGGCGTACAGATCAGGGTGTGGGCCATGATCACCGTCCAGGCCGACAGCGGAAACTGAAGGATCTGCACCACGACGACCAGCAGTGACACCGCCACGATGATCTCGGGCAGCACCAGGGGCAGCATGATCAGGCCAAGAATGCCGCCCTTGCCGGGGAACTCGTAGCGCGTGCCGGCGCGGGCCGCGCACATCCCCAGGATCGTCGCCAGGATCGCGCTGACCACGGCAATGAAAAGCGATGTGCGCACCGCGGTGTGCAGCGCCTGGACGCCGGTGAGGCGCACGAACCACTCGGTCGTGAACCCCTGCAGCGGGAACGCGATGATGGTCGACGCGTTGAACGCGAACATCGGCAAAAGGATGATCGGCGCGTAAAGGAAGATCAGGTATGCGATGGCATAGACCGTCAGCCCACGGGGTTTGCGCGGCCCGCTCATCGTTTCTGCCCCCGCAAATAGCGCCTGTTGAGCCCGACGAAAATCAGCGAGACCACTGTCACCAGCGCCATTGCGATGATCGCCAGCGTTGCGCCCATGGGCGCATTGTTCAGCCGCAGAAACTGGGTCTGGATCATGTTGGCGATCATCAGCCCGTCCGGCCCGCCCACCAGGCGCGGCGTGACATAATCGCCGACCGTCGGAATGAAGACGATCAGGACCGCCGCAACCACGCCCGGCATCGCAAGCGGCAAGGTGACGCGAAGGAAGGTCGTCACCCGGTTCTCGCCCAGATCCATCGACGCCTCGAGCAGCGAGCGGTCGATCTTTTCCAGCGACACGAAGATCGGCAGGATCGCAAACGGCGCGAAGGCGTGCGCCAGCGTAATGACCACCGCGTTGGCGTTGTAGAGGATGAAGGTCAATGGCTCGTCGATCAGGCCGATCCCCTGCAGGCTGGTGTTCAGAACGCCGTTGAAGCCCAGGATCACCTTCCACAGAAACACCCGCACCAGGTATGACGTCCAGAACGGGATCGTGATCAGGAAGATCCACAAGGCCTTGCGGTCGGGCCGAACATGAAAACTGACGTAATACGCGACCGGGAAAGCCAGGATCACCGTGACCGCCGTCACGACCGCCGAGATCGTCAGCGAGCGCAACATCAGCACCCGAAAGAGCGGCTCTGCAATTGCCTCGCGGTAATTGGCCAGCGTCAGGGTCCGGTCGACGGTCAGGAAGTCCTGGGTCCAGAAACTGAAAAGAACGACCGCGCTCAGCGGTACCGCGAGAAGCAGGATGGCGTAGATCGCCGTCGGACTGACAAGCAGAAGGCCGCGGCGGCTGTCACGATCTAAATGGCGCACGGCAACACGGCCCCCGACCCAAAACACTTCGCCCATGTCACCTAAAAACTGGCCTGACCTCAAGGGAATATTGCACCGGGCGGGGCGCTTGAAAGCCTCGATCAAGGCCGCGATCACGGTGATTGATCTGGGCCATCAGTACTGATTGTTTGACATCTGTCCGCCGGCGATCAGAACTCGGTGGCATGAAGCTCTCGCGCCGCATAACGCAGGTCACCGATGGCGGCTCCGGCGGCTGGGATATCTACTTCAAGGCGCGCGCCATGAAACAGGCCGGCGCGCCGGTGATCGAGCTGACGGTCGGCGACCATGATATCCCGACCCATCCCGATATCCTCGGCGCGATGGACGCCTCTGCGCGCGCCGGGGCCACCGGGTATTCGGCGGTGCCGGGCAGCGAGCGGCTGCGCGCCGCGATCGCCGCGCGCTGCACCGAGATGACCGGTGTCGAGACGCGTGTTCAAGACGTCATCGTCACGGCCGGCGGTCAGGCCGCCCTTCTGGCCGCGCATGCCGCCGCGCTCGATCCCGGCGACACCGGGCTTTTCATCGACCCCTACTACGCCACCTATCCCGGCACGATCCGCGCGGTCGCGGGGGTGCCGAAGGCGATCGCGGCGCGCCCCGAGGGCGGGTTTCAGCCGCGCGCCAGCGCCATCGATGCGGCCGCCGCAGGCGCGCGCAGCCTCTTGATCAACTCGCCCAACAACCCCACCGGCGCCGTCTACAGCCGCAGGACAATGCACCAGATCGCCGAGATCGCAACCGCCCACGATCTGTGGCTGATCTCGGACGAGGTCTATGACAGCCAGGTCTGGCAGGGCACGCATGTCTCGGCCCGTGCGTTGGACGGAATGGCCGAGCGCACGCTGGTGATCGGCTCGATGTCGAAAGCCTTCGCCATGACCGGGTCGCGGATCGGCTGGATCATCGCCGCGCCCGAGGTGATCCGCTGGCTAACCATCCTGGCCACCCACACGACCTACGGCGTGCCGGGATTTGTCCAGGACGCCGCGCTTTATGCGCTTGAGAACCGAACCCGGCTTGAGCCGCTTGTCGCGGCGCCCTACCTGCGTCGGCGCGATCTCGCCATGCGTGTATTTTCGCAATCGCCGGCGCTGCACCCGGCCGCCCCGCAGGGCGCGATGTATGTGATGCTGGACGTGCGCCCAACCGGTCTGGACGGTATCGGATTTGCCGATGCGCTGCTGGAAGACACCGGTATCGCCGTGATGCCCGGCGAAAGTTTCGGCGCGGCCGCGGCAGGGCATATCCGCATCGCTTTGACCCAGCCGGAGGGCCGTCTAGAAACCGCGCTGCGGCAGATCCGCGCCTTCGCCGAGGCGCTGCTCGGCCGGCGCGGCGGGGCGGCCTGACGGGCGCGGCCCGGACAGGGCCGGCGTAGCTTCCGGCGAAGAAAGGCAACGCCTGGCCGGTGGCACAAAGAGCCGCTTACCGGTCAACCTCCCCCACCCTTCGTTGCGCTCTACCACCGCGCAGCGCCGCCCGCTTCTAAGCGCCAACGCGAGCAGTGCGCGGCAAGATCAGTCAGGCACTCATTCGATCTGCGCCTCTTTGGTGCAGCGCCCTTGGCTCGTTCGGTCTGTTGCCGGCACCCGTCTTGGCCGGCTCTGCCCCGACAAGGCGGGCCGCGGGCGTCGCCGGTTTCAGGCGGGACAGGTTTTTAGGTCTGCGTCGGGTCTTGGCGGCGCGCTAGGTGCGCCACAGACCAAAATCACACGCGATGACAGCGGCTATTCGGGCCCTGGCCCTGCATAGTACCGCCCGGCAAATCGCGATGTTCTAGGGCTCGTGGCAGCGCCTAACGGGCCTCGGAATATCAGATCTCGAACATATCGGCGGATTTGGCCATCGGCGAAGCCAACTTCACAAGCGCTGCAGGGCGATTGCCGCTCAACGCGGGCTCAGACGCAGAGACTTGCGCGGCTTAAAACCGGAAAGACGCGCGCAAACCCAGGGTCGTTGCATCAGCGTCGATGCCCGAGCCGTCGATATCCCTGAAGGTATGGTACAGCACTTCGCCGCCCACGACCCAGCCGCTGCCGACGTCCGCACCGATGCCGGCGCCCAGGAAATACCCGGTCTCGTCGCCAAGTGATGTATCGGCCCGCGCGATACCGGCTGTTCCGTAGACCAGCGTTTGCCCAAGGCCGGTGCCGGCACGCACTTTCAGCCGGCCCAGCGAGTCGATCTCTGCAAGCCCCGCCCCAAGCGTGACATCGGCCGTGTCGTAATCGACCTCGCCGCCCAGCACGTACTGGCCCAGCTCGATGCCGTAGCCAAGGTGAACGCCAAGCGTCTGTCCATCGCCGGATACGCTGGCCGCGCCTTCGGTGTCCGCGGAAAGATTGCCCAGTTGGAATCCGCCATAGGATCCTTGCCACTCTTCGGCACTGGAAATGGTCGCGCTGAAAACGAGCGCGCAGGTGGCAGCCGCAATACGTCTCATCACTCAGTCCTGTATAGGAACCACATTAAGATTTGGCTCCCCAAAACCCCCAATGGTTGAGAGCTATCACAGCGGCGGCCGCCGACCAGAACGATCTGGCGCAGAAAAAATCACCGGCGAAGGAATGTTGCAGAGCCGTCACGGCATGGGTGCAAAACCACCCGTTTCGGGAAACAATCAGCCGCCAGATGCCTTATCTTCCAGCAAAAGCCAATCTTCCTCGGCCTGGGCCAAGAGCGCCTGCCGCGCGACGAGCGCCTTTGACGCCTTTTCGAACTTCACCGGCTCGCGCTGGAACAGATCGGGATCGCTCAGAAGCTGGGAAAGCTTGGCGATCTCGGCCTCCAGCCGGGTAATCTCGCCGGGCAGTTCGTCCAGCCGGTGGCGCTCTGTAAAGGAAAGCCCGCCGGGCTTGCGCTCTGCCTCCCCAGCCGGCGCCGCCGCAGAAGACTTTGATTTCGCATTGGTTTTTTCCACCTTCGGTGCCGCGGCCCGGCGCTGCGCCTGATAGTCGGACCAGCCCCCGGCATAGAGCGTGGCGCGCCCGTCGCCCTCCATCGCGATCGTCGTGGTTGCCACGCGGTCGAGAAAATCGCGGTCGTGGCTGACCAGAATCACCGTGCCGTCATAGTCGCCGATCACGTCCTGCAACAGATCCAGCGTCTCTACATCGAGATCGTTGGTCGGCTCGTCGAGAATCAGCAGATTGGATTGCCGCGCCATCAGCTTGGCCAGAAGCAGCCGCGCCTTGCCGCCGCCCGACAGCGCCCGCACCGGCGCCCGCGCCTGCGCCTCGTCAAAGAGAAACTCCTTAAGATAGCCCACCACGTGCCGCGGCGCGCCACGCACCATCACCTGATCGGCCTTGCCCGAGACCGCCATATCCGGCTCGCCCGTCAGGCTGTCCCAAAGCGTCATGTCCGGATCCAGCGCAGAGCGCGTCTGATCGAAGACGGCCATCTCGATATTGGCGCCCTGCCGCACTTCGCCCGTGTCAGGCGCAAGCTGGCCGGTGAGCATGTTCAGAAGTGTCGTCTTGCCCACGCCATTGGGCCCGACCAGCGCCACCCGGTCGCCGCGCGCGATGCGCAGCGAGGTCTCTTTCAGGATCACCCTGTCGCCGTAGGACTTTGAGATGCCGCGCGCCTCGATCACCAGCCGTCCGCTTTTCGGCCCGCCCTCGAAGGCCAGCCCGGCGGTGCCCTGCCGGGCGATCTGGGCGGCCCGCTCGGCCCGCAAGGCCTGAAGCGCCCGCACCCGGCCCTGGTTGCGCTTGCGCCGCGCCGAAATGCCTTCGACCGCCCATCGCGCCTCGGCCTTGATCTTGCGATCAAGCTTGTGGCGGGCAAGATCCTCGGCCTCCCAGACCTCCTCGCGCCACGCCTCGAAGGCGGCAAAACCGGCTTCGTTGCGGCGCAGGCGGCCGCGGTCGAGCCATAGCGTCGCCCGCGCCAGCGCGCGCAGAAAGGCGCGGTCGTGGCTGATCAGGATGAACGCGCCGCGCCGCGCCTTCAGCGTGTCCTCCAGCCATTGGATGGCCTCGATATCGAGATGGTTGGTCGGCTCGTCGAGCAGCATCAGGTCCGGCGCCTCAGCCATCAGCTTGGCCAGCGCGGCCCGCCGGCGCTCGCCGCCCGACGCGGTCTCGACAGGCGCCGCGGGATCGAATTTCAGCCCGGTGGCCGCCGCCTCGACAAGATATTCCTGCCCCGGCTCCAGCGCGCTGGCGGCAAAATCGCCAAGCGTCGCATATCCGCCGAGATCGGGGTCCTGCTCCATCACGCCGACAGACACGCCCGGCGGCACCGCGCGGGTCCCGCCATCGGGCAAGACCTCGCCCGCTATGATCTTGAAAAGCGTGGATTTCCCAGATCCGTTCCGCCCAACGAGCGCAAGCCGGTCATCGCCATGCACGATCAGATCGACCCCATCCAAGACGGGATCGCCGCCGTAATTCAGCGTGATATCGGAAAGCTGCAAAAGCGGAGCGCGTGCCATCCCCTCGCCCTAGGCAAGCCGCGCGCCAAGGTCAACGGCCCGGCGCGCCTTACGCGACATCTTCCAGCGCATTGACCCGGCGCAACGGCGCTCTCTACCCCGCAAGGGCGCGCAGCGCCCGGACCCGCGCGGCCGGGATTGCGCCGATCTCGAGCCCGGTAAACACATGCAGCGTGCCAAGGTCGCGGTCGATTACGGCGTGATCGCTGACCCAGCCGCCCATCGCCAGATAGCTGCGCAAGAGCGGCGGCATGGTGCGCAGGGCCTGCGCCTTGTCCGCCCGGCCGCGCACGACGCGCGCAAACCGGAAGACGTCGGGCGCCTTGACCCGCGGCAGCCAACGCTCGGGCGCCAGGTGTTCTTCCTTCAGCATCGCGAAGGCATCGCGGTAGCCGGCGGTTTCTGTGCCGGCGAACGAGCTGCAGCCGAACAGCATCTCGACCCCGCCGCGATCGACGATGCGCGTCATCTCGGCCCAGGCGGCGCGCAGGAAATCGGGATCGCCCCAGCCGGGGCGGATGCAGAACCGGCCAAGCTCCAGCATCGGGGCGCCGAACTGCTCGAGCGCCGCAAGATCATAGTGCTGCGCCGAATAGCTTTGCCCGATCTCAAAGCCGCCCCGCAGCGCCAGCAGCCTGAAACAGCAGACCAGCAATCCGGTCTCGGCCTCTTCGATCAGAATATGGGTGCAGCGCGCATCGAACGCGTCCCGGTCCAGCGCCTCGCCCGCTTGGCCGGGCCGAAAACACAGCTGGCGCAACGCCTGCGCGGCCGCAACGTCGGCCGCGCTGTGCGCGGTGCGCGCCACAAACCGCCGGGTCTGCGCTGCAAGCATGGCGTCTTCCTTTTTCATCCGTTGGCGCGGGGCCTTGGAAGCTGGCCGCAACATCCTAGATATTGGCGGGTACAACTTGGCGCACATCGCGCGGCGTTACAAAGACAAAGGATACGAGAGCCCCGATCATGGATAAAGTCATCAAATCCGAAGCCGAATGGCGCGAAGAGCTGTCCGACCTGGCCTTCAAGGTCACCCGCAAGCACGGCACCGAGCGCGCCGGAACCCATGACAGTTTCCCAAAAGAGGCCGGCACCTTCCGCTGCGTGTGTTGCGATGCGCCGCTCTTTGACCAAAAGCACAAGTTCGAGAGCGGCACCGGCTGGCCGTCCTTCTACGAGCCGTTCGATCCCGAGATGGTGGGCGAAAAAGAGGATCGCAGCCTTTTCATGCGCCGCACCGAGGTGCACTGCAATCGCTGCGAGGCGCATCTGGGCCACGTCTTTCCCGACGGGCCGCAACCGACCGGTCTGCGCTACTGCATCAACGGTGTTGCGCTGAAATTCGACCCCGAGGCCGAAGGCGCCGCAGAGGGCTGACCGCACCTGCGCAGGCCGGCGCGTTTGGGCCGGCCCGGCCTAGTTTTCGTCGAGCAGCCCTGCGGGATTGAACTGGCCAAGGTTGCCAAACGCCTGGCGCAGGAACCCCGTGCTTTCGACGCTGCTTTCGGTGATCCGCCGGGTCAGGCGCACCACGCGGCCGTCCCTCAGTCCAAAGGTCTCGATATTGGCCACGACACCGCGCGGATCGAAGCTGATGGCCAGAACCTCGCGGCTGACCGGCTCGGGCGCGCGAAAGGCCACCGTGCGCCATTCGGTCTTGACGTAGTACCAGCCGCTGTCGTCCAGAATGCCTTGCGTGGAGGGGCGTCCGATCCGTTCGGACACGGTCTCGCGGGTGTCGCGGCCGACCTCGATCTCAGCGATCTCGTCCGCCGGGGGAAGGTAGCCATGCTTGCGCTCGATGCCGCCGCACGCGGCCAGCGCCATCAGCAGAACGCCGACAAGAGCGGCGCGGATCGCGCTCGCCCGCCTCCCCCTGT
>JABDLJ010000021.1 GCA_013003075.1 Paracoccaceae bacterium
CAGCGCCTCGTGGCTGGTATAGAAATCGACCGACGAAAACTCATGCGTCGTCGCCGCGGTGATCCCGGCGGCGGCCATGAAGTCGATCGTGTCCTGAATGCGCTTGGCGATATCGCGATACTTCTCGGCCTCTTCCCGGTCGGTGAACCCAAGCGTCCAGCTATGAACATGGTGCATATCGGCGAAACCACCGGTCGAAAAGGCGCGCAGAAGGTTCAGCGTGCCCGCCGCCTGTGTATAGGCCTGCAGCATCTTCTTGGGGTTCGGCACACGCGCTTTTTCGGTGAACTCAAGCTCGTTGATGATGTCGCCGCGATAGCTGGGCAGTTCCACGCCATTCTTGACCTCGGTCGGGGCCGAACGCGGCTTGGCGAACTGACCGGCCATGCGGCCGACCTTGATCACCGGCACCTTGGCGCCATAGGTCAGCACCATCGCCATTTGCAGCATGACCTTGAACGTGTCGCGGATGTTGTCGGCCTTGAAATCGCCGAAGCTTTCGGCGCAATCGCCGCCCTGCAACAGGAACGCGTCGCCCGAGGCCGCCTTGGCAAGCTCGGATTTGAGACGCCGCGCTTCGCCCGCGAAGACAAGCGGTGGATAGGTTGCAAGCTTGGCCTCGACTTTGGCCAGCGCCTTTGCATCCGTATAGTCGGGCATCTGAACGCGCGGCTTGGCACGCCACCCGGATTTCTGCCACTCAGCCATCGGCTTCGTCCTCTCAGGTCAAAAAATCACCCGGCGGTGTATAGCGAGGGCGCGCAGGCTTGCAAACCACCAGTTTGTAGTAAAATGGAGCAGCCAGAGGGGCCATGTGCCCATATTATTGGCGGCTGTGGCTTGAAGGGGGCGGAAATACCTGCTTCGGTGCCCGGCAACATCACGCAAGGACTCCCGTTTCCGTGGACCAGCCACCCCCCCTTGTCGAACTTGACGATCCCGCGCCCAAGACGCGGCGTTTCGTTTTCGTTTTGCTCGACAACTTCACGATGCTTTGTTTCGCCAGCGCGGTCGAAGCGCTGCGGATCGCGAATCGGATGGCGGGCAAAGACCTTTATGAATGGCGGCTGATCGGCGAAGGCGGCGACCTAGTGACCTGTTCGGCGGGCACGACCTTCAAGCTTGATGGCGATCTGGATGAAGCCGGGCGCGACGACACGATCCTTGTCTGTGGCGGCATCGATGTGGCCCATGCGACGACGCGCCGGGTGCTGAACTGGCTGCGGCGCGAAGCGCGGCGCGGTCTGACCATCGGGGGGCTTTGCACGGCCGGGTACACGCTGGCCAAGGCGGGGCTGCTGGATGGAAAACGGGCCACGATCCACTGGGAAAACCAGGACAGCTTCGCCGAGGAATTCGAGGATGTGGAACTGACCAAATCGGTCTTCGTCGTCGACGGCAACCGGATGACGACCGCTGGCGGCACATCGTCGATAGACCTGATGCTCAAGATCGTGGCCGATGATCACGGCGAAGAACTGGCCGGCGCCGTGGCGGATCAGCTGATCTATACGACCATTCGAACCGATCAGGACACCCAGCGTCTGAGCGTGCCGACCCGGATCGGCGTGCGCCATCCCAAGCTGAGCCAGGTCATCCAGATGATGGAGGCGAATATCGAAGAGCCGATCAGCCCGTCGATCCTGGCCCGCGATGTCGGCATGTCGACCCGGCAGCTGGAGCGGCTGTTCCGCCGCTATCTGAACCGGTCGCCCAAGCGATACTACATGGAACTGCGCCTGCAAAAGGCGCGCAACCTACTGATGCAGACGGATATGAGCGTGATCAACGTGGCCCTTGCCTGCGGCTTTGCCTCGCCGTCGCATTTCTCGAAATGCTACCGAGCTCAGTACAACACCACGCCCTATCGCGAGCGCGGGGCGCAGGCGGCGCGCCTGTCGATCTGACGATCAGGGGCGCCGCCCCTCGCGCCGCAGGGCCGCCGGCCCTGCACCGCTCACCCCGGGATATTTGCAGCCAGAAGAAGGGCCGGATCAGCCCATGGCGCGCAAGCGTTTGATCAGGCTCGAGGTGTCCCAGCGTGCACCGCCGAGCTTCTGCACGTCCTTGTAGAATTGGTCGACAAGCGCCGTGACCGGCAGGCTCGCGCCGTTTTCATTGGCGGTTTGCAGGCAGATGCCCAGATCCTTGCGCATCCAGTCGACGGCAAAGCCATGGTCGAATTCGTCGTCGATCATGGTTTCATAGCGGTTCGACATTTGCCACGACCCGGCAGCGCCCTGGCTGATGACTTCGACCACGGCCTTGGCGTCAAGCCCGGCTTTCTCCGCGAAATGCAGCCCCTCGCTCAGGCCCTGAACAAGGCCGGCGATGCAGATCTGGTTGACCATCTTGGTCAACTGCCCCGCGCCGCTTTCGCCAAGCCGTTTGCAGGCCTTGGCATAGGCGGCCATGATCGGTTCGGCACGGTCATAAATCGCCGCATCGCCGCCGCACATTATGCCAAGCTGACCGTTTTCGGCCCCCGCCTGACCACCCGACACAGGCGCATCGACGAAGCCCACGCCCGCTTCGCCCGCTTCGGCGTAAAGCTCACGGGTCACAGCCGCCGACACCGTGGTGTGATCAACGAAGATCGCGCCGTCGCCCATACCCGCAAAGGCCCCGTCGGGCCCCTTGCAGACCGCGCGCAGGTCGTCGTCATTGCCGACACAGGCCATCACGAACTCTGCACCTGCTGCCGCTTCACGCGGTGTTGGCGCATGCGATCCGCCATGCGCCTTGGCCCAGGCCGCGGCCTTGGCGGCGGTACGGTTATAGACCGTCACATCATGGCCTGCTTTCACCAGATGACCGGCCATGGGATAGCCCATGACCCCCAGCCCCAGAAACGCTATTTTCGCCATGGCTTTCCTCCCTGCCCGAAATCGCTTAACTCTGCCCTTACCTAACCGACCACCCCGCCCCGTCAACCGATGCTGAAGGTCTGATCCGCACCGATGGCAACGCTTTTCCGCTGGCTTTTGAGGTTCTTTTCCGGCGCGGTCCTTCTGGGGCTGGCGGCAACGGTCTTGCTTTATTGGTTCGCCACGCGGTCCATCCCCGATTACGACGCCACGCTGGAGGTTGCCGGCCCCAGCGCCCCGATCGAGATCGTGCGCGACAATGCCAATGTGCCGCATATCTTCGGGGCGTCGGATCGCGACGTCTATTTCGGCCTTGGCTTTGCCCACGCGCAAGACCGGCTTTGGCAGATGATGATGTCGCGGCGCACGGTGCAGGGGCGGCTGTCCGAGGTCTTTGGCGCGCGCACCTTTGCCATTGACGATCTGATGCGGCGGCTCGATCTTTATCCGCTCTCGGTGCAGTCGGTGGCCGCACAGGACGCCTATACGCAAGAGGCGTTGCGCGCCTATTCCGCCGGGGTGAATACCTGGCTTGCCGAGATCAACGAGGGCGCGCGCGGGCGCGGCGCGCCGGAATTCTGGATTTTCCCGCCACAGATCGCACCCTGGCAGCCCGCAGACAGCATCTCGATTGCCAAGCTGATGGGCCTGCAATTGTCGAACCATG
>JABDLJ010000045.1 GCA_013003075.1 Paracoccaceae bacterium
GGCTGCTGTGGCCCGGCTCGGTCGGCGCGCCTGACCCGCTGGGAGCCGCGCTGATGGCCGCAGCCGCGCTGGGCTGGGGGATCTATTCGCTGGCCGGGCGCGGCGCCGGCGATCCCTTGTCCGCGACGGCGGCCAATTTCGTGCTGACCGTGCCGCTGACGCTGGCGGTGTGGCTCGTGATGAGCGACGCAATCAGCCCGCAAGGCGCGGCGCTGGCCACGATCTCGGGTGTTGTCACGTCGGGGCTGGGCTATGCGCTGTGGTACAGCGTGCTGCCGGGGCTCTTGCCGTCCGTCGCCGCCTTGGCGCAGCTGACGGTGCCGGTGATCGCGCTGGCCGGAGGGATCGTCTTTCTGGGCGAGGCGCTGACGCTGCGGTTCGCCGTCGCCTCGGTTCTGGTGCTGGGCGGGGTGGCCATCGGGGTGCTGGCCCGCAAGCCGTGATGCCTCCCCGGCGCCGGGCCCTGGCACCGCAAGAAGGCCGCTATGGTACGATCAGCTCCAGCGGATCGTAAAGGATGCCGCCAGCGCCCCAGGCGACATCGGCAAGGCTGTCGGGCTTCACCCTGAGCCCGGACAGCTCGTCCCGGCTCACCAGCCGCCGCCGGTTCACGATGCCCTCGGGATCGCGCCAGTCGGCCAGCGGATCGCCCGCGGCGATGATGCAGCGAAAGTAGATATCGGTCTGGTGAAAGCCGCGCGCAGGGTCGTGGAACTCGTTGACCAGTGCCGGATCGCCCACCGTCACCGTCAGCCCGGTCTCTTCGTGGATCTCGCGGCGCAGGTTGTCGGGCAGCGACTGGCCGATCTCGACCCCGCCGCCGGGGGCACACCACAGATCGCTCTGCTGGCCGGGATAGGCGTTGACCAGAAGCAGCCGGCCCTGGTGCAGGACGATCCCGCGTACCGCCAGCCGGGGCGATCGTGCCATCAGCCCTCGCCCGATTGGATGTGGTTCACATGGCCCATCTTGCGCCCCGCGCGCGTTTCGGCCTTGCCGTAAAGGTGCAGGGCCGCTGCGGGATCGGCCATGAGCTGGGGCAAGCGGTCCATGTCGTCGCCAATGAGGTTCTCCATCACCACGTCCGAATGCCGTTTGCCGTCGCCCAGCGGCCAGCCCGCCACGGCGCGGATATGCTGCTCGAACTGGTCGATGGCGCAGCCGTTCTGCGTCCAGTGGCCCGAGTTGTGGACCCGCGGCGCGAACTCGTTCACCACGAGGCCGGCCTGGGTCACGAAAAGCTCCACCCCGATCACGCCGACATAATCGAGCGCGTTGAGAATGCGCGCCGCGATCAATACCGCATCGCTCTTGGTGGACGCGGGAATGCGCGCAGGCACCGTGGTGCGGCGCAGGATGCCGCCCTCGTGGACGTTCTCGCCGGGATCGAAGCAGGCCACCCGGCGATCAAGCCCGCGCGCCGCGATCACCGAAATCTCGGCGGTAAAGTCCACGAACCCTTCCAGAACCGAGGGCGCGCCGGCAACGCTGTCCCAGGCGCCCGGCGCATCGTCCAGCGCGCCTAGCCGCGCCTGCCCCTTGCCGTCATAGCCAAAGCGGCGGGTCTTCAGGATCGACGGCACGCCGATCTCCGACAGCGCCACCTTCAGCCCCTCCAGATCATCGACCAGTGCGAAGGGCGCGGTGGCAAGCCCGCAATCGTTGAGGAACGTCTTCTCGGCCAGCCGGTCCTGGCTGACGGCAAGCGCCCGGCGGCTGGGCCGGATCGGGCGCGACATCTCCAGAAGGTCAAGCGCGGCGGTCGGCACGTTCTCGAATTCGAAGGTGATCACATCGACGCCGCTGGCGAAATCGCGCAACGCTGCGCTGTCCTCGTAAGCTGCGGTCACGCAGCGCTCGGCCACCTGGCCGGCAGGCGGGTTGGCGCCGGGCTCGAAGATATGCGCCCTGAGCCCCAGCCGCGCGGCCGCCATCGCCAGCATCCGGCCAAGCTGGCCGCCGCCAAGGATGCCGATCACCGAGCCGGGGGGCAGCGCCTCAGTCACGCGAGGGCTCCAGCGGGATCGAGGCGGAAAGCGCGGCGCGCCAATCCTCCAGCCGCTTCGCAAGCGCCGCGTCCTGCAGCGCCAGGATGCTCGCCGCCATCAGCCCGGCATTGGCGGCGCCGGCCGCGCCGATCGCCATCGTGGCAACCGGGAAGCCGCGCGGCATCTGGACGATCGAATAAAGGCTGTCGACGCCCTTCAGGGCGCGGGTTTCGATCGGTACGCCGATCACCGGCAGGCACGTCTTGGACGCCATCATTCCCGGAAGATGCGCCGCACCGCCGGCCCCGGCGATGATCACCTTCAGCCCGCGCTCCACCGCCGTCTTGCCGTAGTCCCAAAGCCGGTCGGGCGTGCGGTGCGCCGAGACGATCCGCACCTCGTGGGCGACATCCAGCCCATCAAGGATGTCGGCCGCTTCCTTGAGCGTCGGCCAGTCCGACTGGCTGCCCATGATGATCCCAACTTGTGTCGTCATTCCACCCTCGCGCGGTCCTGAAAGCGCGCACTATAGCCCCCGGGCCACCTTACGCAATGATGTCCGGTGTCAGTCGGTCTTCGAGCACCGCGATGCGGTCCTTGAGCCCGAGTTTCTGCTTTTTCAGGCGGCGCAGGGTCAGCTGATCGGCCGTGCCCTTTTCGTGCAGCGCCTGGATGGCTTCATCGAGATCGCGATGCTCACGCCTGAGGACCTCAAGCTTGAGGCGCAACACTTCGGTCTTGTCCATTTCGACCTTGGCGTTCATGGCTTTCGCAATTCCTCTGCCGGCGACTGGCGCAAACCTAGCCTTGTTTTCTGCGCTGCGCAAAGACGCAATAGGACTTGAAGCGCCGGAAAACTCTCCCATATTGCACTAAAGGTCGCCGTATTCGGGGCCAGATACCAACTGTCGCTTTCAAAAGGACGCGTTGATGACAAAACTGGCTTTGGGCTCGCACCCGTTCCTTCTCGGCTTTGAAGGGCTGGAACGGCTGGTTGAGAAAACGGCGAAATCCGAGGCGGGTGGATATCCTCCGTACAATATCGAACAAACTAGCGACACCAGCTACCGCATCACGCTCGCCGTGGCCGGCTTTTCGGACGATGATCTGTCGATCACGGTGGAGGACCGGCAGCTGGTGATCCGCGGCCGGCAGGACGAGGCGGGCGAGACCGGCATGTTCCTGCATCGCGGCATCGCCGCGCGGCAGTTCCAGCGCAGTTTCGTTCTGGCCGATGGCGTCGATGTCTCGGGCGCGTCCACCGAGAACGGACTTTTGCACATCGATCTGGTGAAATCCGAGCCCGAGCGCCGGATCCAGACGATTGAAATCGGCAAGGGGTAAGGAGGGCACACTCATGCAAACACCGGTCAACTTCGACCAGATCGGCGAAGATCGTATCGTCTATATCCGCCCCGTCGACGTGGCGGAACTGCCCGATGACATCCGCAGCCAAGCCGGCCCGGCCAAGCAAATCTATGCCGTGCACGACGCCAATGGCGAACGCCTTGCCCTAGTGCAGAACCGGCGGCTGGCCTTTCACCTGGCGCGGGAAAACCAGTTCGCCCCGGTGAACGTGCATTAGGGCTTCCAGCTTCATCTGGCCTCAAATACCTCCGCCGGAGGCACAAAAGTTCTCATGCCTCCGGCGGCGATATTTCACACACTTGGACGGTGCGAATTGGCCGTCCGGGTCCTCACGGGCAACGGGTGATCCGGTAGCGCCCGTCCCGCCGGGCGTAGGCGCATTCGTTGGTTGCCCGGTTACGCGCCACCAGGGCGCCCACCGCGGCGCCGCCAAGAGCACCGAGCAGCACCCAGTCATCATCATCGAGAAGGGCGCGGGCCGTGATAATGCCGATGGTCGCGCCGGCCAGTCCGCCGACGAGAATCTGCTCGTCGCGGGTTAGGTCGTCGCAGCCCGTGGTCGCCAGAAACGACGCGCAAAGTACAAGGGTTAATGCGGTTTTCATCTAGGTTGCCTCCTGCCGTCAATATCGGAGGCAAGTACCAGATTGTGGCCGGCGCCGATTGAGGGAAGTCAAAGACCGGCCGCCGTACGGTCCGTCACGCGGCGACAAGTCCCATCTGTTCCAGTTTCAAGAGCACCTGGTGGGCGCAGTGATCGACCTCGACATTCTCGGTATCAAGCCGCAGTTCGGGCGCCTGAGGGATGTCGTAGGGATCTGAAATACCTGTAAATTCCTTGATCTTGCCTTCCCGCGCCTGCTTGTAGAGCCCCTTGCGGTCGCGCCGTTCGCATTCCTCGATCGAGGTGGCCACATGGATTTCGATGAAAGCGCCGAAGTTTTCGATATCTTCGCGCACCGCGCGCCGGGTGGCGCCATAGGGCGCGATCGGCGCGCAGATGGCGATGCCGCCGTTCTTGGTGATCTCGGAGGCCACAAAGCCGATCCGGCGGATGTTCAGATCGCGGTGCTCTTTGGAAAAGCCCAGCTCGGATGAGAGGTTCTTGCGCACGATATCGCCGTCGAGCAGCGTGACCGGACGGCCGCCCATCTCCATCAGTTTGACCATCAGCGCGTTCGCGATCGTCGATTTTCCCGAGCCCGAATAGCCGGTGAAAAAGACGGTAAAGCCCTGCTTGGCGCGCGGCGGGCGGGTGCGGCGCAGCTCTTCGACGACGGCGGGGAACGAGAACCAGCCCGGGATCTCGAGCCCTTCCTGCAGGCGGCGGCGCAACTCGGTGCCCGAGATATTCAGCACCGTGGCGCCCTCTTCGACCTCGTCGGCGGACTCGTATTGCGCGCGGTCTTGCACGTAGACCATCTGCTTGAAATCGACCATTTCAATGCCGATCTCATCCTGGTGCCTGGCGAAGACATCCTGCGCGGCGTAGGGGCCATAGAAGGGCTCGCCGGCGGAGGTATTGCCCGGACCGGCATGGTCGCGCCCGATGATCATGTGGGTGCAGCCGTGGTTGCGGCGGATCAGCCCGTGCCAGAGCGCCTCGCGCGGGCCGGCCATTCGCATCGCCAGGTTGAGAAGGCTCATCGTGGTCGTTGCGGCGGGGTAGTGGTCAAGCACCGCCTCGTAGCAGCGCACGCGGGTGAAATGGTCGATATCGCCGGGCTTGGTCATCCCGACGACGGGGTGGATCAGCAGGTTGGCTTGCGCCTCTTTGGCCGCGCGAAAGGTCAGTTCCTGGTGCGCGCGGTGCAAGGGATTGCGGGTCTGGAAGGCGACGATGCGGCGCCAGCCGAGCTTGCGGAAATAGGCGCGCAGCTCGTTGGGCGTGTCGCGGCGGGCCTTGAAATCATAATGCACGGGCTGCTGGATGCCGGTGACCGGGCCGCCGAGATAGACCGGGCCGGCGGTATGATGCAGGTAGTTCACCGCCGGGTGCGCGCTGTCGTCGGCGCCATAGACGTAAGCCGCCTCGGCGGTCTTGTCCGGGCTCCAGCGGTCGGTGACCGACATGATCGCCAGGATCACGCCTTCGGGGTCGCGTAGCGCGATGTCCTGACCGGGCGCGATGCCGCCGGCGAAATCCTGCGAGACATCGAGCGTGATCGGCATCGGCCAGAGCGTGCCATCGGCAAGGCACATGTCCTTGAGGACGCTGGTATAATCCTTTTCGCTCAGGAACCCCTTCAGCGGAAAAAAGCCGCCATTCATCAAGAGCTCCAGATCGCAGACCTGGCGCGGCGTCAGATCCCAGCTTGGCAGATCGCCAGCCTCGGCTTTCAGCTTCTGCGCGCTTTCGTACGAGACGTAAAGCTCCGGGATCGGGGCATGGTTGGGAAGTTGCATCTTATGGCCTGCGGTCTGCATTCTTGTTTTGTCGCAGCTAGCCCGTGCGGGCCTGCCGATGCAAGCCTTGGAAGACAAAGCCGGCGGTTTGCGGCAAATTCGCAATGCCGGCGGGGGGCCCTTCATGCAGGACAGGGCCGGCTAGTGATTGCACCAGGAAATGACATTCTGTGTGGGACCCAACCGCACCAGTTTCCGTTTTGCCCAGTGACGCAAACAGTCGGGGCTTGACCGAAGGGCCAGGCCATACCGCCCTTGATGCCAGCCGGGACTGGCGCTTCAGCTTGTCTGGCTCAGCAAACCCGCCACTCCTGCGGCGCTGATCTTCTTTGCGATCTGCCGAGCGACCTTGTTGTGCAAGATGGACCGGGCCGGAGACATCTGGATCCCGGCGATATCGTCGGGGCAATCCAGCAACGCGGCCGGTTCGGCCCGGGTCATCCGCTGGCTGTAGGGTGTCATCAGCAGCGTTTCGGTCGCCAATCCATTTGACCACAGGATATTGTGGTCTTTCGTCAGAATGTGGATGAACTGCGTGCCCGCCGTTGGGCATTGCTCTTCGATACCGGGCACCTCGGTCAGAGCGTGAACCGGCGCAAAGACCCCCGCCGTTTCGATGAACCGGCTGCGCGCCGTGTCCCGCGACAGCAAGATCGGGTGTTGCCTTGAAAAAAAGGTATCCGCGAACGGGCGCCCTTGCCCGAAGGTGTTTGCCCGGACAAGAATCGGGCGCAGACCCTTGCCGCGCTTCATCTCGCGCCAGCTGACACGGCGTCCGCCGATCCAGACGATCGGCTGCGGACCGCGGTCGAGCGTGGCGACCAGATCGCCGGCCCGCAGTGCCTCGACCGGTCGTTCGCCCTTGGGCGTACGGATCATCGTCCCGGCGGTAAAGCAGGGAATACCTTCGGTCGAGAACTCGCTGTAGTTGGTGCTGTTGGGATTGCTGACACTTACGACGGTGTATTCGACATTCAGATCAGGGGCGGGTTCCTGGAAAATTTAATAATAGGAATTGGTTGCCGCGATATAGACCTCGGTCATGTAGTAGGTGTTGGTGCCGTCGGTCAGCGCGATCTCATCGCGCGGTTGCACCTGACCGGATGCTTCGGGGTTACCGAATTCATCATACACGATAGCGGTCTGGCTTGAGTCCTCGTCGTCCCTGTCGTCAGTTCCGTCTACAAGCTGGGTATCATTGTCCGTAATCGAGATCGTGTGATTTGTGGGCTGGGTGAACGTTATCGTGTCGCCGTTGGACGGGGTGCCACCGGGCCACGTGATCTGATCGTCATCATATCCAGAGTAGTTAAAGGTCGCCATGACCAAGGCTTAGCTGGGAAAAGTTGCGAAACCGTGTCAGGAAGCCGGGCGCTTATGGGGCTATCTGAGGCGCGGCGGGCAGTCTGCGTACCGCCGGACGTCGCCCGATCGGGCCCACAGCGGCCGCCTGAGCCATTTGCAGAGCTTGCGCGGCGCTGCGAACGGGCGGCGGGGAGGGCAGCGGGGAGGGCGGCGAAAAAGCGTCAGGGCTGCGGCAAGGGCTCCAGCTCCAGCCGGGTCATTCCATTCTCAACCAAGACCTTCACGACCTTCGTGTCGCTCATGATGTTTTGCTCGAAGATCTCGCGGGCCAGGGGGTTGATGAAATGGCTTTCCATCCGGTTGCCGATGCCGCGCCCGCCCTCGAAATAATCCTCTGTGCAGAGCGATTTGATCTCGTCATAGGCACTGCGGGCGACCTCGACCTTGATCCCGCGTTCGACTTTGACGGCAGCCAGCACCCGCTGGAAAATGGCATTGAAGATTTCGTGGGCCGCCTCGCCCGACAGGAAGTCGAAGATGATGATGTTCTGACCGATCCGGTTCAGAAGCTCGGGCCGCTGCAGATCCACCCGGAAATGCTCTTGGATCGACCGTCCGATCTTGGCTTCCAGCTCTTGATGGCTGTCCGATGGCAGAACGTTCATGCCCATGTTCGTCACGCGGGTGTTCTTCACCACGCCGATATTGGAGGTGAAGATGATCAGGGCTTCCGAGAAATGCGCGGTGGCGCCGCGCGCGTCCGTCAACCGGCCCTCGTCGATGATCTGCAGGAACACGTCGAGAATGCGCGGGTGGGCTTTTTCCACCTCATCGAACAGAAAGACGCTGAAGGGACGGCGGTGCGCTGCATTGACCAGCTCGCCGCCCCGTTCATGGCCCGGATGCCCCGGCGGAGCGCCCACAAGGCGCGCGATCGAGCTTTCCTCCATGAATTCGGACATATCGAAGCGGTGACCGGCCGTCTCGTCGCCGAACAGCAGCTCTGTCACCGCCTTGGCCAGCTCTGTCTTGCCGACACCGGTCGGGCCGGCGAGAAAGAGAACGCCGCGCGGTTTGAGATGCCGGGCGCCCGATTGCGAGCCGGACAGGCCGATGATCGAGCGCGTCAGGATGTCGACCGTCTTGTCGATGGCCGCCTTCTGCCCCTTGATCCGATGCTCCAGGATCCCGATCGCGTTGCGCACGCGGTCCGACAGCACCTTTGAATTCCAGGGGTTGCGGCGCATGCCGGTGCGGTAGATCCGTATCGCGTCCGAGATCCGCGTCAGGGTAATCCCTTCGGCCCTGGCCACCTTCGCGATGGACCGCATGGCCACCAGGGTCTCGCCGTCGCATTCCAGCGCGAATTGCTGCAAGAGCTGGCCGGCGGCCGCCTTGGCGGGTTCGCTCGGGCCAAGACCGAAGACCTTGGTGAGATGCGCCGCGAAGAGGAACCTGTCCTCGAGGTTGGGCAGCTCTACGTGGATCTCGCGCAGCAAGTCATTTCCGATCACGAACCACTCGGGAAGATCCGCGGCGTGATCCACAAGCCAGATCGTTGGCGCATGTGTCTCGGCGTGTTCGGGGATGCGGGGCAGGCTGCGCCCGTTTTTCTCGATCCGGACAAAGAAATCCTCGCGCTCGGGCAGGGTGGCGCCATGCAGATGCGAGGCATAGTCGATCACCAGCGCCGCTGCGATGCCGGGCTGGCCTGCCACCTTTGCGTGAACCTCGGCCAGATCGGGCAGCGACAGGCGGCCCTGCCCAAGCGGCACCTGGGCATTCAGCAGAGCGTCTTCCACCCCGGGCGCGCATTGGCCCTGAAGACGCAAGCCCGAAACGGGATCGTAGACCAAAAGTGCCTTGATCCCGCGGCCTCGCAGCAGGTGGGTGATGACCCCGAAGAGATCGACGAACGGGCTTTCGGCGGACTGCCAGACGGGAAACTCGTCGCGGATGTTGCCCGACAGGACCAGATGTTGCGCGTAATTCTGGGCGGATGCGAACTCGTCAAACCACGCGGGCGGGTCCAGGGCCGCTATGCTATCTGAAGACGTTGGCACAGAAATCTCTCGTCACGTTCCCGGCTGCGTGCGTGCCTTGGCCAGCTTGCAGCATGAAGGCGCATTCCAAAAATGTTGCCTCTGGCGTCCAGGGTCTTGCGGCAAGCGCGCGACGGCCCGCAGAGCTGGGCGGTTATCGATCCATACCATGTCTTGAATGTCGGGCGCCCACAAGCGGCCATGCAAAGATCTTTTGTCTGCCCCGGCATTGCCCCTGCTTGCCGGGAACTGGCGGGCCGGGCCGCGCGATGCGCCGCGCCGCGGCGCCCAAGCGTATCGGCGCCGGGTTTTCCGGGTCAGGAAGGCAGAAGATCGGATCGAGGGCCGGAAAGGGACCCCGGTGGTTGGCCGTCTGCGCATATTGCCCGATCGCGGGCGGACTGGCGGCCCGGCCGATGCCAGCCATCGACCCTGGCGCACCGGCTTGAGGTGCATCCGCATTGGCGCGGCGGGCAGCCAAAAGCACCAAGCAGACGATCCTGAGACAGCGCGACCTAGATATAGAAGTTCCGGTTTCCCAGGATCGCCCGGACATTTTTCGGGATATGCTGGCCGTCTGCGCCGGTATCGACGTTCCGCTCTGCCCAAGTCGCTATCCAGTGAAATGCATCCGAGCAGAGCTTCAAGAGACCGATCCGGTTCACCGAAACCCTGGAGGTCTCAATCGCAGTGTTTTGCATCTTCGTGTCCTCTTTCGCCGGCCTACGGGTATGGTGGCCTCTCAAGAAGCATCGAGCAATCTTATGCTTTGAATATATATCATCGAAAAGTTCGATATAATAAGAATGGAGGTGTCATTTTGATGAACAACCATTTGCGTGGAATTGACTTCGCCGCACTTGCCACTCTTCGGCTTGTCTACCGAAGACGTTCGTTCACGGTTGCAGCCGAAGAGCTCAATTTGAAGCAGTCCTCGGTTAGCTACACGATCGAGCGACTGCGCAATGCCTTCCTTGACCCTCTGTTTGTGCGCCAAGGCGGCAGCATCGCACCCACGGATCGCTGTATCGAGATCGTTGCCGCAGCTGAGCGCATCCTCGGCGAAGCCGAGCGCGCCGCCCTGCCCAGAGAATTCGATCCCGCGACTTCCACCGCCTCTGTGACCATTTCTGCGACGTATCTCTCTCGCTCGGTGCTTATGCCGCGGGTCGTGCAGGAGTTGCGGCAAGAGGCGCCTGGCATCTCTGTGGAACTGATCACCGGGTTCACTGACGCCAGACGCCATCTGCTCTCTGGACATGCCGATCTTGCCCTGACGCCCGTCGCCATTGAGGAAAGCGGGATCTACGGAACGACGATCTTAGAGGACCCCTATGTCTGCCTCATGGACCCTGAGAACCCGCTCGCGAGAGGCCCGTTGACCCCGGAAAGCTTTGCTTCTGCAACACACCTGGTCATCCACTACGGACAAACCTGGCGGCCCCTCTATCAAGATGCCCTGAAGGAACGCGGGCTTACCCTGAAAGTGGCGGTCAGCACGCCAGATCCCGAAGATGTCCGTTTCATGATCCCGCGAACCGATCTTGTAGCTGCTTTGCCATCGTGGATTGCCCGCCAGTTCGAACAAGGACTGCACATTTGCCCTTGCCCGGTTCCAGCCGACACGCCGGTCAACATGTACTGGCCGGCCCGGCTTAACCATTCACCGCTCCAGGAATGGCTGCGCGCCAAGGTGCTGCGCGTGGCCCAAGAGCTTCCGGACACGTAGTTTGGCGAGACAGAAGGCTGGACTGGACATCCTGCTTGCCGGCAGGTCCGCCTGTTCAACGCGTCGGCGAGGCGCCTGCATCGGCCTCAAGCCGGCCCGCGCCCAACACGGGCCAGTCAAACAGCGCTTACTCTGCCGCGTCGACCGTGGCGCCGTAGCCCAGCGGCTGAGGGACCTCCTCGCCGTCTTGTTCGGCGAGGAACTTTTCGGCCTCCAGCGCCGCCATGCAGCCCATGCCGGCAGAGGTGACGGCCTGCCGATAGATATGGTCGGTCAGATCGCCCGCGGCGAAGACGCCGGGGATCGAGGTCGCGGTCGAGTCCGGCTTGGTGACGACGTAGCCGCCATTGTGCAGCTCAAGCTGGTCTTTCACCAGTTCATTCGCCGGCGCGTGGCCGATGGCGACGAAAAAGCCCTTGCAGGGCAGTTCGGTGATCGCGCCGGTTTTGACATGCCTGGCGCGCACGCCCTCGACGCCCAGGGGATTTTCGGCGCCCACGACCTCTTCGACCGTGTGATCCCAGAGGAGCTCTACCTTGGGGTTCTTGAACAGGCGATGCTGCAGGATCTTCTCGGCCCGCAGGCTGTCGCGGCGGTGCATCAGCGTGACCTTGGAGGCAAAGTTGGTCAGAAAGAGCGCCTCTTCAACCGCGGTATTGCCGCCGCCGATCACCACAACCTCTTGTCCGCGATAGAAAAAACCATCGCAGGTCGCGCAAGCCGAGACGCCGAAGCCCTTGAACTTTTCCTCGGACGGCAGGCCCAGCCATTTGGCCTGCGCGCCGGTGGCCAGGATCACCGCGTCGGCGCTGTAGGTGGTGCCGCTGTCACCGACCGCCGTGAACGGGCGCTTGGACAGATCCAGAGAGTTGATGTGGTCGCCGATGATCTCGGTGCCGACGGCGCGGGCATGGGCTTCCATCCGGACCATCAGGTCGGGGCCCTGCACCTCGGTATCGCCGGGCCAGTTTTCCACCTCGGTGGTGATCGTCAGCTGGCCGCCGGGCTGGATGCCCTGGACTAGCACCGGCTCCAGCATGGCGCGCGAGGCATAGACGCCGGCGGTGTACCCGGCCGGGCCGGAGCCGATGATCAGAACGCGGGTGTGCTTGGTGTCGGGCATGTGTCTCTCCGATCTGGGGCAGCTGCTTTGCAGCGATATATCCATCAAGGCGCGGCTTAGAAAGGGCCGGGCGCGCCTTGGTGCGCAGAATTTCGTGATGCGCCGGCACGCGTCTTCCGCGCAATAATGATATTGCGCGGGTACGAAATAATATTGCGCTCAGGCCGCCGCTCACGTAAGCTTTGAAAAAGTGGCAACAGGGGGAGCCAATGCCGGGCAACAAGCTTGATCCGATCGACCGGATGATCCTGGCAGAGCTACAGGCCGATGGCCGCATGACCAATGTCGAGCTGGCGCGGCGGGTCGGCATTTCGGCGCCGCCCTGCCTGCGGCGGGTGCGGACGCTGGAAGAGGCCGGCTTCATCAAGGGCTATCATGCCGATGTCGACGCTCGTGCGCTGGGTTTTGAGGTGCAGGTCTTCGCGATGGTCGGGCTGCAAAGCCAGGCCGAGGCCGATCTCAGCGCCTTTGAGACGCGCTGCCGCAACTGGCCGCTGGTGCGCGAGTGTCACATGCTGAACGGCGAGGTGGATTTCATCCTGAAATGCGTGGCCCCGGACCTGTCGACCTTCCAGAGCTTCCTGACGGAACAGCTGACAGCGGCCGACAATGTCGCAAGCGTCAAGACATCGCTGGTAATCCGGGGCGCCAAGGATGACCCCGGCGTCCCGTTTGATGTTCTGGAAGAGCGGATCGCCCGAGCAGGGTAAGGTACCCGTTAGACCAGCCCTTCCAGATCGTCCCCGGCTTCGAATCGTGGCCAAAGCATGCGACCGAAGTCATGGATCGCAGTGATTTGTGGGAACAACGCCACGAACATCGCACGCATCTCGATGGACATGCTGTAATGCGCGTCCGGGCCGGGGTGATAGCTTTCGACTTCTATCCCGTTGGCCTTGATGATCTGATGCGTGTCAAAGGCAAGATGATAGACGCGGATTGGCGAGACCGGAGTGATCTCGACGATGGTCGCGCCATCGGCAAAGGTAGAGACCGGCGCCAGAGCCGCTTCGGCGCCAAGCGCGTTGCGGATCGCCGGAGTGCGGTTGAGCAGCCGTGCGGCGGGCCCGAAGGTGATGCCGCTGGCCGGGCGCCCCAGCCCGAACGCGTCGGCGGTCACGCGATAGAGGTGATCGGGCTCGCCCTTCGCGGCGGTCGCGCCGGGCACGATGGTGATCGCCCCCACCCAGCGCAGCGTCGCAAGTCCGCTTAAGGTTTCGATTTCCATGCCCGGCACGAGATCCTCGACCGCGACCGGTCCTTCGGTCGTGCCGATCAGCGCACCGTGCGAGAAGGCGCTGAAAGCCTGCTCGAAGATCGGCAGCGCGGGCGCGACGCGGACGAAATCCTCGATCTCGCCGGCGTCGTTCAGCCAGCTGACCTCGTAGCGGCGGGTCAGCGGAACCGAGCGCACCTGCCGCTGCGGCAGGTTCTTCGATCGGACGGTCCAGGCTTTGGAGGGTTTCTTCAGGGCGGCCTTTGAACGGCCATTGGCGTTCAAAGGCGAGGGGGCATTCATGCGATCAGTCCTTTCGGTCTGGTCACATCTGCATCGGCCCCCACCGATCGTTACTTGCAGACAGACTCGTTAAAACAATTACTCTTCACTGCGGAGACGATGCCTGAACTGAAGCCGCTTTGTCAAAAATTTTAGCCAATTCGTGAAGCCTTTTGGGGTAATGCCCGAGGCTTCGGTGGCTTTGTTTCGCGATAGGCGGATAATTGCTCATAGTGTTGCCTTATTCGGGCGAACACAAAAAAACGGCTCCCGAAGGAGCCGCTAAGTCTTTGAACACGATGGAGAAAATTAGGCGAGGGCCGAAGCCTGTGCCTGGGATGCGCCCAATCGGCGGGCGCGGTGCAACTTACGGGTCTCTCCCCGCTGCCAGGGCAGCGCCACCGTAGGTTTCTTGCTTTCTTCAAGGACTGTCTCAAGCCAGCGTCTGCGTTTTTGCATCTGTCGTTTTCCCTTCCGAGCGCCGGGCGGTGGCGCGGGGTCTTGCCTCAAATTGCCGGTCTCTTGCCCGGCTTTCGTTCATAATACGTCTCAATGCGGCAGGGATGGGGCGGGTGCGAAAAATTAGTGAGTGAAATCAACGGCCTTGGGCCCGCGCGACTGTGCAGGCGCAGCAATTTCGCCAAGCCCCTGAAATCTATCGAAAAAAATATTGCCTGTGAACAATGCGCATGCCGAAGCGCGGATTGTCCTCGATTTCGCGGTTAACGATGGCGAATTTGCGGCCACATTTCTGCCACGCTTGCCTTGGTTCAAAACGGGCCGGCGCGCGGTCAGAGGCGAATCATCGAGATCAAACGGCCGTAATCGGCCTGCTTTTCGTGGACGCTGCGGCGGTAGGAATAAAACCGCGCCGGGTCCGAATAGGTGCAGTGGCGTGTCCAGCCGGCATGGCCGACGCCGGCGCGGCGCAGGCGCATCAGCCCGTAGCCCGGCAGATCGAAATGCAGCCGGTCGCCCGCGCCGCCGGCAAAGAACCGGGCGGTCTCGGGGTCGTCGTCCAGAAAGCGCTCCATGAATTCGGGGCCGACCTCGTAGGCGCGCTGGCTGATCGTCGGGCCGATCATCGCGGTGATACGCTGTGGGCTTGCGCCAAGCGCGCGCATCGCATCGACCGTGGCTTCCAGGACCCCGGCCAGGGCCCCGGTCCAGCCGGCATGGGCCGCGCCGATGACCCCGGCCTCGGGGTCGCCCAGGAGCACCGGCTGGCAATCGGCGGTCAGGATGCCAAGCGCGATGCCTGGTGTCGCGGTGACCATCGCATCGGCGCGCCGGCCGCGGGCGGCGCCGGGCCCGTCAAGCGTGACCACGTCGGCCGAATGCACCTGGTGCACGGTGGCAAGCATCTCTTGCGGCACGTTCATCGACGCCGCGACACGGGCGCGGTTGATGCTGATCATCTCGGCTTGGTCGGACGATCCGGCGCCGCAGTTGAGCCCTTCGAAAACGCCGGACGAGGCACCGCCCTTGCGGGTGAAAAAGCCGTGCTGCAGCGGGGCGAGTTCCAGCGTGGAGAGAATTTCGAGTGTCATTGCTCAAGTCCCGCAACGGGCGGCGCGCCGTGCGGCGCGATCCCCATCACCTTAAAGAGCGCCCCCATTTCGGCAGGATGCGTCAAACGGCGATGGGCTGCAATATGGTTTGCACGCCGCGCGCCCTGAAGCCCGCGGGCCAGCGCCTCGGCGCGCGCGGTGATGCCGAGCCGTTCCAGAAAAACGCCCTGCGGGGTCAGGCGGCTGGGGGTGGCGCCGGCGATGCGGGCGGCGTCCGCCAGCGGCTCGAAATCGACATGCGCGGTCAGATCGGCCTGACCCGGCGCGGCGAAGGGATCGGCGGCGGCATGGCCGCGCAGGGCTTGCAGCGTGTCGCCCTGGCTGCGCCAGTCGCCGTAATCGAAGATCAGCGCCGCACCGCCATGGGCCGCGATATGCGCGCCGATGCCTCCCGCGATGGCGGCGCCGGGCTCGCAGGTCTCGACGATGTCGCCGTCTTCGGTGTCGGCCAGCCGGTGGTCGAGCGCCGCCAGCTGGGCCGCCGGCGACAGCCCGGGCGCAAGGGTGCCGGTCGCCGACAGGCCGACGACGCGCTCGGCCCAGGCTGCGCCGGCGCGCTGGAACTGGCGGATTGGCAGGGCGTCGAAGAACTCATTGGCGACCACAAAGAGCGGCGCGCCAGTCAGGTTCGCGATGTCATCGGTCCAGTCGGCGGCGTAATCGGCAAGCGTGTCGGCCTGCTTTTGCTTCAGCGCCGGCGAGGTCTCGATCAGCGTGATCCGGACCGCGTCACGGAACCCCGGCACGGCGTTGGTTGCGCGCAGGATATCGGCCATCAGCGTGCCGCGGCCGGGACCAAGTTCGACCAGGTGCGCCCGGGCGGGCGCGCCCTGATCCTGCCAGGCCTGGGCGAGCGCGAGGCCCACAAGCTCGCCGAACATCTGGCTGATCTCGGGCGCGGTGATGAAATCGCCGCCTGCGCCGAGCGGGTCATGGGTGGTGTAGTAGCCATGGCGCGGATGGCTCAGGCAGAGGCCCATGTAGCGCGCCAGCGTGATCGGCCCGCCGACGCGGATCTCGGCGGCGATCTCGGCGACGAGCGGCGTCATCGCGCGGGTCTTTGCGCGCGTCTTTGCGCCCAGAGCATCACGGCAAGCCCGACCACGATCATCGGCAGCGACAGCGCCTGGCCCATGGTCAGCCCCGCCTCGCCGAGGCGCAGCACGTGGCCTGCCGGATTGCCTGGCGTGATGTACTGGGCGTCGGCCTGGCGGAAGAACTCGACGATGAACCGCGCGGTGCCGTAGCCGGCGATAAACAGCCCGGTGATCCGGCCGGGCCGTTTCAGCCAGCCGCGCGAGAAGGCCAGGACAAGCAGCGCTGCGCCCAGAAGAAGGCCCTCGAGCCCCGCCTCGTAAAGCTGCGAGGGGTGGCGCGCGCAAGGCGGCGCGACGCCGGGGCAGAATTGCGCCGCATCACCGGGAAAAACCACGCCCCAGGGGGCATCGGTGGGCCGGCCCCACAGCTCGGCGTTGATGAAATTCGCGATGCGCCCCAGAAACAGACCCGGCGGGACGCAGAAGGCCAGAAGGTCGGCCAGGCTTGGGATGTAAAGCCGGTGCCGCCGCGCGTACCAGAGCCCGGCGATGGCGACCCCCAGAAGCCCGCCGTGAAACGACATGCCGCCTTGCCAGACGGCCGGAATTTCCAGCGGGTGGGCCAAAAAGTAGGCCGGCTGGTAGAAAAGGACGTAGCCGAGGCGGCCGCCGAGGATGATGCCGAGGATCACCCAGGTCAGAAAATCGTCGGTCTGGTCCTTGGTCATCACCGGCGTGTCGGCGGCCCAGAGATGCGGGCGCGCGATGGATGCGAGGGCCAGACGCCAGCCGATGACGATGCCGATGATATAGGCCAGCGCATAATAGCGCAGCGCCAGGGTCACCCCGCCGATCTGGAACGAGAAAAGGTCGGGTCCGATATCGGGAAAGGCAAGCGCGAAGACCATGGCGCAGCATTGGGCCCGCCGCGCCGGGCTTGTCAACCTTGCACCCCAGCGGTTGCCGCCCCATATAGCGACGCAAGACAGATGAAAGGCGATCCGATGCAGACCCGGAACAAGATCCTCGACGATATCTCGCAGCTTGCCACCAACGCGATGGGCGTGGCGCAGGGCGCCCGCGAGGAGGCCGAGACGGCGATGAAAAGCTGGGTCGACCGCTGGCTGGCCGATCGCGATTTCGTGACCCGCGAGGAGTTCGATGCGGTGCGGGCGATGGCGCAGAAGGCGCGCGAAGAGAATGCCGCGCTGCTGGCGCGGATCGAGGCGCTTGAGGCCAAGGGCAAGTAGCCGGCCTTGAAGGCGCCGGCGCCTGCGGGGCCGGCTTATCGCGATCGGTGTTGAACGGACGCATGCGCCCCCCCTTGGGCGCCGGCCGGGGACGGCGCGCGCGCGCCGGCTTTCATGTCTTCGGCGACGATATTTGGAACACTTGGATTGGGGGCGTTGCGCCCGTCACGCGGTAAGGCGCCGCATTGTGCATTTTTTGCTTTACAGGGCGCCGCTTTCAGCACACCATATTTAGTATGAGGCGCGGAAGTGAACCGCCGCCCCTAGAGCAGGCACCAAGTCTTGGTAGGCTCCGCGCGGGCTGGCCGAGACCAACAAAAACGAGGCCGTGCATGTCGCATGTCGAGCAGTACCTGTCGAGCGATGATATCCATCCCATCGACATCGTTGAACATATCGCCGAGCATCACGAATGGGATTTCGACCGGGTCGCCGATGACCAGATCGCCATGGCGGTCGAGGGGCAGTGGCGCACCTATTCGATCACACTGGCATGGTCGGGCTATGACGAGACGCTGCGGCTGATCTGCACCTTCGAGATGGATCCGCCGAAGCCGCGCCTTGCGGCGCTTCACGACGCGCTGAACCGCACCAACGACATGTGCTGGGCCGGCGCCTTTACCTTCTGGGAAGCGCAGAGCCTGATGGTCTACCGCTACGGTCTTGTGCTGGCCGGCGGCCAGGTCGCAGGACCCGAGCAGATCGACACGATGATCGCGTCGGCGGTGATGGCGGCGGAGCGGTTCTATCCCGCATTCCAGCTTGTGGCCTGGGGCGATGAGGCGCCTGCGGACGCGATGCGGGTGGCGATTGACGAAGCCTACGGGCGCGCCTGACGCACCTGTCGGCCCACCGGGCCGGGCGCAGGCGGGGCCCGAAGAGAGATCAAGGCGCATCGCGTGCGATGTGATGTGCGACCGAGACGACCGGGGCGTGTGTTGCCCTGAAGCGGAGCGAAGGCAAGAGGATACTTTCCTCGCACCCCCCCCAATCCCCTTGCCTTCGCTTCGAAAATCCTAAAAACGCAGGATATATGCTGCGGAAACGAGGGGGCTTTCATGAAAATCGGGACCGTCGCGGAGCGGGGTCTGGTGCTGCTTGGCTGCGGCAAGATGGGCTCTGCCATGCTGGAGGGCTGGCTGGCCGCCGGGCTTGAGCCCGCAGATGTCTGGGTGATCGACCCGGCGCCGTCGGACTGGCTGAAGCGCCAGGGCGTGCACATCAACGAAGGCCTGCCCGAGGCGCCGTCGATCGCGCTTGTCGCAGTCAAACCGCAGATGATGGGCGCGGCGCTGCCGCAGCTTGAAGCCCTGGGCGGCGGCCGCACGCTGGTGATCTCGGTCGCGGCCGGAACGCCGATCCGCGCCTTTGAAACGGTGCTCGGCGCGGGCACCCCCATCGTGCGCGCGATGCCGAACACGCCGGCGGCGATCTCGCGCGGGATCACCGCGATCGTGGGCAACGACGCGGCCGGGGAAAAGCACCTTGAGGCGGCTCAGACGCTGTTGTCGGCGGTCGGGCAGGTGGTGCGGCTGGACGGCGAGGCGCAGATGGATGCGGTGACGGCGGTCTCGGGATCCGGTCCGGCTTATGTCTTCCACCTGATCGAGACGCTGGCCGCGGCGGGCGAGGCAGAGGGGCTGGGCCGCGATCTGGCGCTGCAGCTGGCGCAGGCGACCGTCGCCGGGGCCGGCGCGTTGGCCGAGGCGGCTGCGGAGGATCCAGGGCAGCTTCGCATCAACGTGACCAGCCCCAACGGGACGACCGAAGCCGCGCTGAAGGTGCTGATGGACGAAGAAAGCGGCTTTCCCGCCCTGCTGCGCCGCGCGGTGAAGGCGGCGGCCGATCGCAGCCGGGAGCTTGGCAAATGAGCCTCAGCTTCGACGAGTTTCTGAAGGTGGATATCCGGGCGGGACGGATCCTGCGGGCCGAGCCCTTTGCCGAAGCGCGCACGCCGGCCTACAAGCTTTGGGTCGATTTCGGGCCCGAGATCGGCGAGAAGAAATCTTCGGCGCAGATCACGGCCAACTACGCGCTGGAGGATCTGCCGGGCCGCAAGGTGATGGCGGTGGTGAACTTTCCGCCGCGCCAGATCGGGCCGGTGATGTCCGAAGTGCTGGTGCTCGGCGTTCCGGACGCGGACGGCGAGGTGGTGCTTCTGGCGCCCGACAAGGATGTGCCGCTTGGCGCAAGGATGTACTGATGAAGACACTCTATATAACCCGCCCGTTGCCCGAGCCGGTGATCGGCGCCGCCCGCGCCGCCTATGAGGTGACCGTGCGGCCTCAGACGGCCCCGATGAGCGCCGCCGAAGTTGCCGCGGCGCTGGCGGGCTATGACGCGATCCTGCCGACTTTGGGCGATCCGTTCGGGGCAGAGGCGTTTGCCGGCGAGATCCGCGCGAGGATGCTGGCCAATTTCGGGGTGGGATATAACCATATCGACGTGGCCGCCGCCCGCGCTGCGGGGCTGGAAGTGTCGAACACGCCCGGTGCGGTCACCGACGCCACGGCCGATATCGCAATGACGCTGATCCTGATGACCTGCCGCCGTGCCGGCGAGGGCGAGCGGCTGCTGCGCGCGGGCCGCTGGGCGGGTTGGCATCCGACGCAGCTTCTGGGCTTTCACATCGGCGGCAAGACCGTCGGTATCGTCGGAATGGGCCGGATCGGCAAGGCGATCGCCCGGCGCTGCCATGCGGGGTTCGGCATGGACGTGGTGTTCCACAACCGCAGCCCGGTGGCCGATCCCGGCGTTCCGGCGCGGCAATTGGGCTCTTTGGCGGAGGTTATGCAGGCCGCCGATATCGTGGTTGTCGCGGTGCCCGCGACGCCGCAGACCCATCACCTGATCGATGCCGCTGCGCTGGCCGAGATGAAGCCAACCGGCTTTGTGATCAACATCGCGCGCGGCGATATCGTGGACGAGGCGGCCCTGGTGGCGGCGCTGTCGGAAGGGCGGATCGCCGGGGCGGGGCTTGATGTCTACGAATTCGAGCCGAAGGTGCCGGACGCGCTGATCGCGATGGAGAACGTAACGCTCTTGCCGCATCTGGGCACCGCGGCGCTGGATGTGCGCACCGGCATGGGGATGATGGCGGTCGACAACCTGATTGCCCATGCCGAGGGGCGCGCATTGCCGAACCCGGTCTAGGCGGGCCTAGCGGTCTGCCGGCGGGATCCGCAGTGTCAGGCCCACCACGAGCGCAGCGAGGCCGGCGACGGCGGCCCAAAGCGCGCTCCAGCCTAGGTATTCGGCAACATAGCCAAGCGCGGGCGGGCTGAGCAGGTAGCCCAGGTACGCCACCGCGGTGACCGAGGCCAGAAGCGGGCCGCGCGCCGGCCCTTCGGCGCGGCGAGTGACGGCGCGAAAGACCGCCGGCTCGATCGGGCCGACACCGCAGCCGGCCAGAAAGAAGCCAAACATCAACAGCGGCACCGGTGCGCCGAGCGCGGCCAGCGCAAAGCTCGGGACAGTGATGCAGGCGGCGATGCGCACGGTCACGATCGCCGAGATGCGCATTTCGACCTCGTGCGCCACCAGACGGCCCGCCGAGAGGCCCAGCGTGAACGCGGCCGCCGCGAACCCGCCCCAGACCGGACCGGCCTCGCGCACCCGCTCGGTATAGATCGCAGCCCAGCTATAGGCGGTGCCTTCCTGGAACGCGCCTGCCGCGGCGATAAGGGCCAAAAGCGCCACCAGCCCGGTCAGCGCGGCGCGGTGCGGGCCTGCCTCGGTGGTCTTTTGCGGGCGCATGTGCGCGCCGGCGCGGCCCTCGGTCATGGCCGCAACCACGAAGGCGGACGCAATCGCGGCGAAAAGCAGCCAGACCGGGACTCCGGCGCCGCGCAGAAGGCCGGTGGCGGCGCTGGCGCTTAGCATCGCGGCGGGAAAGAGCGCGTGCATCCGGTTGAAGAGCCGCGCGCCGGTATCGGCCTCGACCCGCGCGATGCGGTTGTTGAGTGCGATATCGAGCGCGCCGGACGCCCCGCCCGTCAGCACCAGCGCCAGCGCAAGAGCCGCCACCGACTGGCTGAAACAGAAAAACACCGCGCCGATGCAAAAGACCGCAAGGCACAGCGAGATCGCGCGGTCTTCGATCCTGTGAAGCCGGCGGCCGAAGATGCGCATCACCGGAAACGCGCTAAGCGCCATCACGCCCATCGCCAGACCCCATTGGCCGTCGGAAAACCCCACCTGCGCCTGAAGCGCCGGCGAGGCCGCGGCCAGCGTGCCCCAGAAGAGCCCCGCGACCGCGTAGCAGAAATAAAGCGAGGCGATCTGAAACCGGGCGCTGGCGGTCATGTGGTGCTGCGATCGCCAACCGCCTCGCGCCAGTGTCGGCGGCAAAGCGAGAGGTAGGTCTCATTGCCGCCGATCTGCACCTGGGCGCCATCCGTCACGGCCGCGCCAGAGGCGTCCTTGCGCACCACCATGGTCGCCTTCTTGCCACAAAAACAGATGGTTCGGGCCTCGCGCATCTCGTCAGCCAGCGCCAGAAGCGCGGCCGATCCCGGGAACAGCTCACCCCGAAAATCGACCCGCAGCCCGTAGCACATGACCGGAACGCCCAGATCATCGACCGCGCGGGCCAGCTGCCAGACCTGCTCTTTGTCCAGGAACTGCGCCTCGTCGAAAAAGACGCACGCAACCGGCCCCGCGCCGAGCCGGGCTTCGATCTTGGCAAAGAGATCCTCGCCCGGCGCGTAGGTGTCGGCCTCGGCGCCGATGCCGATGCGGCTGCCGATCCGGCCCGCGCCGGCGCGGCCGTCGAACTGCGCGGTCAGAAGATAGGTCTGCATCCCGCGCTCGCGGTAGTTGTGGGCCGCCTGCAAAAGCAGCGTCGATTTGCCGGCATTCATGGTCGAGTAGTGGAAATAGAGCTTGGCCATGCCGAGGGGTTACCCGCATTTCGCGCGGCGGGGCAAGAGCGCGGGGGCGAATTTTGCTTCTGGTTTGAGCGAGATCAATGTCCGCAAATTCAGAGATTGATATGTGTGACTGCGAGGGCGTTGTCCCTCGGAATGCGGAGGGAGCCAACATGAAGTCGACGATCATATCAATAGCCGCTGCGGTGTTTGCGTTTGCGGTGCCAGCGGCCGCGCAGGATGCCGGAGAAGGAGAGTACTTGTCCGCCTGCGCTTCTTGCCATGGGGTGAGTGCCATGGGAGATGGGCCGATGGCCGAGTTCATGTCCGTCAAAACGCCAGGCCTGACCGGGCTGAGCGCTGCAAACGACGGTGACTTTCCTATGCTCGACGTCATTCACATGATCGACGGACGCTCTGGGATCGGTGGCCACGGCCGCGAGATGCCGATCTGGGGGGCGCGCTTCAAGGCCGACAATATCGAGTATGCGGGTGTGTACGGGGCCGAAGTGATCGCGCGGGGGCGTGTGCTGGCGCTCGCGGAATACATCGAGTCCATTCAGAAATAGGGGGTGTTGTGAGTATCGGTTGCCTGCCCGCCGGACGAATTACCGGCTGACGGGCGCTGGCCCTCGTGCCAGCAGAGGGGAGTTCAGCGGCGCGACAGGAGTTTTGTCGCGTCGTTGCGCTGTTTTTGGGCCGGGCCAGAGCTTTTGTTGCATTTTCCAGACTTCCGGTGCGCCATTCAGCGGCGCGGCACCGAAAAGAGAGCATAGCCATCGAGCGTGCCAAGCCACTCAGCTTGGGTGCGGGCCTGGAATTCTGCAAGCCCACGATAATCGGCGGGGCAACCCACGAGGTCGGCCGCGTCGTCCAGATAGCGGTTGGTCTGAGCGTTTTCGCCGATACGCTGGCAGGGATCGTCGGGCGCGCGATAACCCCCGAAAAACGGCAGCGCCGGCCGCGGCTCTGGCGCGCATCCGAGAAGCAGAGCAGCAGCGGCAAGACCCGGTGCTTTGCGCCAGCGGCGCGATTTTATAGATCTGCGGTACATGGCCATCATATGTAGCCAAAACGGATCGCCGTCTCCACTGAATTGCCGGAGTGAGGTGGATCGCCTTGCCCGGACACTGCGTGCGGGTAACAATACCGCAACGAACCGGGCCGAAATCATCAACGCCATGCTCGAGACGCAGATGGACGCGCGCAATTCGTTGCGCGGCAAAGCGCCGGACTACGAAGCGTTTGCGAAGAAATACAAGGACGCTGCGAAGATCAAAGGGGCCACCGATCCAAATAGAGTGCAAAAAGATCGGGTTCTGGAAATAGATATCTCGGAGAAGGTCAAATCCAACATGCTGACCGGAAGCTCTGAATAGGCTTCGGCCTTTTCGCTTTTGTAATAGGGTTCAATAGCTTGAGGGGTGCGCAATGCCTGTCACGGAATTCGATCTAAGAGCTGCGCAGATCGCCAGAGCCGAATGGTGGTATTTCGGCGGGCATTATTTCGACAAGGATAACGCCAGCGGGACGCCGAAAACGCTTGCGGACGGAACCGGCAAAGCCGGGCTGTCGCCGAAAGGAGTGTTGGGCCACGAATCAACCGACGGCTTCAAGGAACGCATCTGGACCTACATGAAATTCGGCGTCTATCCGAACGCGAATTCTTGGCAGGGCGTGCGCAAGCTTGCGTGGTCGGCGGCGTTCATTTCATACTGCATGCGTCTTGCCGGTGCGCGCGACAATTTCCCCTACAGCATGGGCCATTGGGAGTACGTCAACCAGGCGATCCGAAACCGGCGCAATGGGAAGGTCTCGAACACGATTTCGGCCTTCGCCAAGGACAAGGTGTCGCTTGAAGTGGGCGATCTGATCTGGCGCGGTCGCCGCGGAGCTGCGGGCTGGACGATGAAAGACATCGAAAAGCTTCTCGACAGCGACAATCCCAAGAAAAACTACGAATCCCATTGCGACCTTGTTGTCGAGGTCGATCGGCAGAAAGGATATGCGCTTGTGATCGGCGGCAATGTCGCCAATCGGGTCACGCGCCTGAAAGCGAAGATCTCTGAGGACGGGCTGTTGCTGAGCAAGCGCTATGAGGTCGTGGTCAAGAACAATATCGGCGAGTTCATGGTGGCCTGAGGCCGTTGCCGATCCGCTGCGCCGTCCGGGATCATTGCGCCTGCAGGGGCCTTACCTCGATCTCTCCCTCGCGGGCCGCTTTCATTGCCTGGGCCGCGGCGTGGCTGGCGGCGAGGGTGGTGAAGTAGGGGATCCGGTCCATCAGCGCGACGTTGCGCATCGAGCGGCTGTCCTCGACCGCCTGCGCGCCCTCGGTGGTGTTCATCACCAGATGCACCAGCCCGTCCTTCATCACGTCGACGATCGTGCGCCCGCCCTCGTAGGCCTTGTTGACGATCTCGCTTTCGATGCCGTTCGCGGCCAGGTATTTCGCGGTGCCGCGGGTGGCGAGGATCTTCAGCCCCAGTTCGGTCAGCGCGCTTGCGGTCTCGATCAGCTGGGCGGTCTTGTCGTCTTCCTTGATCGACAGGAACACGGTGCCGGTCTCGGGCAGGATCGTGCCGGCGCCAAGCTGCGCCTTCAGGAACGCGCGGTAGAAGTTGGCGTCCGAGCCCATCACCTCGCCGGTCGAGCGCATCTCGGGGCCAAGGATCGTATCGACGCCGGGAAACCGCGCGAAGGGCAGGACGGCCTCCTTGACGGCGAAGGTTTCGATCTGCGGATCGACCAGATCGAAGCTGGACAGGCGCTCGCCCGCCATCAGCCGTGCCGCGATGCTGGCAATCGGCGAGTTCACCGCCTTGGCGACGAAGGGCACGGTGCGCGAGGCGCGCGGGTTGACCTCGATCAGATAGATCTCGCCGCCCTTTACCGCGAACTGCACGTTCATCAGGCCGACGACCTTCAGCGCGCGGGCCAGGGCGACGGTCTGCTCTTTGAGGCGGTCGATGATGTCCTGCGGCAGCGAGTAGGGCGGCAAGGAGCAGGCGCTGTCGCCCGAATGCACGCCGGCCTCTTCGATGTGCTGCATGATGCCCGCGACATGCACGCTTGTGCCGTCCGACAGCGCGTCGACGTCGATCTCGACCGCGCCGGCCAGATAGCTGTCAAGCAGCACCGGGCTGTCGCCGGAGACCACGACGGCCTCGGAGATGTAGCGCTCGAGCTGTCCCATGTCGCGGACGATCTCCATCGCGCGGCCGCCCAGCACGTATGACGGCCGGATCACCAGCGGAAAGCCGATATCCCCGGCGGCGGCAAGCGCGGCGGCATCACTGGAGGCAATGGCGTTCTTCGGCTGCTTCAGGCCGAGATCGTTGACAAGCGTCTGAAAACGCTCGCGATCTTCGGCCAGGTCGATGGCGTCGGGCGTGGTGCCGAGGATCGGAATGCCGGCGTCTTCCAGCGCGTTGGCCAGTTTCAGCGGGGTCTGGCCGCCGAACTGGACGATCACGCCGTGAAGGGTGCCGTTGTCTTGTTCGACGCGCAGGATTTCCATCACGTGTTCGAAGGTCAGCGGCTCGAAATAGAGCCGGTCGGAGGTGTCGTAGTCGGTGCTGACCGTCTCGGGGTTGCAGTTGATCATGACCGTCTCGTAGCCCTGATCGGTCAGGGCGAAACAGGCGTGACAGCAGCAATAGTCGAACTCGATCCCCTGGCCGATCCGATTCGGCCCACCGCCGAGAATGACCACCTTCTTGGCGTCCGAGGGCCGCGCCTCGCATTCCACTTCACCCATCATCGGGGTCTCGTAGGTGGAGTACATGTAGGGCGTCTGCGCCTCGAATTCGGCGCCGCAGGTGTCGATGCGTTTGAAGACAGCGGTGACGCCGAGGTTCTGGCGCAGCGCCCGGACCTGATGTTCGTACCGTTGATCGAGATAGCCGAGGCGCGCGTCGGAAAAGCCCATCATCTTGAGTTTGCGCAGGCCTTCGGCGGTTTCGTGCAAGCCGTTATCGATGATCTGCTGTTCGGCATCGATGATCTCGCGAATGCGGGCAAGGAACCACGGATCGAAACTGGTGGCGGCCTGAATGTCGTCGTCGGAAAGCCCGTACCGCATGGCTTGGGCAATGACGCGCAGGCGGTCGGGGGTTTGCTTTGACAGGGCCGCAGTGATGGCGGCGCGGTCGGGGGCGCCGGGGATTTCGATCTCGTCAAAGCCGGTGAGGCCGGTTTCGAGCGAGGCCAGGGCTTTTTGCATCGACTCGTGGAAGGTGCGGCCGATGGCCATGACTTCGCCGACGGACTTCATCGCGGTGGTCAGGGTCGGCTCGGAGCCGGGGAACTTCTCGAACGCAAAGCGCGGGATCTTGGTGACGACATAGTCGATGGTCGGCTCGAAGCTGGCGGGCGTGACCTTTGTGATGTCGTTGTCGAGCTCGTCGAGCGTATAGCCCACCGCCAGTTTCGCCGCGATCTTTGCGATGGGAAAGCCGGTGGCCTTGGAGGCCAGCGCGGATGAGCGCGACACGCGCGGGTTCATCTCGATCACCACCATGCGCCCGTCGGCGGGGTTGATCGCCCATTGCACGTTCGAGCCGCCGGTTTCGACCCCGATCTCGCGCAGAACGGCGATCGAGCCGTTGCGCATGATCTGGTATTCCTTGTCGGTGAGCGTCAGCGCCGGGGCGACGGTGATGCTGTCGCCGGTATGCACGCCCATGGGATCGATGTTTTCGATCGCGCAGATGATGATGGCGTTGTCGGCGGTGTCGCGCACGACCTCCATCTCGAATTCCTTCCATCCCAGCAGCGACTCGTCGATCAGGATCTGCGCCATCGGGCTGGCTTCGAGCCCGCGGCGGCAGATGTCGAAATAATCGTCGCGGTTGTAGGCCACGCCGCCGCCGGTGCCGCCCAGCGTGAAGGCGGGGCGGATGATCGCCGGCAGGCCGACGTGATCGAGCGCATCCATCGCCGTCTCAAGCCCGCGGGCGATGTCATAGCGGCCGCGGGCGTCCTTGGGCGCGGCGACGATGGTGGCCTTGGGGTTTTCCAGGCCGATCCGGTCCATCGCCTCGCGGAACAGCTTGCGGTCCTCGGCCATCTCGATGGCATCGCGCTCGGCGCCAATCATCTCGACGCCGAATTTGTCCAGAACGCCCATCTCTTCGAGCGCCAGCGAGGTGTTCAGCCCGGTCTGCCCGCCCATCGTGGGCAAAAGCGCGTCGGGGCGCTCTTTTTCGATGATCTTGGCGACGATCTGGGGGGTGATGGGCTCGATATAGGTGGCATCGGCCATGCCCGGATCGGTCATGATGGTGGCGGGGTTGGAGTTGACGAGGATGCCCCGGTAGCCTTCCTCGCGCAGCGCCTTGCAGGCCTGGGCGCCTGAATAGTCGAACTCGCAAGCCTGGCCGATGACAATGGGACCCGCACCGATGATCATGATCGACTGGATGTCGGTTCTTTTCGGCATTGGGCCCCCCAAAACGTGCGCAGGCGTGGCGCGCCGCCCGAAGGCCGCGCAAATTGGCTCGGGTTATAGCCGGGCGGGGGCCGGGTGCAAGCCCTAGCTGGCCTGTTCCGCATTCTGCGCAGATTTGGGGGTGCGGGCCGCGAGCGCGAAGGTGAGGATGATCAGTGCGAGCGCGGCTGTGCCGACAAACTGGATCGGGTAGGGCGCAATCGGCACGCGCATGTATAGCGGCACGACCTGGGTGAGAAACGGCGCAACGAGTATCGCGATCACAGCCAGCCCGCGAGCGGGGCCGTGACGGTCGATCAGAACCGGCAGAAAGGCGAAGACGGGAAGAAGGTAATAGCTCCACGAGATCGGGCTGAGCAGCGTGACGACGGCAAACCCTATGGGCCAGATGTAGCGGCTGCGCGTGCCGATATCCGCACGCGCGAAAGCCAGCGCCATGACGGTGAAGGCGGCAATCAGCGAAAGTGTGGTCGCCATGACCCAAGGCGCGGGCTTGGCGGTCACCATCCAGCCGCCCTTGTCCTGGCCCGGCTCGGTGATGCGCAGGCTTTCGACCAGCGTGAAGCCGTCGAGCGCGACCAGGTTCCCGATCAGCGCATGCACATTATAGGAGATCGCCGTCAGCAGGACGGTCCGAGAGATCAGCGACAATTGCGCCAGATACTCGGCATGAAGCGGCCAGCCGGCCAGCGCGATCGACAAAAGCCCCAGCCCGCCGCCAACCACAGCGAAGGCCGCTACTGCGCGCCAGTTGCGGCTGGCAATGAAAAAGAGCGCGAAGAAGGCCGGGTAGACCTTGATCGCCGCGGCCAGGGCCAGCGCCGCGCCGGCGCTGCGGTCGTCGCCCGCCCGCAGGCGCTCGACGGTAAGGACCATCAGGAAGCTGACGAGGATCTGCGGCTGGTTCTCAAGCGTGGCGACGAACCCCACCAGCGAGAAGTGGATCGCGATAAAGCCGATCAGCACGAAGGGCACAAAACCAAGCCGCACCCGCGCCGCGCGCCAGGCCAGCGCCAGCATGCCGGCGATCAGGGCCGCGTTGATCCACGTGGCGACGGTGACCACGGCGCCGAAGGTTGTCAGGGGCACCAGATAGCTGGCCAGGACAGCCCAGATCGGCGGGTAGATGAAGGGAAAAAGCGCCGCCGTGCCGCCAAGGCCGCGGTCATAGGCGACCCAGGCCGCCGGCGGGCGCATGGTGAAAACCTCGCCCTCGACAGGGTAGATACTGGCCAGGTCGCCTGCACGATAGAACGTCCCGGCGAGCCATGTGGCGTAAAGATCGGACGACGGAACCTCTGCGGTGTTCAGAACGTGAAAGGCGGCCAGCGCGCACAGGACCAGCGCAGCCATGAGCCGCCGAAGCCAGTTGGGTGAAGTCTTTGCCTGCATTGCGCGTTGTCGGTCCGCTTTTCCCGTGTGCTAGCACGTAATCGAACCGGGGTGGCAAAAAATTGGCAGCGGGCCGGCATGCCTTGACTTTAGGGCTCAGGCGTCGTGTATCGGCGCGAGTTTTCGACCCGCGCCATAAGGATCACACCGATGCACGCCTATCGCAGCCATACCTGCGCCGATCTGAACGCCTCGCATGTGGGCCAGACCGTTCGACTTGCCGGCTGGGTGTACCGGGTGCGCGACCATGGCGGGGTGCTCTTCATCGACCTGCGCGACCACTACGGGATGACCCAGGTGCTCGCCGATCCCGACAGCCCGGTCTTTGCCGAGGTCGAGACCGTGCGCAGCGAGTGGTGCATCCGCATCGACGGTGAGGTCAAGGCGCGGCACACCGATCTGATCAACCCCAAGATCCCCACCGGCGAGGTCGAGGTCTTCATCCGCGATATCGAGGTGCTGGGGGCCGCCGACGAGCTGCCGCTGATGGTGTTCGGCGATCAGGAATATCCCGAAGAGACCCGCCTGCGCTACCGCTTTCTCGATCTGCGGCGCGAGAAATTGCATGAAAACATCATGTTGCGCAGCCGTGTTGTAGCGGATCTGCGCAAGCGGATGTGGGACACCGGCTTTACCGAGTTCCAGACACCGATCATCACCGCCTCCAGCCCCGAGGGCGCGCGCGACTTTCTGGTGCCCAGCCGCCTGCATCCGGGCAAGTTCTATGCGCTGCCGCAGGCGCCGCAGCAGTTCAAGCAGCTGATCATGGTCTCGGGCTTTGACAAGTACTTCCAGATCGCGCCCTGTTTCCGCGACGAGGATCCGCGCGCCGACCGCTCGCCCACCGATTTCTACCAGCTTGACCTTGAGATGAGCTTTGTCACGCAAGACGATGTTTTTGCAGCGATAGAGCCGGTTCTGCGGCAAGCCTTCGAGGCGTTCGGCAACGGCCGCAAGGTGGATGCGCACTGGCCGCGCATTTCCTACCGCGATGCCGCGATGTGGTATGGCACCGACAAGCCGGACCTGCGCAACCCGATCAAGATGCAGGACGTTTCGGAGCATTTCCGCGGCTCGGGCTTTGCGATCTTTGCCAAGCTCCTGGAGCACGAGGGCACCGAGATCCGGGCGATCCCGGCGCGTGGCGGCGGCAGCCGCAAGTTCTGCGACCGGATGAACGCCTATGCCCAGAAAGAGGGCCTGCCGGGGATGGGCTATATCTTCTGGCGGCACGGCGACGACGGGCTGGAGGCGGCAGGGCCGCTGGCCAAGAACATCGGGCCCGAGCGGACCGAGGCGATCCGCACCCAGCTTGGTCTTGGCGTCGGCGATGCGGCCTTCTTCCTTGGCGGCAAACCGTCCACCTTCGAGGCCGTCGCGGGCCGGGCGCGCGATGTGATCGGCGAAGAGCTGAACCTGACCGACAAGGACCGCTTCGCCTTTGCCTGGATCGTCGATTTCCCGATGTACGAGGCCGATGCCGAGACCGGCGAGATCGATTTCAGCCACAACCCGTTCTCGATGCCGCAGGGCGGGATGGAGGCGCTGAAGGGCGATCCGCTGCAGGTTCTGGGCTATCAGTACGATCTGGCCTGCAACGGCTCCGAACTGGTGTCGGGCGCGATCCGAAACCACAAGCTGGAGATCATGTACACGGCCTTCGAAATCGCCGGATACGGCAAGGACGAGGTCGAAAAGCGCTTCGGCGGCATGGTCAACGCGTTCAAATACGGCGCCCCGCCGCATGGCGGCTGCGCGCTGGGCATCGACCGGATGGTGATGCTTCTGGCCGACGAGGCGAATATCCGCGAGGTCATCATGTTCCCGATGAACCAGCGCGCCGAGGACCTGATGATGGGCGCGCCGAGCGATCCGACCTCGGATCAGCTGATGGAGCTTGGGCTGCGGATTGTCCCCAAAGACTGAACAAACGGCGCTGATTTTCACCGCCTGCGGTCTTTTCGACGGAATTCTGCCTGTCCTGCGTTCATTGGTCACTTGAACGCAACGCGATACGGGCAGAGACTGTGTAGATCATGGTGTCAGAGGCGACATACTCGGCGATCCGCTTCGGTTTCGGCCTGGGCCCTGCGGGACTGCCGAAAGATCTGGAGGCCGCGCTGGCGGGGCTGAGCGGCCCTGACGCGATGGCCGAACGTTACCCGATGCTGAAGATGCGCGAAGCGCTGCCGATCTTCGACGCCTACGAAAGAGCGCTCAAGAACCGCAAGGCGCCGGGCGCGCAGAAAAAGGCGGACAGCGTCAAGGGCAAGATCAACTATCTGTTTGAAAGCGGGATGAGCCTGTCGATCGCCCGTATTGCCGAAAGCAAAACGCCGCTGCGCGAGCGGCTGATGGCGTTCTGGGTCGATCATTTCACCGCCGCGCCGAAGCATTTCATCAGCCGGCTCGCCCTGCAGCCCTACCTCGACCAAGGGCTCCGGCCGCATATCACCGGCACATTCGGCGATCTTCTGGTCAGCGCGGTAACGCATCCCTTCATGCTCAATTACCTCGACCAGGTCAGCTCGGTCGGGCCGAATTCGGCGGCTGGCAAGAACCGCGGCCGCGGGCTGAACGAAAACCTCGCCCGCGAGGTGCTGGAGCTGCACACGTTGGGGGTCGGCGCCAGCTACACCCAGACGGACGTTCGGCAACTGGCCGAGCTTTTCACCGGGCTGAACTTCAGCGCCGATGACGGCTTTGTCTTCGATCCGCGCCGGGCCGAGCCGGGGCCGGAAGTGGTGCTGGGCAAGAAATACGGCATCTGGCAGGGCCGGCTGGAAGATGTGCACGCGGTCCTGCAGGATCTGGCCGTGCATCCCGACACGGCGGCGCATGTGTCGCGCAAGCTGGCGGTGCATTTCGTCTCGGACGCGCCGGACGAGGCGATGGTGCAGCACATGACGGCGGCCTGGACGGCATCGCGGGGCGACATCAAGGCGGTGATGGGCGCGATGCTGGAACATCCCGCCGCGCGCCGGGATTTCGGCGCCAAGGCCAAGCGGCCGTTCGATTTCATCGCCTCGATCTACCTGGCGCTCGGCACGCCGGGCGATACAATTGCGGCCTACGAGGTGAAAGAGCTGCGGCGGCGGATGATCGTGCCCAGCAAGACGCTGAACCAGCCTTGGATGAAAGCCGGCGCGCCCGATGGCTGGCCCGAGGATCTGGAGCACTGGATCAATGCGCAGGCGCTGGCGACGCGGATCAAGATGGCAAGCCAGGTGGGGCGCATGGTCGGCCCGCATGTGCGCCAGCCCTCCCGGTTCGTCGACAGGGTGCTGGGCGATGCGGCCTCCGAGCGGCTGCGCTGGGCCGTGGGCGCGGCGGAAACCCGCGAGGATGCGATCGCGCTGGTGATCGCCTCGCCGGAATTCAACAGGCGCTAGGAGACCGGGTATGAGCAAGATGCTGTCACGACGCGCGCTTCTCAAATCGCTTTCGGCGATGGGATGTTCGGCGGCGGCGCATCCCTTGATGAGCACCGTCACCTTTGCCTCGGCCCCATGGGACAACCGCCTGGTCGTCATCATCCTGCGCGGCGGGATGGACGGGCTTGATGCGGTGCGCCCGGTGGGTGATCCCAACTATGCCCTGACGCGCAAGAGCAGCGTGAACGACACGCTGAAGCTGGGCGGTATGTTCGGCCTGCACCCCGCGTTCGAGCCCCTCATGCCGCTCTGGCGCAAGGGAGAGCTGGGCTTCGCGCACGCGACCTCTACGCCCTACCGGGACAAGCGCAGCCATTTCGACGGCCAGGACCTTCTGGAAGCGGGCACCGGCATGGACGTGACGATCGGGGCGCAGCGCGACGGCTGGCTGAACCGGCTGTTGCAGACCATACCGGGCCTGACCAGCGAGACCGCTTTTGCCGTCGGCGCGTCCGACATGAACATCCTGCGCGGCCCGGCGCCGTCCTCGCATTGGTCGCCGCGCACCGAGTTGCAGCTTTCGACCGCAGCGCAGCAGCTTTTGGAACATATCTATCACGACGATCCGATATTCCGCGATGCAGCGGCGCAGGCGATCCTTCTCAGCGATGCGATCAGCGCCGATCGTGACGCTGCCGAAGGCGACGAAGACGCCGAGATGATGATGGACATGATGAAGCCGAGCGCCGGCAAGCCCGAGCGCGCGCTGGCCGCCTTTGCCGCCGACCGGCTCAATCACGACACCCGGATCGCCAGCTTCTCGATCAGCGGCTGGGATACCCATAACGGCCAGGATTTCCGGATGAAGGTGATGTTGGGCCGTCTGGCCGACGCGATCCTGACCCTGAAGACCGGTCTTGGCGACAACTGGGGCCGCACGACGGTTCTGGCGATGACCGAGTTCGGCCGGACGGTGCAGCTCAATGGCTCTGGCGGCACCGACCACGGCACCGCGGGCGCGATGCTGGTGGCCGGCGGCGCGGTCAATGGCGGGCGCGTCTTCGGGCGCTGGCCGGGGATTGCGGAGGCGGACATGTACGACCGCCGCGACCTGATGCCGACGACGGATGTGCGCGCCTATGCCGCCTGGGCGATGCGCGGGCTTTTCGGGCTGGACCGCGGCGTGCTGGAGGACGCGGTCTTTCCGGGGCTCGATATGGGCGCCGACGAGGGGCTTTTGCTGTAGCGCGCCGCGCCATATCGCAAACTGGACTTATCGATCGCGATTGGCAAAGCGCTGCGGGTTTGCTCTAGCTTGCCTCGACGCAACGCAAGCGGCAGGCGCGATATGAGTTCCCGATCCCGGATAATCGGACCGAAAGTGACCGGCTGGAGCCCGCCGCCGCGCCCGGACTGGGTGCCGATGGAGGGGCGTTATGCCCGGCTGGAGCCGCTGGCAGAGCACCACGCGGGCGAGCTTTTCGCCGCCAACCGGGCCGATGACGCGATCTGGGACTACCTGCCCTACGGCCCGTTTGCGGCGGGGGCCGACTATACCGCCTGGGTGCAAGGCATGGCGGGGCAAGCCGATCCGATGTTCCTTGCGATCAAGGACAAGCAGGCCGACCAATGGCGCGGGGTCGCCAGCTATCTGCGGATCGCGCCCCGGGCAGGCTCGATCGAGGTCGGCCATATCAACCTCGCCCCGGCGTTGCAGCGCAGCCGGGCGGCGACGGACGCGATGTACCAGATGATGCGCTGGGCGTTCGGTGCGGGCTACCGGCGCTACGAGTGGAAATGCGATGCGCTGAACGCCGGCTCGCGCCGTGCGGCGCAGCGGCTGGGCCTGAGTTTCGAGGGCATATTCCGGCAGGCGGCGGTGGTGAAGGGTCGCAATCGGGACACCGCCTGGTTCGCCGCGATCGATCGTGAGTGGCCGGCCTTGTCGGCGGCGTTCGAAACCTGGCTTGCGCCGGAGAATTTCGATGCCGGGGGCCGGCAGCGGCAGAGCCTGTCAGAGCTGACCGCGCCCGTTCTGGCGGCCCGCGATCCGCTGTTCGGCGCGGCCTGAGCCGGCCTCAGACAATCGGCGCCGAGCGCACGCGGTCCTTGACCAGGCTTTGCAGCGCCACGACCGCCGGCATCATCGGCGCCTTGCCGCCAAGCGAGGCCTGCAGGGCGCGCGCGCCCTCCGACAGCGCGGTATCTTTGGCGGTCTTGGCCAGCCCGCCGACGAACTGCGCGACATAGCGCGCGGTGTTTGCGTCGATATCGGGGGTCAGAACCTCGGCGACATGCGCCAGGTCGTCGCGCAGCGCCAGCCTGTCCGGCGCGATCACGTCATCGGGCAGGGCGCGCAGGCCAGGCGGATGGTCGCATTGCGGGATATGATCGAGAATGGCCGCCTGGAACGCCGCCAGGCTGACAACTGGTTTGGCCAAGAACCCGTCTGCGCCCGCCTCAAGCGCCGCGCCGCTGGCGTTGTCATCGGCCGATGTCGCCATCAGGACGGAAATGCGGGGATTGGTCGCCGCAAGCTCGGCAATCAGGTCGAGGCCAGAGCCATCGGGCAGGCCGAGATCGACGATCGCCACCGAGGGGTGATACATCGCCAGGTGCCGCGCTGCCGCGCGCAGACTGTCGGCGCGCCGGATCCGCGCCCCCGAGCGCAGGCACAAAAGCCGCAAAGCCTCGCTGGCGAAGCGGCTGTCCTCGATGACCAGGACGGTTTGGCCCAGAAGGGGCCGGTCGGGGGTCGGCGACCGGGTCATGATGAATTCGTCAAGCGGTTCTGGCATTGGTGCGGCTCGCTGCTTGGGATCGGCCACATAAACACCGCCACATGCTAAAGAGCGGTTAACCCTGGATCCAAGCCGCCGCGCGACGTCTTGGCCTCTTGCAGCCGGGCGCGTGCCCGGGCCATAAGCCGGGCTTACACCAAGGGAAGGTCTTGCCATGATCGGACGTCTTAACCACGTGGCCATCGCCGTGCCGGATCTGGAGGCCGCCGCCGCGCAGTACCGCGACACGCTGGGCGCCACCGTCGGCGCACCGCAGGATGAGCCCGACCACGGTGTCACGGCCGTCTTCATCGAACTGCCGAACACCAAGATCGAGCTGCTCTATCCTTTGGGCGAGGCCAGCCCGATCGCGGGGTTTCTGGACAAGAACCCCTCGGGCGGCATTCACCATATCTGCTACGAGGTGGACGATATCCTGGCCGCGCGCGATGCGCTGGCGGCCTCGGGCGCGCGGGTGCTGGGCGGCGGCGAGCCGAAGATCGGCGCGCATGGCAAACCGGTCCTGTTCCTGCATCCCAAGGATTTCAACGGCACCCTGATCGAGCTGGAGCAGGTCTGATGAGCATCGTCTCGGCCATCGTTCTGTTCGCGGTGATCTGGTTTCTGGTGCTGCTTGTGGCGCTGCCCTTCGTCAGCCGGTCTCAGGCCGAGGCGGGCGAGATCGAGCCGGGCACCCATGCCGGCGCGCCCGCCGATTTCCGCTTTGGGCGGCTCGCGGTGCGGGTGTCGCTGATCACCTTCGTTCTTTGGGCGGTGATCGCCGGGATCGTCGTGTCGGGCTGGATCACGATCGAGGATCTCGATGTGTTCGGCCGCCTGCGTCCGGGTGCGATTGAACCCGGTGGAACAGGTGGGTGAACGTCGCCGCCCCGATGATCGGAACGATCAGGTTTAGAACCGGCACCGTCAGCGGCACCGCCATCAGCGCCCCGGCGATCCAGATCTGCAAAAAGTTGCGCCGGCGCGCCTCGGCGGCGGCTTTGCGGCCCAGCCGTCGCATGGCGACCAGCTGAAAATACTCGCGCCCCAGAAGAAACCCGTTGAGCGCAATGAAGATGAACGGCGCCAGCGGCAGAAACAGCAGGTAGGCGGCAAATGCCGCGATATTGGCGGCGATCAGCACACCCAGGAACGAAGCGCTGTCGCGCAGGCCGTCGGCGAAGCTGACATGCGGGGCCGGCACCAGGTCCGGGTAGTGCAGATCCTCGACCGCATCGGCCACATCGTCGAGAAACAGCGAGGTGAACATCGAGGCCACCGGCACCATCAGGAAGACCGACAGACCGAGCATCAGAACAAGCGAGGCGCCCGACAGGATGTCATCGACCCAGGTGACGGTGCCCACAAGCGGCAGGGTCACACTGTCCGGCATCAGCCAGTTCAAGAGCCACAGCACCACCGCGTAGACGGCAAAGAGCAGCCCGAAGGTCAGCCCGATGCCCAGGATCAGAACACGGCGAAAGCGCGGATCGCCCAGTTGCGACAGCGCCTTTGCGATGTCGGACAGGATCATGCCTGCATCCAGGTCGTGATCGCGTCGAGATCGGGGCGCGGGCGTTCCGGCGGCGGCGTCGTCTGGGTGCCGATATGGATGAAGCCGGCGACGAACTCGTGCGGGGCAAGGCCCAGATGCGGCTCGACGAAGTTGCGGTCGTGGCTGGCCCAGCCGGACAGCCAGTTGGCGCCCCAGCCGGCGGCGAGCGCGGCGTTCAGCAGCGACAGGCACACAGCGCCGGCAGACAGGGTCTGCTCGATTTGCGGAACCTTTTCAGAGGCTTTCGGCGCGGCGATCACCGCCACGGCGAGATGCGCGTTACCGAACTGAGCATGCATCTTGTCGATCTTCTCGGGCGCCATACCAAGCGCCGCGCCGCGTTCGGGCACGGCGGCGGCCAGACGCTCCAGCGCTGGACGTTCCAGCACGATCAGCCGCCAGGGCTCCAGCTTACCGTGATCGGGGGTGCGCGCCGCGGCGGTCAGGATCGGGCGCAGGTCCACCGCATCGGGCACCGGGGGCGTCAGGGTCTTGGCGGGCCGCGAGCGGCGCGTCAGCAGGAACTCGAGCGCCTTGGGGTTGGCTTGTGTCATGTCGGTCTCCGAAGTTGCGCCACATGTCGGGTCTGGCGCGGGCGCCGTCAAGCCCCGCCGGGCCGGAACCTGCCTGCGGCGAACAAAGCGCCAGCCGGCAGGAAATGGGCCGAGCATTACCGCTAGCTGATGCCGAAGCCCTCGGCCAGCTCTTCGATCCAGGTGGAGACGAAGGCATCGAAACGGGCGGTCGGCTGGCGCAGGCGCAGCGTTTCGGCCAGCGGGTCGGGCGCAGAGATGGCACTGCCCGACATCTCTTCCAGCACGGCGTGGCCGCAAAACGGCACGTACATTTCCGAATAGCCGCCCTCGTGGACCAGAACCAGCCGCCCGCCGGCCAGATCGCCCGCCGCCTCCATCACCATCGCGGTCATCGCGCGGAAGGTCTCGGCGGTGGCCAGCGTGCGCGACAGGGGATCGATGGCGGCCGGATCGAAGCCACAGGCGACGATGATGACGTCCGGCTCGAACCGGGCGAGGGCCGGCAGCACCAGGCGTTCTGTCGCCTCAAGATAGCCCAGATGGCCGGTGCCGGGGGGCAGGGGAATGTTCATGTTGCAGCCGTCCCCGGCGCCCGCGCCGGTGTCCTCGGCGCTGCCGGTGTCGAGCGGGTAGTTGTTTTCCTGGTGCACCGAGATCGTCAGCACATCGTCGCGGTCGTAGAAGATCGCTTCGGTCCCGTTGCCGTGATGCACGTCCCAGTCGAGGATGGCCACACGCTCTGTCAGGCGGTCGGCGAAGGCGGCCTCGACCGCGATGGCGATATTGGCCAGAAGGCAAAAGCCGTTGGGATGCTCGGGCAGGCAATGATGCCCCGGGGGGCGCGACAGCGCATAGGCATTGGCGAGGTTGCCGCGCAGCACTGCGTGAAGCGCGCCCTTGGCCAGCCCGGCCGACAGCGCGGCAAGCTCATATCCGCCGGCGCCGAAGGGCGCGCGGGGGCCAAGCTCGCCACCCTCGGCATCCGAGAGCGCCTTGAACTGCGAAAGGTAACTGTGCGGATGGACGCGCAGAAGATCCTCTTGCGAGACCGGATCGGCGCTTTGGCTTGCCAGCGCGTCCAGAAGGCCGCTGGCGCGCAGAAGATTGACCAGCCGCCGCTTGGTTTCGGGGTTCTCGGGAAGCCCGGCGCCGGCGGGCGGCTGCACAAGGCCGCCCACGGGCGTGAGAAACATGTAATTGCCGCCCACGTGCCAGAAGCTGCGCTCGTCCCAGAAAAAGCCGGTCTGCATGATGCGGTGTCCCCCGAACTGGCAAGGCTGCCGGGGTCAGCATATGGCGTGGGCTTGGCGCGTCCAGCCCGAACTGATGCGCCCGATCTCAGCGCTTTGGCCCGGCCGGGGGCGCGGATCGAGGCACGCGTGAGCCCTGGTGCGGCAAGGCCGCGGATCATTGTGGGCGCGAAGGGGACCGCCGTCGACATGGCCGGGCGCGCCACCGGCGGTCGGGCTGCCGAAGCGGCGCGGCGGGCGCTTGCCGGTGCGATGCAGGTGGCACTGCCG
>JABDLJ010000025.1 GCA_013003075.1 Paracoccaceae bacterium
TGGCGAAGTTGTTCATCATCGCGCGGAAGCCGGCGCCTTCCTTGTGCATGTCGATGAAGATCTCGCCAAGCGTACCGTCCTGGTACTCGCCGGTGCGCAGATACACCTTGTGGCCGCCGACGATGGCCTTCTGGGTGTAGCCGCGGCGCCGCTCGGGCATCCGCTCGCGCCCCTTGGCGATTTCCTTGATGATCACCTTCTCGACGATCTTCTCGGCCAGCACGGTCGCCTTTTCATGGCTGCTGCCGCTTTCCAGGATCTCCAGCGCCTCGTCGTCGTCTTCGACCAGCGCGGCGGCCAGCGGCTGCGACAGTTTCGATCCGTCGCGGTACAGCGCATTGGCCTTCACACCCAGCGACCACGACAGCTCGTAGGCTTTCTGGCAGTCCTCAATGGTGGCATCGTTGGGCATGTTGATCGTCTTGGAGATCGCCCCCGAGATGAAGGACTGCGCCGCGGCCATCATGTGGATGTGGCTGCCCACCGACAGGAACCGCTTGCCTTTCTTGCCGCAGGGGTTGGCACAATCGAAGATGTGGTAGTGGTCGGTTTTCAGATGCGGCGCGCCCTCCAACGTCATCGTGCCGCAAACATGGTCGTTGGCGGCCTCGATGTCCTTGCGGGTAAAGCCGAGATGGCGCAGCAGGTCGAAGCCCGGATCGCTCAGCTTCTCGGCCGGGATGCCCAGCGAACCGGTGCAGAACTCGGCGCCCAGCGTCCACTGGTTGAAGACGAAGCGGATGTCGAAGGCCGACGGCAGGGCCGCCTCGATCTTGTCCAGTTCCGCCGGGCCGAAGCCATGACCGATCAGCGAGGTGTGGTTGATCCCCGGTGCATTGCCGATCGTGCCGTGGCCGACCGCGTAGGAAATGATCTCCTCGATCTCGGCAGAGCCGTAGCCGAGGTTCTCCAGCGCCGCGGGCACCGAGCGGTTGATGATCTTGAAATAGCCGCCGCCGGCCAGCTTCTTGAACTTCACCAGCGCGAAGTCGGGCTCGATCCCGGTGGTGTCGCAGTCCATCACAAGACCGATGGTGCCCGTGGGCGCGATTACCGAAACCTGCGCGTTGCGATAGCCGTTCTTCTCGCCCAGACGCAGCGCCTCGTCCCAGGCCTGACGCGAAAGCTCGATCAGCTTGGCATCGGGGCAGTTGGCGGCGTCCAGCGCCACCGGGTTCACGTTCATCGCCTCAAAGCCCGTGGTCTCGCCATAGGCGGCGCGGCGGTGATTGCGGATCACGCGCTGCATGTGCTCGGCGTTGCGCTGGTAGCCCGGAAAAGCGCCCAGCTCGCCGGCGATCTCGGCCGAGGTCGCGTAGGACACGCCGGTCATGATCGCGGTCAGCGCGCCGCACATCGCCCGGCCCTCGTCGCTGTCGTAGCCCAGCCCCATGTTCATCAGCAGACCGCCGATATTGGCATAGCCCAGGCCCAGCGTGCGGAAGTCGTAGGACAGCTGCGCGATTTCCTTGGACGGAAACTGCGCCATCATCACGCTGATCTCCAGCGTCACGGTCCAAAGTCGCGTGGCGTGCATATAGTCCTCGGCCTGGAACTCTCCGTCCTTAAGGAAGGTCAGAAGGTTCATCGAGGCCAGGTTGCAGGCCGTGTCGTCGAGGAACATGTACTCCGAGCACGGGTTGGAGCCGCGGATCGCACCGTCCTCGGGGCAGGTGTGCCAGGCGTTGACCGTGTCGTGGTACTGAATGCCGGGATCGGCGCAGGCCCAGGCCGCATGGCCTACCTGTTCCCAGAGATCGCGCGCCTTGACCGTCTTGGAGACCGTGCCGTCCTTGCGGTTGATCAGCTCCCAGTCGCCATCTTCCTCGACCGCCTTGAGAAAGGCATCGGTGACGCGGATCGAGTTGTTCGAGTTCTGCCCCGAAACGCTTGAATAGGCTTCGCTGTCCCAGTCGGTGTCATAGGTCGGAAACTCGATGCTGGTGTGGCCCTGCTTGGCGTAATCCAGCACCCGCTTGACATAGGTCTCGGGGATCGCGACCTTTTTTGCATCGCGGATCGCCGCTTTCAGACTGTCGTTGACCGCCGGATCGTATGCATCCTCTTGCCGGCCGTCCCAGGCCCGGATCGCCGCGAAAAGCGCGTTCAGCTTCTGCTCGTGCATCTTCGAGCCGGCGACGATGCTCGCGACTTTCTGCTCTTCGATGACCTTCCAGTTGATGAAATCCTCGATATCGGGGTGATCGGCATCCACGATGACCATCTTGGCCGCGCGCCGCGTGGTGCCGCCCGACTTGATCGCGCCGGCGGCGCGGTCGCCGATCTTCAAAAAGCCCATCAGGCCCGACGACTTGCCGCCGCCCGACAGCTTCTCGCCCTCGCCGCGCAAGTGGCTGAAGTTGGTGCCGGTGCCCGAGCCGTACTTGAAGAGCCGCGCCTCGCGGACCCACAGATCCATGATCCCGCCCTCGTTCACCAGATCGTCCTGGCAGGACTGGATGAAGCAGGCATGCGGCTGGGGATGTTCGTAAGATGATTTGGACTTGGTCAGTTTGCCCGACTTGTAGTCGACATAGTAATGCCCCTGCGCCGGGCCATCGATGCCGTAGGCCCAGTGCAGCCCGGTGTTGAACCATTGCGGCGAGTTCGGCGCGGCCTTTTGCGTGGCCAGCATGAAGCGCATCTCGTCAAAATAGGCGCGGGCGTCGGCCTCTTTGGAGAAGTAGCCGCCCTTCCAGCCCCAGTAGGCCCAGGCGCCGGCCAGCCGGTCGAACACCTGCTTGGACGACGTCTCGCCGCCATAGCGCGCATCCTCTGGCAACCCGGCCAGCGCAGCCTCGTCGGCGACGTGGCGCCACAGGAACTCCGGCACGCCCTTCTCGCGCACCGGCTTCAGCCGCGCCGGCACGCCGGCCTTTCGGAAATACTTCTGGGCGATCACGTCCGAAGCGACCTGGCTCCAGCTCGTCGGCACTTCCACGTCGTCAAGCTTGAACACCACCGTACCGTCGGGGTTGCGGATTTCCGACACCGTCGTGGTGAACTCCAGATCCGCGTAGGCGTCCTGTCCTGATTTGGTGAAACTGCGTTCTATCTTCATAACCTGCCCCTAGGTCCATTCTGTATCAATATGTGTGCCGACCCCCGCTTGGTGCCGGGTTTGGCGATGACGCCGTCGTTCGGTTCACAGACAAGAAACAAGCGGCCCGGGACGCGTGCGCGTCGTCCCGGGTGCATGTCGGTCGCAGGCGTATTCGCCCTACTGTCCCGTACAGTTCCCTGCCTGATCGCAACCACTATATGTTGTGGCTCGTCGATCAGCCAGCACACCCTGTCGTATCCGATGCCGCTTGGTCAACGACATTTTCACGATAATTTGGAAATTTTTCGGTTGACGCGGCCTGCAGGAGAACCCCGCCACCGGGCCTGCGCGATGCCGCCCGGCGTGCCGTGCAAAACGCCCGTTGCCGGGCGCTGCGACGGCCGGCACGCAAAACGCGCACAGTTCCAGAGGTTTGCGCGCAACTCATAACGCGCCGCCATGCCCAGCGGACCGCCCCGGCGCGCGACTTCTCCACAGAATCCCCTAGGCCGGAGCAGATCACGTTGCGCCGCCCGATGCGCCCGGGACAGCACGCCGCCCGGCAATCCGCCGCCCATTTCTGCAGCTAAACAGCGCATTTTTTCCACGCGCCTCACCCCTAGATGTAGTGGTCACGGCGCCAACACGACAAATACTCACCATATATGGGGAAGATGGCGCGCGCTGATTCTTCGCTCGCCCCGGATTGCGGCGGATCAATTGAACCGTGAAGCGCGACGCTAGACTTCGCCGCTCCAGTCCTGGAACCGCGCCACCGGCCAAGGAACACCGCTATGCAGATATCCCGCCTTTCGCTTTTCACCTTCGCTGTCGCCGCGTCCGCCTCGCTGGTTCTGGCCGAGGAACGCAGTTTCGATCTGTCGGGCTTCGACGGCGTTCGGGTCAGCGAGGGCATTCACATGGTCGTAACCGCCGGCAGCGAATTCGCCGTCACCGCTGAAAGCTCTGAGGCGGCACAGCTTGATCGCCTCGAGCTTGACGTGCGCCGCAACACGCTGCACGCCGATATGGATCGGCGCGCGTTTTCGCTTCGGCGCACGAAGGGCTGGATGGTCACGGTAAGCGTTTCAATGCCCGCGCTGGTGCAGGCCGAGGCGTCCTCGGGCGCCGAGCTGCGCGCAAACCAGATGATCGGCGAGGATCTCGACCTCGAGGCGTCAAGCGGCGCCAGCCTCTTCGTGAACAGGATCGAAGCAGAGGCCGTCAAGGTGGATGCCTCAAGCGGCGCGCGGGCCGAAATCGAGGGCGGCACCTGCGAAAGGATCGACGCCAATGCCTCCAGCGGCGCCGCCATCGACATCGGCGAGGTCAAGTGTGAGCGCGCGCGGGTAGATGCCAGTAGCGGCGCGCGGATCGACCTGATGGCCACGGTTGCGGTCGATGCGAGCGCCTCCAGCGGCGCGTCGATCACGGTCTACGGCAACCCCGGCAAAACCGACATAGATGCATCGAGCAGCGGCAGCGTCCTGATGCGCTAGAGCGGATTGCGGCCGCGAAAGATTTGAAGATGGTCGGGGCGGAGAGATTCGAACTCCCGACCCTCTGTTCCCAAAACAGATGCGCTACCAGGCTGCGCTACGCCCCGACAGCGCATTCTCTAACCAAAGACACTGGCTCTGAAAAGGGGTTACTCGCAGGGCCAGGCCGCAATCTTCTGGTCCAGCGCGGGATGGCGCAACACGTCGCCGACCTTGATGCCAAGCCGCGCCGCCAGCCCGCCATTGATCTCCAGCACCGCCAGAACGCCGGGTCCGCCGTCGATGATCGTCTGGTCGAGGGGAATCGCATTGTGGTGAATCCGCAGGATCTCGCCCTCTTCGGAGGCGAAGATCATATCCAGCGGGATCAGCGTGTTCTTCATCCAGAACGCCGCCGATTGCGGCGCCCCGTAGACAAAAAGCATCCCCCGGCTTTGCGGCATCGACGGGCGGTTCATCAGGCCCAGGTTGCGCTCGCTCGGCTCGTCGGCCAACTCAACCGTAAATTGTGCAGCGCCGAACGCGCCCTTCAGCTCCACCTTGTCGGGCGCGCACGCGCCGAAGGCCGCGCTCGCACATACTGTAAGACAGAAAGTTGCGGTAAGCCGGATCACTTGTCGCTCTTCAGCGCCGATTCCCAACTGGTGACCTGAACCGCCATCCGGCCCCGCTTGCCATCGACGACGCGCAGCGCGACGGCCTCACCCGGTTGCAGATCGGCCAACCCGGAGCGGCGCAGAACCTCGACATGCAGAAAGACGTCCTCGGCGCTGCCGAACACGTTGGCAAACCCAAAGCCCTTGGCCTTGTCGAACCACTTCACGCGCGCCGGCTCTTGCGGCAGCGAAAGATCGACCGCCTCGCCCAGATCCTCGCCGCTGTCGTCCAGCGGCTCGGACGTGCCGACGGCGACCGGCGGATCGATCCGCAGAACTTCGACGGCCTGGATTCCGCGCGCGGTCTCTTGAACGGTGATCTCGATCCCGGCGCTGTCGGCGACAGAACTCTGCCCGAAGTTGCGCAGGACGTTGGCGTGCAAAAGGATGTCCGGGCCACCCTCATCGGCAACGACAAAGCCAAACCCCTTGGTGGGATCAAACCATTTTACGCGGCCTGATACATGGCGCGCGCCTTCCACATTGTCCGTCATTCTATTCACGTCCCGATGGACTTTCTTAGCAGCCCTTGCCGCAAGTAAGCGACAGATTACCACTGCATTGCAAGACCAAACACCACATTTCAAACATTTGCCATTCGCGAAGCGCGAATGTCACGGGTTGAGCCGTTGAATGTCCCAGACCTCCGACACCGACGTCCGGCTCCAGCGGAACCGGTCGTGCAGGCGAAACTCACCGTCGGCCCAGAACTCGATCTCCAGGGGCTGGATCCGAAAGCCGCCCCAGAATGGCGGGCGGTCGGGGTTCACCCCCTTGCGAGCCGTCACCCTGGCGACCTCCGCCAGAAGCGCCGCCCGCGAGGACAGCGGCTGGGACTGGCGCGATGCCCAGGCGCCAAGCCGGCTTTTCAGCGCGCGGCTGCGGTAATACTCATCCGCCTTGGGACCATCCTCTCTCTCCACAAGGCCCCGGACGCGGATCTGCCGGCGCAGTGATTTCCAGTGTACCACAAAAGCGGCCTTTCCGCTCGCGGTGATCTCCTGGCCCTTTCGGCTTTCGTAATTGGTGTAGAAGACGAAGGCGTCCGGCTCGATCTCTTTCAGCAAAACCGTGCGGACATTCGGCATCCCGGCCTCGTCGACCGTGGCCAGCTGTATCGCGTTGGGATCGTTCGGCTCGCTTGCGCCCGCCCGGTCCAGCCAGTCTTGCGCCAGGGCAAAGGGATCCTCGCCTGCAAATATACCGCTTCGCTCTGTCATCTGCCGTTCCGTCCAGGTTCCGCCCGGGTTCCGTCCAGGTTCCGTTCAAGGCGCTCGTGATAGGCCTCTTTTCGCCGCCGTGCAACCGACAGGCGCGCTTGATGCGGACCGGACAATGGCATAGACGATTGAGAGCAGCTTGATTAGTGAGGGCCAGATGAAAACCGACCTTATGCAGGGCAAACGCGGGCTTATCATGGGCCTGGCAAACGATAAATCCATCGCGTGGGGCATCTCCAAGGCGCTGCACGAGGCCGGGGCCGAGCTGGCGTTCTCTTACCAGGGCGACGCGCTGAGAAAACGTGTGGAGCCCTTGGCCGCGCAAACCGGATCGGACATCGTTCTGCCGTGCGATGTCTCCGACGAGGCCTCGATGGACGCCCTTTTCGCCGAGCTGAAATCCCGCTGGGGTACCCTCGATTTCGTGGTGCACGCCATCGGCTTTTCCGACAAGGGCGAGCTGCGCGGCCGCTATGTCGATACCTCGCGCGACAACTTCATGATGTCGATGGACATCTCGGTCTATTCCTTCACCGCTATCTGCCAACGCGCCACGACCATGATGAACGAAGGCGGCTCGCTTCTGACGCTCACCTATTACGGGGCCGAGCGCGTGATGCCGCACTACAACGTCATGGGGCTTTGCAAGGCGGCGCTGGAGGCGTCGGTGCGCTACATCGCCGAGGATCTGGGCAAGGACGGCATCCGCTGCAACGCGATCTCGGCCGGCCCGATCAAGACGCTGGCGGCCTCCGGGATCGGCGATTTCCGCTACATCATGAAATGGAACGAGCTGAACTCGCCGCTGCGCCGCAACGTGACCATCGACGATGTCGGCGGATCGGCGCTTTACCTTCTGTCCGATCTCGGTTCTGGCGTCACCGGAGAGGTGCTGCATGTCGATGCCGGCTACCACGTCGTCGGCATGAAGGCGGTCGACGCCCCAGATATCTCGACGGTCTGAGATGTCGCTCGCGGCCTTTGTCGGCATTGCCCTTCTGCACCTGATGGCCGCGATCAGTCCCGGCCCCAGCTTCATCGTCGCGGTGCGCACCAGCGTCGCCGAAGGGTTCGCATCGGGCGCCGGGATCGCCATCGGTCTCGGCCTTGGCGCGGTGATCTGGGCAACCGCGGCGCTCGCGGGCCTGGCTTTGCTGTTCGAATACGCGCCGGCGTTTCTCACCGTCTTCAAGATCGCCGGTGGCGCGGTGCTGATCTGGATCGCCTGGCAAACCTGGAGCCACGCAGGGGACCCCATTGCCGAGCCGCAGATCGGCGCCCTGCCCCGCAGCGCCCGTTCGGCCGTCCGCCTTGGCCTTCTGACGCAGCTGGCCAACCCCAAGCCGGCCGTATTCTTCGGCGCCGTCTTCGTCGGGCTGATCCCCGAAGCTACCCCGGTGGGTGTTCTCGCCGCGCTTCTGGCCACGCTCTTCACCACCGAGACATTGTGGTACATCCTCGTCGCCCGCGCCGTCTCGCTCGATGGCCCGCGCCGCGCCTACGGGCGCGTCAAGTCCGGTATCGACCGGCTGTTCGGCGGCCTCATCGCGCTTCTGGGCGCCAAGTTCGCACTCACCTGACCGGAGCTGCCCCATGACCGAAAACGGTCCACATACCTCTACGCGCGACGCCGATCCGCGCTCTGGGACAGGCGCCTTGCATCCATGTTCGGGGCCATCGTGACCCGCTGTGTGATCCCCGGCCTGCTGACCGGGTGGCGCGCCCCACGCGCTGCCGCGCGGATCGCGCGTCCGGGCGGCTTTTTCAGTGCGGCGCGCAGCCGGGCCGGGATCTGCCGCGCGGCCGCCATGGCCCTATCGTCGAGCCGCGCTGGCAACGGCCTTGCCAAACTGCGCAGGGCGGTCTTCCCTTGCCGTGCACACGCCATCGCGGTTGCGCTGCATCCGCACCACGCTCTCTTACGCCAAGGATCCAAATCATGACCGACCGCCTGCCGCACGAAAAAGGCTTCCACGTCAGCTGGGACCAGATGCACCGCGACGCCCGGGCGCTCGCCTGGCGGCTCGACGGCCACGGGCCCGACGACGGCGCCTGGAAGGCCGTGGTCGCCATCACCCGCGGCGGCATGGCCCCGGCGATGATCGTCAGCCGAGAGCTCGACATCCGCACCGTCGACACGATCAGCGTCAAATCCTACGACCACCAAAACCAATCTGCCGCCAAGGTGCTGAAATCACCCGACAAGCAGCTCATGGGCGATGGCACGGGCATTCTGGTGGTCGATGATCTCGTCGATAGCGGCCGCACGCTGGAGCTGGTGCGCGACGCCTATCCCAACGCGCATTTCGCCACCGTCTACGCCAAACCCAAGGGCCGCCCGATGGTCGACACCTTCATCACCGAGGTCAGCCAGGACACCTGGATCTTCTTTCCCTGGGACATGGCGCTGCAATATGTCGAACCCTACCGCGGCACCGACTGACGCCGGCCGCCCCGCGATGCCCGCGCTCCGGCTTCATCTGGCCCGAAATACCTCCGCCGGAGGCTCCCGCCGCCACGGTCGGGCGGCCCGCTGATGCCTGCGCCATTCAATCCCAACATGACCGCCACCTTCGCCCCGCCGGTGATGGAGGCGCGGCGCTGGATCGAGGGCCTGAACTTTCCCGAAGCTCGCCCGCTGATCAATGTCAGCCAGGCCGCCCCGGTGGAGCCGCCGCCGCCAGAGATGCGGGACGCGATGGCCGAGATCGTGCGCAACACGCCGCAGGCGCATCTCTACGGCGCCGTTCTGGGCCTGCCGGCGCTGCGAGCCGCGCTCGCGGACCGCTTTGCGCGCGAATACGGCGGTGCGATAACATCTGAAAACGTCGCAATTACAGCCGGTTGCAACGAGGCCTTCACTGCTGCCATCGCGACCCTCGCGGCGCCAGGGGACGAGGTGATCTTGCCCACGCCCTGGTATTTCAACCACAAGATGGCGCTCGACATGGGCGGCCAGACCGCCGTGCCGCTGGCCACCGGCCCCGATCTCATCCCCGAGCCGGACGCCGCCGCGCGGCTCATCACGCCGAAGACCCGCGCCATCGTGCTCGTGACCCCCAACAACCCCGGCGGCGCCGAATACCCGCCCGGCACCATGCGCGCCTTTCGCGATTTGGCGCGCGCCCGCGGGCTGGCGCTGATCGTCGATGAGACCTACCGCGATTTTCACAGCCAGCCCGGTGCGCCGCACGATCTGTTCGCCGATCCCGGCTGGGACGACACGCTGATCCAGCTCTACAGCTTTTCCAAGGCCTACCGGCTGACCGGCCACCGCGTCGGGGCGCTCATCGCCGGCCCGGCCCGCCTGCGCGAGGTCGAAAAGTACCTCGACACGGTCACCATCTGTCCGCCCCAGCTGGGCCAGCACGCCGCGCTCTGGGGGCTGAAGAACCTCTCGGACTGGCTCGCGGCTGAGCGGCTGGAGATTCTCGCGCGGCGAGAAGCCATCACCCGGGCGATCGGCGGGCTCGCAGGCTGGCAGATCATCGGCAGCGGCGCCTATTTCGCCTATTGCACCCATCCTTTCGACGCGCCCAGCGACGTTCTGGCGCGCCGCCTGGTGACCGAGGCCGGCATCCTGGCGCTGCCCGGCACCATGTTCATGCCGGCGGGCGATGCGGCCGGCGCGCGCCAGATGCGCATCGCGTTCGCCAATCTCGATGTGCCCGGGATCGAGGTCCTGGCCGCCCGGCTCGCCGAACTTGGCGGCTGAGACTTGCGGCTCTGCCAGACCCGGGCTAGACGGTCCTCCAGCGTTTTAAATCAAAGGGCGGATTGACATGGCAACGGGCCGCGCAAGCAAGATCGGCGTCTGGATCATCCTGGGGCTTCTGTTTGTCGGATTGGCCGGCTTCAGCGTCACCAATTTCGGCGGCCGGATCGAAACCATCGGCCGGGTCGGCAGCACCGAGATCGGCACCCAGCGCTATTTCCGCGAGATGCAGAACGAGCTGGCCGCCCTGCGTCAGCAGCTCGGCAGCGAGGTCAGCTTCGCCGAGGCGCAAAGCGTCGGGCTTGACCGCGCCGTCCTGGGCCGGGTCGTCGGCGAGGTCGCGCTTGAAAACGAGACCGCCGCGCTTGGTATCTCGGTGGG
>JABDLJ010000032.1 GCA_013003075.1 Paracoccaceae bacterium
CCCCCCCCCCCCCCCCCCCCGTCTCATCAGTCACGCAGGCTTTCCTCGCGCAGGCCATCGGCCAAGAGGTTGAGCCCCAGAACAAGGCTCATCAGCGCGATCGCCGGCGCCAGGGCAGGGTGCGGGAAGATCGACAGCAGCTTGCGCCCGTCATTGATCGTCGAGCCCCAGTCCGGGCTTTCAGAGCTCACGCCCAGGCCGAAAAAGCCCAGCGTGCCCAGAAGGATCGTCGTGTAACCGATACGCAGGCAGAAATCGACGATCAGCGGACCGCGCGCGTTGGGCAGGATCTCCCACAGCATGATGTACCACGGACCCTCACCGCGGGTCTGGCCCGCCGCCACGTAGTCGCGCGTGCGGATATCCAGCACGATCCCGCGCACGATGCGGAACACGGTGGGCGAGTTCACGAAGACCACCGAGACGAACACCACCAGGATGTTGCCCGGCAGCGAGATCACGCCCAGCGGATCGGCATCCCATGCGATGCCCAGGTAGATCCAGAGCCCGATCACAAGCGTCACACCGATGTAGACGTTGCGCTTTGGCGGCTGCGTGTGGAACCGCGAGTTGAAGAGCACCACCAGGAAAATGATCGGGAAGAGAAACAGCACTCCCGCCATGTAGGTCGGAATGCCGGTCTCCACGATCTCGGGCGTCACCAGAAGGTAGAAGAGCAGGATCACCGGGAAAGCCAGCACCAGATTGGCCACGAAAGACAGGAAGGTATCCAGCCGACCGCCGTAATAGCCCGCCGGAAGGCCCAGCGTGATCCCGACCATGAAGGCAAAGAGTGTCGCGAAAGGCGCGATTTTAAGAACTGCCGTCGAGCCTGCGATCATCCGGCTGAACACATCGCGCGCCAGGTTGTCGCCGCCCAGAAGGTAATAGGCATACTCGCCCCCCTCCGCGCCGGCCAGCGGCGTTCCGGGCACCTTGTTCTTCATGCCCGAGACCTGCGACAGCGGATCATGCGTGACGATCAGTTCGAAGGCGGCAAAGATGCCTGTATAGACCCAGAACAGCACCATGCCGAAGCCGATCATGCCGATCATGCTGTCGAAAAGCTTGCCGTAAAGACCCAGCCTGCGCTTGTAGGTGATCGACAGCCCGAAGGTGACCACCAGCGCGATCCAGACCGGCAAGAGCCGCTTGGCGATCTCGCCCAGGATCCCGGCATAGCCCATCGGGGTGAACAGGCTGACCAACAGAAAAAGCGCCACAACGGCGACGATCAACAGAAACGACCAAAGCGCCACCTGACTATAAAGCGCGGCCGGAAGGCGCTGGAAGATGTAGGACAGAAGACAGCCCACGACGAAGAACGAGGCCGCCAGGATCGCGACCCGTGCCCAGGCCGGCATTTCGGTTCCGACAAGCCAGCCGTTGAGCGTGTTTTCAACGAAGACAAGTTCGGCCAGGAACGCCGCAAGCCCCAGCCCGATCGCGGGTACGGCAAGCTCGGTCAGCGTGGTGGCCGAGCTTGGCCGCCAGGGCGTGACGACCGCGCCGCCAGCGGCGAAGACCGGTTGCGTGGAAAAGGCGAACGAGGCCGAGAATACCCCGACCACGCCGATCAGGAAGGTGACGAGCGCGGCCAGAAGTACCGGGTTTGCAAAAGCGCCGAGGGCGCCGGTCCAGCTAAGTGGTTCCATGTGTCAGCCCTCCCTTAAGCGATGCGAATGCGCGGGTTCAGGAACACGTAGCCGATATCGGATATCAGTTGCGTGATCAGAACGACGAAGACGGCAACGACCGAGCAGGCCAGAAGCAGCTCGATATCGTTGTTGCCGGCGGCCTGCACCAGCGTCCAGCCAAAGCCCTTGTAGTTGAACAGCGTCTCGACGATGACGACGCCGTTCAGCAGCCAGGGGAACTGAAGCATGATGACGGTGAAGGGCGCGATCAGCGCGTTCCGCAGCGCGTGTTTCATGACGATGTTGCGGAAACTGACGCCTTTGAGGCGCGCCGTTCGGATATATTGCGCGGTCATCACCTCGGTCATCGAGGCGCGGGTCATCCGCGCGATGTAGCCCATGCCATAAAGCGCGATGGTCAGAACCGGCAGAAAAAAGTTCTCGAACGTGGCGTTGTCGACCGCCGCCGTTGCGGTGCCCTTGAACCACTTCAGGCCCGTGGCAGACGAAGCAAAGACGGTGATGAAGATCACGCCCGAGACGTATTCGGGTGTCGCGGTCGAGGCGATCGAGAACGTGGACAGGGACCGGTCCAGTTTCGAGCCTTCGCGCATCCCGGCCAGCACGCCGACCAGAAGCGCCGATGGCACCATCAGCACCATCACCCAGAGCATCAGCTTTCCGGTGGCCGCAAGCCGCGTTCCGATGATGCTTCCGACCTCGTCCTTGAACACGGTCGATTGACCCCACCGGCCCTGCAGCACGCCGCAGAACGAGGGCGCATCGGCCGGCTCCATACCCTTGGTGATGCAGCGACCCGTCTCCTTGCCCTCGGCATCGGTGCGGGTCCAGCCCGGGATCACGCCCAGCCAGCGGCCATACTTGATCGGCAGCGGGTCAAGAAAGCCGCGATTGTCGAGGTACAGCGTGACCTGCTCGTCGGTCATGCGCTGATTGCCCTCGTATTTGGCAAGCTTTTCAAGGTTTGGATAGAGGTTCGTCAGGAAGAAGACGATGAAGGTCAGGCAGAGGGCCGTGAGGATCATGACCCCCACTCGGCGCAAGATGAATAGTCCCATTAGTTTCCCTGTTGTCAGGTTGCGGAGGGCACATGCACCTTTTGGTGTCTTGTCCGGCTTTCTGGATCGAAAACCTGGCCCCGCCGGGGATAAAGTGAGGGCCGCGCGGATGTCCCGCGCGGCCCTTTGGTCTTTCCCTTACGCCGCGAAGGCAATCTTGTAGGGATGGATCTCGAACGAGATGTGCATTTCGGCTCCGACGATGCCCGGCTGGAGATGCCGGTAGAGCGAGCGCCAGTAGGGCTGGATCGTCACGCCCTCGTCCTGCACCAGCTTTTGCATCTTGGCCGATACCTCGCGGCGCTTGTCGGCATCCGCGATCGACAGCGCCTCGGTCAAAAGCGCGTCGAACTCGTCATTGGCCCAGCCGAACTCGTTCCACGCCTCGCCGCCGCGATAGGCCAGCGCCAGAACCTGGACGCCCAGCGGGCGGTGGTTCCAGTTGGTGGACGAGAACGGGTACTTCGACCAGTCGTTCCAGAAGGTCGAGCCGGGCAGGATGGTCCGCTTCACGTTGATACCCGCGTCGCGAAGCTGGGCGGCGACCGAGTCGGTCGTGTTCTTGCGCCAGTCGTCGTCGATCGAGATCAGCTCGTGCTCGAAATCGGCCATCCCGGCCTCTTCCATCAGCGCCTTGGCGCCGGCGGGATCGTGCACCATCGGTGGAAGCTCGGCATATTCGGGATGCACCGGAGCCACGTGGTGGTTTTCGGCCGGCACGCCGCGGTTGCCATAGCCCAGCTCCAGGCAGATCGAATTGTCGACGGCCATCGAGATGGCGCGGCGGACCCGAACGTCTTCGTAGGGGCGCATGCCATCGACTTCGGCCAGCTGGTTGGGACGCACGACGATCGTCGAAGCGGTCACGATCTCGGACTTCTCAAGCCCGATCGCGTCCATGATGTCGATGAACTCGCCGACGCTTTCATAGAGGAAATCCACCTCGTCGCCTTCGATCGCGGCAAGCCAGGCGGCGGGGTCGGTGCCATAGTCGATATGCTCGAACCTATCGATGAAGGGGCCGCCGTAGACCTCGGTGCCCCACCAGGTGTGGTCGGGGTTCTTCACGACGACGCCTTTGACGCCGACTTCCAGCGATTCCATCAGATACGGGCCGGTGCCGACCGCGTTCTGAACATCGTCGGCGTTGAAGCTGGAATGCACGATGGCCGCCGGGTAGTCCGCCATGCCCGGGATGATCGAGATATCGGGGCGCGGCAGGCGCAGCTCGACCGTCATCGGATTGGTGACCACGATGGCACCGTCGATCGCCTTGTTGGTGTCGGGATCGATCAGCGTGGCCATGCGTCCGGCCATCGAGTTGCCTTCGACGTCCTTTTCGCACCAGCGCGCGATGTTGTGCGCCACGTCTTCGGCGGTGAAATCGTCGCCGTTGTTCCACTTCGCGCCCGGACGGACGTTCAGCGTGTAAAGCGTGGCGTCGTCATTGACGTCCCAGCTTTCCAGCAGCATGCCGCGGAAGGTGGCATCGTTGTTGTATTCAACGAGGTATTCCAGCGTGCCGCGGGCATAGTTTGCAATCTGGCTCCAGTCCCAGGTGCGGGGATCCTTGAGGCCGCGCACTTCGGTCTGGATGCGAATGGTGCCGCCCATCTGGGCGTGCCCGGCGGCTTGCGCCGGCGCGGTGGCTCCGATCATCGAATAGGCGGCCGCGGTCGTTACACCAAGCGCCGATGCGCGTGCGAGGAATTCGCGGCGGTCCATCTTGCCCGCCTTGCAGTCCTCGGCATACATCTCGGCGGCCCAGTGGACCGGTTTGCCGTTAATGGTGTTTTTTGTCATAGTCTGTCATTCTCCCTGTCAGACAATCTAATAGATTTCAGTGAGGGTTTTCCCATACTTCTTGACGTTGCTGACAGCCGGTGACTACCGAGTGGCGGCGCGGCCGTGAAACCCTTCATGCGGTATTCGGCATGTTTTCTCGGGCAAGGTCAACGGTTGCATTCGGCAAAACAGGTCACAAAAGCGACATTTAGACTATTTAAAAACGACATTCCCCGAAATCGCGTCCCATGGCCGCAGCAGCCGAATTCAGTTTGCTGCAATCGCTTGCAACCAGAGGTGCGCTAATTGCTTTTCCGGAACGCGCTGGGGGTGGCACCGGTTTGCGCCTGAAACGCCCGCGTGAAATAGGCCGCAGAGCGAAAGCCGAGGGCCGAGGCGATGTCCTTGATCGGAAGCGCGGTGTCCGCCAGCATCTTGCGCGCCTCGTAATGCACCCGGTCCTGAAGGATCCGAGACGCCGGGCGCCCGGCACTGCTGCGGCAGACCCGCGACAGATGCGTCGGCGTGACACCAAGCTCAGCGGCATAGGCCTCGATCGTCTTGCCGGTGCGAAAGTCGCGCTCGACCAGCGCGGCGAAGGCCTGCGCGAGTTGCTCTGACATCGGCGGGGTGCGCTGTGTTTGCGGGCCCTCGACCTGGTCGCGATGCCGCTCCAGCCAAACGGCCACGAGGCCCGCGTGATGCACCAGCGCGCGGTCGCGCCCCGGCAGATCCTGCGCCAGCTCGCGCTCCATCGTCTCGATCAGCGCGTTGAGGCTGGCTTGCATATGCACGTTGCGCAGCCGCAGATGCAAAGGCTCGTCGGGCAGCTCGGCGCTCAGCTCGCGCGGGAAATGAATGGCGGTGCCGAAGACCGGCCCGGCCATCTGGAAACCGTGCATGGTGCCGACGGGCAGATAGATTGCATTGTGAGAGCCATAACCACGCGTGTTACCGGCGACGGTGATCCGTCCCTGGCCGCGCGTAAACCACAAAAGAACCGGACGGGTGTAGCTGCGCATCGCTTCGACACGCCACTTGCCCCCCTGAGCAAGCCGTTGCAGCGCAACAATGCGCAACTCGGAATTTGGTTCCGAGAGAGTTAACATTTCCCCAAGCCCCCCAAGGCCAGCACTGCACAAGAGTTACACAAGCCCCAGCAGGGCCGTCAAAGAAAAAGCGCATTTTCCGGCATTTAGAGAAACGAAATCTTGGTGCCGAGACCACTGTTGATCCCGAAACTAGACGATATCGCACCTGTACCAGCGCCAGGCGCCCATGCGCGAGCGGAACCAGCTGCGTTGCCGTTTGGCATATTGGCGCGACAGGGTCACGGCCCGGTCGCGAGCCTCTTGCAGTGTGATCTCGCCGCGCAGATGCGCCATCAGCTCGGCCGCACCGATGGCCTTGGCCGAGGGCAGGGTTGCGCGCCAGCCATCGAGGTTCGCGCGCGCCTCGTCCAGCGCGCCGCCTTTCAGCATGAGCTCGAAGCGGCGGGCGATACGCTCGTTCAGCCAACCTGTGTCGCTGTGCAGAACCACGGGCTGCGTCGCGCTGAGCGGCAACAGCGGCGGCCCGGTTTCGTCCTGCCAGGCGGCGAGACCGCGCCCGGTGCTGCGCTGCACCTCCCAGGCGCGCTGCACGCGAACCGGGTTCCGGGTGTCGAGGCGGCTGGCGGTGACCGGGTCGATCCCGGCCAGAAGCGCATCGGGGCCGGACCGTTCAAGGATGGCGTCGGCCTCGGCGCGGATCGTCTGCGGTGTCGGCGGGATGTCGGCAAGCCCCTCTGTGAGAGCTGCGAAGTACAGCCCGGTGCCGCCGACGATGATCGCGCGCGGCCCGCCCAGAAGCGGCGCGACATCGCGCAGCCACTGACCGACCGAATAGGCCTGATTGCCCGGAACATGCCCATAGAGCGCATGGCGCGCGCGCGCCTCGTCCGCAGCCGTGGGGCGCGCGGTCAGGACCCGCCAGTCGGCAAAGACCTGCAGCGCATCGGCATTGATGATCTGTCCGCCCAGCGTCTCGGCCACCGCCAGGGCCAGCGCCGATTTGCCCGATGCGGTCGGCCCCGCGATCAGCACGGGCCGCCCGGCATCGAGGCTTTCAAGGATTGGCTGCATCCAGCCGCGCATCGCCGTCCTTCCCGATTGAACTGCCCCGCGTTTTGGGACATTTTGCGCCCAAGCGCAAAGCGACATCTGGCGAACACACAAAAAAGGGCGGGCAGGGCAGGATGACAAGTTCGGGCGAGACACAGGGTGACGGCGACACCACTTACAAACGCGTACTTTTGAAAATCTCCGGCGAAGCGCTGATGGGCGATCAGGGCTATGGGCTGCATCCGCCGACGGTCGAGCGCATCGCGCGCGAGATCAAATCGGTGCATGATCTGGGTGTCGAGATCTGCATGGTGATCGGCGGCGGCAACATCTTCCGCGGCCTGCAGGGCAGCGCGCAGGGCATGGAGCGCACGACGGCCGATTACATGGGCATGCTGGCCACAGTGATGAACGCGCTGGCGATGCAATCGGCGCTGGAGGGGCTTGGCATCCACACCCGCGTGATCTCGGCCATTACCATGAACGAGGTGGCCGAGCCCTACATTCGACGCCGCGCCGTGCGCCATCTTGAGAAAAAGCGCGTCTGCATTTTCGCCGCCGGGACCGGAAACCCCTACTTCACCACCGACACTGCGGCGACACTGCGGGCCAACGAGATGTCCTGCGAGGCGATCTTCAAGGGCACCAAGGTGGACGGCGTCTACGACAAGGATCCCGCCAAGCACGCCGATGCGACGCGCTTTGAGACGATTTCCTACGATGACGTGCTGCAAAAGCACCTTGGCGTGATGGACGCCTCGGCGATCGCGCTTGCCCGCGACAACGATCTGCCGATCATCGTCTTCTCGCTTGATGAGCCGGGTGGATTCAGGGGCATTCTTGCCGGCCGTGGAACCTATACCAAGGTCCAAGCGGCTTGAGATGGCCTGGCTGCCTCCGGCGGCGATATTTGAAACACTTGGAGCTTGTGTTGCCCGATCGGGGTCGGGGCGCGGCCCTGCCGATCGCGGTGCGGGGCGATTGCGATCTATACATCTGCTGAAATCTTCGGCTATATAGCGCCCGAGTGGCGCGATAAGCCATAAAGACACAGAGGCGCGAGGTGCAGCCATGGCAGATGATTTCGAGTTGGATGTTGACGACCTTCAACGCCGTATGGACGGCGCCATGGCCGCGTTGCGCAGCGAGTTCGTATCGCTTCGGACCGGACGCGCATCGGCCAGCATGCTCGACAACATCATGGTCGATGCCTACGGCGCGCCCACGCCGCTTAACCAGGTGGGCACCGTCAATGTGCCCGAGTCGCGCATGATCACGGTCAACATCTGGGACAAGCAACTGGTCGGCAAAGCCGAAAAGGCCATTCGCGAGAGCGGGTTGGGGATCAATCCTGTGATGGACGGGACGATCATCCGCTTGCCTATTCCCGAGCTCAACGAAGAGCGGCGGCGCGAGCTGAGCAAGGTGGCCGCGCAATACGCCGAGAGCGCGCGCGTGGCGATCCGCAACGTGCGCCGCGACGGGATGGATCAACTGAAGAAAATGAAATCGGACGGCATGAGCGAGGATGACCACAAGGTGTGGTCGGACGAGGTTCAGTCGCTGACCGACACCGCGATCGGCGCCGTCGATACGGCGCTGGAGACGAAACAGGCCGAGATTATGCAAGTCTAGGCCGGGGGGCCCCTGAATTTATTGGAGAACCCAAGTGTCACAAGTAGAAGAGATGTCAGCGCCGGGCCCGGCGCATGTCGCCATTATCATGGATGGAAACGGCCGGTGGGCGCAAAAGCGCGGGCGGCCGCGGCTTTACGGCCACCATGCCGGGGCGCGGCGCCTGCGGGAGATCCTGGAAGCCTGCCCCGATCTGGGCGTGAAGTACCTGACGGTTTTTGCCTTCTCGACCGAGAACTGGAAGCGCACCCAGGCCGAGGTGTCGGGGTTGATGGCGCTCTTTCGGCGCTACATCACGCGCGAGGCGCAGGCGATGGTCGAGGCCGGCGTGCGTGTGCGTTTTATCGGCGACCGGGTGCGGCTCGATGCCAAGCTGGTCGCGCTGATGGACGAGCTGGAACTGATGACGGCGCATAATCACCTTCTGAACCTGACCATCGCGCTGAATTACGGCGGTCGCGACGAGGTGGCGCGCGCCACCAAGCGGCTGGCTCGCGAGGTTGCCGCCGGCAAAATCGATCCTGAAGGCGTCGATGCCGAGACGCTGGCCGGTTTTCTGGACACCTGCGTTCTGCCCGACCCGGACCTGGTGATCCGTACCAGCGGCGAGGCGCGGATCTCCAACTTCCTGCTTTGGCAGGCCGCCTATTCGGAGTACGAGTTCGTCGATACGCTCTGGCCCGATTTCACCCGCGCCGAGTTTCAGCGTGTGGTGGGCGGCTATGGCGCGCGCGATCGGCGCTTCGGCGCTGTACCCGCATGACCGCAAGCCCGGGACGTTGGGATGATCTTGCCACCCGGCTGGTCTCGGGGGCCACGGTTGCGGTGATCGGGCTGACCGCGGTCTGGATCGGCGGCGCGACATTCCACGTCTTTGCCGCGCTGATTTGCGGCGCGATGGTGTGGGAGCTTGCCCGTATGCTGGGCGGCGGGCCGATGTCGATCTGGGTGGCGCTTGCGGCGGGGCTTGCGCTGTTCGTGGCCGGGTTGCTGCCGCCGGGATTTGCCCTGCCGCTGCTGATCGCACCGGCGCTGGCCGGGGTCGGCCGGCTGGAGCATAACCGGACGACCTTTGCGCTGTTCACCGTCGGCATCCTTCTGGCCGGCTACGGCCTGATGCTGCTGCGCGACGATTTCGGCTTTACCTGGATGATCTGGCTGGCGCTGATCGTGATTGCCACCGATATCTGCGGATATTTCGCCGGCCGCTTCATCGGCGGCCCGAAATTTTGGCCGCGGGTCAGCCCCAAGAAAACATGGTCCGGCACCACGGCGGGATGGCTTGGGGCGGCGCTGATTGCCGTGGGGTTCGTACTGTTCGCGGGCGCCGGCTGGCAGCTTGTCGGCATCTCGGTTGCGCTGTCGATGGCCAGCCAGCTTGGCGATATCGCCGAAAGCGCGGTCAAGCGCAAGGCCGGGGTCAAGGACAGCTCTAACCTGATCCCGGGGCACGGCGGCGTCTTCGACCGGTTCGATGCGATGCTGGGCGCGTCGCTGTTTCTGCTCCTTGTCGAGCAACTTGTGGACTTCCCGCCGGTCGGCATGTGATGGCGCGGACTGTTTCGATTTTCGGCTCGACCGGGTCGATCGGGTGCAACACCGTCAACCTGATCGAAAGCGCGGCGGAGGATTACGACGTTGTCGCCCTGACCGGCGGGCGGAACATCGCAAAGCTGGCCCGTCAGGCGCGCAAGCTTGGGGCCGACATCGCCGTGACCGCCCATGAAGAGTGCTATGGCGATCTCAAAGAAGCGCTTTCTGGCAGCGATATCAAGGTGGCGGCCGGGCAGACGGCGATCTGCGAGGCGGCCGCGCGCCCTGCCGACTGGACGATGTCGGCGATTGTCGGCTCCGCGGGCCTGCCGCCGGGGCTTGAGACGCTGAAGCGCGGCGGCACGCTGGCGCTGGCGAACAAGGAAAGCCTCGTCACTGCCGGCCCGCTTCTGATGGCCACGGCGAAGGCAAGCGGCGCGCGGGTGCTTCCGGTCGACAGCGAGCATTCGGCGGTCTTCCAGGCGCTCGTGGGCGAGGATATCGGTACGGTCGAGCGGATCATCATCACCGCCTCGGGCGGCGCGTTCCGCGACTGGCCGGCCGAACGGCTGAAGACCGCGACCCTGGCGGAAGCTTCAAGCCATCCCAATTGGGACATGGGCCAGCGGATCACCATCGACAGCGCGAGCCTTTTCAACAAGGCGCTGGAACTTATTGAGACAAATGAATATTTCGGCGTCCGACCCAACCAGATCGAGGCGCTGATCCATCCTGAAAGCCTGGTCCACGCGCTGGTCGGTTTCAATGACGGTGCGCTGATGGCGCATCTTGGCCCGCCGGATATGCGCCATGCCATCGGCTTTGCGCTGAACTGGCCTGTCCGCAAGGCGCTGCCGGTCGAACGGCTCGATCTTGCCGCCGTCGCAAGCCTGACCTTCCGGGCCCCCGACGAGGCCCGCTATCCGGCCTTGCGCCTTGCACGCGAGGTGATGGAAGCCGGCGGTCTGGCCGGCGCGGTCTTCAATGCGGCCAAGGAAACCGCGCTGGACGGCTTCATAAGCGGTGCCATCGGCTTTCTGGAAATGGCGGCTGTTGTCGAGGAAGTTCTGGCAAAACGGCCACGTGACGGCCATATGAACGCCGAAATCACCCTTGATACGATCCTCGAGGCAGACCACATGTCCCGCAGGCATGCGATGGACATCATAAAACAAAGGCAGGCGTAGTTCATGGACCTAATCGGGCTCATCCCTTCATTCGGCGGATTGATCTACACGATTGGCGCATTCGTCATCGCACTTTCGATCATCGTTTTCATCCACGAATACGGCCACTACATCGTCGGCCGCTGGTCTGGCATCCATGCCGAGGTCTTCAGCCTGGGCTTCGGTCCGGTGCTTTGGTCGCGCGAAGACAAGCATGGAACCCGCTGGCAGGTCGCCGCGCTGCCCTTTGGCGGCTACGTGAAATTCCTGGGCGATGCCAATGCCGCTTCGGCGCCCGATGCCGAGGCGATGGCAGAGCTGACCGACGCCGAGCGCCGGCGCACCATGCCCGGCGCGCCGCTTTGGGCGCGCTCGGCGACGGTGGTGGCCGGACCGGTCTTCAACTTCATCCTTTCGATTGTCGTCTTTGCCGGCCTGTCGATGATCCAGGGCGTGGCCACAGACCCGCTGACCGTCGATGAGGTCAGTGCATTGCCCTACAATCAGGGCCTGCAATCGGGCGACGTGATCCTGGCCATCGATGGCAAGCAGACGCCCAGCATCGACAATTTCGGAGAGTTTCTCGACCAGGTTCCGGATCTGACGCCGCTGCCCTACACGGTGATGCGTGACGGCCAGGAGCTTGTCGTCGATGCGCCGCACCCGATGCCGGCGCGCGTGGCTTCGGTCAATCCGCAATCGGCGGCGATCGACGCCGGGCTCGAGGTCGGCGATGTGATCACCGCGATCAATGGCGATCCGATCCGGCGCTTTGAAGAGCTGCGCGAGACCGTCGTGGCCTCGAACGGCGCGGCGCTCAACCTGGAGGTTTGGCGGGATGGCGAGACGCTTCAGTTCGTGCTGAACCCGCGCCGGGTGGACCTTCCCAAGCCCGAGGGCGGCTTTGAGACACGCTGGCTGATCGGCATCTCCGGCGGGCTTTTCTTCGATGCCGCCAGCGAAACGCCCGGAATATTCGAGGCGATCTGGACCGGCGCGGACCAGACGGTCTATGTGCTTTCAAACAGCCTTTCGGGCGTCTGGCACATGATTCAGGGCGCAATCTCGACCTGCAATCTCAACGGCCCCATCGGGATCGCCGAGATCTCGGGGGATGCGGCCAGCCAGGGTTGGCTCAGCTTCATCGGTTTCATCGGGCTTTTGTCGGCTGCAGTCGGACTGATCAACCTCTTTCCGATCCCGGTTCTGGATGGCGGGCACCTGGTGTTTCACGCCTACGAGGCCGTGGCCGGCCGCAAGCCCGGCGATCAGGCGATGCGCCTGTTGATGGCGATCGGTGGCGGAATGCTGCTCACTTTGATGATCTTTGCAATAAGCAACGATATCTTCTGCCCCTGAACTGGCATCCTGACGCCGCGAACATGCCTCAATTAGTTCGTACCCCTTGGACGAACCAATGCAGGAGGACGCTCTTATGATGAATACACTTCGCCAAAATCGCGGATTGACCGTGCTGAGCGATCTCTATCTCGACCGTGTCCTCTATGGCTCATTGCTGATTGCAGCGCTTTATGCCGCGTCCTTTGTGAATACGCTCTGACCCCCTGAAAATCTGCTGATCCTGCCGAACCGGCGTCCAATTTAGGGCGCCGGTTTGCTTTTGGGTGTCGCCTGAAAAAATTCGTCCAGATGTAGCGTTCGCGCTTTTGACAACCGCCACCAATAGTTTTACGCAAGGTCTGGCGGCAGAGCGTACAGAGGCGGGCACAGATGATCCATATCCGGAGCGGACTTTTCACGGCCTGCCGGCATGCGGCGGCGCGCATCTGCATGGCGATTGTGGCAGCGGCCGTTCTCGCCCTCGCATCGGCGCCGACGGCCCAGGCGCAAAGCTTTCAGTTCTCGACCGTCGAAATCGTCGGAAACCAGCGTATCTCGGATGCAGATATCCTCGCCTTCGCGCAGGTTCCGCGCAACCAGCCGATCAGCGCCGCGGCGCTGAATGACGCCTTCCAGCGCATCGAGGCGTCCGGCCTTTTCGAGACGGTCGAGATCATCCCGCGTGGCAATCGCCTGGTGATCCGCGTGGTCGAATACCCGACCATCAGCCGGATCAATATCGAGGGCAATGATCGCTTCGACGATGACACGCTGCTGCCACTGGTCCAGTCCCGACCCCGGCGCGTCTACTCACCGGCCATGGCCGAGGCCGATGCCGCGGCGCTGACCAACGCCTACCAATCGGCCGGCCGGCTGTCGGCCACCGTGACGCCGCGGATCATTCCGCGCGAGGGCGGCCGTGTCGATCTGGTGTTCGAGGTCGTGGAAGCGCGCGTGGTCGAGATCGAGCGCATCTCCTTTGTCGGCAACCGGGCCTTTTCGGACGGCCGTCTGCGCCGAGTCCTGGAAAGCAAACAGGCCAATCTTTTCCGGGGCCTGATCTCCCGCGACACCTATTCGCCCGAGCGGGTTGAATTCGACCGCCAGGTGCTGACCGATTTCTACCAGTCCCGCGGCTACGTGGACTTTCAGATCCTGTCGGTCGCACCAGAGGTGTCACGAGAGCGCGACGCGACCTTCCTGACCTTCACGATCCGCGAGGGGCAATCCTTCGACTTCGGCAACATCACCGCCACAACGGACGTGCCCGGCCTTGACGCCGCCGAGTTCCTGGGTGCCTCGCGCATTCGCGAGGGGCGCACCTACACCCCGGCGCTGGTCGAGAACACGATCATGCGGATGGAGCGTCTGGCGCTGGAAAGGCGGCTCGACTTCATCCGCGTCGAGCCCATCGTTACCCGAAACGAGCGCGATCTGCTGCTTGATATAAACTTCCGGATCACCCGTGGCCCGCGCGTTTTCGTGGAGCGGATCGATATCGAGGGCAACCAGACCACGCTTGACCGGGTCATTCGCCGCCAGTTCCGCACCGTGGAAGGCGACCCCTTCAACCCGCGTGCCATCCGCGCCGCGGCCGAGCGCATTCGCGCCCTGGGCTTTTTCGCCGATGTGGACGTGCAAACCCGGTCCGGCTCTTCGGAGGATCAGGTGATCGTGGATGTGGACGTGACCGAGCAGCCGACCGGCTCTTTCGGTTTCGGCGCAAGCTACTCGGTGGCGAACGGTGTTGGCTTCGTGGTCACCTTCTCGGAAAGCAATTTCCTGGGCCGCGGTCAAAGCCTGCAGGTCGATCTGAACACCACCGGAAGCACCGGACGTTCGGCCTTCAGATTTACCGAACCTGCCTTCCTGGGGCGCGATGTGGCGCTAGGCTTCGGGATTTCTCAGTCAGAGACAAACCGCGACAATTCCTTTTACAGCACCAAAGAGCTTGCCGCCGATATCTCCTTGCGGTTTCCTATCGGCGAGCAGACTGCCGCGACCTTGCGCTATGGGATCAGCCTTGACGAGATCTACGATGTCGATGTGGGCAGCTCTGTCATCCTTCAGGACGAGGCGGACGAGCGCCTGACCAGCGCGCTTGGCTACACCCTGACATTCGACAGCCGCACCAGCGGACTTAACCCCAATGCCGGCGTGCTTTTGAGCTTCGGGCAGGACTTCGCCGGTCTTGGCGGCGATGTACGCTCTGTGCGTACGACCGCGCGGGTGATCGGCCAGACCCGGGTGCGCAACGAAGAGGTGACGCTGCGGGCGACGCTGGAAGGCGGCGCGCTCAACATGCTGGGCGGCGATGTGTCGACGGTGAATGACCGCTACTTCTTGTCCTCGCGCCAGTTGCGCGGCTTTGCCTACAAAGGCGTCGGCCCGCGCGACTTCACGGCCGACAACGAGGACGTTCTGGGCGGCAATTACTTTGTGTCCGCACGGCTTGAAGGCGAGTTCCCGCTTGGCCTGCCTGAAGAGTTCGGCCTCACCGGCGGCGTCTTCTTGGATGCGGCATCCATCTGGGGGCTCGACAATACATCCGGCACCGCCGGCACGGTGGACGATGATCTGGCCATCCGCTCGTCTATCGGTGTTTCGCTTTTCTGGACCACTCCGATCGGGCCTTTGGTCTTCAGCTATGCGCGGCCGCTGAACAAGGAGCCGGGCGACGAAGTTCAGTATTTCGACGTCACCATATCCACCCGGTTTTGATGCGGCGTGCGCTGGCATATGCCGCGGCCCTGCTTTTGGGGCTGCATGGCGCGTCGGCGCAGGAACCAGCCGGCTCGGTCCCGCCCGCCGCGCCGCAGATCCTGACCATCGACCAGGACCGTCTGTTTTCAGAGACCGTCTTCGGCGGCCGTGTCTCGGCCGAGCTTGAAGACGAAACCGGCGCGCTGACGGCCGAGAACCGCCGCATCGAGGCCGAGTTGATCGCAGAAGAACGCAAGCTCACCGATCTGCGCGAAACCATGGAGCCCGCGGCCTTCCAGACACTGGCCAACGCGTTCGATGCCAAGGTGCAGCAGATCCGGGCCGAGCAGGACGCCAAATCCAGAAGCCTGCAGCAAAGGGCGGATGCCGAACGGCAAAGGTTCTTCCGTGAGATCGTCCCGGTTCTGGGCCAGATCGTGCGCGAGCGCGGGGCCGTGGTGATCCTCGACCGCCGCGAGGTGTTTTTGTCGGCAGATTCGATCGACATCACCGACGCGGCGATCTCTCGGATCAATACCCGCCTCGGCGTTGGCCCGGAACCGGCCGCTGGGGATGGCCAGGAAACCGAAGCTGAAGCTGAAGCTGAAGACAATTAGCTTTTGGTCTCGGCGGGCCCGCTGCGGGCACAACCAGGGCGCGGGCAAAAAGGCCTGCCGCACCACCCGGCGCTTGCCCCCGATCGCCGCGATTGCTAGGCAAGCCAGACATCAGCGCGAAAGGTTCTCATGGCCGAAGAACTCAAATCTGCCGATATCGATCTGATCCAGCGGATCATTCCGCATCGGTATCCGTTTCTGCTTGTCGACAAGGTCGTCGATATCGATGGCGCATCCTCGGCCACGGGCATCAAGAACGTCACCTTCAACGAGCCGCATTTCCAGGGCCATTTCCCCGGCGTGCCGATCATGCCGGGCGTGACGATCATCGAGGCCCTGGCCCAGACATCGGCGGTCATGGTGGGGGTCGATCAGGAGCTCGCGGACAAGAACTTCCTAGTTTATTTCATGGCCATCGACAGCGCGAAGTTCCGCCGCAAGGTCGGCCCCGGCGACGTTCTGAAGCTGCATGTCAAAACGCTGCGTGGTGGCGGCAAGGTGTGGAAATTCGAGGGCCGAGCAGAGGTCGAGGGCGAGCTTGCCTGCGAATGCGCCTTCACGGCGATGATGGATCTTCCGAAAGGCTGAACGATGGGTGTATCCCGGCAGGCCGACATCCACCCCAGCGCGGTGGTCGACAATGGCGCGGTCATCGAGGCAGGCGCCACGGTCGGGCCGTTTTGCGTTGTCGGGCCCGAGGTGCATCTGAAATCCGGGGTGACGCTGAAGCCGCATGTCGTCGTGACCGGCCAGACCGCGATCGGCGAGGATACGGTCATCTTCCCCGGCGCGGTGATCGGTGAGATCCCGCAGGATCTGAAGTTCAAGGGCGAGGCCTCGCGCCTCGACGTCGGCAAACGCAACCGTATCCGCGAGGGCGTGACGATGAACACCGGCACCGAGGGCGGCGGCGGTCTGACGCAGGTGGGTGATGACTGCCTTTTCATGACCGGCGCCCATGTCGCCCATGACGCCATCGTCGGCAGCCGGGTCATCGTGGCCAACCAGGGCGCCATCGCCGGACACTGCCAGATCGACGACGACGTGATCATCGGCGGGCTTTCGGGGATCCATCAATGGGTGCGCGTGGGCAAGGGCGCGATCATTGGCGCGGTGACCATGGTCACCCATGATGTCATCCCCTACGGCCTTGTGCAGGGCCCGCGCGGCGCGCTCGACGGGCTGAACCTGGTGGGGCTCAAGCGCGCCGGTGTCGCGCGCGCCGACATCACCGCCTTGCGCGCGGCCTTCCAGATGCTGGCCCAGGGCGAAGGCGCCTTTCAGGACCGCGCCCAGCGGCTCAGCGAAGAGAACGCCAGCGACTATGTGCGCGAGATCACCGATTTCGTTCTGGGCGCGAGCGATCGCTCGTACCTGACGCCGGGTTAGGCGCGATGCTGGTTCTGGTCGCCGGGCAGGGCGCGCTTCCGGGGTATTTGGCCCAGGTGCTCGAAAGCGCCGGCACTCCGTTCCAGCTGGCCGCGCTCGAAGGGTTCGAGATGGACGGCGCCGCAGCGCACCCGGCCCGCAGCTTTCGCATCGAGACGCTGGGCAGCTTTCTGGCCGATATGGTGGCGCTCGGCGCAACCGAGGTCTGCTCTGCCGGCAGCATCCAGCGCCCGCCGCTCGATCCGACGCGGGTGGACGCGGCCACCATGCCGCTTGTGCCGCGCATGATGAAGGCCCTGGCAGAGGGCGATGATGCCGCGCTGCGCATCGTGCTTGGATTTTTCGAAGAGGCCGGGCTGCGCATTCGCGGCGCACACGAGATCGCGCCCGATCTTCTGCCCCAAGCAGGTGTGCTGAGCAACGCGCAGCCGCAAGTGCAGGACGAACAGGACGCCGCCCGCGGCGCGGATATCGTGGCGGCGATGGGCGCGGCCGATATCGGGCAATCCTGCGTGGTGCGCAAACGCCAGGCCCTTGCGGTCGAGGCGATGCCGGGCACCGACTGGATGCTGGCCAGCATCGCCGATCTCGGTCCCGGCGGCGGCATCCTGTACAAAGCGCCCAAGCCGGGACAGGACCGGCGCATCGATCTGCCGCTTATCGGCCCGGACACGGTAGAGGGCGCGGCGCGCGCCCGGCTTGCCGGGATCGTGATCGAGGCGGGCGGTGTCATGGTCCTCGACAAGCCCGCCACTATCGCCGCCGCCGACAAGGCGGGGCTTTTCGTCTGGGTCCGCGCGCGATGAAGGCCTTCGTGATCGCCGGAGAGCCCTCGGGCGACCGGCTCGGCGGCGCCCTGATGGCAGGGCTGCGCAAGCTTGCGCCGGATATCACCTTCGAGGGTATCGGGGGGCCGATGATGCAGGCGCAGGGCCTTGAAAGCCGGTTCGACATGGCCGAGCTCAGCGTCATGGGGCTTGCCGAAGTGCTGCCGAGATTCGCCCATCTCAAGCGCCGCATCCGCGAAACCTCGGCCGCCATCCTGGAGGCGGCGCCGGACGTGGTCATCACCATCGACAGCCCAGATTTCTGCCTGCGGGTGTTGCGCCGGGTGCGCGCGGCCTCGGGTGTGCGCACCGTCCACTACGTGGCGCCCTCGGTCTGGGCCTGGCGCCCGCATCGCGCCCAGCGGATGGCAGGGCTGGTGGACCAGGTGCTGACGCTTCTGCCGTTCGAGCCGCCCTACATGGAAGCCGCCGGCCTGCGCGCCGATTTCGTCGGCCACCCCGTCGTGGCCGAGCGCCAGGCGTCCGCCGAAGAGATCGCGGCCTTTCGCAAGCGGCATGGGATAGGCGACGCGCCGGTCATCCTGGCGCTGCCCGGCTCGCGCAGCGGAGAGGTGCAGCGCCTTGCGCCCACGTTCGGCGAAGCGCTGCGCCCGGTGCTGGCCGCGCACCCAGAAGCGCGCGTTCTGGTCGTCGCGGCCGCGCCGGTTGCCGCCGCGGTGCGCGATCTGACCCTCACCTGGCCCGGAGATCCCATCGTCATCGACCCGCGCGGCCAGACCACCGAGGCCGCAGAGGCCGAAAAACGCGCCGCCTTCGCCGCCGCCGACGTGGCGCTTGCGGCTTCTGGCACCGTCTCGCTGGAGCTTGCGGCCGCCGGCACGCCGATGGTGATCGCCTATGACATGAACTGGATTTCCCGTCAGCTGATCAAATCGATGTTGAAGATCGACACCGTGACGCTGGTGAACTTGGTGTCCGAAACCCGCGTCGTGCCCGAATTTCTCGGCGCGGACTGCAAGCCCGAAAAGATCGCGCCGGCTCTGACTGCGCTTGTGGACCATCCCGGCGCGCAATCCCAGGCCCTGGCCCTGACGATGGAACGGCTCGGCGCAGGCGGCAAGGCGCCGGGCCTCAGAGCCGCCGAAGCCGTACTGGATGGGCTCCGCTAGGCGCGCACGCCCCAGCCCGCGCAAAAAATGCGCCCCGCCTCCGGTACGCAATACCAAGCCACCACATCGTCCAAGTGTTCTTAAATATCGAAAATCGCGCCACAGGCGCGTGAAAAAAAGGGGTCGCGCCACAGGCGCGTGAAAAAAAGTCGCCGCGCCGCAGGCGCGCCGGATCAGGCGCCGCGCCAGATCCAGCCGCCGCCGAAGATCCGGCTGCCGCCGGTCTCGTAAAACACGCATGCCTGGCCCGGCGATACCCCGTCCTCGGGGGTCAACAGCTCGACCTCGGCGGTATCGCCTGACAGCGGCCGCAGGACAGCCTCGCGCGGCGGCCGCGTCGAGCGTACCTTCACCGAGATCTCCCAGCTTTGCTCGTCGGTCATCGGCCGGTCGCCCAGCCAGTTGATCTCGCGCACCGGCACGATCCGCGTCGATAGCATTTCGCGCGGCCCGACGATCACCTGGCGGCGCTCGACATCCAGCCTGACCACGTAAAGCGGCTCGTCCAGACCGCCGATCCCAAGCCCGCGCCGCTGTCCGATCGTATAGTGGATCAACCCCTTATGCGTGCCCAGGACCCGCCCGTCGGCATGCACGATCTCGCCGGCATCGGCCGCGCCGGGGCGCAGCTTTTCGATCACGCTGGCATAATCGCCATTCGGCACGAAGCAGATATCCTGGCTGTCGGGCTTGTCCGCGACCTGCAGCCCGTATTTCGCCGCCAGCGCCCGTGTCGCCGCTTTCGACGGCAAATGGCCAAGCGGAAAGCGCAGGAAGGACAGTTGCTCGGGCGTGGTGGAGAACAGGAAATACGACTGGTCGCGCGCGGCATCCGCCGCGGCGTGCATCTCTGGCCCCGCCGCGCCCATCTTGCGCTGGATATAATGCCCCGTCGCCATGCAGTCGGCATCAAGATCCTTCGCCGTCTCCAGAAGATCCTTGAACTTCACCCGTTCATTGCAGCGAATGCACGGCACCGGGGTCGCTCCGGCCAGGTAGCTGTCGGCGAACTCGTCGATCACCGCCTCGCGAAACATGTTCTCGTAATCGAGCACGTAATGCGGAAAGCCCATCTCCTCGGCCACCCGGCGCGCATCGTGGATGTCCACCCCGGCGCAGCACGCGCCTTTTTTTGCAAGCGCCGCGCCATGATCGTAAAGCTGCAAGGTCACGCCAACCACATCGTAACCTTCTTCGGCCAGAACCGCAGCAACGACAGAACTGTCCACGCCGCCCGACATCGCCACGACAACGCGGGTGTCTTGCGGCGCCTTGGCAAAGCCAAGCGAGTTCACGGATGCCTCGTGGTCCAGGGCCATTGGGTTGTCTTTCGCGTCAGGAATGCGCGGAATATAGGAAAATCCGAACTAACAACAAGGGGGCGTTTCACATGCTGTTAAGCCCGGGAGTTGAAAATACGCATGATGTCGAAGGGGTGACGTGATGTACTTGAAGAAAATCGATGGCCCGCGTGCCATCACCTTGTCGGATGGCACGTCCATGACGCGCGCCGATCTGCCGGATCCGAACACGCGCCGCTGGGTTGCCAGCCGCAAGGCCGCTGTCGTGCGCGCCGTTAACCACGGTCTCATCTCGGCCGGCGAGGCGCGCGAGACGTACCAGCTGTCCGAGGAAGAACTGGACGCCTGGCACGCTGCGGTTGCAGAACACGGTGAGACCGCTTTAAAAGCAACAACAGTTCAGCGCTATAGACAACCATAGGTAGAGTGAAGTAGTGAGGAGTGGTGAGTAACCGCCGATTAACCTTTGTTGGTCAAAGTTAACGTCATCGTAGGGATGATTGTGGAGACCTCAAATGCGCGTACTCTTGGTAGAAGACGACCCCACCACCTCAAGAAGCATCGAATTGATGCTTACCCATGCAAACCTGAACGTCTACGCGACGGATCTGGGCGAGGAGGGGATCGATCTGGCCAAGCTCTATGACTACGATCTGATTCTGCTCGATCTGGGCCTGCCTGATATGAACGGTCACGGAGTGCTGCGCCAGTTGCGTCTGGCACGGATCGACACGCCGATCCTGATCCTCAGCGGCGAAGACGACACCGAAAACAAGCTCAAAGGCTTTGGCTTCGGCGCGGACGACTACCTGACCAAGCCGTTTCACCGAGAAGAGCTGGTGGCCCGCATCCATGCGATCATCCGCCGGTCGAAGGGTCATGCACAATCCGTCATCAAGACCGGCAAGATCGCGGTGAACCTCGATGCCAAGACGGTCGACAGCGGCGGCAAGACGGTGCACCTGACGGGCAAGGAATACCAGATGCTGGAACTTTTGTCGCTGCGCAAGGGCACCACGCTGACCAAGGAGATGTTCCTCAATCACCTCTATGGCGGCATGGACGAGCCAGAGCTGAAGATCATCGACGTCTTCATCTGCAAGCTGCGCAAGAAGCTCAGCCAGGCCACGGATGGCGACAACTATATCGAGACGGTCTGGGGACGCGGCTACGTGCTGCGCGACCCCGAGCCTGCGGTGCAGGACGCCCCGCTGGCCGCGACCGGCTGACCGGGCTGCATAAATTCGCCTCCGCCGACTGGACCTTGCCGGTTCTGCCTCATAACAGTGAGTGTGTGTAGAACCGGAGGGATGGATGGCGGGCGAGGATCACTCTGACATCGAGGTGGCAGCGCTCGGCGAAGACGAGGCCCGCGCAGAGCTTGCGCGTCTTGCAACGGCAATCGCCCGCGCCAACCGCGCCTATCACGCCGAAGACGCCCCCGAGATCAGCGATGCCGACTACGACGCGCTGAAGCGCCGAAACGCGGCCATCGAGGCCCGGTTTCCCGCCCTGAAACGCGATGACAGCCCCTCAGAGCAGGTCGGCGCGGCCGCGTCCGAAGGCTTTGCCAAGGTCCGGCACGCCGTTCGCATGCTGTCGCTCGGTAATGCCTTTTCCGACCACGACGTAGAGGATTTCGATCGCTCGGTGCGCAAGTATCTCGGCCGCGAAGAGCCCCTGACCTACACCGCCGAGCCGAAGATCGACGGGCTGTCACTGTCGCTGCGCTATGAGGGCGGCGCGCTGGTCCAGGCGGCCACCCGCGGCGATGGCGCGGTGGGCGAGAATGTCACCGCCAACGCCCGCACCATCGGCGATATCCCGCACCAGCTGACCGGCGCCCCGGAGGTTCTGGAGGTGCGCGGCGAGGTCTATATGAGCCACGCCGATTTCTCCACCCTCAACACCCGCCAGGCAGAGGCCGGCGCCAAGCCATTCGCCAACCCGCGCAACGCGGCGGCCGGATCGCTTCGCCAGCTCGATCCCGAGATCACCCGCGCCCGGCCGCTGAAATTCTTCGCCTATGCCTGGGGCGCACTGTCCGCACCGCTTTCAAAAACGCAGATGGGGGCCATCGAGAAGCTTGAAAGCCTTGGGTTCTCGGTCAATCCGCTGACGCGCAATTGCGACGGGCCCGCGGCAATGATCGCGCATTACCACAGCATCGAGGCGCAGCGCGCGACGCTTGGCTATGACATCGACGGTGTCGTCTACAAGGTCGACGAGCTGGCGCTGCAACGGCGGCTGGGCTTTCGCTCGACCACGCCGCGATGGGCCATCGCGCACAAGTTTCCCGCCGAACTGGCCTGGACCCGCCTGGAAGCCATCGACATCCAGGTCGGCCGCACCGGGGCGCTGTCGCCGGTCGCGCGGCTAAGCCCTGTCACGGTCGGCGGTGTGGTGGTCTCGAACGCCACGCTGCATAACGAAGACTACATCGCCGGGCGCGGCGCAAACGGCGAAGAGATCCGCGGCGGCAAGGATATCCGCGAAGGCGACTGGGTGCAGGTCTATCGCGCAGGCGATGTGATCCCCAAAGTCGCCGACGTGGACCTAAGCAAACGTCCGGGCAACGCCAAGCCCTACGCGTTCCCAACGACATGCCCCGAATGCGGCTCGGACGCGGTGCGCGAGCATGGCGACGCCGTCCGCCGCTGCACCGGGGGCATCATCTGCCCCGCGCAAATCGTTGAAAAACTGAAGCATTTCGTAAGCCGCGCGGCCTTCGACATCGATGGCCTTGGTGCCAAACAGGTTGAGCAGTTCTTCAATGACGGATGGATAAAGGAGCCCGCTGACATCTTCAGGCTGCAAGAACGCTACGGCAGGGGCATGCAGCAACTCAAGAACCGCGAAGGCTGGGGCGACAAATCCGCGCAAAAGCTCTTCGACGCGATCGAAGCGCGGCGCAGTATTGCGCTTTCGCGGGTCATCTTCGCACTGGGCATTCGTCATGTCGGCGAGGCCTCGGCGGGGCTTCTGGCCGCGCATTACGGCAGCTGGGCCGCGTTCGAGCAGGCGATGACCAACGCAACCGTGGGGCAGGGCTCCGAATGGGACGATCTTGTCGGCATCGACGGTGTTGGCGCCGTGATGGCCGCATCCGTCGTGACCGCCTTTCACCAGGCGGCCGAGCGGGCCTCGATCGACAGGCTGGTGGCCGAACTGACCATCGAAGACGCCGCCCCGGCCCGCGATATCGATAGCCCGGTCGCGGGCAAGACGGTGGTCTTTACCGGAACACTTGAGAAGATGTCCCGCGCCGAGGCAAAGGCGCGGGCCGAGGCGATGGGCGCCAAGGTGTCCGGCTCTGTCTCATCAAAGACCGATCTGGTCGTAGCCGGACCCGGCGCGGGATCGAAGGCCAAGAAAGCCGCCGATCTGGGCATCGAGACGATCGACGAGGATGCATGGCTTGCCCTGATCGGTGAGGCATGACCGGCCGCCCCGAGATCCTGTTTCCGCTCTTCGCGGGGCTTGAAACCCTGCCCGGTGTCGGCCGAAAAACCGCCGAGACGCTGTCACAGATGAACATCGAAAAGCCCCGCGATCTGTTGTTCACGCTGCCCCATTCGGTGATCGATCGGCGCCGCAAGGCCTCAGTTCTGGACGTCATTGCGCCCGCGACGGCGACCGTCGAGGTCGAGGTCGGCCGCCATATTCCGGCGCGCCAGAAGGGCCGCCCCACGCGCGTCGAGGTCACCGATGCGGCAACGACCTTCCAGCTTGTGTTCTTTCATGCCGCCGGCGACTGGCTGGACCGCCAATTGCCACCCGGCGAGCGGCGCGTTGTTTCGGGCAAGGTCGAGCTGTTCGACGGCGTCGCCCAGATGGTGCACCCCGAGTACATCCTGCGCCCGGGCCAGGCCGGCACGATCCCGGAATTCGAGCCGGTCTACCCGCTGACCGCCGGCATCACCCTGAAAACAATGACCAAAGCCGTTGCCGCAACGCTGGATCTCGCGGCGCCGTTGGACGAATGGATCGATCCTGCACTGGTTGCGCGCGAAAAATGGCCGGGCTGGCATCTTGCGCTTGAGGCCGCGCACAAGCCTGAAGGGTCCGCCGATCTGGCGCCCACTGCGCCGGCGCGGCAGCGGCTGTCCTACGACGAGCTTTTCGCCCACCAGTTGACCCTTGCGCTGGCCCGCGCCGCTGCGCGCCGCGCTGCGGGGATCGGGACCAACGGCACGGGGCGTCTGCGCGCCAAGGTGCTGGACGCGCTGCCCTACAAGCCCACCGGCGCGCAAGAGCGCGCCATGAACGAGATCGCCGAGGATATGGGCCGCCCGATCCGGATGAGCCGTCTGCTGCAAGGCGATGTCGGCTCTGGCAAGACACTGGTGGCTTTCATCGCGCTCTTGATAGCGGTCGAGGCCGGCGGGCAAGGCGTGATAATGGCGCCGACCGAGATCCTCGCCCGCCAGCACATGGAAAGCCTGGTGCCGCTGGCCGAAGACGCCGGGGTGGTGATCGAGCTTCTGACCGGGCGCGACAAGGGCGCCGAGCGCGCCGCCAAGCTGAAGGCGCTTGCGGCGGGCGATATCCAGATCCTCGTCGGCACCCATGCGGTGTTTCAGGGCGACGTGCAGTTCCGCGACCTGCGCCTTGCCATCGTGGACGAGCAGCACCGGTTCGGCGTCGCCCAGCGGATGGAGCTCGGCCGCAAGGGGCAGGCGGCGGACGTTCTGGTGATGACGGCAACGCCGATCCCGCGCAGCCTCAGCCTGGCGCAATATGGTGATATGGATGGCTCGGTGCTGGACGAAAAACCGCCCGGGCGCAAACCGGTGACGACCGCGCTGGTCTCGGCGGGGCGGATGGACGAAGTGATCGAGCATCTGCGCGGCGCCATCGCCGAGGGGCGGCAGGCCTACTGGGTCTGCCCGCTTGTGGGCGAAAGCGAAATTATCGAAAAAACCGCCGCAGAAGAACGGTTCAAACGGCTGCGCGCGGCTTTGGGAGAGGGCGTGGTCGGGCTGGTCCATGGCCAGCTTCCAAGCGCCGAGAAAGATGCGGCGATGGCGCGGTTTGTCGGCGGCAAGACCAAGGTGCTGGTTGCCACCACGGTGATCGAGGTCGGGGTGAACGTGCCCAACGCGTCGATCATGGTGATCGAGGGCGCCGAAGGGTTCGGGCTGGCGCAGTTGCACCAGCTGCGCGGGCGTGTCGGGCGGGGGGCGGCAAGCTCGACCTGCCTGCTGATCTACCAGCCGCCGCTGTCGGAGACCGCCGAGCGGCGGCTGGCCGTCATCCGCGAGACCGAGGACGGCTTTCGGATCGCCGAGGAAGACCTGGCGATGCGCGGGGCGGGCGACGTGATCGGCACGGCGCAGTCGGGTCTGCCGCGGTTCCGCATCGCGGATCTGGAAAGGCAGGCGGGACTGATGGCGCTGGCGCAGAGCGATGCGCGCAAGCTGCTGGCGGACGATCCCAAGCTGACCAGCGAACGCGGCCAGGCGGCGCGGGTTTTGCTGTGGCTCATGGAACAGGACAAGGCGATCCGGCTGATTTCCGTAGGATAATGGTCTAAGCCCCTGATACTTCGAACAAAACGCGACAGATCGAGAAACCAAGCCACCACCCAATCGCATTTTGTTCGCGAATGTTCTTAAAAAGTTCTTTACAGAGTCTGAAGAAAATGAGAACAAAGGGGCAACAACCAAGCCCGAAAGGAACGCCCGATGTTCAAGGATCTTCGCTCTGCTTTTACGCGCTCTCCTGCCACGCTCGCTCAGGATTTCGCCGGTGCTGCAGCGCTTCTCGTGATCTTTCTGATCGGCTTCTCGCTGCCCGGGCTTGGCTGAGTTTCTGCCTGCGGTCTTTAACTCACTGGCGCGCATACTGTCCCCAAACGCTTGCGCAATGACACTGTCCCTGTCGAGGTCGACGCCGACCTGGCCGGTCTGAGATTTGAAAGACACGCCCCTTCCGCCGCATCCCTCAACCGGATGCGGCGGATTTTTTTGTCTATCCGCAAATGTACGAACCTGACCGAAGGCGCGCTTTCGTACCAGAGGACCTTACGCGCGGTACGCGGTGCAGGGCTGCTAATTCGAGCTTTGTACGCGCCCCAAGGCGGCTTTTTTCAGTTTTGTACAGGTGCGACTTCCGGTCCCGTCCCGCGCATGATTTCGCGCTGCAACATGGCCGATCCCGACGCCTAGCTGTCGGGCGGGATCAGCCCCAGGCCGCGCAGGTAGACGCCGATCCCGGACTCCAGAAGATCCTCGGGCGGGAAAGGCGCCTTGGTACCCGGAGAGCCGCGGGCGAAAAGCTCTACCACGCCGTGGCTCATCGCCCAGATATGCGACGAAACCATCTGCGGCGGCGGCCGCTTTTCGGGCGGGATGTGTTCGGACAGCGCGCTTGCAGCCTTTTCCAGAACCTCGAAGGCGCGGCGGCTTTCCATCGCAAGTTCGGGCGTGCGATTGACCGAGATGCCGCTTTCGAACATCGCCACGTAATGCCCCGGATGCCGGCGCGCGAAAGCAAGGTAGGCGCGCCCGGTCGCCTCGAACGAGGCCAGCGCCGAGGGCTGGCCGCTTTGATAGGCGTGTTCCATCAGGTCGGCGAAGATCCGGTAGCCCTGCAGGGCGGCCTCGGCGATCAGGTCTTCGCGGCCCTCGAAATGGCGGTAGACCGCGGCCGGGGTGACGCCGGCCTGTTTGGCCGCCTCGGACAGCGTAAAGCCGGTGGGGCCTTTCACCTCGATCAGCTTCAGGGCGGCATCGACCAGCGCTTGCGCGAGGTTGCCGTGATGATAGCCGCGTTTAGCCATTCCAGATATCGGGGCCGCCGCAGATCTTGTCGTCGGGCGGCGCGGCGACGCTGGCGTCCTTGCCGGCATAGTCGATCCCCGACAGCACCGCCCGGATGGCCGCGATGCGGGCGCGGCGCTTGTCGTCGCTGCGCACGACGGTCCAGGGCGCTGTGCTGCTGTGGCTGCGCTGGAAGGTCTCGACGATGGCGTTGGTATAGTCGTCCCATTTGGCAAGCCCCTTGACGTCGATGGAGGACAGCTTCCATTGCTTCAGGGGGTCTTTTTCGCGCGCCAGGAACCGGCGAAGCTGTTCGGCGCGGCCCACGTTCAGCCAGATCTTGTGAAACGCGATGCCTTCATCCACCAGCATGTCCTCGAACTCGGGCAGCTGGGTGAAGAAATGCGCGCGCTGCTGGGGGGTGCAGAACCCGAAGACATGCTCGACGACGGCGCGGTTGTACCAGCTTCGGTCAAAGAGCGCGATCTGTCCGGCCGTCGGCAGGTGTTTCACATAGCGCTGGAAATACCACTGCCCGGCCTCGACATCCGAGGGCTTGGACAGCGCCACAACACGCGCGATGCGGGGATTAAGATTTTCACGGAAGCGCTTGATCGTGCCGCCTTTTCCGGCCGCATCACGGCCTTCGAAGACGACAACCACACGCTTGCCGCTGTCGCGCACATCGGCCTGGAACTTGACAAGCTCAAGCTGCAGCGCGGCCAGCTCTTCTTCGTAGGCGTCCGACTTCATCCGTTTGTCGTAGGGGTAGCTGCCTGAAAGGATCGTCTTGCCGCCTGCCGTCTTGACCGCTTCGCGCACCTCGGGCGGGGCCTCGCTTTGGTAGAACTGGCTGATAGCGCCATCAAAGGGCAATGACATCGCGGGCGACCTTTCGGCTGACTTGCTTTGGCATGCGAAGGTTAGGCCGCGCGCCGCCCTAGCGCAATCCGGCGCGGCCCGCGACCCGGTCAATCGCCGCGATTACTGCCTCGGTGTGGGTATGATGCGGCATATGGCCCACCCCGTTGAGCGCAACGAGATTGGCATCGTCCAGTTGCCGCGACAGCGGGATCGAATGCACCACATGCGCCACGATCCCATCCGCGGTGCCGTGCACCAGCTCGGCCGGCACATCCACCGCCTCGTAGCGCGGCACGAGTTCGGTGATCTCGCGCTCCAGCGTGATACGCTGCTGGGCGTTGGCGCGCAGGCTTTGCGGCCGCAAGGTCAGGCCGGTGCCGATATACTCGGCATAGCCATCCGGCGGCAATTGCGGAGAGAAGACGCCGCGCACGGCGTCGAGCACCCGCTCACGCCCGTAATAGGCCGACACCAGCGGCACCAGAAGCGCCGATCCGGGCCGCGAGCCCAGAACGTGGTAGAGCGTGTCGACGCCGCCCACCCAGGGGTTCGACACGCCCGCGACCATCACCAGCCCCGACAGCTTGTCCGGCCGCTCGACCGCCCAGGCCATGGCGACCGCGCCGCCATAGCTTTGGCCCAGAACGATGGGCTTTTCGGCGCCGAGATGCGCGGCGGCGGCCTGCAGAAGGATCGCCTGGTCGTTGATGCTTTCAGAGCCGCGTCCCAGCCGGTCGGTATAGCCAAAGCCCGGCCGGTCAAGCGCGATCACCCGGTAGCGGTCCGACAGCCGGCCCACCAGATCGAAGGTGAAATCGCGGGTGTTGCCGCTGGCGCCGTGGATCAGCACCAGATCGGGGCCGCTGCCGCGCACCACCGCGTGCACGGTGGTCCCGTTCACCTCGATCAGCTCGCCCTCGGGCGGAAAGGCATCCTCGGCGGCTGCGGCCTGCGCCGCGACCCGTCCGTTGACATAGTATGCGAAGCCGCCGGCTGCGGCGGCAAGAACAAGGCTAAGGGCTACCAATTTGGTCCATGTCATAATGCGTGGTCTGGTAAATCTCGTTGATCCAGTTGCCATATAGAAGATGCGCGTGACTTCTCCAGCGGTTGAGCGGAGTTTTGCTGGGATCGTCGCCCGGATAATAGTTCAGCGGCACGTTGATCGGCGTGCCCTCGGCAATGTCGCGATCGTATTCCTCCTTCAGCGTGCCGCTGTCATATTCGAAATGGTTGAAGATATAGAGCGCGCGGTGCCCCTTGTCCTCGATAAGGCAGGGGCCGGCCTCGTCCGAGCCCAGAAGCGTCGTCAGGCTGCCGGCGCGGTCGATCTCGTCCTGGCGCATCTCGGTCCAGCGGCTGACGGGCACGACGCAATCGTCGGAAAAGCCGCGCAGGTAGGGCGAGGCAGGGGCCAGGTTGCGGTGCCGGAAGCAGCCGAACAGCTTGCCCGGCAGGATGTGCTTGTCGACCCCGTGGAAATGGTTGATCATCGCCATCCCGCCCCAGCAGACGCCGAAGGTGGAATGCACGTTGCTCTGCGTCCAGTCCATGACCTCGCGCAACTCGTCCCAATAGGTG